>NZ_JBJDPY010000002.1:0-574192 GCF_044903205.1 Streptomyces sp. NPDC029674
CTAATCCCCACCGAAGTGGTTCATCGTTCGACTTGCATGTGTTAAGCACGCCGCCAGCGTTCGTCCTGAGCCAGGATCAAACTCTCCGTGAATGTGTACCGGTAATCCGGTGCTACACCACGAGAGCGGAACGGTCGGGAGGAATAATCCCGTCCGTTCACAGCGTCCTCGCTGTGTTTTTTCAAAGGAACCGCGTCCCAGCTGATGCTGGAGACGGGGTTATCAACATATCTGGCGTTGACTTTTGGCACGCTGTTGAGTTCTCAAGGAACGGACGCTTCCTTTGTACTCACCCTCTCGGGCTTTCCTCCGGGCGCTTCCCTTCGGTGCTTCTTTTTGTTCTTCGTTCTTGCGTTTCCGACTCTATCAGACTCTTTCGTGTCCGATTTCCTCGGTGCCTTTCCGGTTCCCGCTCCGGCCTTTCGGCTTTCGCGTTTCCCTTTCCGGCGGTTCCGACTCTATCAGATCCTTTCGGGCCTGACTCCCAGTCAGCGGGAGTTGCCTTCGCGGCTGTTGGGCCGTTCCGACGAGTGAGACTTTAGCGGAATCTCGGCTCCCGACCTAATCGGGGGCGTCCTTTCGAACGCCGATTCCTCATTTCGCAAATACGCATGAAAACGAGCCGAAGGCGAGTCCCCGAAGGGCGCACGACGTCGATCGCTTGAATGGTTCTTGCGGAATAGCTGCCCGGGGACCGACCATGTGGTCGACGCTCACGTCGGGCAACTCGGAGAACACTACGTAGCGGCTCCGGGGGTGTCAACTCCGGACGACGGGCCTCGGGAGGGCTACTCTGGCGGACGTGACTACACGTGCGTACGCCCAACTGTGGTGGGCCGCCTGACGGCGGCCGTACATACGCATGTACTCGACGGCCGCCGCTTCGGCGGCCGTTCTCGTTTCTCCCCCTGGAGGACCCGGAGCCCGGTCGCCGGGCCGGCGGTCCTGACCAGGAGGCGGAGAGATGACGAGGATCTTCAGCGGGATCAAGCCGACGGGGCACCTGACCCTGGGCAACTACCTGGGAGCCATCCGGCGGTGGGCTGAGGTCGATCAGTACCGGGCGGAATCCCTTTTCAGCATCGTCGACCTGCACGCGCTGACCGTGGAGCACGATCCAGGGCGGGTGCGGAGGCTGAGTCGGCAGGCGGCGTCTCTGTTGCTCGCGTCGGGGATCGATCCCGAGCGGGCCACCGTCTTCGTCCAGAGCCACGTGGACGAGCACGCCCGGCTCTCCTATCTATTGGAGTGCGTCGCGTCCGACGGCGAGATGCGGCGGATGATCCAGTACAAGGAGAAGTCGGTCCTTGAGCAGGCGCGGGGCGGGAGCGTGCGGCTGTCGCTGCTCACCTATCCCGTGTTGATGGCGGCGGACATCCTGGCGTACGACGCCGACGAGGTGCCGGTCGGCGAGGACCAGACGCAGCACGTCGAGCTGACTCGGGACCTGGCGGTGCGGTTCAACCAGCGCTACGGCCAGACGTTCGTGGTGCCGCGGGCCACGCCGCCCAAGGTGGCGGCGCGGGTGATGGACCTGCAGGACCCGACGTCGAAGATGGGCAAGTCCCACGACACGGGGGCCGGGATCGTCTATCTGCTCGACGAGCCGGACGTGGTGCGCAAGAAGATCATGCGGGCCGTCACG
The DNA here is from genome assembly GCF_044903205.1 of Streptomyces sp. NPDC029674. Taxonomy (NCBI): domain Bacteria; kingdom Bacillati; phylum Actinomycetota; class Actinomycetes; order Kitasatosporales; family Streptomycetaceae; genus Streptomyces; species Streptomyces sp. NPDC029674. Next base: position 1,646 of record NZ_JBJDPY010000002.1, read on the forward strand.
GACAGCGGCAGCGAGGTCGCGTTCGACCGCGCTGCCAAGCCGGGGGTCTCGAATCTGCTGGAGATCCTCGCGGCTTGCCGGGGTGGGAACCCAGAAGCCTTGAGCGGTGTATATGAGTCGTACGGCGCACTGAAAGCGGACACCGCCGAGGCCGTGGTGGAGCTGCTCAGGCCCGTACAGGAGCGGCACAAGGAGCTGGTGGCGGATCCGATGTACGTGGAGGAGGTGTTGCGGCGGGGAGCTGAGCGGGCGCGGGGCATGGCCAAGCCGACGGTGGACGGCGCCTATCGGGCGATCGGGCTGCTGCCGCCGGTGAACGACGCGCGGTAGGCGCGTGGGCCGGAGGTGAGTCGTGATGATGCGTGGCGCCGCGCGTCATCACCTCGCCGCCGGGGCCCGCGCGGCGGCGCCGGCGTCGTCGGGTCAGCTGTTGTTGCCGGTGGCGAGTTCGCGGCTGCGGTCGCGGGCCGCTTCGAGGGCCGCGATGAGGGCCGCGCGTACGCCGTGGTTCTCGAGTTCACGGATGGCGTTGATCGTCGTGCCTGCGGGGGAGGTGACGTTTTCGCGGAGTTTGACCGGGTGTTCGCCGCTGTCGCGGAGCATGACGGACGCGCCGATCGCCGCCTGGACGATCAGGTCGTGGGCTTTGTCGCGGGGGAGGCCGAGGAGGATGCCCGCGTCGGTCATGGCCTCGACGAGGAAGTAGAAGTACGCGGGGCCGGAGCCGGACAGGGCCGTGCAGGCGTCCTGCTGTGCCTCGGGGACACGGAGGGTCTTGCCGACGGCGCCGAAGACGGCCTCCGCGTGGGCGAGGGCCGCGGGGGAGGCGTGGCTGCCGGCTGAGATGACGGACATGCCTTCGTCGACGAGGACGGGGGTGTTGGGCATGACGCGGACGACCGGGGTGGACTCGGCGAGGCGTTCTTCGATGAAGGCGGTGGTGATACCGGCGGCGGCGCTGATGATCAGGCGGTCGGGTGTGACGTGCGGGGCGAGTTCGTCGAGCAGCTTGGCCATGTCCTGGGGCTTGCAGGCGAGGATCAGGGTGTCGGCCTGCTTGGCGGCGTCGGCGTTGCTGACGGGGGTGACGCCGTAGCGGGTGCGGAGCTCGTCGGCGCGTTCCTGGCGGCGGGTGGTGACGAGAAGGTCGGCCGGTGCCCAGCCGCCGCGGATCATGCCGCTGAGCAGGGCTTCACCGATCTTTCCGGTGCCGAGGACTGCGACTTTCTGGCTCGTGTTGCTGCTCATGAACGGTGGCCTCCGGGTTGCGTCGTCCGGCGACCATCCTCGCATTGGGATGCCGGGAGCAGCGGTGGTGTCCGGTGGGCGGAACACCGGGGTCAGGCGGTGCGGCGGCGCAGGGTGGCCGCGCCCAGGGTGAGGACGAGGAGTGCGCAACCGGCGACGATGACGACGTCGCGTACGAAGTCGCCGGTGATGTCGGGGTGGCGGAGGACTTCGTTCATGCCGTCGACGGCATACGACATGGGGAGGACGTTGGAGATCCACTCAAGGACCGGCTGCATGCTGGCGCGCGGGGCGAACAGGCCGCAGAGCAGGAGCTGGGGGAAGATCACCGCCGGCATGAACTGGACGGCCTGGAACTCGGAGGCGGCGAAGGCCGAGACGAAGAGGCCCAGCGCGGTGCCGAGGAGGGCGTCGAGCAGGGCGATCAGGAGCAGCAGCCAGGCGGAGCCTGTGACGTCCAGGCCGAGCACCCACAGGGCGAGGCCGGTGGCGAGGGTCGACTGGACGACGGCCAGGGCGCCGAAGGCGAGGGCGTAACCGGCGATGAGGTCGCCTTTGCCGAGGGGCATGGCGAGGAGACGTTCGAGGGTGCCGGAGGTGCGTTCGCGGAGGGTGGCGATGGAGGTGACCAGGAACATCGTGATGAGGGGGAAGATCCCGAGGAGGGAGGCACCGATGGAGTCGAAGGTCTGCGGGCTGCCGTCGAACACGTAGCGCAGCAGGAGCAGCATCAGGCAGGGGACCAGGATCATCAGCGCGATGGACCGCGGGTCGTGGCGGAGCTGGCGCAGGACTCGGGCGGCGGAGGCGAGGGTGCGGTAGGTGCTCATCGGGGGCTCCTGGACGGGACCGGGCGGTCGGCGTCTGCCGCGTCGACCAGGTGGAGGAAGGCCTGTTCGACCGTCTCGGAGTGGGTGCGGTCGCGCAGGGCGTCGGGGGTGTCGTCGGCGAGGAGTTCGCCCTCGCGCATGAGGAGGAGGCGGTGACAGCGTTCGGCCTCGTCCATGACGTGGGAGGAGACGAGGAGTGTGGCGCCGCGGTCGGCGGCGATGGCGTGGAAGAGGTTCCAGAGGTCGCGGCGGAGTACGGGGTCGAGGCCGACGGTCGGCTCGTCGAGCACGAGGAGTTCGGGGGCGCCGAGGAGGGCGACCGCGAGGGAGACGCGGCTGCGCTGGCCTCCGGAGAGGTTGCCTGCCAGGGAGTCGGCGTGTGAGGCGAGGGCGACGTCGTCGAGGACGCGGGTGACGTGGTCGCGGCGGCGTTCGGCGGCGGTGCCGCGGCCGGGGTCGAGAACGGCCGCGAAATAGGCGAGGTTCTGGCGGACGGTCAGGTCGTCGTAGACGGAGGGGTGCTGGGTGACGTAGCCGACGCGGGAACGGAGGGCGGGGGCGCCCGCGGGACGGCCGAGGACCTCCAGAGTGCCGGTGACCCTGGCCTGGGTGCCGACGACGGCGCGCATGAGCGTGGACTTGCCGCAGCCGGAGGGGCCGAGGAGGCCGGTGATCTGGCCTCGGGGCACGGTGAAGTCGAGGCCGCGCAGGACGGTGCGGGGGCCTCGGACGACGGTCAGCGCTTGAGCCAGGACGGCCGGGTTCTCCGGGGGCGGGTGGTGTTTGTCCGGGTGGGGCCCCGGGGCCTCGGGGTGGGGTGTGGGTGCCGGGCTTCTTTTATTCATCATGTGATGAATACTCCTCCCGGTGACCGGCTCCGTCAAGGCGAGGTGGGGGTGTGCCCGGGCGTGGGGCGGGTGGCGACCAGGAGGTCTACGACGTAGGCCTCAGGGACGATCGCGTCCGGGAAGAGCTTGAGCAGCTCTGTGCGCTCCTGCGCGAGGAAGGCGGCGGTGCGTTTCTCGGGGAGGACGAGGAAGGCGGAGTGTGTGGCGAGGTTGGCGAGGTGGGTGTCGAGCGGGACGTGGCGGCTCCAGGGAGTCGGTAACGACCCCCGTGGGATCAGCGCTTGCGGTTTTTGCGGGAGGGGTTGCCTGTGCGGCGGGAGGTGCGTTTTTCGTACTGGGTGCGGGCTGCTTCGTATTCCTCGCGGTGGAGCTTTTCGCCGGGGGCTTCGGAGAGGGAGCGGAGGAAGTGGGCGAGGAGGGTGCCGACGAAGCCGATGGCCATCAGGCCGCGGGCGGAGGCCTGGGATGCCGGGTCGTGGCGGCGGGTGAACCCCTCCCAGGTGCGGCGGAAGGCGACGGCGCTGCAGATCGCGAACATGAGGACGACGAGGAGGTTCACGAACTGGCCGACGTTGGCGATGGTCAGGCCCTCGTAGGCGAAGCGCAGCACGAAGCAGCCGGCGGCCGCCGCGGCCAGTGAGCCGATGGCGACTCCGGCTCGGCGGGCGCCGTAGCCGCCGTCGTGGTCCACCCAGGTCGTCCCGAAGAATCGGATCGGCTCGGGCTGGGGGCCCGGTTCGGTGCCGGTTGTGTTGGAGGGGTCTTGGGTGCCGGGGGCTTCGCTCACCGTTTGATTATCTACCGTTGGGCTCGCCGGGGTTCTGTGTGAGTGCGATGGGGAGGGCTTTCTTGTGCAGGCGCGCCCTATTCGTCCCCTGCCTTGCCAGGGCGCACTGCCCGGCGGTTAGTTTGGGCGAGCGTAAGTGATGTGCGTGGCGTAGGGCGCAGCCGGAACACGGGGAGGTCGGTGGGTATGTCGCTCCGTGGAGGGGATCCGGAGGAGATCGGCGGGTACCCGCTCGAGGCGCGCCTCGGTTCGGGCGGCATGGGGACCGTCTTTCTGGCGCGTACGGCTTCGGGGCGGCCCGTCGCGATCAAGCTGATCCACCAGCAGTTCGCGGGCGACGAGGAGTTCCGGATCCGCTTCCGGCAGGAGGTGGCGGCGGCCCGCCGGGTCAGCGGCGCCTTCACCGCGGCCGTGATCGACGCCGATCCCGAGGCCGAGCACCCGTGGATGGCCACCACGTTCATCGAGGGCCACACGCTCGCTCAGCACATCGCCAAGAAGGGTCCCATCGGCGGCGTCGAGCTGCGCAGGCTGGCCATCGGGCTCACGGAGGCACTGCGCGACATCCACCGCGCGGGCGTCGTGCACCGGGACCTCAAGCCGTCGAACGTGGTCCTCTCCCCCGAAGGCCCCCGGGTCATCGACTTCGGCATCTCGCGCGCCGCGGACCAGCAGACGCTGACGATGACGGGGCGGGTGATCGGTACGCCGCCGTTCATGTCGCCGGAGCAGTTGCAGACGCCGCGCGGGGTCGGGCCGCGGTCGGACGTCTTCTCGCTGGCCACGCTGCTCGTCTACGCGGCGACGGGGCAAGGGCCCTTCGACGCCGACAGCCCCTATATGACGGCCTACCAGGTGGTCCATGAGGCGCCGGCGCTCGGCGCGGTGCCGGACGCGCTGCGGCGGGTGGTCGAGCCGTGCCTGGCGAAGGACCCCGAGGACCGGCCCTCGGCGGACGAACTCCTCGTACGGCTGCGGGATCTGCCGTCCGATCTGGGCCCTGCGACTGGACCGGCGGACGGGCCGCGCAGCATGCGCGAGACGGACACGCAGCACCATCTGCCAACGGACGACGACACCCCGGCCCCGGTCCCGGCTTCGGCCCCGGCTTCGGTCGCCGCACCTCCCCGGCCCGCCGAGACCCGCGAGTCCGGTGCCGGGCAGGAGACGGGGGCCGTCGTCGGGCGTGGGCTGCGCCGTCGTTGGCGGCCCGTGCTGGCCGCGGTCGTGGCCGTGGCCGCCATCGGCGGCGGGGTCGCGGTGGTGCAGGCGGGCGGTTCGGACGGTCCTGGCGGCGGGGGCGCCAGAGGGAGCGACATCGCGGCTGCCGGGGCGCGGCTGCCGGGCGGCTTCGAGCCGTGGCGCAAGGCCGTGCCGGGCGGCCGCGCGGACATTCCGGACGAGTTGCGCTGCGAGGCGCGCGGTGACGCGCTGTTCTGCGGGGGCGGTGGCGTCGTCGCGACCCGGCTCAGGCTCTCCGACGGTTCCCGTGTGTGGACGGAGAAAAGCCCCGGCGTCCCCACGCAGGGCATGCATCTGGTGGGCGTCACCGACGACACGGTGCTCGGCTACCGCTTCGCCGCCGAGGGCGATGCGAGCAGCCCGCAGACCGAGGTGGTCGCCGTCGACGCGGACAAGGGCAGGGAGCTCTGGTCGGTGCCGTCCGGCGCCCAGTCGACGGCCGTGACGGGACGTACGCGGGACGCCGTGGTGGTTGGCTCGACCGTCGTCACGGTCGACGCGTCCAACTCGCGCTTCGAGGCACGGCGGGCGCACAGCGGGAAGGTCGCCTGGCAGGAACCGTTCCCCTCGGGCACGCAGTGCGCGCCGGTTCCGGCGGGCGCGCGGCTGTACGCGATGTGCGCCCCGCGCGCGGAGCTGTCGGCCGGCGAGGTGCGCCACCCCGACCTGCGCCTCGTCGACCTCGCCTCGGGGAGCCTCGGCAAGGCCGTCGCCGTCAAGGGGCCCGCCGTGCCGTTGGGTACCGCGGACGGCAGCCTCGTACTCCTGCATCCGCGTCAGGAAGGGCCCGAGCCGGTGGGGTACGACGGGGTGTCGCGGCTGGACCCGGACTCGCACGACGTGACGTACGCCCGCTTCCCGAAGACGTACGACGGGACGCCCGGCATGGCGGACGGAACCGTCTTCGTGAGCGGGCAGACCGGGCTCGTCACGGCGCTCGACCCGGCGACCGGCAAGAAGAAGTGGTCCCGGCAGACGAGCGTGGAGGGCCTGTCCGGGCCGGTGGCCGGGGACGGCGACGGGGCGCTGTACTTCAGCTCGGCCAGCGGCCGGGTCGCCGCGCTGTCGTCGCGCGGGGGCGAGCCGCTGTGGACGACGGATCCGCGGGCCGACGGTCTTGCGGGCGAGGTGAACGCCAGCCCGCGCGTGACCGTCACCGGAAGCGTGGTGGTCGTGGCGGCCGCGAAGAACACGGTGTTCGCCTTTGACGCGACGAAGCCGCCGAAGTCCGGCTGAGCTCCCGGGCTCCGGGGCCTCGGCCGTACTCCGGCGGCTTCACGGTGGTCCGTACGAGGCTCAGCAGCGCGGCGCCACGTACCCGTCGCTGCCCGTGCGGACGTACGTGTCCGAGACGTACCGGCCGCTGCCGATCCGGTCCCACAGGTTCGACGTGCCGGTCGGACCCGTGACCGTCTCACCCGGCTTCTGGCAGGCGATGGTCACGCGGGCGCCCGCGCGGAGGCGGCCGACCTTGCCGTACGAAGTGCCGGGGCCGGACCGGACGTTGACGTCCGCGGCGATCGCGTAGGTCCTCGCGGCGGTGGCCTCGACGGCCGCTTCCGGCTCGACGGCGGCCTCGGCCGGCTCGGCGGCCACTTCCGGCACCATCACGTTCTCGCTCACTGTGCTCTCCCCCCGTAAACGGCGGCGCGGGCCGCCCCTGGCGTGTTGTCCACACCAAGGACGCGCCCGCGCCGCAAAAGGTTTCCGGGATCCGGCCGTATGGGTCGGCCGCCGGGAATCAGCCGAGCTTCGACACGTCCCGGACCGCGCCCTTGTCGGCGCTCGTCGCCATCGCCGCGTACGCGCGCAGGGCGGCGGACACCTTGCGCTCGCGGTTCTTGGGCGCGTACACGCCGCCCAGGGCCTCGCGGCGGGCGGCGAGCTCCTCCTCGGGGACGAGGAGCTCGATCGAGCGGCCGGGGATGTCGATACGGATGCGGTCGCCGTCCTCGACGAGCGCGATCGTGCCGCCGGCCGCCGCCTCCGGCGACGCGTGGCCGATCGACAGACCCGACGTACCGCCGGAGAAGCGGCCGTCGGTGACCAGGGCGCAGACCTTGCCGAGGCCGCGACCCTTCAGGAAGGAGGTGGGGTAGAGCATCTCCTGCATGCCGGGGCCGCCCTTGGGGCCCTCGTAGCGGATGACGACCACGTCGCCCGGCTTGACGGCCTTGTTGAGGATCTTCTCGACGGCCTCTTCCTGCGAGTCGCAGACGACCGCGGGGCCCTCGAAGGTCCAGATCGACTCGTCGACACCGGCGGTCTTCACGACGCAGCCGTCGACGGCGATGTTGCCCTTGAGGACGCCGAGGCCGCCGTCCTTGGAGTAGGCGTGGGCGACGTCGCGGATGCAGCCGCCCGCGGCGTCCGTGTCGAGGGTGTCCCAGCGCTCGGACTGCGAGAAGGCCTCGGCGGAGCGCTTGCAGCCGGGCGCCGCGTGCCACAGCTCGCGCGCCTCTTCGGAGGCGGAGCCGGAGCGGATGTCCCAGGCGTCCAGCCACTCCTTGATGGAGGGCGAGTGGACGGTGTGGACGTCCTCGTTGAGGAGGCCGCCGCGGTACAGCTCGCCGAGGAGCGCGGGGATGCCGCCGGCGCGGTGCACGTCCTCCATGTAGTACGTCGTGCTGCCCGCGACGTTCGGGGCGACCTTGGCCAGGCACGGGACGCGGCGCGAGACGGCGTCGATGTCGGACAGGTCGTAGTCGGCGCCGGCCTCCTGGGCGGCGGCAAGGAGGTGCAGGATCGTGTTCGTCGAGCCGCCCATGGCGATGTCGAGGGCCATGGCGTTCTCGAAGGCGGCGTGCGTGGCGATGGCGCGCGGCAGGACGGAGGCGTCGTCGCCGTCGTAGTAGCGCTTGGTGATGTCGACGACCGTCCGGCCTGCCCGCTCGTACAGCGCCTTGCGGGCGGTGTGCGTGGCGAGGACCGAGCCGTTGCCCGGCAGGGAGAGGCCGATGGCCTCGGTCAGGCAGTTCATCGAGTTGGCGGTGAACATGCCGGAACAGGAGCCGCAGGTCGGACAGGCGTTCTCCTCGATACGGAGGATGTCCTCGTCCGAGATGCTCTCGTCGACCGCGTCGCTGATCGCGTTGACCAGGTCCAGCTTGCGGACCGTCCCGTCGACGAGGGTGGCCTTGCCGGCCTCCATCGGGCCGCCGGAGACGAAGACCGTCGGGATGTTGAGGCGCAGGGCGGCCATCAGCATGCCGGGGGTGATCTTGTCGCAGTTGGAGATGCAGATCAGGGCGTCGGCGCAGTGGGCCTCCACCATGTACTCCACGGAGTCCGCGATCAGGTCGCGGGACGGCAGGGAGTACAGCATTCCGCCGTGGCCCATCGCGATGCCGTCGTCGACGGCGATGGTGTTGAACTCACGGGGGATGCCGCCGGCCTCGCGGATCGCGTCGGAGACGATGCGGCCGACCGGCTGCAGGTGGGTGTGGCCGGGCACGAACTCCGTGAAGGAGTTGGCCACCGCGATGATCGGCTTACGCCCGATGTCGGCCCCGGGTACACCGGAGGCGCGCATAAGGGCGCGGGCGCCCGCCATGTTGCGGCCGTGGGTGACTGTGCGGGACCTGAGCTCGGGCATGGTCGCTCGCTCCTTCAGGGAATGGCAGGGGTTCGGCGATGGTGATGTACGAGGGTCAAGACTGCCTTCGAGCGTACGCCGCGGCTCCAGGATCCGGACAGAGTGTCCGGATGGCGGGACGGCCGTCTCACGGCCCCGTGAGGCACAAGGGCCGCTCACGGCCCCGTGAGATGTCCCTGCACCACCGGTGCCACCCTCGCCACGAGCCGCTCCAGGTCCGCCGAGGCCATCGGCTCGATCTGGATCACGTACCGCAACATGGCGACGCCCACCAGCTGGGCAGCGGCGAGCTCGGCCCGCAGCTCCGCGTCGGGCAGCTCGAGACGGCGCGCGATGCGTTCGAGGAGCTGGGTGGCGATGAGGCGGCGGAAGACCGCGGCGGCCGTTTCGTTGTTCACCGCGGAGCGCACGATGGCGAGCAGCGGGGCGCGCGTCGCGGGGTTCTCCCAGACGCCGAGGACGAAGCGGGTGAGGCGCTCGCCGACGCCGTCGAGCGGGCCCTCCTCGATCGTGGCGGGCGCCTCCAGGGCGGGTGCGAAGGCGACGGTGACGGCGGCCTCGAAAACCTGCTCCTTCGTACCGAAGTAGTGGTGTACGAGCGCCGGGTCGACCCCGGCGGCCTTGGCGATGCCGCGCACGGACGTCTTCTCGTACCCGCGCGCGGAGAATTCCTCGCGGGCCGCCCGCAGGATCTGGTCGCGGGTCGCGGGGCCGTTCTCCGACTGCGTACGGGACGGGCGTCCCCGGCGGCGCGGGGCGGTGGCCTCCGACGGCGCGCCGGGGGTCATGAGCGGGGCACCTTCACCGCCGAGGCCAGGTGCAGCCGGGTGAAGGCGAGGGCCTCGGCGAGGTCGGCCTCGCGCTCGGCGCTGGACATCGCGCGCCGCGTGTTGACCTCGATGACCACGTGCCCGTCGAAGCCGCTGACCGCAAGCCGCTCCAGGAGCTCGGCGCAGGGCTGCGTGCCGCGGCCGGGGACGAGGTGCTCGTCCTTGGCCGAGCCCCTGCCGTCGGCGAGGTGGACGTGGCCGAGCCGGTCGCCCATGCGGTCGACCATCTCCATCGCGTCCGTGCGGGCGGTCGCGGTGTGCGAGAGGTCGACGGTGAAGTGGCGGTAGTCGTCCTTGGTGACGTCCCATTCGGGGGCGTACGCGAGCATCTCGCGGTCGCGGTAGCGCCAGGGGTACATGTTCTCGACGGCGAACCGCACGTCCGTCTCGTCGGCCATCCGCCAGATTCCGTCGACGAAGTCGCGGGCGTACTGCCGCTGCCAGCGGAAGGGCGGGTGCACGACGACGGTCGAGGCGTCCAGCTTCTCGGCGGCGGCCTGCGCGCGCCGCAGCTTGACCCAGGGGTCGGTGGACCAGACGCGCTGCGTGATGAGGAGACAGGGCGCGTGGACGGCCAGGATGGGGATCTGGTGGTAGTCGCTCAGCCTGCGCAGCGCCTCGATGTCCTGGCTGACCGGGTCGGTCCAGACCATGACCTCGACGCCGTCGTAGCCCAGGCGCGCGGCGATCTCGAAGGCCGTCGCCGTCGACTCCGGATAGACCGAGGCCGTCGACAGGGCGACCTTCGCATCCGGGATGCGCACCACTGGTTCTGCCACGAGAGACAGCGTACGGGCCGCGTCCGGGCGGGCGGGAGGTGGCCCGGTACCGCCGTGGTCAGAGGGCACACCGACTGCTTCGGGGGGCATACCGACCGCTTCGGGGACCACAGCGGCCGCTCACGACGGCGGCAGGTGGTCGAGCCTGCGCAGGATCACGCCCTCGCGCAGCGCCCACGGGCAGATCTCCAGCGCCTCGACCCCGAAGAGGTCCATCGCGCCCTCCGCGACGAGCGCCCCCGCCAGCAGCTGCCCGGCCCGCCCCTCGGAGACGCCGGGCAGCTCCGCGCGCTCGCGCGTGGTCATCGCGGCGAGCTGCGGCACCCAGTCCTCCAGGGACTTCCGCTTCAGCTCCCGCTGTACGTAGAGGCCCTCCGCCGAGCGTGCGGCCCCCGTCAGCCGGGCGAGCTGCTTGAACGTCTTCGACGTCGCCACGATGTGGTCGGGCGTTCCGAAGCGGGTGAACTCCCCCACCGTGCGGGCGATCTGTGCCCGCACATGGCGCCGCAGCGCCTTCACGTCGGAGGGGTCCGGCGGGTCGGCCGGCAGCCAGGCGGCGGTGAGCCGGCCGGCGCCGAGCGGCAGGCTCGTCGCGACGTCCGGCTCCTCGTCCATGCCGTACGCGATCTCCAGGGAGCCGCCGCCGATGTCGAGGACGAGCAGCTTGCCCGCGGACCAGCCGAACCAGCGCCGGGCGGCCAGGAAGGTCAGTCTGGCCTCCTCCTCGCCGGACAGGACCTGGAGGTCGACGTCGGTCTCGTCCTTGACCCGGGCGAGGACCGCGTCGGCGTTGCTCGCCTCGCGCACCGCGGAGGTGGCGAACGGCAGCACTTCCTCCACGCCCTTGTCCTCCGCGGCCTCCATCGCCTCACGGACGACGGCGACCAGCCGGTCGACGCCGTCCGCCCCGATGGCCCCCGCGGGGTCGAGGAGTTGGGCGAGGCGCAGATCGGCCTTGTGCGAGTGTGCGGGCAGCGGGCGCGCACCGGGATGGGCGTCGACCACGAGCAGATGCACCGTGTTCGACCCCACGTCGAGGACACCGAGTCTCATATAGGGAACGCTACGCCGCGCGGGGTGATCGTCTGGCCTCGGGCGGTCGGCCACCCGCATACCCTGGAGACGTGCCAAAGACGAAAAAGACGAAGGCCGACAAATCGAAGTCGGCGAAGGCCGAGAAGGTGGGCAGGCCGGAGAAGAACGAGAAGGTGGGAAAGTCCGGGAAGCCGGCGAAGACCAAGAAGTCCGATAAGGCTGTGCCGGACGAGAAGGGTCTTGACTTCGCCCGTGCCTGGGTGGAGTTCCCTGATCCCGCGGACGACGAGCAGCTCTTCCGCTGCGATCTGACATGGCTGACCTCTCGCTGGAACTGCATCTTCGGCAGCGGCTGTCAGGGCATCCAGGCGGGCCGCGCCGACGACGGCTGCTGCACGCTGGGTGCCCACTTCTCCGACGATGACGACGAGAAGCGGGTCGCCGGGTACGTCGACCGGCTCACGCCCGACATCTGGCAGCACCACGACGTGGGCCGGGAGACCGGCTGGGTCGCCACGGACGAGGACGGCGACCGCCAGACCCGTCCGTACAACGGCTCGTGCATCTTCCAGAACCGTCCCGGCTTCGCGGGCGGCGCCGGCTGCTCGCTGCACATCCTGGCGCTGCGGGAGGGCCGCGAGCCGCTGGAGACGAAGCCGGACGTCTGCTGGCAGCTGCCGGTGCGCAGGACGTACGAGTGGATCGACCGGCCCGACGACACGCGCGTCCTCCAGGTGTCGATCGGTGAGTACGACCGGCGGGGCTGGGGCCCCGGCGGCCACGATCTGCACTGGTGGTGCACGTCGGCGACGTCGGCGCACGGCGCGGGCGACCCGGTGTACGTCTCCTACCGCCCTGAGCTGATCGAGCTGATGGGCAAGGAGGGGTACGACCGGCTCGTGGAGCTGTGCGAGGAGCGGCTGGCCTCGCAACTGCCGCTCCTTGCACCCCATCCGGCGGACCCCACGCCCTAGGCGTCAGCTCGGGTCCGGTTCGCCGCTGCCGTCGTCCGGCGGCGGGGACGAGTCGCCCGGGCCGGGGTCGGACGGGGTGGGTGTCGGGTCCGTCGGTACCGGGGTGGGGCCGGGGTCGGACGGGCCCGGGTCGCTGGGGCCGGGGTCCGACGGGCCCGGGTAGGACGGTCCCGGGTCGGAGGGGCGGGGGTGCGTGGGCCGCGGGCCGGGACGCGTCGGCGGACGCCCGTCCCCGTACCCGTCGATCGAGATGACCGCGCCCGAGGGCGCGATGGAGACCCGCGCGCTCCAGTGTCCCGACGGCTCGCGGGAGTGATCGACGTACACCTGGAGCGTGACCGACTCCCCCGGCGCGAGCGTCCCGGACGAACGGCTCAGGTAGAGCCAGGACGCGCTCTCGCTCGCCGACCAGTGGACCGGTGAACCTCCGGTCGCCGTGAGCGTGATGAGGGTCGTGTCGCCGCTCGGCTGGGCCTCGACGGTGAGGCGGCCAGGGCCGGTCGACGAGCGGGACCCGGATCCGCCGCTGATGACCTCTACGGAGACGTCGGGTGAGCGGCTGCCCGCGGTGAAGCGGGGTTCGGGGCCCTTGCGCGCGTTGCCCGCGTTCTCGTAGTCGTCGCGTGCGTGGCCGGGGCCGCCGCCCTCGCTCGCGCTGACCGAACGGCCGTCGGCGCCCTCGCCGGTGAGCGGCGCTCCCCGGTAGGCGGCCCAGAGCGCCAGCACCGGGGCGGCCACCACGGTGGCGACGACGGTCGTCGTGACGGCACGGGCGCGCAGGCGGTCGCGGCGGGCGGCGTGGTCCTTGGGGTCCATCGGGAAACCGCGCCTGTCGTAGCGCGGGCCGCCGCCACGCGCGCGTGGAACGTGCGCCATCGCCGTGTGGAGGGCGGCCCGGGGCGCCTCGACGACGGGGAGCGCGGCCGGGCTGACCGCCGTGCCCGGCCAGGCACTGGCCCCGGCGCGCTCCGCGGTGCGGCGGCAGCGCGGGCAGTCGTCGACGTGCCGGACGAGCTCGCGGCGCAGGGCGGTGCCGAGCAGCAGCTGGTTGTCACCGGTGATGCGGGCCACGATGGGGCAGCTGCCGGTCTCCACGACGGCGAGGGCGGCGCGGGTGCGCTCCACCTCGCAGGCGGCGGAGGCGAGCAGGCCGCGGGTCTTGGTGAGGTCCATGCCGAGGACGGCGGCGACCTCGGCGGGGGCGAGCTGGTGGCGCACGGCCAGTTCGAGGGCCTCGCGCTGCTCGGGGGTGGTGCCGGCGGCCTCCGGCCAGGCGAGCTGGGCCAGCTCCCGGCGGTGCTGCCGGGCGGTCTCCTCCGACTGCTGCTCGGTGTCCTGCGGGTGCGTGGGCTTCGTCGCGGGCTGCGTCGGATTCGTCGCGGGCTGCTCCGGCTTGTTCGCCGGCTGCGCCGGCTTCTTCGGGGGTTGCCCCGCGGCGTGTGCGTGGCGGCCCTCCCGGCTGCGCTTGGCCTCGGCCAGTCGGCGCAGGCAGACCCAGCGCGCGAGTGCGTAGAGCCAGGGCTTGAGGTCGCCGTCCGACTCGGGGCCGCGGGTGCCCCGGCGCTCGGCGTGGTGGAGCACGTCCCCCAGCGCCGCGGTCGCCGCGTCGTGATCGCAGAGCACGGACAGGCAGTACGTGAACAGGCCGTCCAGACACGGTTCGTAGCGCGCGGGCGGAGTGGTCCGGGGCGCCGGGCGCGGCACCACGCGCTTGCGCGCGTCACGGTGCGCCCGGTGTGCGCCGGTTGCGTGCGTGGGAGTTTCCGTCCTGCTGCTCATCACCCGTGCGAAGTTAGGCGGATGATGCAGGTCCCTTCTTCCCTCTAGGCCACATTTAACCCTTACGGGTGAACAGATCCCTCAAAAGGGGACAGGAACGCCGCATTCCATGGCCGGGGGCCGCCCGAGTCTTCGGCCGGGGCGGCGATGTCAGTGGCCTCGGCTACGGTTCCGAGCATGGCTGCCCGTACGAAATCCACCAAGGACCGGCCGTCCTACCGCTGCACCGAGTGCGGCTGGCAGACGGCCAAGTGGCTCGGCCGCTGCCCGGAGTGCCAGGCCTGGGGGACGGTCGAGGAGTACGGCGCGCCCGCGGTCCGCACCACCGCCCCCGGCCGGGTCACCTCCTCCGCCGTACCGATCGGTGAGGTCGACGGCCGCCAGGCCACCGCCCGCTCCACCGGCGTGCCCGAGCTGGACCGCGTGCTCGGCGGCGGCCTCGTCCCCGGCGCCGTGGTGCTGCTCGCGGGCGAGCCGGGAGTCGGCAAGTCCACGCTGCTCCTGGACGTGTCCGCGAAGGCGGCCAGCGAGGAGCACCGCACGCTCTATGTGACCGGTGAGGAGTCCGCGAGCCAGGTCCGGCTGCGCGCCGACCGCATCGGCGCGATCGACGACCACCTGTATCTGGCGGCGGAGACCGATCTGTCCGCCGTCCTCGGGCACTTGGACGCGGTCAAGCCCTCCCTCCTGGTCCTCGACTCGGTCCAGACCGTCGCCTCGCCCGAGATCGACGGGGCGCCCGGCGGCATGGCGCAGGTCCGCGAGGTCGCCGGCGCGCTGATCCGCGCCTCCAAGGAGCGCGGCATGTCCACGCTCCTGGTCGGCCACGTCACCAAGGACGGCGCGATCGCGGGACCCCGCCTCCTGGAGCATCTCGTCGACGTGGTCCTGCAGTTCGAGGGCGACCGGCACGCGCGCCTGCGCCTCGTCCGCGGCGTCAAGAACCGGTACGGGACGACGGACGAGGTCGGCTGCTTCGAGCTGCACGACGAGGGCATCACCGGCCTCGCCGACCCCAGCGGCCTCTTCCTCACCCGCCGCGCCGAGCCCGTCCCCGGCACCTGCCTCACCGTCACCCTCGAAGGCCGCCGCCCCCTGGTCGCCGAGGTCCAGGCGCTCACGGTCGACTCGCAGATCCCCAGCCCCCGGCGCACCACCTCCGGCCTGGAGACCTCCCGCGTCTCGATGATGCTCGCCGTCCTGGAGCAGCGCGGCCGCATCACGGCCCTCGGCAAGCGGGACATCTACAGCGCGACGGTCGGCGGCGTGAAGCTCTCCGAGCCCGCCGCGGACCTCGCCGTCGCCCTCGCCCTGGCCAGCGCCGCCAGCGACACCCCGCTGCCGAAGAACCTGGTCGCGATCGGCGAGGTGGGCCTGGCGGGCGAGGTCAGAAGGGTCACGGGCGTCCAGCGCAGACTGGCCGAGGCGCACCGGCTCGGCTTCACCCACGCCCTCGTGCCGTCCGACCCCGGCAGGATCCCCGCCGGTATGAAGGTCATCGAAGTCGCCGACATGGGGGACGCTCTCCGTGTCCTTCCGAGATCCCGTCGCCGAGAGGCCCCACGGGAGGAGGAAGAGCGCCGGTAGACTTTGCCCTGGTCTCGCCCATCCGTACGAAGCACGACGTGCGCTCCGTACGGAGCAAGGCGTGCGCTCCGTACAGAGCAAGCGCGCGGCAGAGGCCAGGACAACCTGCGACCGAGGGAGTGCAGTGGCAGCCAACGACCGGGCAGCGAACCCCGGCAAGTCCGGCGGCAGCTCCGCTGCCGATGGGCTGATGCGCGCCTCCCTGAGCGCCGTCGCACCCGGCCAGGCGCTGCGCGACGGCCTGGAGCGCATCCTCCGGGGCAACACCGGCGGCCTGATCGTCCTCGGCTGGGACAAGACCGTCGAGTCGATGTGCACGGGCGGCTTCATCCTTGACGTCGAGTTCACCGCGACGCGGCTGCGCGAGCTGTGCAAGCTCGACGGCGGCATCGTCCTCGACAAGGACATCACCAAAATCCTGCGCGCGGGCGTGCAGCTGGTGCCGGACCCGACGATCCCCACGGAGGAGACGGGCACGCGGCACCGCACGGCGGACCGGGTGAGCAAGCAGGTCGGCTTCCCCGTCGTGTCGGTGTCCCAGTCGATGCGGCTGATCGCGCTCTACGTGGACGGGCAGCGCCGCGTCCTGGAGGACTCGGCCGCGATCCTCTCCCGCGCGAACCAGGCGCTCGCCACCCTGGAGCGGTACAAGCTCCGCCTCGACGAGGTCGCGGGCACGCTCTCCGCCCTGGAGATCGAGGACCTGGTGACGGTCCGGGACGTCACCGCCGTCGCCCAGCGTCTCGAAATGGTGCGCCGCATCGCCACGGAGATCGCCGAGTACGTGGTCGAGCTCGGCACGGACGGGCGCCTCCTCGCCCTCCAGCTCGACGAGTTGATCGCGGGTGTCGAGCCCGAGCGCGAGCTGGTCGTCCGGGACTACGTCCCCGAGCCCACCGCCAAGCGCTCCCGCACGGTCGACGAGGCCCTCGCGGAGCTGGACTCCCTCACGCACGCGGAGCTCCTCGAACTGCCCACCGTGGCCCGCGCCCTGGGGTACACCGGCTCCCCCGAGGCCCTGGACTCCGCGGTGTCCCCGCGCGGCTTCCGGCTCCTCGCCAAGGTCCCCCGGCTTCCCGGAGCGATCATCGACCGGCTCGTCGAGCACTTCGGCGGTCTGCAGAAGCTGCTCGCCGCCAGCGTGGACGATCTCCAGACGGTGGACGGCGTCGGCGAGGCGCGGGCGCGCAGCGTGCGGGAGGGGCTGTCGCGGCTCGCGGAGTCGTCGATCCTGGAGCGTTACGTCTAGGGCCTGTCCACCGGACAGGCCCTCCCCGGCCCGGCCCCACGAAGCCGAAGGTCAGTCCTTCTCCAGGACGAACGAAGCGCGGGCCGTGCCCAGGCCCGGGGCCTTCGCCTCGACCAAGTACGTGCCCGGCTTCGCCGAGCCCGGCGAAGGTGTCGCGCAGTGCGGGGCGCTGGGGCGGCGGTCCCACTGGACCGGGTGCGTGATCCGGCCGTCCGCCGGCACGCGCAGCAGCAGGCTTCCGCTGCCCGCGGGACAGTCGGCCGAGGACCAGAACTCGTCGTCGCCCTCGGCCTGAGTGATCGTCAGCACCGTTCCCTTGCCGCCGAGATCGACCTTGCAGGCCTTGCCGCCGCTGTTCTCGGCGATCAGCTCGAACTTCGGCTTCTCGTCGATCGCGTACGTGTTCTGGACGCTGCGCACCTTCAACTTGACGTCGCCACTGGTGCAGTTGGGAAGCCGCGTACCGGCCGGGAGTCGGTCGCCCGAGCCGCCGCCGCCCTTGGCGTCGCCGTCGGAGCCGCCGCCACCGGAGCCCTCCGAGCCGCCGGAGCCGCCCGAACCGGCCGACCCGGAGCCGTCATCCGAACCACCGGAGCCGCCAGATCCGCCCGAGCCGCCCGAACCGGAGCCGGAGCCGTCGCCCGACTCGTCCCGCCCGCCCGGGTGTTCACTGATCGCGGGCCCGGAACCGGTGGGGCCCGGGGTGATCGACGTGGCGGGGCCGTTGCCGCCCGGCCCGTCCGCGTTGTTGTTGTCGCCGCCACCACCGGAGGTGATGACCCACACGACGAGCAGCAGCAGAAGGCCGAGTACGGACAGCAGGACGGCCCTCCGACGCCAGTAGATGGTGGAGGGAAGCGGCCCGACCGGATTGCGCAGAGATCCCACGCCCAAACCTTACGAGAGATCCGGTGCTTCTCCCGCCCCACCCGCCGCCTTGGACGACAAAGTTTCCGGATCATCATCCCGGAGCCGTCCCGGGACCCCTGACCATCGACAGGGGTGTGACGGGACGATCGCCGGATGTGACGATTCGGCCTCACCCGTACCGTCCGTAATCATGGACACCATGACCGACGATCTCTACCGCGACATCACCGACTTCGCCCACGACACGCCGTCGTGGTTCCAGCACCTCGCGGAGGTGTGGACGGAGCTCGGGCTGCTGCTCTTCGGGGTGCTCTTCATAGTCGCCTGGTGGCGGGCCAGGCGCGGTGACCCCCGCGCGCTGGCGGTCGCGGTGCTCGCTCCGCTCGCCACGGCGGTGGCGTACGTGTGCAGCGAGTTGCTCAAGTCCGTGATCGACGAGGAGCGGCCCTGCCGGGCGGTGTCCGGCGCGCTGAAGCCCCTCGTCGAGTGCCCGCCGCACGGCGACTGGTCCTTCCCCAGCAACCACTCGACGATCGCGGGCGCCGCCGCCATCGGCCTCGCGCTCGCCTGGCCGCGCATCGCGGCGCTGACCGTGCCGATGGCCGTACTCATGGCGTTCTCGCGGGTGTTCGTGGGCGTGCACTATCCGCACGACGTGGCCGTCGGGCTGGTCTTCGGCGCGGTGATCGTGTTCGTGCTCGTACGGGTCACCACGCGGCCGGTGGCGCGGGTCACTCTCGCGATGCGGGGGTCGTCCACGGGGATCGTGAAGTGGTTCGCGGGGCCGGGTCCGGCGCGGGCCGGCCGCCATGCGTACGCCTCCGACCGCCCGTCCGGCCATCCGGCCGACCGTGCCTTCGTTCCCGCCCCTGCCCCGGCTCCGGTTCAGGAACAGGCGGCTTACGATCCGGCGGCGTACGACTCTCCGACCATGACGTTCCGGCGGGACGACACGCAGCAGCGCTGACGCCGCCGGGCGGGGTTCAGTCCGTCTGCTCCGGGACGAGCCCCGCCTCGTACGCGACGATCGCCGCCTGAACGCGGTTCTTGACCGCGAGCCGGTCGAGGACCGCGCTCACGTACGCCTTGACCGTGCCCTCCACGAGGTGCAGGCGGGCCGCGATCTCCGGGTTGGAGAGGCCCGCGCCGACCAGGCCGAGCACTTCGCGCTCGCGCGGGGTGAGGGTCCCGACGCGGGCGCGGGCGGTGGCGCCGCGGCCCATGCGCCGGACGCCGAAGCCGTCGATGACGTGCCGGGCCACCTTGGGCGAGAGGAACGCGGCGCCGCCCGCCACCGCCCGTACGCCCGCGATGAGTTCGTGCGGATCGCCGGACTTCAGGAGGAAGCCGGTGGCACCGCCGCTCAGGGCGCGGGCGATGTACGCGTCCTCGGAGAACGTCGTCAGCATCGCCACCGCGGTGCCGGGCACCGTCCGGACGATCTCCTCGGCCGCGGCGAGGCCGTCCAGGCGGGGCATCCGGATGTCGAGCAGCGCCACGTCGGGGCGGTGGGCCTGCGCGAGGGAGACGGCCTCGCGCCCGTCGCCGGCCTCCGCGACGACCTCGATGTGCGGGCCGGCGGCGAGGATGGCGCCCACGCCGGCGCGGATCATGGCCTCGTCGTCGGCGAGCAGGACGCGGATGGTTGTGGAGGTGGCCCGCGCAGGGGCGGTGTCGGGTGTCATGTCGTCTTGCGTCCGGTCCACCGATCGCTCTTCGTTCACCGCGGCTGCTCCCTCTGTTCCTCGTTGTCGTCCGCCTCGCTCGCCGTGGGGATGACGGTCTTGTCCACGATGCGGTTGTTCTCGGCGAAGCAGATCCTGAAGTGCGGCACGGCGGTGAAGAGTTCGCCGCTCCCCCGGTAGTACGCGCAGTCGGCGCCCGCGGGCGGTGGGGTCGGCGCGCGCTCCAGCGGGGGGTCGGTGACCGTCCGGTCCGGCAGTACGCGGTCGGCCTCGGCCCGGGTCTCGCCGATGCGCAGGCGCGCGTAGTCGGCGGGGTCGAGGACGGAGTGCGTGCGGGAGTACGCGTACCAGGCGAAGGTGCCGCCGACGAGCAGTACGCCCGTGGTGACGGCGGTGCCGAAGGCCAGGGCGGTGCGGTGCCGGGCGTGGGCGAGGCGGCCGCCTGCGGGGGGTAGCGGCGCGGGGGCGCCTTTCCCGGCCGGCAGGCGGGCGGTGACTCGGAAGCCGGGGCCGTGCGGGCCCGCGTCGAGCGTGCCGCCCAGGTCCGTGACGCGGGCGTGGAGGGCGCGGAGGCCGGAGCCGCCTCCGGAGAGATCGCCCGGGGCTGCTGAACCCCCTTCGGGCGGGCGGCCGTTCGTGACGGTGACCGTCGTCGTGGCGGAGCTGTCGCGCGCCACGGTGACGGTGACGGGGGCGCCCGGCGCGTGCTTGGCCGCGTTGGTGAGGGCCTCCTGGACGACGCGGTGGACGGTGCCGTCGGTCATGCTGCGGCGCACCGGCGCGGCGTCACGGTTTTCGTCGTCTACGTAGTCGTCGCCTGCGTAAGTGTCGTCTACGTAGGTGATGTTCAGGCCCGACTCCGTGGCGCGCGCGACGAGTGCCGCGACGCTCTCGCCCGCCGGGGCCAGCGGCGCCTGTTCGTCGCCCTCCTCACGGAGCAGGCCGATGATGGCGTGCAGCCGGTCCGTGGCCTGCGAGGCGGCCGCGCGGAGGTCGGCGGCGGCCGCGCGGTGCGGGTCGGGCAGGTCGGGGGCGACCTGGAGGGCGCCCGCTCGTACGGCGATCAGGCTCAGCTCGTGGCCCAGGGAGTCGTGCATGTCCTGGGCGATGCGGGCCCGTTCGCGCAGCCGGGCGCGGTCGGCGACGATGCGCTGCTCGCGCTCCAGCTGGTCGGCGCGGGCCCAGCCGGCGGCGGCGAGCTCGCGGCCCTGACGCCAGTAGCGGCCCGCGAGCCAGGGGAAGACCGCACCGAAGAGCACCGTCGCCGTGAGCACGAGCCACTCGACGACCGGGTCGACATCACGTGCGGCGATCTTGGCCGTGCCGACGAGGACGATGGCCGCGAAGGCGAGCAGGGCCGGGCGGGCGTGGTCGGCGCGGCGGCCGAGGAGCAGGGCGAAGACGGCGAGGGCCGGGCCGAAGGAGAGGGTGAAGAGGGACGGGGCGGTGAGCAGACCGAGGGCGGCGGAGAGGAGGAAGGCGGGCAGGGGCCGGGCCCGCGAGACGGCGACGGCGCCGGCGAGCACGGCCAGGCCGGTGAGCTGCTGCGCGGCGGACCGGGGTTCGTTGAGCCCCAGCCGGTCGACCGACACGACGGGTATGACCATCGCCACCCACAGCAGCGCGTCCCCGGTACGTCTCTCCACTCCCCCGACGCTACCGACCGTCCCCGGCCCGGCGCCCCTGCCGATCGTCAGGTGCGCCGTCCACCCCCACAAATCTCCCGCTGCCCCCCGCCCGGTTGTCCCGTCGGCCGGTGTGGGCGTGGCAGGATCGGTGTGCCATGACTGCGCCCACGAAGCCCATGCCGAACAGTTCCGACAGTGCCCTCAGCGGGTCCGCGGCCGCGTCCGCGGGTCTTTCCGAGCCCGCGGGTGAGGCCCTGCACAGCCCCGTCATCGCCTGGTTCGACACGCACGCCCGCGATCTGCCGTGGCGTCGTGCGGACGCCGGGCCGTGGGGCGTGATGGTCAGCGAGTTCATGCTCCAGCAGACGCCCGTCAGCCGCGTCCTGCCCGTGTACGAGCAGTGGCTGGCCCGCTGGCCCCGGCCCGCCGACCTCGCCAAGGAGCCGCCGGGTGAGGCCGTGCGCGCCTGGGGGCGGCTCGGCTATCCGCGGCGCGCCCTGCGGCTGCACGGCGCGGCCCTCGCCATAACGGAGCGGCACAACGGCGACGTACCCACGCAGCACGCGCAGCTGCTCGCGCTGCCCGGCATCGGGGAGTACACCGCGGCCGCCGTCGCCTCGTTCGCGTACGGGCAGCGGCATGCCGTGCTCGACACGAACGTGCGCCGGGTCTTCGCACGGGCCGTGACCGGCGTGCAGTACCCGCCGAACGCGACGACCGCCGCCGAGCGCAAGCTCGCCCGCGCCCTGCTGCCCGAGGACGAGCGCACCGCGTCCCGCTGGGCGGCCGCCTCCATGGAGCTGGGCGCCCTGGTCTGCACGGCGAAGAACGAGAACTGCGGGGCGTGCCCGATCGCCGCGCAGTGCGCCTGGCGCGTGGCGGGGAAGCCCGCGCACGAGGGTCCCGCCCGCCGCGGTCAGACGTACGCGGGGACGGACCGTCAGGTGCGGGGCAAGCTGCTCGCCGTGCTCCGCGAGGCCGTGACGCCCGTGCCTCAGTCGGCGCTCGACCGGGTGTGGGACGAGCCCGTGCAGCGGGCCCGTGCCCTTGACGGGCTGGTCGCGGACGGTCTCGTCGAGCCGCTCCCCGGCGGCCGGTACCGGCTTCCGCTGACCTGACGACTGACCTGACGACTCGATGGCGGAGAGCACCCGGGCCCCTACGAAACGTAGGTATTTACCCCGGGCTTACGTCTGTTACACAACCGACGTACAGCCGTGCGTCCGCCGCTGGCTGCTCCGCACAACCCCGTGACAACGCCTCCGTAACTTCATAGCCGTACCGCAGAGCAGGGACAGCGGTCGGCAATGGGGATGGAACGGAGGCGGTTTGGTATGGCGCACGGCGAGGTGCTCGAGTTCGAAGAGTACGTCCGCACTCGGCAGGAT
This sequence comes from Streptomyces sp. NPDC029674, assembly GCF_044903205.1. Taxonomy (NCBI): domain Bacteria; kingdom Bacillati; phylum Actinomycetota; class Actinomycetes; order Kitasatosporales; family Streptomycetaceae; genus Streptomyces; species Streptomyces sp. NPDC029674. Next base: position 24,000 of record NZ_JBJDPY010000002.1, read on the forward strand.
GCCCTGCTGCGCAGTGCCCGGCGCCTGGTTCCGGACCCCGTGGACGCCCAGGACCTGCTGCAGACCGCGCTCGTGCGGACGTACGGCCGCTGGGACGGCATAGCCGACAAGCGGCTCGCGGACGCCTATCTGCGCCGCGTCATGATCAACACCCGTACGGAGTGGTGGCGGGCGCGCAAGCTCGAGGAAGTGCCCACCGAGCAGCTGCCCGACGCGAGCGTGGAAGACTCCACCGAGCAGCACGCGGACCGCGCGCTGCTGATGGACATCATGAAGGTCCTCGCACCCAAGCAGCGCAGCGTGGTCGTGCTGCGACACTGGGAGCAGATGTCCACAGAGGAGACGGCCGCCGCCCTCGGTATGTCGGCCGGAACGGTCAAGAGCACGCTGCACCGGGCCCTCGCCCGGCTCCGGCAGGAGCTGGAGAGCCGGGACCGCGAGGAGCTGGTCGCCAGCGCGCTCGAACGTGAGGAGCGGGAGAGTTGCGCGGCCTAGGCCCTCGGGTCGGAAGAAACGTGCAGGCGGTGAGCGCGGCGGCGGCCGCGGTCGCCGCCCTCGGCCTTTTGCTCTCCGCCTGTTCGACGGGCGGATCCGGCGCGCGCGACGAGGGCCCGGCCCGCAGCGAGCCCGTGGTGTCCACGGCGCCGTCCCCATCGGCCTCCGCGTCCGTGCCGACGAAGAAGATCGACGCGGTCCGGCTCGTCAAGGAGGACCCGAAGGTCAGCCCGGCGATCAAGCGCGATCTGAAGCCGTGCGTGGGGAAGGCCTACCCGGTCGACGTGTCGTACGGGAACCTGACCGGAGGAACCGCCTCCGATGTTGTCGTGAACGTGCTGACGTGCGGTGACGCGGTCGGCATCGGCAGTTACGTGTATCGCGCCGAGGGCGGTCGGTACGAGAATGTCTTCAAGGCTGAGGAGCCGGCCTCCGTCTACGCGGAGATCGACCGCGGCGACCTGGTCGTGACGAAGCAGCTGTACGAGTCGGGCGACTCGGTGGCCTATCCCTCCGGCGAGGAAGTGATCACGTACCGCTGGTCCGCGAATCGCTTCACGGAGTCGGGGCGCACCCGCAACGACTTCGGCAACGCGGTGGACGGCGAACCCACGCCGTCCACGGACTGACACGCACCGGCCGACGCCCGACGCACCGGCACACCGACGCAGCGAAAAGGACTGAGAGCATCCGATGGCAGAGCAGACCCACGTCCTGTTCGTCGAGGACGACGACGTCATCCGTGAGGCCACCCAGCTCGCCCTGGAGCGCGACGGCTTCGCGGTGACCGCCATGCCGGACGGGCTCGCGGGCCTGGAGGCGTTCCGCGCCGACCAGCCGGACATCGCGCTGCTCGACGTGATGGTGCCCGGCCTGGACGGCGTCTCGCTGTGCCGCCGCATCCGCGACGAGTCCACGGTCCCGGTGATCATGCTGTCGGCGCGCGCCGACTCCATCGACGTCGTGCTGGGCCTGGAGGCGGGCGCCGACGACTACGTGACCAAGCCGTTCGACGGCGCCGTCCTGGTCGCCCGCATCCGCGCCGTCCTGCGCCGCTTCGGGCACGCCGGCGGGCACGGCTCGGCCTCCTCCGGCCAGGACGAGGGGTCCGGGACGGACGGCGGGGTGCTGAACTTCGGCGATCTGGAGATCGACACGGTCGGCATGGAGGTACGCAGGGGCGGCGCGCCCGTGGGCCTGACGCCGACCGAGATGCGGCTGCTCCTGGAGTTCTCGTCCGCGCCCGGCACGGTCCTCTCCCGCGACAAGCTCCTGGAGCGGGTGTGGGACTACGGCTGGGGCGGCGACACCCGCGTCGTCGACGTCCACGTACAGCGGCTGCGCACGAAGGTCGGCCAGGACCGCATCGAGACGGTCCGCGGCTTCGGTTACAAGCTCAAGGCGTGACGACGATCAGCGGACGCACGGCACGTTCGGTATTCACCGCGGTATTCACGGCACTCAGGGGACGACGCATATGAACGGGGGGCGCAGGGCCGTCGGGCGTGTCCGCGAGAGGTTCCGGTCGGGGCTGCGGTTCCGGCCGGGGGTGCAGTTCCGTACGGGCGTCCGCTGGAAGATCGCCGCGGCCATCGCGCTGGTCGGCGCGCTCGTCGCGATCGCCCTCAGCCTGGTCGTGCACAACGCCGCGCGCGTCTCGATGCTCGACAACGCGCGCGACGTGCAGGACGAGCGCATCCAGTTCGCCCTGCGCCTCTATTCCTCCGCGTCCCAGCGGCAGACGCTCCAGTTCGGCACCAAGGTCGACGACCCGGAGCTGCCCGAGGAGCTGCGGCAGAAGGTCCTCAAGGGCCGCCGCGCCACCTTCGTCGAGGAGAAGACCGACGGCGTGCCCGACATCTGGGCCGCCGTGCCGCTCGCCGACGGGCACGTACTCTCCCTGCACTCCCGCTTCACCGACCGCAGCGCCACCGTCATGAAGGACCTCGACCAGGCCCTCGTCATCGGCTCCATCGCGGTCGTCTTCGGCGGCTGCGCGCTCGGCGTGCTGATCGGCGGGCAGCTGTCGCGGCGGCTGCGCAAGGCGGCGACGGCGGCGAGCGAGGTCGCGCAGGGGCACTCGGACGTGAGCGTCCGGGAGGCGATCGGCGGTGTCGTGAAGGACGAGACCGACGACGTGGCGAGCGCCGTGGACGCCATGGCCGACGCGCTCAAGCAGCGCCTGGAGGCCGAGCGCCGGGTGACCGCCGACATCGCGCACGAGCTGCGCACGCCGGTGACCGGGCTGCTCACGGCCGCCGAGCTGCTGCCGCCGGGCCGGCCGAGCGAGCTGGTCAGGGACCGCGCGCAGGCGATGCGTACGCTCGTCGAGGACGTCCTCGAAGTGGCGCGCCTGGACTCCGCCGCCGAGCGGGCCGAGCTCCAGGACATCACCCTCGGCCAGTTCGTGACCCGGCGCATGGCGGTCCTGACCACCGACGTGACGGTGACGGTGGTGCACGAGTCGGAGGTCACCACCGACCCGCGCCGCCTGGAGCGCATCCTCGGCAACCTCGTCGCCAACGCCACCAAGCACGGCAAGCCGCCCATCGAGGTCAGCGTCGAGGGCCGCGTCGTCCGCGTGCGCGACCACGGGCCCGGCTTCCCCGAGGCGCTCCTGGACGAGGGGCCGAGCCGCTTCCGCACGGGCAGCGCCGACCGGGCGGGCCACGGGCACGGTCTCGGCCTGACGATCGCTGCGGGCCAGGCGCGGGTGCTCGGCGCGCGGCTCACCTTCCGCAACGTACGCCCCGCGGGCGCGGCGCCCGAGGTGCCGGCCGAGGGCGCGGTCGCCGTGCTGTGGCTGCCGGAGCACGCGCCGACGAACACGGGGAGCTATCCGGTACTCAAGCTGCCGGACAACCTCTGAGCCCGTCCCACCGGATCACCGGACGCGGCGGTGCTCCCGCAGGGCGGGGGCGACCTGCCGGATGAACGCCCGGTACGAGCGTTTCCGGTACTCCCCGGAGCAGCCGGTGACGATGTGGAAGCGTTCGAGCCCGACGTCGGCGAGTTCGAGGAGCCGGTCCCGGCAGTAGTCGGCCGGTCCCAGGACGGCGAAGGAGTCGAGGAACCGCTGATTCGGTTCCGGCGAGCCGCGGTGCGAGAACCGGGCGAAATGGGCGATGCCGTCGGTCGCCATGGCGCGGGCCCTGTCGATGTCGTCGTCGACGACGACATGGACGAAAGCGGCCAGCCGCACGTCGGCCCGCGTCTCGCGGGCGGTGTCGGCCGCCTCCCGCAGCCGGTCGCGGTCGGCCCCCACGGACAGGGCCGTCACGTCGGCCGTCGAGGCCGCGGCCCGGATGGTCCGCGGGCCTGAGGCGGCGAGGAACACCTCCGGCGCCGCGCCCTCGGGGGCGCGGGCGAGCCACGTGAGACGGCTGTCGTCCGGGAGCGGCACCAGCCGGTCCTGGAAGACCTGGGGCGCCCCACGGCGTGCCGTGGTCACGGACACCGGGCCGCCTCGGAGGTAGGTCCGCACGGCCGTGGTGTACGAGATGAGCTGCGGGAGAGGGACGGGGGCCAGGCCCAGCCGGCTGAGGGAGCTGTCTCCCCGGCCGATGCCGAGGGCCACGCGCCGCCCGGACTCCATGTGCGCGGACATCACGGCGGCGGCGGTCACGGCGGGGTGCCGCGTCCAGGGATTGGTGACACCGACTCCCAGACGGATGCGGCTGGTCTTCAGGGCCGCCGCGGTCAGGGCGACGTAGGGATCTCCCATCAGGCACTGGGAGTCCCCGAAGGTGAGCCCGTCCCAGCCGGCCGCCTCCAGCTCCGGGGCCTCGTGCACACCGGGCATCGCCTGCACGGTCGCCCACAGTTCAGGTCCCATGTCCTTCACCGTAGGACCCGTGCCCGGTCTCCGCCCGCGCCGCGTCACCCGATCGGCGGTGTGCGCCCGCCGGGCCCGCTCAGGCGCCGTCCCGGCCCTCCCGCGGGCGTTCGACCCGCAGCGCGTGCTGGTCGTTGCTGATGGTGTAGCCGCCGTCGGGGTCGTGGAAGTGAGCCCGTACGTATTCCTCCAGCGCCTCGCGGCTCGGTGGTGTGCCTCCGCCGGGCCCGGTCGAGGGGACGCCGAGGTGGAAGTCGGCGACGGTGACGGCCTCGTTCAGGTCCTGGGTGCGGTACCGGGCGGGGACGGTGTCCAGCCGGACGTCGCCGACCAGGTCGGGCGGAGCGGTGGCGAGTTCGTCCGCGAGCTCGCGGAGGTCGAAAGAGCTGCCGGTGAAGTGCCGCACCATGCGCATGCAGCTGCTGTCCGACTTCTCCATGAGCACCAGGAGCAGGCCGCCCGGGGCGATCCAGCCCATGACGCGCAGCACGGCGGCGGTCCACTGCGGGCGGGGGACGTAGTACAGCACGTGGGAGAGCAGGGCCAGGTCGACGGTGACGCCGGGGTCCGCCTCGAGCAGCGGTTCGGCCAGTACGCGGGCTTCGGGGAACGTATGGGCGAGTGCGTCGCGCATGGGGCGGCTCGGCTCGATGCACACCGTACGTTCGAAGAGGCGGCCGATGTGCCGGGTGATGGTGCCTTCGGCCGGGCCCACGTCCAGGAACACCCGACGCGTGGCCAGTCGACCGGCCACTTGGGCGAGGTACTCCTGGGTACGGGTCTTCTGGTCCGTTCCGGCGAGGAACAGGTCGAAGGCGGCGCTGTAGGCGTCTTCGTCCGTTCGCACATCTCCCGCGGCGCCTTTGCCCTGTGATGTCATCCTTGTTCCTTTCGCGGCATTGCCCCCGGCAACGTATCGCTGCCGGGGGCCGCTCTGCGCGATCGGAACGCGGACCTGCTCGGGCTACTCCGCGATCACGGCCGGCCTGTCCTCGGGGCCCGAGCCCCGCAGCGGGATCTCCTTCACGAAGAACGACGCGACCAGCGCCACGACGCTGATGGCGGCGCCCAGCAGGAACGCCGAGTGCGTACCGGACGACACCGCGTGCTGGTAGGCGTCCTGCACGGCCTCCGGCAGCTTGGCGAGGCTCGCCGCGTCCAGCTGGGCCGACGTCTCGGTGACCTTGCCGCCCAGCGCTCCGGCGCGGTCGTCCATCACGTCCTGGACCCGGTTGTTGAAGATCGCGCCCATGATGGCGACGCCGAAGGACGAGCCGAGCGTGCGGAAGAGCGTGGCCGAGGACGAGGCGACGCCCATGTCCTTCATCTCGACGCTGTTCTGCGCGACCAGCATGGTGATCTGCATCAGGAAGCCCATGCCGGCGCCGAGCACGGCCATGTAGAGGCCGGAGGTGAGGCGCGAGGTGCCGGTGTCCATCTGTGCGAGCAGGTAGAAGCCGGTGAGCATCAGGACGGTGCCGGCGATCGGGAAGATCCGGTACTTGCCGGTGGCGGTGGTGACCCGGCCCGCGACCATCGAGACGGCCATCATCGAGAGCAGCATCGGGAGCAGCAGCAGACCGGAGTTGGTCGCCGACGCGCCCTGCACCGACTGCTGGAAGAGCGGCAGGAACAGCATCGCGCCGAACATCACGAAGCCGGTGATGAAGCCGATCACGGCCATCAGCGAGAAGTTGCGGTTGGCGAAGATGTGCAGCGGCATGACCGGTTCGGCGGCCTTCTTCTGTACGAAGAGGAAGCCGATCAGCGAGGCGACGCCGATGCCGATGAGCTCCATGATCACGGCCGAGTCCCAGGCGTACTCCGTACCGCCCCAGGTGGTGACGAGCACGAGCGCGCTGATGCCGACGGTGAGCAGCGCCGCGCCGAGGTAGTCGATGCGGCCCTCCGCCTTCTTCTTGGGCAGGTGCAGGACGCTGGTGACCATGGCGAGGGCGACGGCGCCGAGCGGCAGGTTGATGTAGAAGGCCCAGCGCCAGCCGAAGTTGTCGGTGATGGAGCCGCCGACCAGCGGGCCGCCGATCATCGCGACCGCCATGACGCCGGTCATCATGCCCATGTACTTGCCGCGGTCCCGCGGCGGCACGAGGTCACCGATGATCGCCATGACGCCGACCATCAGACCGCCCGCGCCGAGCCCCTGGATCGCACGGAAGCCGATGAGCTGTCCCATGCTCTGCGCCATGCCGCTCAGCACGGAGCCGGCGAGGAAGATGACTATGGCGGTGAGGAAGGCGCCCTTGCGCCCGTACATGTCGCCGAGCTTGCCCCAGATGGGGGTGGAGGCGGCGGTGGCCAGGGTGTAGGAGGTGACGACCCACGACAGGTGCTCCATGCCGCCGAGGTCGCCGACGATGGTCGGCATCGCGGGGCCGACGATCATGTTGTCGAGCATGGCGAGCAGCATCGTGATCATCAGGGCGAACAGCACGACGCGTACGCTGCGCGGCTGCGGTTCGGCCTTGGCGGTCCTCGCCCCGGCGGTCCCGGTCCCGGCGGGCGGCGGGGCCACCTGCTCCGTCTCCGGACCGGCCACCGGCCCGGATTTTTCGATGGTCTTCTCCGCCATGTTCCCCACTCCCCACACGGTCGGCCCACTTACTTGCCGCCCGGCTAGTTGACTACACTGAGGGAAGGTAGACCCCTCACTAGCCGGTCGTCAAGTAAGTTTTGTGGCACACGTTTCACACGTTGCATGAGGTCGAGGAGCACCCCGATGAGCACGGGTACGGGTACAGGCACTGGCACGGGCAAGCAGCCGCGCCGCGGGAACACCCGCCAGCGCATCCAGGACGTGGCCCTCGAACTCTTCGCCGAGCAGGGTTACGAGAAGACGTCACTCCGCGAGATCGCGGAGCGTCTGGAGGTCACGAAGGCGGCGCTGTACTACCACTTCAAGACCAAGGAAGACATCCTGACCAGCATCTTCGATGACCTCACGAGGCCCATCGACGAACTGATCGCCTGGGGCCACGAGCAGCCGCGGCCGGCCTCCCTGGAGACCAAGCAGACGACCCTGCGCCGCTACAGCGACATCCTCGTCGACGCGGCGCCGCTCTTCCGCTTCATGCAGGAGAACCAGGCGACGATGCGCGACCTGAAGACGGGCGAGAGCTTCAAGGACCGCATGCTGGCGCTCTACGAGATCCTCAAGGACCCGCAGGCGCCGATGACGGACCAGGTGCGGTGCTTCAGCGCACTGTTCACCATGCACGGCGGGATGTTCGTGCTCAAGGACGTCGAAGGCGACCCCGAGGAGAAGCGCAGGGCCATCCTCGAGGTCGCCATCGATCTGGTGACGCGGGCGCACACGGGCGCGTAGCCCGTAGCCGCGCCCGCGCGTGCCCGGCGGTCGGGTCAGACCTTCACGCCCACCGAGCCGAGGAAGCGGACCGGGTCGACGGCCGAGCCGTAGTTCGGGGTCGTACGGATCTCGAAGTGCAGGTGCGGACCGCTGGAGTTGCCGGTGTTGCCGGAGAGGGCGATGCGCTGGCCGGTGCCGACGGTCTGGCCCACCCGGACGTCGACCTGCGAGAGGTGCGCGTACTGGGAGTACGTGCCGTTGCTGTGCTTGATCACAATGGCGTTGCCGTACGCGGGGCCGTCACCGGCGCCGTTCGGGCCCGCCTTGACGACGGTGCCGCCGTGCACGGACTCGACCGCGGTGCCGACCGGCACGGCGAAGTCCTGGCCGGAGTGCTTCTGGGACCACATGTTGCCGCCGAGGCCGAAGCTGGCGGAGAGCGTGTAGTTGTTGACCGGGTCGACCCAGGCGGCGGCCTTCGCGGCCGCGGCCTTCTTGGCGTCGGCGGCCTTCTTCGCCTGCGCCTGCTTCGCCTTCTCGGCGGCCTTGGCCTGGGCGGTGGCCTGCTTCTGGACGGAGTTCACGGCGACGCCGGGCAGCGCGCCGCCCTTGGCGTCCCCGGCGGCGACCGAGACCCCGGCCCCGAGGGCCGCCGAGGCTCCGATGCCGACGGCGATGACTGCCGCACGCGTACGGAACATCGACGGGGCGGGGCGGTGGGACTTGGTGCGCTTGAGCATGTGGATGTCCTCCGGAGTGCGTCGGCGGTGCCGACTGAGCGGTTCTGGCTGAGCAGTGCCGACTGAGTGGTGCCGACTGAGGGGGGCATGAGGAGACCCGGCAGGCGGGGAGCGGGTGAGTCACCCACAAGCCGCGCTTCGCCGGGTCGGCCATCCCTTGGTAACCCCCACCCCGGTCAGGGCTCAAACACCCCATCTACTACGTAATGCCGTAGCTGGACGCCGGTATTTAGCCCTCTTGACACCCCGAAATCCGGACATTTCCCCCACTGCTAGGCGGTGAGAATTTCTCCCCCCGGACGGGTTTAACCGCACACGAGACGGGCAGCCGGGCCTTACCCCGTCCGGCTCCCGGCCCGACGGCCGCCGATGCGGCATACGTCCCGGAGGTTGCGGGCCGAAGGTCCCGAGCTCCGGCCCGGCCGCCACCACTATTCCGCGTAGTACCGGGCAAAACGCCTGTGCGTCATGTCACCGGCCCGCCGGATCCACCCCGCCGCGAATGTGACCCCCACTACGCTCACGCCCATGGATCCCGCGGTCATAGGCACCCGCCTGGCATCGAGCGCCGTAACCCCCCTGATCAAGAAGCTCTTCGTGCAGGAGGGCCCGGGCGCGGGCCTGGTCGACAAGCCCGTACGGCTGTCCTCGCTGGTGTCGTTCAAGGGCGAGAAGCGCACGCTGTCCCGGCGGGACGTGGGGCGGCTCGCGGAGCGGCTCGTGGCGGCGTCGCTGTCCTCGCCGGGCGAACGCCCCTTCCCGGGGGACGAGACCGGAGCGGTCGCGCAGGCCCTGACCCGAACACTTCTCTCCCTCGGCGAGCTCGACATGGACGACGTGCAGGCGGTCCGCCTGGGCCACGAGAAGCTGGCCCGCAAGCTCGTCCGCTCGGCACCGGACCCCCGGCTCTCCGCGGACGCCTCCCGCTACCTCGACACGGTCACCGAGTGGGCGTGCCTGCACATCCTGCAGTTCTTCACGCAGCGCTCCACGTTCGTGGCGGCGACGCTGGTCGCGCAGAGCCGGGCGCAGGACGAGTTGATCGCGAAGGTCGACGAGCTGATCGCCCGCAACCCCATCGCCAGCGGTTCGGAGGACGTCGCCTTCGAGCGGCGCTATCTCGCGTACGTCGCGAAGAAGCACGGCAAGCTGACGATCTACGGCATCGACCTGGCGGGCTCCCCGGGGAAGTGGCCGCTCGACGCGGCGTACATGTCGCTGGAGGCGGAGCCGCCCGGGCGCGTGGCGACGGCCCACTACCAGTCGGGAGCGGAGTACCACGCGGAAGAGGTGGAGATCGTCGAGCGCACGCCTCCGCTCCCCGCGGACCAGGCACTCGCCGCCCACGACCGGGTCCTCCTCCGGGGTGAGGCGGGTTCGGGCAAGACGACGCTGGTGCAGTGGCTGGCGGTGAGCGCGACGCGCGGCGACGTGGCTTCCGCCTCGGACACCATGGCGTACCTGGACGACCGCGTCCCCTACGTCCTCCCCCTGCGCACCCTCACCCGCCACGGCGAGCGCCTGCCCGCGCCCGCCGACTTCCTCGCCTCGGTGGGCTGTCCGCTCGCGGGCACGCAGCCGAAGGGGTGGGAGGCGCGTGTCCTGACGGCGGGCCGTGCCCTGGTTCTGATCGACGGCATCGACGAGGTTCCGGAGGCGGAACGCGCCCGGACTCGGGCCTGGCTGAGCGACCTCATCGACGCGTTCCCCGGCAACCGCTGGCTGGTGACGTCGCGGCCCTCCGCCGTACGAGAGGACTGGCTCACCGGGGAGGGCTTCACGGAACTGACGCTCTCCGCGATGCGGAAGGCGGAGGTGGCGGCGTTCATCGAGCGGTGGCACGCGGCCGCGTCCACGGGTGCGCCCGAGGAGGACGCCGCGCTCGCCGCGTACGAGAGCCAGCTCCTGGAAGCGGTCCGGTCGAAACCGGACCTGGGCCGGCTGGCCACGAACCCACTCATGTGCGGGCTGATCTGCGCCCTGCACAGGGACAGGCGGGGCTTCCTGCCCCTGGGCCGCAAGGATCTGTACACGGCAGCGCTCTCCATGCTGCTGGTACGCCGGGACCGCGAACGCCACATGGCGGTCCCGGAGTTGCGGGAGGAGCCGCAGCTGCAACTCCTGCAACGGCTCGCGTACTGGCTGATCCGCAACGGCCGTACGGTCATGGACCGTTCGCGCGCGGAGTCCATCATCGCGGACGCGCTGCCGGCGGTTCCGGAGCTGGCCCCGCTCGGCGACGCCCACACCGTCTACACCCACTTCCTGCACCGCAGCGGCCTGCTCCGCGAGCCGGGCCCCGACACGGTCGAGTTCGCCCACCGCACCTTCCAGGACTTCCTGGGGGCGCGGGCGGCGGTCGACGAGGGGGACTTCGGAGTGCTCGCTCAGCGTGCCGTCGACGACCAGTGGGAGGACGTCATCCGGATGGCGGTGGCGCAGGCGCGGCCGCGCGAACGGGCCGAACTGCTGGGTGACTTGCTGTCGTACGGGGACGGGCTCCCGGAAGAAGGGGCCCGGACGCGTGTCCATCTCCTGGCCGCGGCCTGCCTGGAACACGCGGCGGAGCTGGCGCCGGCGGTGCGGGAGGAGGTGGAGCGGCGGACGGCGGCGCTGATTCCGCCGCGCAGCGCGCAGGAGGCCCGTGACCTCGCGGCGGTCGGGCCCATGGTTCTGGGCCTGCTGCCCGGCCCTGACGGCCTGGACGACGAGACCGCCAGACGCGTCGCCATCACCGCGACACACATTGCTTCGGACACCGCGGTTCCCTTCCTCGCGCGCTTGGCACGCCACCCGTCGTTGGGCGTCCGCAGCCAACTCATGTGGGGGTGGGGGCGCTACGAATGCCGCCCCTATGCGGAGCAGGTCATCAGCCACCTCCTCGACGGACGCACGACCTTCACCGTCCGGAACGACGAACAGGCAGCGGAGGTGGAGCGCCTGGGCCTTCGCCCGCACGCCCTCGACATCCGCCGGTCCGTCTCCCCCGCAGCCGCGTCCCATCTCCTCTCTGTCACCACTCCGCCCTATCTCGTGCTGCGCATCTCCCCTCACAGACTCACCGGCGAGGGGGCCGGCGCTCTGCGTGCGGTGAAGGATCTGCGCCTCTGGGACATCAGGGAGCCGTGGAGCCTCACTCACTTCCCCGCCGAGGCGCCGCTGCACACGCTCGGCATCCTGGACAGCGGAGACCACGTGCGGGACATGGAGAGCCTGGACCGCTGGCCGGGCCTGGAGCGGGTCATCTTCGGCAACAGCTGTGCCCCGGACTCCGCCGCGCTCTGGGAGACCCTGACACGCCTGCCCCGCCTCACCAAGCTGACGCTGCCGTCCGACAGCACCCTCCACGCGTCGCCCGTGTTGCGCCTGCCCGGTGTCCGCGAGGTAATCCTGAACCCCCAGGGCGACTGGGATGCCGCGGTGGCCCACGTCGCGCGCATCTTTCCCGGGGTCACACGCCTCCTGGTGACCGTCCACCCCGACGAAGTGACGGTCGACCTGGCCCGGTTGGCACGACTGCTCCCGTCCCTGACGTCGCTACGGGCTCCCGCCCCACATGTCACGGGCCTCGACGCCCTCCCAGCGCACATCACGGTGGACGCCTACACCCCGGTCATCGATTGAGCTGAAACCACACGCCCTTCCCCGCCTCCGTCGGCGTCACCCCGCACACGTCCGACAGCGCGGTCACGAGGAACAGTCCACGCCCGCCCTCCTCCTCCGCATCGGGCTTGCGGGGCGAGGGCAGTCGGTCGCCGCCGTCGTACACGGCGATGCGTACGTGGGTGGCGGCGACGGCAGCCCTCAGGTGGACGTCGCTCTTCGTGTGCTGGTGCACGTTGGTCACCAGTTCGGAGGTGCAGAGGGCGGCGGTGTCCCCGAGGTGGCCGAGGCCGAGGGTTTCCAGGGTGCGTCGTACGAAGTCGCGGCAGATCTTGGCGGAGTGGGCGTTGCCGGGGGTGAAGAGGGTGTAGGTCTCGGGGGGTGAAGGTGGTTCGGGCTCGTGCCCGTCCGACGTGAGGTCATGCGCGGGTACGCCCATGAGACGCCTCCATGGCGTTGGGATCGGATCGCTGCTTCGACTGGTGGATGACCGGCCCCACGTGGCCCGACCGCAGTGGCCTACCGCCCCTCGCGAGCAATCCCCCGTCCGGCACGGGAGGTTGGATCGGGCGGTGCGCTTCTGTGGGCGGGCGGGTGTGGCGGGGGAATGCGTCGACAGCGAGGCTTCCGGCATGGTTGCGTGAGCGTCGCCTCACTCAACGTAGGGAGCGAGGTGCTACTAGTGCAACCTTCTTGCCTCAATCGGTGGAACCTTCACCCCTGAGGGGGCAAACTGAGCCCGAACCCCCGGGAGGACCAGCCTTGGCACTACGGCTGCACATCACCGAGCGCCAGAGACGCCTCGGCGTCGAGCTCCGGAAGCTACGTGAGAACGCGGGGCTCAACCTCATTGAAGCGGCGGCAATGATCGGCATGGGGCGCCCCCAGCTGACCCACATCGAAGCCGGCAGGACCGGAATCTCCACTGAGCGCCTTCGCGATCTCGTCTGCAAGTACGGGAACACGAGTGCCCCGTATGTGGATGAACTCGTGCGCATGTCGGAGAGCAACGGAAAGGGCTGGTGGTCCGGTTACCGCAAGTCCCTGCACGAACGGGCGCTTGACCTGGCCGAGTTGGAGAGCCACGCCACCTCCATTGCCGGGTACGAAACGCTTGTCGTCCCTGGGCTGCTCCAGACCGAGGCATACATGCGTGCCCTGTTCCGCGATTCCCTCACAGATGCCACGCCGGACGACGTGGACACCCTCGTCCGCTTCCGCCTGGACCGCCAGCGCATCCTCACCTCGTCACAGCCGACGCATCTGCATGTCGTCATCCACGAAGCCGCCCTGCGTGTGGTGGTCGGCAGTAGCCGCATCATGCGGGAGCAACTCAGTCACCTGCTGACGGCGGCCCGACTGCCGAACTTGACCATCCACGTACGCCCTTTCGATGCCGGTGCCGCCCCATGGATCAGCGCATCGTTCTCCATCGTGCACCCGGGGACACCGGGACTGGAGACCGTGGCTGTCGAGCATCCCTCAGCACAGCTCATGCTGAGCGACCAGGCGTCCATCACCCAGTACACGAACACGTTCGACAACCTGAGCAAGCACGCGCTGCCCCCTGTTGTCGCAGACCACCCGCCCGAAGCCCATGTCGGGCGTGACTCCTGCGTTCTTCTCCAGCACCTTCTCTACACGTACCAAGGAAGCAGCAATGTCTGACCTCAACTGGCAGAAGTCCTCCTTCAGCGAAGCGGCAGGCACCAACTGTGTCTACCTGGCCGCCACCCCCGACGGCACTGTCCACCTCCGCGAGAGTGACAGCCCCGCCACGATCCTCACCACCACCCCCGAAGCCCTGGCCAACCTCATGCACGCCCTCACCACCTGCACGACCACGCCAGTCGGCACCCGCTGACCGCCGGGACAAGCATGAACACTCTCGACTGGCAGAAGTCCTCCTTCAGCGGCGACCAGGCGAACTGCGTCTACGTGGCCGCCCACCCCACCGGCCGGATCCACCTCCAAGAAAGCGACGCCCCGACCACCACGCTCACCACCAGCTCCGTCGCCTTCGCCGCCCTGATACGCGCCCTCACCTCGTCCGACCGCACCGTTCGGGTGACGTGACTCCAATCGCCCCCGGGCCAAGGTGCTCTGCGCGATCGTCGGCGCCATGAGCAAGAACACCGAGGCCAGAGCAGAGATCCCTGCCCAGCAGAACGACCTGCCCTCCTGGTACGGGGAGCTCCTCAGCGAGATCAAGGGAGCCGTATCCGGCGCACAGCTCCGCGCCCAACGGGCGGTCAACACCGAGCTGATCCAGCTGTACTGGGAAATCGGGCATCTCATTCTTGATCGGCAGGCACAGGAGGGATGGGGCGCAAAGGTCGTCACCCGCCTGGCCGCTGATCTGAAGGCGGCCTTCCATAACCAGCGCGGGTTCTCTCGACGCAACCTGATGTACATGCAGAAGATGGCCCGCACGTGGCCGGGGCCAATTGTGCAACAGCCCGTTGCACAATTGCCCTGGGGACACATCACCGTCCTCATGACCAAGCTGGACACCCCGTCGGAGCTGGACTTCTACGCCGCCCAGGCCGTCCGCAACGGCTGGTCCCGCGCGCTGTTGGACCGCTTCATCCACCAGGGGCTGCATCTCACCCAGGGCGCCGCCGCCAACAACTTCGCGGCGACCGTGCCGGACGGCTCCGACGCGCTCAAGGAGCTCGTCCGGGACCCGTACCGCCTCGACTTCCTCGGACTCGACAAGCATCACGCCGAGCGTGAACTGGAGACCGCCATCGTCGACGGGATGATCCGGTTTCTTACGGAGCTCGGTGTCGGCTTCGCCTTCGTGGGGCGCCAGTACCCCGTCCTCATCGGGGGCGACGAGTTCCGTATCGACCTCCTCTTCTATCACCTCAAACTCCACCGCTACTTCGTCTTCGAGCTCAAGACGAAGGACGTGCGCCCCGAGCACGTCGGCAAGCTCAACTTCTACGTGAGCGTGGTCGATCAGATGGTGCGCGAACCGGAACGGGACGACGCGACCATCGGCTTCCTCATCGGAGCGCGTCACAATAGGGCCGCCGTCCAGCTCGCCCTCGACGCCAGCAACAACCCCATGGCGGTCACCTCCTACTCCACGCTCGCCCCGGCGGAGCGTGAGCTGATCCCCACTGAGGAGGACCTGTCCCGGGTCGTCCAGGAAGCCATCGACGGTATCGAGCAGGCGGAGGTCGGCCGACTCGGCGGCCCTTAACTACGCGTATGGGGCGCCCCGTTGACCTACCCTCAACCCATGGCCGACCCCGCAGCCCTAGGCGCCCGCCTCGCCTCCAGCGCAGTCGCTCCCCTCGTGAAGAAGCTCTTCGTCAAGGACCAGCCGGGCGCGGCACTCGTCACCAAGCCCGTGCGGATATCCGGGCTCGTGTCGTTCCGGGGCGAGAAGCGGGACATCACGCCCAAGGACGTCGAGAAGATCGCGGACGAGCTCGTGCGGAGGGCGCTGAAGGCCGCGGGACCCGGCGAGCGGCCAGTGGACGCCGCCGAAGCCGTCGCGGTCAGGCGCGCGCTCACGTACTCCCTCGCCGCCCTCGGCACCTTCACCATCGAGGATTACGAGGCGGTCGCCCTCGGCCCCGAGGAGTTCGCGCGGAGGCTCCGCTCGGAGTCGGCCGTGACCGTCACGACCTTCGCCCTCAGCCGCGACGCCGAACTGTTCTACGACCAGCTCCTCCACACCGCCTCCCTCCACATCCTGAACTTCTTCACGCAGCGCTCCACTTACATCGCCCGTCAGCAGACCTCGCAGAGTCAGCAGCTCGCGCGGCTCGTCGCGGCCGTCGACGTACTCCTGGAACGGCTGCCGTCGCAGACCCGCGAGGACGCCGCCTTCGAGGAGCGCTACGCCTCGTACATCACCGCGCGGCACGGCACGCTCACCATCTACGGCCTCGACGTCTACGCCGGGACCAGCGAGTGGCCCCTCGACACGGCGTACCTGAGCCTGGAGGCGACCCGGGAGCGGCCCGGCGAGGGCGGGACGCAGGTGGCCGCCGAGCGCGTGCTCGCCCAGCACGACCACGTGCTGCTGCGCGGCGTCGCCGGGTCCGGCAAGACGACCCTCGTGCAGTGGCTCGCCGTCACCGCGGCCGACCGGACGTACGAGCACGGGCTCACCCACCTCATCGGGCGGGTGCCGTTCGTGCTGCCGATGCGGCGGATCGTGCGGCCGGGCTCCGAACTCCCCATGCCCGGCGAGTTCCTGACCGCGGTCGGGTGCCTCGTCGCCGGGGAGCAGCCGCCCGGCTGGGTGGAGCGCGTCCTGCGGGCGGGGCGCGGCGTGCTGCTCATCGACGGGATGGACGAGATCTCCGAGGACCGGCGCGAGGCCGCGAAGCGGTGGCTGCGCGAGCTGACCCGTTACTTCCCTGGCAACCTGTGCCTCGTCACGACCCGCCCCTCCGCCGTCCCCGACAAGTGGCTGGACCCCACCGGCTTCGCCGAGCTCACGCTCTCGCCGATGGCCCGCGACGACGTCGCCACGTTCGTACGGCGGTGGCACCGCGCGGCGGGCGCCGACGAATCCGTCGGGGCCGCCCTCCTCCAGTCCGTGCGGGCCGCGTCCGAGCTGAACCGGCTCGCCACCAACCCGCTGATGTGCGGCATGCTCTGCGCGCTCCACCGCGAGCGGCGCGGCTTCCTGCCGCAGGACAGGAAGTCCTTGTACGAGGCGGCGCTGACGATGCTGCTCGAGCGGCGGGACGTCGAGCGGGACGTCATGGCCGTACGGCTCCCGTTCGCCATCCAGATCCAGCTCCTCCAGAAGCTCGCCTGGTGGCTGATCCGCAACAGCCGTTCGGAGATGGACCGTTCGGACACCGTGCGGATCCTCGGGGAGGCCGCCCCCGCGATGAACCTCGACGGCGGCGGCGAGGACGTCTACCGCTGGCTGCTCCTGCGGTCGGGGCTGCTGCGGGAGCCGGCCGAGGGGCGGGTCCACTTCCTGCACCGCACCTTCCAGGACTACCTCGGCGCCCGCCTCGCCGTGCAGGAGCTGGACTTCGACCTGCTCGTGAACAACGCGGGCCGGACCGAGTGGGAGGACGTCATCCTGCTGGCCGTCGCCCACGCGCGGCCGAAGGAGGCGGAGCAGATGCTGCGGCGGCTCGTGACAAGCGACCCGTCAGCCGGCACGGACGGCACGGCGCGCGGCAAGCTGCTCGCGGCCGCCGCGCTGCCGTACGCGGCGGAGGTGGCGCCGGCCGTGCGGCAGCTGGTCGAGGAGGGCATACGGTCACTGATCCCGCCACGGACGGAGCACGAGGCCTTCGCCCTGGCCGAGGTGGGCGGCGACCTCGTGCTCCACCTGCTGCCCGGCCCCGACGAGGCCCTCGGCGAGCTCGCGTACCTGGTGCCCCTGGTGGCCGCCAAGGTCGGCAGCCCGTCGGCGCTGCACTACCTGACCCGCTTCCGCCGGCACACCGACCACAGGGTCCAGCTGGTCCTGGCCGCGTCCTGGCCGGTCTTCGACCGTGAGCTCTACGTACGGGAGGTCCTCACGCACCTGTCCCTGCGGCCCATGGTCCCCGTGCACGGCCCCGACGACCTCAGGGCCCTCCGCGCCATCGGCGGCTGGCCGGTCATCAAGGTCGTCGGCGCCTACCGCGTCGAGGACCTGACGGAACTCATCGTGCCCGAGCGGCTCACCCGGCTCTCCCTCGACGCACCCCACCCCGTCGAGGGCCTCGCCTGGCTCTCTGCCTTCCCTCACCTCACCGACGTGGAGCTGGACGTGGCGGTCAGCGCTACCACGGCCCAGCAGGTTCCCTCCGGCGTACGTCTCAACACGCCTGAGGCGCAGCCCACTTGACCTATCCTTGGGGCTACGGCAGGACCCGAGGCCTTACGGCGAGACCCGACCCAGGGACCCGATGCCCATGGAGCCCGTAGTACGCACCCCCTCGGCCCTCGCCCTGCCGCTCGTGCAACGTTTCTTCCGCGTCCCGGCCCGGCCGCCCACCACCCCCGACCTGATCGCCGCCCTCACCACCTGGCGCGGCCCCGACGCCCCCGCCGACCCCGACGACGTGCACCGCACCGCCGCCGACTTCATCCAGCTCGCCGCGGAGACGCACTCCACGCCCACCGCCGAGCTCCCCGCGGTCGCCGACGTACTCACGCGCACCCTGCTCGCCATCGGCGAGCTCGACCTCACCGACGCCGACGCCGTGCGGCTGGGCCCGCAGGACTACGCGCGGCGGCTGCGCGGCGCGGTCCAGGGCGCCGACCGCGGCCTCACCCCGGACGCCGCGTGGTTCCACGACGAGCTGCTCGTCGCCGTCTGCCTGCACGTCCTGCACCACCTCGTGCGCCGCTCCCCGTACATCCAGCGGCACATGCCCGAGCGGGCCAGCCGCATCCGCCAGCTCGTCGACCTCAACGACGCGGAGGCGGCCGTCGCCCGCCGGCCCGAACCCTCCCGCGAGGACGCCGACTTCGAGGTCGCGTACGCCCAGGAGGTCGTGCGCCAGCACGGCTGGCTGACCATCGTCGGCGTCGACTTCGCGCACGCGCCCGACCGCTGGCCCCTGGAGGACACCTATCTGAGCCTCCAGGCCGAGGAGAACAGCGGCGGCCGGTGGCGGGGGCGGGCGGGCAGCAGCGCACCGTGCTCCTCGCGGACCGGGCCCTGGAGGGACACGAGCGGGTGCTGCTGCGCGGTGTCGCGGGCTCCGGGAAGACGACCCTCGTGCAGTGGCTCGCCGTCGCCGCCGCCCGCGAGGGCGCCCGCGTGCCGTTCGTCCTTCCCGTACGCCGCTTCGCCCGCGAGGGCTTTCCCGCGCCGGACGACTTCCTGCGCGCCGTACGCCACCCGCTCGCCGGCCGGGCGCCCGAGGGCTGGGTCGTCCGCACCCTCCTCGCGGGCCGCGCCCTGCTCCTCGTCGATGGGATCGACGAGGCCCCGGAGGAGACCCGCGGCGCCCTGCGCGACCAGCTCCGCCGCCTCCTGCGCATCTTCTCCGGCACCGCCTGCCTGGTCACCTCGCGGCCCTCCGCCGTGGAGGACGGCTGGCTCGCCCAGGAACGCCTCGCCGAGGAGGGCTTCACCGAGCTGTCGCTGGCCCCGATGTCCCGCGACCAGGTCACCCGCTTCATCCGCGACTGGCACACCGCGGCGATGAGCGACGCGGGACAGGACACCGAATCCCTCAAGGAGTACGAGCAGCGCCTGCTGCACTCCGTACGGATCTACCGCGAGCTGCGCCAGCTCGCCACCAACCCCCTGATGTGCGGCCTGATATGCGCACTCAACCGGGACCGCTCGGGCTCCCTTCCCAAAGGCCGCAAGGAGCTCTACGACGCCGCTCTGGAGATGCTCCTGCAGCGCCGCGACCCCGAACGGGACGTGCTGTACGCCGACGACGTACGGCTCCAGCAGGGTGCCCGCGAACTGCTCCTGCGCAAGCTCGCCCACGCCATGCTCGACGAGGGCCTCTCCGAGCTGCCGCGCCGCCGCGTCGTCGACGTCCTGAACAAGGCGCTGCCCGCCATCCCCTCGGCCCGTGCCGCGGGCGACGGCGAGAAGATCTTCCGCCACCTGCTGCACCGCACCGGGCTGCTGCGCGAACAGGCGGGCGTCTCCGTCGACTTCATCCACCGCACCTTCCAGGACTACCTGGCCGCCAAGGAGATCGTGGCCCGCGGCGACCTCGACACCCTCGTCGACCACGCCCACCAGCCGGAGTGGGAGGAGGTCATCCGCATGGCCGCCGCCCACGCCCGCCCCGACGAATGCGCCCGCTTCCTGGAGCGCCTGCTGGCCGCCGCCCCCGGCCTGCGCCGCCCGCACGTCAACCACCGGCGCCTGATGGCCGCCGCCTGCCTCGAACACGTCAGCGAACTGGACCCGGCCATCCAGGAGCTCGTCCACCGGCGCACGAAGAACCTCCTGCGCCCCACCACCGAGCAGGGTGCCCGCAGCCTCGGCTGGGTCGGCCCCATCGTCCTTGAGCAGCTGCCGGACCCCGAGCAGGTCCCCGGCGACCAGCAGGCGCTGCTCCTCGCCATCACCGCGACCCGCGTCCAGGACGACGCGGCCATCGACTACCTCGCCCGGCTGCGCACCCGCTCCTCGCTCGCCATCCGCACCGAGCTGGCCCGCCCCTGGCGCCACTTCGAGACCGAGCGGTACGCGCACGAGATCATCGCCCACCTCTCCCCCGAGGGCCTGTACTTCCCCGTCTCCGACGCCGCCGAACTAGCGGCCCTGCGCCATCTCGGCGGGCGGCCCCGCATCCAGGTGGCCGGCGTCATGCGCACCGAGGAACTCCTCGCGGGCCTGGTCCCCGACCGGCTCACCCACCTCTGGCTCAACGCGGAGCTGCCCGACCCGGACATGTCGTGGCTGACCCGCTTCCCCGCCCTGCGCGTCCTGCGCGTCAACCCGCGCCTGCCACGCGTGCGGAACGTACCGGAGGGCGTCACGATCACGGCGTGACCCCCACATGCGGAAGGGGCTGCCCCGGAACCGTACGAAACGGTCCGGGGCAGCCCCTGTGAGCGCGCCCTGCGAGGGCTACGCCTCCTTGCTCAGGTTCGGGCCCGCGCCGCCACCGGCGGCCGACTCGATCGGCGGCACGTCGGGCAGCGCCGCCTTCTCCTCGCCACGGAAGGTGAACGTGGCGGTCTCGCCCTCGCCCTCCGTGTCGACGACCACGATGTGGCCGGGACGGAGCTCACCGAAGAGGATCTTCTCGGA
This sequence comes from Streptomyces sp. NPDC029674, assembly GCF_044903205.1. Taxonomy (NCBI): domain Bacteria; kingdom Bacillati; phylum Actinomycetota; class Actinomycetes; order Kitasatosporales; family Streptomycetaceae; genus Streptomyces; species Streptomyces sp. NPDC029674. The sequence continues at coordinate 44,711 of NZ_JBJDPY010000002.1, forward strand.
GAGGGTGTCCTCGACCTCGCGCTGGATCGTGCGCCGCAGCGGACGCGCGCCGAGCACCGGGTCGTAACCCTTCTTCGCGAGCAGCTCCTTCGCGGACTGGGAGAGCTCGATGCCCATGTCCCGGTCGCGCAGCCGCTCGTCCACCTTGGTGATCATCAGGTCGACGATCTGCAGGATGTCGCCCTGGCTGAGCTGCGGGAAGACGACGACGTCGTCCACGCGGTTCAGGAACTCCGGACGGAAGTGCTGCTTCAGCTCGTCGCTGACCTTGTTCTTCATCCGCTCGTAGTTGGACTTCGTGTCGCCCTGGGCCGCGAAGCCGAGGTTGAAGCCCTTCGAGATGTCACGGGTGCCGAGGTTGGTCGTCATGATGATGACCGTGTTCTTGAAGTCGACGACCCGGCCCTGGGAGTCGGTCAGGCGACCGTCCTCCAGGATCTGCAGGAGCGAGTTGAAGATGTCCGGGTGGGCCTTCTCGACCTCGTCGAAAAGGACGACCGAGAACGGCTTGCGGCGGACCTTCTCCGTCAGCTGGCCGCCCTCTTCGTAACCCACGTAACCGGGGGGAGAACCGAAGAGACGCGAGACCGTGTGCTTCTCGCTGAACTCCGACATGTCGAGGGAGATCAGCGCGTCCTCGTCGCCGAAGAGGAATTCGGCGAGCGCCTTGGACAGCTCGGTCTTACCGACACCGGACGGGCCCGCGAAGATGAACGAGCCACCGGGACGCTTCGGGTCCTTCAGACCCGCTCGCGTACGCCGGATCGCCTTGGAGAGCGCCTTGACGGCGTCCTTCTGGCCGATGACGCGCTTGTGGAGCTCGTCCTCCATGCGCAGCAGGCGGCTCGACTCCTCCTCGGTCAGCTTGAAGACCGGGATGCCGGTCGCCGTGGCCAGGACCTCGGCGATCAGCTCGCCGTCGACCTCGGCGACGACGTCCATGTCGCCGGCCTTCCACTCCTTCTCGCGCTTGGCCTTCGCGGCGAGCAGCTGCTTCTCCTTGTCGCGGAGAGAGGCCGCCTTCTCGAAGTCCTGGGAGTCGATCGCCGACTCCTTGTCGCGACGGACGCCCGCGATCTTCTCGTCGAACTCGCGGAGGTCCGGCGGCGCGGTCATCCGGCGGATGCGCATCCGGGAACCGGCCTCGTCGATCAGGTCGATCGCCTTGTCCGGCAGGAAGCGGTCCGAGATGTACCGGTCGGCCAGCGTGGCCGCCTGCACGAGGGCCTCGTCCGTGATGGAGACGCGGTGGTGCGCCTCGTACCGGTCGCGGAGGCCCTTGAGGATCTCGATGGTGTGCGGCAGCGACGGCTCCGCGACCTGGATGGGCTGGAAGCGGCGCTCAAGCGCGGCGTCCTTCTCCAGGTGCTTGCGGTACTCGTCCAGCGTGGTCGCGCCGATGGTCTGCAGCTCACCACGGGCCAGCATCGGCTTGAGGATGCTCGCGGCGTCGATCGCGCCCTCGGCGGCGCCCGCACCCACCAGGGTGTGGAGCTCGTCGATGAACAGGATGATGTCGCCGCGGGTGCGGATCTCCTTGAGGACCTTCTTCAGGCGCTCCTCGAAGTCACCGCGGTAGCGCGATCCCGCGACCAGCGCGCCGAGGTCCAGGGTGTAGAGGTGCTTGTCCTTGAGGGTCTCGGGCACCTCGCCCTTGACGATGGCCTGGGCGAGGCCCTCGACGACGGCGGTCTTGCCGACGCCGGGCTCACCGATCAGGACCGGGTTGTTCTTCGTACGGCGGGACAGCACCTGCATGACCCGCTCGATCTCCTTCTCGCGCCCGATGACCGGGTCGAGCTTGGACTCACGAGCGGCCTGGGTGAGGTTCCGGCCGAACTGGTCGAGGACCAGGGACGTGGAGGGCGTGCCCTCGGCAGGACCGCCGGCGGTGGCGGTCTCCTTGCCCTGGTAGCCGGAGAGCAGCTGGATGACCTGCTGCCGCACCCGGTTGAGATCGGCGCCCAGCTTGACCAGGACCTGGGCGGCGACGCCCTCGCCCTCACGGATCAGGCCGAGCAGGATGTGCTCCGTGCCGATGTAGTTGTGGCCCAGCTGAAGGGCCTCGCGGAGCGACAGCTCCAGGACCTTCTTGGCACGAGGGGTGAAGGGAATGTGCCCGGACGGAGCCTGCTGGCCCTGCCCGATGATCTCCTCCACCTGCTGGCGGACCGCCTCGAGCGAAATCCCGAGGCTCTCCAGGGCCTTAGCGGCGACACCCTCGCCCTCGTGGATCAAGCCCAGGAGGATGTGCTCGGTGCCGATGTAGTTGTGGTTGAGCATCCGGGCTTCTTCCTGAGCCAGGACGACAACCCGCCGCGCGCGGTCGGTGAACCTCTCGAACATCGTTAATCGCTCCTCAGAGCGGTCAGGCAGTAAAGGGGTCGGTCCCCTCCCTGTCCTTCCGCAGCTTAGTCCCGCAAGCGGGGACCGCTCATTCCAACTGCCGACACCCGGACCCCAACTCGGAGGATCTCCTGACCCCGAACGCCGACAACTGCTCCAACCCGATGGTGCGAGACGATGTTCCCGCAGGCCAGGCAGTTACCCCCACCATCACTACGCCGATGGCGAACGTGAGACGCCCTGGACCGCGTGTCGCCCCCTCCCACTAGGGATGTCTTACCCGTAAGGACTGACACTCCATGCGGCGCGCCCCGGTTCCCTCCGCTACGGGCGAACACTCTTGCGCCGCCGAACACGCCCTTACGCCCCCTTACCGGGCACACACCGCATCCGTGCCACCACACTGCGTAACCCGGGCGCCCTTCCGGCTGTTGCCCGGACATGGCCCCCACAGTTCCTCAGCCCCGAGCGCCTTTCGAGCAGAGCGACCCGGTGCGGCAGTGGTACGAGAACGAGCTCGGCTGGGCGACCGCCTCCGGGCCCGGCCCGGCGCGGCTCCTGACGGGGCTGCGCTTCGACGTCCTTGAGCTGCCGGCGGAGGCGGGCTTCGCCGTGCTGCGTCACCTCGGGCCGAAGGCTCCGGTAGCGCTGCGCGGGGAAACGATGCGGCTCCTGGTGAGCGCGGGCAGCGCGGAGGAGCTGCCGGGGCTGCTCGACTGGCTGGAGTGGGGACACATCCCCCTCGGCCTCACCGCGGTCGGTGCGGGCGGGCGGATCGACGCGCCCACTCCCCCGGGGTGGTCCGGCTCGCGGGGGGCCGCCGTCTGGCTGCGACCCCCGGAGCCCGGCTGTGAGGTGGAGCCGACGCTGCCTGCGCTGCCGTCCCTGCCCGGGGTGGGGGGAGGCGGGACTGCGCTCCACAGCGATCCCGCCGTGGGCTCCGGTCTCGTACGACTGGTGGACACGGCGGCGACTCAGTGCCACCGGGTCCGGCTGAGGCGTCGCAGCCGTCAGCCGTTGGCCTTCTCGTAGGCCTCGCGAATGGAGGCGGGAACGCGGCCGCGGTCATTGACCTCGAAACCGTTCTCCTTCGCCCAGGCGCGGATCGCGGCCGTGTCCTGGCTACCGCTCGACGAGGCGGCACGCGCCTTGCCGCGGCCGCCGGAACCACGGCCACCCGTGCGCCGACCGGCCTTGACGAAGTCCTCCAGGGCGCCACGGAGCTTGTCCGCGTTGGCCGTGGTGAGGTCGATCTCGTACGACTTGCCGTCCAACGCGAACGTCACGGTCTCGTCCGCCTCGCCACCGTCGAGGTCATCGACAAGAAGGACCTGAACCTTCTGTGCCACCGGATTTCCTTTCATCGATAACTGTGAGGCCGGTCCGCACGACGCACGCCGCCGATTCACCGGCCCCTGTTATATGCAGTACTGCAGTACGTCGGAAAGCAAACCGCTTTTGCTGGAAAAACACAAACCCCTGGGAGAGACCGGGGACCCCTAGAAGCCTGGAAACATGCGCGTTTCGGACATAGCCCACCCGGGCAGGGGCGGCCCGGAATACCGTCGCAGTGATCAGCTGATCACAGATGCAGAAGCATCCGGCTGTTGCCCAAGGTGTTCGGTTTCACTCGTTCGAGGCCCAGGAACTCCGCGACGCCCTCGTCATAGGAACGCAGGAGCTCGCTGTAGACATCTCCGTCGACCGGAGTCTCGCCGATCTCCACGAAGCCGTGCTTCGCGAAGAAGTCGACTTCGAAGGTGAGACAGAAAACCTTGCGGACGCCGAGCCAGCGGGCGGTCTGCAGCAACTTGCCCAACAGCTGATGACCCACTCCGGCACCCTTGACCTCGGGGTTCACCGCGAGGGTGCGTACTTCCGCGAGGTCTTCCCACATCACGTGCAGAGCGCCGCAGCCGACCAACTCGGCGTTGTCGTCGCGTTCCGCCACCCAGAACTCCTGGATGTCCTCGTAAAGCGTGACCGTCGCTTTGTCCAGGAGGATGCGCTCGCGGACGTAGGAGTCGAGGAGGCGGCGCACAGTCGGCACATCGGAGGTTCGCGCCCTGCGGACGGAGACCGCTTTTGCGCTGAGTTCGCTGAGTTCACTGCGTGCGCTGCTCGCGCTGCGTTCGGGACCCTCTGCTGGCATGAGCGGACGCTATCGCTCTGGGCCGCGCTCCGCGGCGCCGGGGTTCTCCGGGCCTTGGACGATACGCATCGCGTCGCTCAGCGCTTCCCGCTGTTCCTCCGACATCATGCCGAAGAAGGCGACGAGTGCGGCGGCCGGGTTGTCGCTCTGCGACCAGGCTTCGTTCATCAGTGCGGCTGCGTAGGCGGCGCGAGTGGAGACCGCCTCATATCGATAGGCGCGGCCTTCCGCTTCGCGGCGCACCCAGCCCTTCTGATGGAGATTGTCCAAAACGGTCATCACGGTCGTGTAGGCGATGGACCGTTCCTGCTGAAGGTCTTCCAGGACTTCTCGAACGGTCACGGGGCGGTTCCACTTCCACACCCGCGTCATGACTGAGTCTTCGAGTTCTCCCAATGGACGAGGCACAGCAGAACAATAGTGGGAGACGTCACTATTGGCGTGATGCGTGAGGGACGTGGCGTACCCCTAATTTCTGCAACAAAAAGGGCGTACGACTCGAATGACGCGGGAGTCGTACGCCCTGGGGTGGTGCGGGTGCCGCTCAGGCGCCGCCGGTGGCCTTCGGGGTCTGGCCGACCGCCTCGGCGCGGGAGATCGCGGCATCCACGGCCGCGTCCTCCTTGGCCTTGTTGGCACCGCCCTGGGTCTTCACGATCGTCACGATGAGGCCCGTGAAGAACACGGCCATCACTACGGGGGGCACGAGCGCGGAAACGTAGTCCATGCCCTCCAGAGTAGCTAGCCCGCGACGAGCTGGTGCGGCGGGTCCGCGGGTGTCGGCCCGGGCCTCTCGGGCGTCTCAGGTGTCTCGGGCGTCCCGGGCCGGCGCTTCGGCGGGAAGACCTCCGCCGGAGTGGGCACGGGGCGGGGCGGCTCCGGGGGCCTGGCCTTGCCGTCCCGGCCGCCGGGGAGGGCGAGGAGGCGGGTGCGGGAGCGGGAGCCCGGCGCCGCGGCGGGGGCCGGGATCGGGACGGCGCGGCGCGCGAGGCGGGCGCGGAGGGACTGTTCCGCGAGGGCGCGGCAGCGGTCGAGCAGGGCGGCCGCGGCGGGGTTGCCGCGCAGGGCTCGCAGGGCGGCGAGGTCGTCGGGGCCCGGCTGGTAACCGGTGGCGAGGACGTCGTCGAGCAGGGCGAGGTAGCCGGAGGCGGTGCCGGGGAGGGCGGTCCGGTAGCGGGCGAGGTCGGCCACCAGGAAGGCGCGCAGCCTGGCGCCCTCGCGCATCGCTTCGTCGACCGACTCCGCGAGCCGGAGCAGGTCCTGGACGTCCTCGTCGCGGCCACTGTCGCGGTCACGGTCGCGGACGGGGCTGGGGTGCAGGGCGAGCGCCAGGGCGCGACGGAGCACACGCAGCTCCTCCGCACCGAAGGCCATGCCGCCCCGGGATCCGTATGGCGTGGGCATGAACCGACGATACGCGCCAACCGGACAAAATCGGCTTAACGCCACTCTTTGCGGGCGGGGCGCCTTGGGCGGGTGCGGGTGTGCGCCTTTGCTTCGTCTGTGGGGCGGGGGCGCGGGGGTATGTGCGTACTCGCTATCCCTGCGTCGCGCCTCAAGTCCAAAGGCGCCAGAGTGTGCTCGGTGCTCCGTTCGCACATACCCCCACACCCCCTCCGGCGCGTGTGCGACTGCGCCCCGGCGGGGCGACTCGCCCCTACCTGGCAGCTACGTCGCAGAGCCCCGGCCCACCCGCCCCTACTCCCGCAAGGCGTCGCGGGGCAAACGGGCGGGTGGGTGGGATACATCCGCCGCGAAGCGGCGGGCTCGGTGCTCCTACCCTCGCAGGGCGTCGCAGGGCGCACGGGCGGGTGGGTGGGAGGTATCCGCCGCGGAGCGGCGGGACAGTGGGGGTAGGGACCCGGCGCGGGGTCAGTCGGGGCGGCGGGACAAGGCGTAGGCCACCGCTCCTATGCCGAGCACCGCGACCGCCGCCACGGCAAGCCAGGGAAGAACCCCCGCCCCGGCCCCGGCCAGCGGGGAAGAACCCTGGTCCGCACGGGCCGTCGTCGCCGGACCACCGGCCACCACCATAAGCGCCGCCGCAACCACCGCAGCTCGAAGTCGTCCCTTGCGCCTCATCCGCCCCAGCCCGTCCCACACCCGACCAAGTCCCCGTCCCAGCGCAGACTCTCGCAGAAGGCGGCGCCTTCCGCACACGAAGCGTCGGCTATCGGTCAGGCCCGGGAAATGTTCCGCTCGTAGACGAGCCGGAGTCCGATCAGCGTCAGCCACGGTTCGTGCTCGTCGATGACCGAGGCCTCACCGAGGACCATGGGCGCCAGGCCACCCGTGGCGATGACCGTGACGTCGTCGGGGTCGCCGCCCGCGCCCGCCAGTTCGCGCGCCATGCGGTTCACGACGCCGTCGACCTGGCCCGCGAAGCCGTACAGGATGCCCGCCTGCATGGCCTCCACCGTGTTCTTGCCGATGACGCTGCGCGGCCGGGCGAGCTCGATCTTGCGGAGCTGCGCGCCGCGTACGCCGAGGGCCTCGACGGAGATCTCGATGCCCGGGGCGATGACGCCACCGGCGTACTCCCCGCGCGCGGAGACCGCGTCGAACGTCGTGGCGGTGCCGAAGTCGACGACGATGGCGGGGCCTCCGTAGAGATCCACCGCCGCCACCGCGTTGATGATGCGGTCGGCGCCGACCTCCTTGGGGTTGTCCATGAGGATCGGGACGCCGGTCTTGATGCCGGGTTCGACGAGGACGGCGGGGACGTCTCCGTAGTAGCGGCGGGTGACCTCGCGCAGTTCGTGCAGGACGGAGGGGACCGTGGAGCAGATCGCGATGCCGTCGATGCCGTCGCCGAGCTCGTCGCCGAGCAGCGGGTGCATGCCCATCAGGCCGTGCAGGAGGACGGCGAGTTCGTCGGCGGTGCGCCGCGCGTCGGTGGAGATGCGCCAGTGCTCGACGATGTCCTCGCCGTCGAAGAGGCCGAGGACGGTGTGGGTATTGCCCACGTCGATGGTGAGGAGCATCAGTCCCGCACCGCTTCCCGCAGGTCGAGGCCGATGTCGAGGATCGGCGAGGAGTGCGTGAGCGCGCCCACGGCGAGGTAGTCGACGCCCGTCTCGGCGTACGCGCGGGCGTTCTCCAGGGTGAGGCGGCCCGAGGACTCCAGGAACGCGCGGCCGGCCACGATCGCGACGGCTTCCGCCGTCTCGCCCGGCGTGAAGTTGTCCAGGAGGATCAGGTCGGCGCCCGCGTCGACGACCTCGCGCAGCTGGTGGAGCGTGTCGACCTCGACCTCGATCGGCACGTCGGGGAACTGTTCGCGTACGGCCTTGAAGGCCTCGGCGACGCCGCCCGCCGCGACCACGTGGTTGTCCTTGACCAGCGCCGCGTCGGAGAGCGACATGCGGTGGTTGACGCCGCCGCCCATGCGGACCGCGTACTTCTCCAGGGCGCGGTACCCGGGCGTCGTCTTGCGGGTGTCGCGGACCTTCGCCTTCGTGCCGTCGAGCGCGTCCGCCCACGCGCGCGTGGCGGTCGCGATGCCGGAGAGGCGGCACAGGATGTTCAGCGCGCTGCGCTCGGCGGTGAGCAGGTCGCGGGTGCGGGTGGTGACGCTGAGGAGGACGTCGCCCGCCTCGACGCGGTCGCCGTCCTCGACGTGCCGTTCGACCTCGAACTCCTCTTCGCACACCACCGACATGACGGCTTCGGCGACGCGCAGGCCCGCGACGGTGCCCGCCTCGCGCGCGGCGAAGTCGGCGGTGGCGACGGCGTCCTCGGGGATGGTGGCGGCCGTGGTGACGTCCACGCCGCCGGCCAGGTCCTCCTCGATGGCCATGTGCGCGATGTCCTCGATCTGCAGCGGGTCGAGGCCCGCCTCGGCGAGGAGCCGTGCGAGAGCGGGGTCGAGGCCGCACTCCAGGGGGTCGAACGCGTCGTCCCCTCCGCAGCCGCAGGCGTCGCCGCAGCCACCGCCGGCGGCTGCGGGGGCGGCGAGGGGGAGGTCGTCGGGGGTGCTCACGGTCACTGCTCCTGGGGACTGGGACGGGTCGGAGGGAAGTCGGGGGTCTGTGTCGTGTGCGCCGCCAGGGTCCTGTCGGGATTCAGGCGTACGACGATGTGGCGGCGCCAGGCCGTGTCGTCGCGGTCGGCGTGGTCCTCGCGCCAGTGGCAGCCGCGGGTCTCCTCGCGGCGCTGGGCGGCGGCCACCAGGACGCGGGCGACGCACAGGAGGTTGGTGGTCTCCCAGGTGTCGACGCCGGGCTCGGCCGTCTTGCCGTGCTCGGCGAGGGCCCCGGCGGCCTCGGCGTGGATGCGGGCCAGCTGCGCCGCCGCCTCGGTCAGGGACGAGGCGGAACGGATGACTCCGGCGCCCTCGGTCATGACGCGCTGGATGGCGAAGCGGGCCTCGGCCGGCAGCAGGGGGTGCGTCGGCGTCTCGGTCGGGGCGACGGGTACGGGCACGCGCGCGTGGAGGGCGTTCTCCGCGTGCCGGGCCGTGATGTCGGCGGCGATGCGCTCGGCGTAGACGAGGCCTTCCAGGAGGGAGTTGGAGGCCAGGCGGTTGGCGCCGTGGACACCGGTGCAGGCCACCTCCCCGCACGCGTACAGACCCGGGACGGTGGTGCGGCCGTGCCGGTCGGTGCGGACGCCTCCGGAGGCGTAGTGCGCGGCGGGGGCGACCGGGATGGGTTCGGTGACCGGGTCGATGCCGTGGGCGCGGCAGGCGGCGAGGATCGTCGGGAAGCGGTTCTCCCACATGTCGGCGCCGAAGTGCCGGGCGTCCAGGTACATGTGCTGGGCGCCCTGCTCCAGCATGCGGCGCGTGATGCCCTTGGCGACGATGTCGCGGGGGGCCAGCTCGGCGAGCTCGTGCTGGCCGACCATGAAGCGCACGCCGTCGGCGTCCACGAGGTGCGCGCCCTCGCCCCGGACGGCCTCGGAGACCAGCGGCTGCTGGCCCTCGGCGTCCGCCCCGAGGAAGAGCACGGTGGGGTGGAACTGCACGAACTCGAGGTCGGAGACCTCGGCGCCCGCGCGCAGGGCGAGCGCGACGCCGTCGCCCGTGGAGACGGACGGGTTGGTGGTGGCCGAGAAGACCTGGCCCATGCCGCCGGTCGCGAGGACCACCGCGGGGGCGTGGACGGCTCCCACGCCGTCGTGCTGGCCCTCTCCCATGACGTGCAGGGAGACACCGGCGGTGCGGCCGTCGTCGTCCGTCAGGAGGTCGAGCACCAGCGCGTTCTCCACCGTCGGTATGCCGCGCGCGCGGACGGCTTCGACGAGGGCGCGGGAGATCTCCGCGCCGGTGGCGTCGCCGCCGGCGTGGGCGATGCGGCGGCGGTGGTGGCCGCCCTCGCGGGTCAGCTCGATGGCGCCTTCGGGGCCGGTGTCGAAGTGGGCGCCGGTCTCGATGAGGCGGCGTACGGCGTCGGGGCCCTCGGTGACGAGGATGCGTACGGCCTCTGCGTCGCAGAGTCCCGCGCCGGCCACGAGCGTGTCGTCCAGGTGCTGTTCGGGGGTGTCGCCCTCGCCTAGCGCCGCGGCGACGCCGCCCTGGGCCCAGCGGGTGGAGCCGTCGTCCAGGCGGGCCTTGGTCACCACGACGGTCTTCAGTCCGGCGGCCGCGCAGCGCAGGGCGGCGGTCAGTCCGGCCACTCCGGAGCCGACGACCACGATGTCGGCGTCGAGGGACCAGCCGGGGGCGGGGGCGTGCAGCCGTATTCCGGTGGCACTCATACGGCGGCTCCGAAAGTCAGCGGGATGTTGTCGATCAGCCGCGTCGAGCCGACCTTGGCGGCGACGGCGAGGACGGCCTCGCCGGTGTGGCCGGGGCGGACCGGGGTGAAGTCGGCGGGGTCCACCAGGGCCACGTAGTCCAGCTCCAGCGGGGGGCGCAGGCGCGCCGCGTCGTCGAGGACGAGGCGGGCCGCCGCGACGACGGCGGCGGGGCCGCCGCCTGCCGCGGAGGGATCCGTGGACTCCGCCACGGCGTGCGCGTCGGCCGCCGCGCGGGACTCGCCCATCGCGTTCAGGGCGTCGGCACGCGCGCGTGAGGCGGGCGCGCTGGCGGCCCGTGCGCGGAGCGCCTCCTGTGCGGCGTGCCGGTCGCGGCCGGCGAAGAGGGCCTGGGAGAGGGCGAGGGCGGTGCGCCGCTCGTCCGGGGCGAGGTAGCGGTTGCGGCTGGAGAGGGCCAGGCCGTCGTCCTCGCGGACGGTGGGGACGCCGGCGATCTCCACGGGGAAGTTGAGGTCGCGCACCATGCGGCGGATCAGGGCGAGCTGCTGCGCGTCCTTCTGTCCGAACAGCGCCACGTCGGGCGCGGTGAGGTGCAGCAGCTTGGCGACGACGGTGAGCATGCCGTCGAAGTGGCCGGGGCGGGTGGCGCCTTCGAGGACGGTGCCCATGGGTCCCGCGCCGACCCGGACCTGCGGCTCACCGCCCGGGTAGACCTCGTCCACGTCGGGGGCGAAGACGATGTCGGCGCCGGCCTGTGCGGCGATCTTGACGTCGGCGTCGAGGGTGCGGGGGTAGCGGTCCAGGTCCTCGCCCGCGCCGAACTGCAGCGGGTTCACGAAGACCGTGACGACGACCTCGCCCTCGGGTCCGGCGACGCGGCGGGCGGCGCGGATCAGCGAGGCGTGCCCGTCGTGCAGGGCGCCCATGGTCATGACGACGGCGCGGCGGCCCGCACGCGTGCGCGTGCGCAGGGACTCGGCGGTGTGCAGCAGTGTGGTGTTCGTGCCGGTCATCGGGGCCCCCCTTCGGGCGTGGTGTCGCCGCCCGCGCCGGTGGCGAGGACTCCGAGGAGGTCCTCGGCGAGCTCCGGCTTGAGCAGGCCGTGGGCGAGGGCGCGGTCGGCGGTGGCGCGGGCCATCGCGAGATACCCGGCGACGGTCTGCGGGGCGTGCTTGCGGAGCTCGGCGACGTGGGCGGCGACGGTGCCGGCGTCCCCGCGCGCGACGGGGCCGGTGAGCGCCGCGTCGCCCGACCGCAACGCGTTGTCCAGGGCGGCGCCGAGCAGCGGCCCGAGCATCCGGTCGGGGGCCTCGACGCCCGCGTCCCGCAGCAGGTCCATGGACTCGGCGACCAGCGTGACCAGGTGGTTCGCGCCCAGGGCGAGGGCCGCGTGGTAGAGCGGGCGGTTCTCCTCGGCGATCCACTCGGGCTCGCCGCCCATCTCGATGACCAGGGCCTCCGCGGCGAGCCGCAGCTCGTCGGGGGCGGTCACGCCGAAGGAGCACCCGGCCAGGCGCTGCACGTCGACGGCGGTGCCGGTGAACGTCATGGCGGGGTGCAGCGCCAGCGGCAGGGCGCCGGCGCGCAGGGCGGGCTCCAGGACCTTGGTGCCGTACCGCCCGGAGGTGTGCACGAGCAACTGTCCCGGACGGACGGCTCCGGTCTCGGCGAGGCCCTCCACGAGGCCGGGCAGGGCGTCGTCGGGGACGGTCAGGAGCACCAGGTCGGCCCGGTCGAGGACCTCGGCGGGCGGGACGAGGGGCACGTCGGGCAGCATGGCGGCGGCCCGCCGCACCGAGGTGTCGGAGACGCCGGACGCGGCCACCGGGCGGTGCCCGGCGAGCTGCAGCGCCGCGGCGAGCGCGGGGCCGACGCGGCCCGCTCCCACGACTCCCACGGTGAGCCTCGCGGGGCGGTCCCGCGGGTCTGGCTGATGCGATGCGTTCACGCGGCGGCGCCTTCCGTTCCAGTCCGCTCGGGGTACCGGACGATTTCTCGTCATGCTAACGCGATCGGTCGGGGCCGCGTCTTCGGCTGTCCACAGGCTGTGGTTATTCATATGACCGGTGGCAGCGGACGGGCCATGCTCGGACAATGCCCTCCCACACCACAGCCGAAGAACAGCAGTCGGCCGGAGCGACCGAAGAGCAGCAGTCGGCCCGCCGTCGCGCCGCCGCTCTGGGCGCGACTCGCGTCCTGCACCGTTCCGTCCTGCACGTCCCGCTCGCCGAGCGCCTGTCGGCCCTGGCGGCCGCGGCTCCCGAGGTCGTCGGTCCGTCCGACCCCACGGACGTCTACGGCGACGGCGTCGTCGCCACCCTGGAGAGCGAGGTCGCGCGTCTGCTCGGCAAGGAGGACGCCGCGTTCTTCCCGACCGGGACCATGGCGCAGCAGGTCGCGCTGCGCTGCTGGGCGGGCCGCACGGGGAACGCGACGGTGGCGCTGCACCCGAAGGCGCATCCCGAGCTCCATGAAGGGGGCGCCTTCGGCGCGGTCAGCGGGCTGCGCACGGTGCACCCGACGGGCGAGCCGCGGCTGCCGACGGCGGACGAAGTACGGGACTTCGAGGAGCCCTTCGGGACGCTGATGCTCGAACTGCCGCTCCGGGACGCCGGTTTCGTCCTGCCGGAGTGGGCGGAGCTCCAGGAGGTTGTGGCGGCGGCGCGTGAAAGGGACGCGGTCGTGCACTTCGACGGCGCCCGCCTGTGGGAGTGCACGCCGCACTTCGGCCGCGGCCTCGCGGAGATCGCCGCACTCGCCGACTCCGTGTACGTGTCGTTCTACAAGTCGCTCGAAGGGCTGAGCGGCGCCGCGCTCGCCGGTCCGCGCACGCTCGTCGAGGAGGCGAGGGTGTGGCGCCACCGCTACGGAGGACAGCTGTTCCAGCAGTTCCCGACCGCGGTGTCGGCTCTGCTCGGGCTGAAGAACACGCTGCCCCGGCTGCCGGAGTACGTCGCCCACGCGCGCGTGGTCGCCGATGCGCTGCGGGAGGGGTTCGCGGCCGCCGGGGTGCCCTGGTCGCGCGTGCACCCCGAGCGCCCGTACACCCATCAGTTCCAGGTGTGGCTGCCGTACGGCCCGGACGTGCTGAACGAGGCCGCTGTCGGGCAGGCAGAGGAGACCGGCACCCTGCTCTTCGGGCGCTGGTTCCCGGACGGGCCGCCGGGCCTCTCGGTCACGGAGGTCACCGTGACCGGGGCGGGCCTGGCGTGGACGGCCGAGGACGTCACGGAAGCGGTCGCGGAGTTCGTGCGACGGATCCCCCGCTGAGCCGACCGCCGCGGGCGAGCCGGGCCAGGGCGGCGCGGAACCTGCCGCGTGCGGGGCGTTCCGCCAGGACGGCGCGGAAGCGGCCGTAGTCGCGGACCTCGCGGACGGCCTGCCAGTCGTGCGCGCCGGGCGCGGGAGGCGCGGGCCGGCCGTGCTGGGCGGCGCGGTAGCTGTCGAGGAGGTACTGCTGGGTGACGCTCATGACGGTTCACCTTTCGGGATAAATAGTACTTAACGGACAGCGCGCGGCTACAGGAACCCCGGGCACGGTGCCGTGAGTGCGGGAGGAGGGTGCGGGAGAAGGGGCCGGAGGCTTCGGCGGCTCCGGCGATGACTCCAGCCTGCTCCCGCCACCCCGCTCGCGTCGCGCCGATTGACGGCGCTCGTCAATCGGCGGCCGCGCTGTCAGTGGCGGGGTGCACCATGGGGCCATGAGCGTGAGCATCGACATCAGCGGGCTGTCCCAGGAGCGGATCCACGTCGCGCCCTCGCCCCTGACCGAGCTCGGCATGGCGCTGCACGCACTGTCCGAGCCGGGCCACCACCCGGGTCTCCAGGGCTGGGCGACGGCCGTCTCCGCGCGTCTGGACCCATGCCTGGCGGACCGCATGTGCGAGGCCGACTTCCTGTGGCGCACGACGTTCTCCGACGTCTTCACGCCGTTCGCCGGCCTCCCCGGGAAGCGGGCCCTCCCGGGGGCCACGCTCGCCGAGGAGCTCGACCAGCTGGACAAGCTGACCGACGAACAGTTCGTGGACGCGGCCCTGGAGTTCACCTGCCAGTCGACGTACGCGGAGCCGGACCGCAAGCTCCTCTCCGACCCCGCCGTGCAGCGGCGCGCCCTGGACCTCGCCGCCGCCCGCGGCCCGCACCAGGTCCGCTTCACCAAGCGGCTGCTCGATGACCCGCCAGTCGTCCGGGCGTGGTTCCGCACGCTCCTCGAGGACTGCGACGAGGCGTTCTTCGCCGACACCTGGGCACGGGTGAGCCATCAACTGGCCGCGGACGCCCGGCACAAGACCGAGCTGCTGCGCCGCAAGGGACTGTCGGAGGCCCTGAAGGCCATCTCCGGAGTGGTCTCCCTGGACGAGGAAGCGCAGCTCATCACGGTCGACAAGATCACCGTGGGCCGCACCACCACGGGCTCCGGGGGCCTGGTGATCATTCCGACCAGTCTCGGCTGGCCGCACCTCTGGGTGCTGCACCGCAAGGGCTGGCAGGCCGCCATCACATACCCGATCAGCTCCCCCGGCCTCACCACTCCGCCCACCGTGGAGCAGCTGACCCGCCGCATGTCCGCGCTCGCCCACCCGGTGCGGATGCGCCTGTGCCGCCACCTCGCGCGCGGGGCGTACACGACGAGCGAGCTGGCCGACGCGCACGGCATGACGGCGCCGGAGATATCAAGGCACCTGAGCGTCCTGAAGAAGGCGGACATGATCACCACGCGCCGCCGCGGCCGCTATGTCCAGCACCAGCTGGACATCGGCGTCGTCTCCCGCCTGGGCAGCGACTTCATCGAGGGCGTGCTGCGCTAGCAGGCCCTCCCCCTGCCTGCTCCCTGGCTACGGAGTGCCGCCGGCCCGCACCAGCCCCGTCTCGTACGCGAGGACCACCACCTGCACCCGGTCCCGCAGGCCCAGCTTCGTCAGGATGCGGCCGACGTGTGTCTTCACGGTCGCCTCCGAGAGGACGAGCCGCGCCGCGATCTCGCCGTTCGACAG
The DNA here is from genome assembly GCF_044903205.1 of Streptomyces sp. NPDC029674. Lineage (NCBI taxonomy): Bacteria > Bacillati > Actinomycetota > Actinomycetes > Kitasatosporales > Streptomycetaceae > Streptomyces > Streptomyces sp. NPDC029674. Next base: position 59,903 of record NZ_JBJDPY010000002.1, read on the forward strand.
GCCCTGCGCGACCAGGATCATCACCTCGCGCTCACGGTCCGTGAGCCGCTCCAGCTGCTTGAGCTCCGGCCGGCCGCCGGTGGTCGGCAGCATCGGCGCGAAGCGGTCGAGGAGGCGCCGCGTAGTGGACGGCGCGACCACCGCGTCGCCGCTGTGCACGGAGCGGATGGCGGCGAGCAGCTCCCCCGGGGGCACGTCCTTGAGCATGAAGCCGGACGCGCCCGCCTTCAGCCCCGAGAAGGCGTACTCGTCGAGGTCGAAGGTGGTCAGGATCAGCACCTTCGGAGGATTCGCCCCCTGGCAGACGCGGCGGGTCGTCTCCACGCCGTCCAGCTTCGGCATGCGGACGTCCATCAGCACCACGTCGACCTCGGTGGCGCGCAGCACCTCCAGGGCCTCGACGCCGTCGCCCGCCTCCGCGACGACCTCCATGTCCGGCTGGGCGGCGAGCACCATCCGGAACCCGGTGCGCAGCAGCACCTGGTCGTCGACGAGCATCACGCGGATGGACATCAAGGGGGGTCCCTTCGGAAGGTTCGTCGGTCGTTCTCAGTGTGCGGGCTTGAGGGGCAGCAGCGCGCTGATCCGGAACCCGCCGCCGGGGCGCGGTCCCGCGTCCAGCGTGCCGCCGACCATGCCGACGCGCTCCCGCATGCCGATCAGGCCGTGGCCGCAGCCGTCGGCGCCGCCGTCCTCGTACAGCTCGTGCGGGGCGCCCTTGCCGTCGTCCTCGACCAGCAGCCCGAGGCCGTCGTCGAAGTAGACGAGCCGCACGCTCGCCCCGGCGTTCTCCCCGCCGTGCTTGCGGGTGTTGGTGAGCGCCTCCTGGACGATGCGGTACGCGGTGAGCTCCACGCCGCTGGGCAGGGGGCGGGGGGTGCCCTCCACCTTGTAGTCGACGGGCAGGCCGGCCGTGCGCACCTGCTCGATGAGCTCGTCGAGCTGCTCGACGTCGGGCTGCGGGACGTACTCGCCGCTCTCCTCGGGCTCGCCGGTGCGCAGCACACCGAGCAGCCTGCGCATCTCGGCCAGCGCCTGCCTGCCGGTGCCCGAGATGGTCTCCAGGGCCTTCCTTGCCTGGTCGGGCGCGGCGTCCAGGACGTACGCGGCGCCGTCGGCCTGGACCACCATCACGGAGACGTTGTGCGCGACGACGTCGTGCAGCTCGCGTGCGATGCGGGCCCGCTCGGCCGCCACCGCGACCTTCGACTGCGCCTCGCGCTCCCTCTCCAGGCGGTCGGCGCGCTCCTCCAGCTGGGCGAGGTAGGCACGGCGGGTGCGGATCGAGTCGCCGAGGACCCAGGCGAGCGCGAAGGGCACCATCTGGAACACGGTGTAGAAGATGAGACCGAGGGCGCCGGTGTTCTCCACGGGCCAGCGCATCATCGAAAGCGGAGCCGCGCACAACCCGCCGACCAGCGCGAACCGTGAGGCCCACCGCTCCCCGTCGGCCGCGGCGGTGTAGACGATCACCAGCATCGCGAAGTTCACGGGCATCGTCTCCACGTCGAAGACGAGCTGGAGGAAGCCGATGACCGCGGCGAGCACCAGCATCTTCTCGGTGGCCCGTCGGCGCAGCAGGACCACCACGAAGAGGCCGAGCGCGATCGGAATCGCCGCCACCCCCGGATCGCGGCCCTCAGCCTCCGACATGGTCATCAGACCGATTCCGGACATCCCGAGCAGGACGAGGGCCCAGAAGCCGTCGACCCATGTCGGGTGTCTGCGGAGAAAGTCATAGAGGCGCTGCACGTAACCCAGCGTAGGCAGCCCGGCGGCGCCCCCGGGTCAACCGGAGGTCCGATCCGTATCGACTACGTGTACTCCCCAAGGTGGAGGCCCCCTTAGCCTGCGGGCTGTGACGAACGACAACGAAGAGGCGCGCGCCCCGGCACCGCGCGCCTGGCGCGAGGCCACGGAGGCCGCCCTGTACGGGCCCGTCGGCTTCTACCGCCGCTCCGAAGGACCCGCCGCGCACTTCCGCACCTCCGTGCACGCCTCGCCCCTCTACGCGGGCGCCGTGGCACGTCTCCTGACCCGGCTCGACACCGAACTCGGTCACCCGGACGAGGTGGCCTTCGTCGACATGGGCGCCGGCCACGGCGAGCTGGCCTCGGGCGTCCTGGCCGCGCTGCCCGCCGAGGTGGCGGCACGCGTGCGCGCGTACGCGGTGGAGCGCGCGGAGCGTCCCGCGGGCCTCGACGAGCGCGTCGAGTGGCGGGACGCGCCCCCGGACGGCGTCACGGGCCTGCTCTTCGCCAACGAGTGGCTGGACAACGTCCCCCTGGACGTCGCCGAGGTCGCCGCCGACGGAACCGCGCGCCGGGTGCTCGTACGCGACGACGGCACCGAGACCCTGGGCGGCCCCGTCGAGGGGCCCGACGCCGACTGGCTCGCGCGCTGGTGGCCGCTGGACTCCGAGCCGGGTCTGCGCGCGGAGATCGGACGGCCACGGGACGAGGCGTGGGCGGCGGCCGTGGCGTCCCTGAGGCGCGGCCTGGCGGTCGCCGTCGACTACGCCCACACCCGGGACGCCCGACCGCCCTTCGGGACGCTGACGGGCTTCAGAGAGGGCCGTGAGACGGCGCCGGTGCCCGACGGCGGCTGCGACATCACGGCCCACGTGGCGCTGGACGCCTGCGCGTCGGCGGGAGCGGCCCTGCTGAGCCAGCGGGCGGCGCTCGGCGGGCTCGGGGTGAGCGGCGCCCGCCCGCCGCTCGCTCTCGCCTCCAGCGACCCGGCGGCGTACGTACGCGCCCTCACGCGCGCGGGGGAGGCCGCGGAGCTGACCGCGCCCGGCGGCCTCGGCGACTTCGGGTGGCTGCTCCAGCCCGTCGGCGTCTGTCTGGACACCCTGCTGGACGATCCGGACGCCCTACTTGTCGATGTCGCCGACCACGAAGAACAGTGACCCCAGGATCGCCACCATGTCCGCGACCAGCTGGCCCGGAAGCAGCTCGGTCAGCGCCTGGATGTTGTTGTACGAGGCCGAGCGCAGCTTGAGACGGTACGGGGTCTTCTCGCCCTTGCTGACGAGGTAGTAGCCGTTGATGCCGAGGGGGTTCTCGGTCCACGCGTACGTGTGGCCCTCGGGGGCCTTGAGGACCTTCGGCAGGCGCTGGTTGATCGGCCCCTGCGGGAGTTCGGCGAGCCGGTCCAGGCAGGCGTCCGCGAGGTCGAGGGCGTTGTGCGTCTGCTCCAGGAGACACTCGAAACGGGCCAGGCAGTCGCCCTCTTGGCGCGTGACGACCTTCAGGGTGTCCTGCAGTTCGGCGTACGCGAGGTACGGCTCGTCACGGCGCAGGTCGAAGTCAACTCCGGAGGCGCGGGCGATGGGACCGCTCACTCCGTAGGCGTGCACCGCCTCCGGAGTGAGGACGCCGACGCCGCGCGTACGGCCCCGGAAGATCTCGTTGCCGAGCACAAGCCGGTCGTACACGTCCATGCGCGAACGCACCGAGGCGACCGCCGCACGCGCGCGCGTGGGCCATCCTGCGGGCAGGTCCTCCTTGAGGCCGCCGACGCGGTTGAACATGTAGTGCATGCGGCCGCCGGAGATCTCCTCCATCACGTTCTGGAGCTCCTCGCGCTCCCGGAACGCGTGGAACACCGGGGTGATGCCGCCCAGTTCGAGGGGGTACGACCCGAGGAACATCAGGTGGTTCAGGACGCGGTTCAGCTCGGCGAGCAGCGTGCGCATCCACACGGCGCGCTCCGGGACCTCCATGCCGAGCATCCGCTCGACGCCCAGCACGACGCCCAGCTCGTTCGAGAACGCCGACAGCCAGTCGTGCCGGTTGGCCAGCATCACGATCTGCCGGTAGTCCCGCGCCTCGAAGAGCTTCTCCGCACCGCGGTGCATGTAGCCGATGACCGGCTCCGCCTGCTGGATGCGCTCGCCGTCCAGGACGAGGCGGAGGCGGAGCACGCCGTGCGTGGACGGGTGCTGGGGGCCGATGTTGAGCACCATGTCGGTGCTCTCCGCCGCGCCGCCGATGCCGAGCGTGGTCTCCGTGGTGGTCTCCGTCGTGGGACTCATGGCCACAGTCTCTCGCACCCGCCGCCGTCCGCGGCCGCCTGTTCCCGACCCACGCCGCCGTCACCGGACGTACGTACGCTTGGGGCATGGATACGGGGACGGCGGGGCCCGCAGGACCGGCGGGACAGCGGACGGAGCCGGTGTGGACCGGGCTGCCGCGCGGATTGCTGAAGCTGCGGCGGCTCCTGCTGGTCGTCTGGCTGGTGCCGCTCGCGGCGGCCGTCGGTGTGCTGCTCGGCCTGTTCGCGGGCCCGGCCTGGGCCGCCTTCGCGCTGCTGCCGCTCGCCGTCGTGGCCTGGGGCTGGCCGATGCTGGGCCGCAACTGGCGCTCGTGGCGGTACGCGGAGCGCGCCGACGACCTGCTCATCAGCCGGGGCGTGCTGTGGCGCGAGGAGACCGTCGTGCCGTACGGCAGGATGCAGCTCGTCGAGGTGACGTCGGGCCCCGTGGAGCGGCGCTTCGGGCTCGCGAGCGTCCAGCTGCACACCGCCGCGGCGGCCACCGACGCACGGATCCCCGGGCTGCTCCCCGAGGAGGCCGAGCGGCTGCGCGACCGCCTGACCGAGCTCGGCGAGGCCCGATCGGCGGGGCTGTGAACGCCCCGCAGGAGGTCTCGGACAGTCCGGTGGCGGACGGTCCGGTGGCCGAACGGCGGCTGCACCCCGTCACACCGCTGCGCCGCGCGTGGGCGCCCTTCGCGATCCTGGTGGGCTGGGCGGTCCACGACCCGAACGGCACACAGCAGCGCCTCTCCGAACTGACCGCCACCACGCTGCTCCTCGGAAGCGTCGCGGTCGTCATCGGCGGCGCCCTCTACGGCTTCCTGAGCTGGTGGTTCACGCACTTCTCCGTCACCGACACGGAGTTGCGGATACGGACCGGCCTGTTCTTCCGGCGCGCCGCCCACATCCGGCTCGACCGGCTCCAGGCCGTCGACGTGACCCGGCCGCTGCTCGCCCGCATCGCGGGAGTCGCCAAGCTCAAGCTGGACGTCGTCGGGGCGGAGAAGAAGGACGAACTGGCCTATCTCGGCGAGCGGGACGCCACCGAGCTGCGGGCCGAACTGCTCGCGCGTGCGGCCGGTTTCGCCCCCGAAGAGGCGCGCGAGGTCGGCGAGGCTCCCGTACGGGGGCTGCTGCACGTCCAGCCGCGCATGCTCGCCCTCTCCCTGCTGCTGACCGGCGGCCCCTGGGCGATGCTCCTCGCCGCGACCGTGGTGCCCGCGATCCTCTGGCTCGCCACGCACAACGTGTGGACGGTCCTCGCGACCGCCCTCCCCATGCTGGGCGGCGCGTTCGCGAGCAGCGGCGGCCGCTTCATCAAGGAGTACGACTGGACGGTCGGCGAGTCCCCGGACGGCATCCGCATCGACCACGGGCTGCTCGACAAGGCGCACGAGACCGTGCCGCCGGGACGGGTGCAGACCGTCCATGTCGTGCAGCCGCTGCTGTGGCGGCGCATGGGCTGGGTGCGGGTCGAGCTGGACGTGGCGGGCTCGTCGAACAGCGTCCTGGTGCCGGTCGCGCCGCGGGAACACGCCGAGGCGGTGATCGGGCGGGTCCTGCCGGGCGTACGCGTACCGGACGCGGCGGACCTCACACGGCCGCCCGCGCGCGCGGCGTGGTGCGTGCCGTTCTGGTGGAAGGGGTACGGCCTGTCGGTCACCGACGATGTCTTCGCGGCCCGCCACGGCCTGTTCAGACGCCGCGTCTCGCTCGTGCCGCACGCCAAGGTGCAGAGCGTGCGGCTCTCCCAGGGCCCCTGGGAGCGCTACAAGGGCGTGGCCGACGTACGGGTGGACACCGGCGCCAACAAGACGGTGACGGCCCGCCTGCGCCCCGCCACGGAGGCGTCAGCCCTCCTCCAGTCCCAGGCGGACCGCTCCCGGACGGGCCGCAGAGAGGCCATACCGGACCGTTGGATGTCGTAAGCCCGCACGAGGCCGGGAGGGAACGCCCCTTCAGGGGCGCGGGGAACTGCGCGACCAGCTCCACACGTCCCGCAGCGGCGCCTCCGACGGGCACCCGGCACGGGCGGGGATCGCCGGGCCCGTGGCCCGGCGTCCAGGACACCGCTCAACCACAGCGGAGCGTCACGCCCGCAGGGCCGTCCGCAGCTCCGCCACGTCGATCTGTTCCGTCTCGTCGTGGGCCGTCAGGTCGATGACCTGGCCGACGCCCCGCGCCGCGTCCCCGTCGGGCGCGTCCTTGAACTCGCCTTCGGACTCGGCCTTGTGGACCGCGAGGGCCTCCTCGCCCACCACGTCGGCGAGGTCCTCGTTCTGCACGGACTCCAGCGCCGCCGGCGCCACGTTCTTCGTGCCGAAGAAGTCGAAACCGCCCTGGGGCACCGACCGCCGGGCCTGCACGGGCGGCGCGACGGCGACCGCGCGCTCGTGCCCGGCGTATCCATCGGCCGCCCCCGGCTTCCCCCGCGACTCGTCCTCCGCCGCTTCCGTCGGGGACTCCGGCGCCGCTTCGGCCATGCGGTCGAGCGCCGCGTTGGCCATCCGGAACAGGGAGGGGGTGGGTGCGGTGGGGGTCGCGTCCGGCCGGACGGAAGCCCGCGGCGCCGCGGGGTTCTCCGTACGCGCCGCGGCGTCGGCCTCACGCGGGACGGCGGTCTCCGTACGCGGGGCGGCGGTCTCCGTACGCGCCGCAGGCGACGGCGCGCCCGCCCGCACCGCGGGCACGAGGTCTTCGGCGCTGTAACCGGAGCCGGAGTTCTCGTCGGCGGCCGGCAGCGCGGGCGTCGGCGACGTCGCCTCTATGGCGAGCAGCCGCCGCCCCTCCAGGGCGCTGGCCCGCTCCGTCTCCGCGGTGGCGTACCGCCGCAGGAGCGCCGCGTGTTCGTTGCGCAGGGCCGCCAGCTCGGCGCGCTTGGCGCGCAGCTTCGTCTCCAGCTTCCCGCGCAGTTCGCGGGACTCCTCGAGGTCGGCCTCGGCCTCGGCTATCCGTTCCTCGTAGCGCCACTCGTCGCTCGCGCGGGCCCGGCCGAGCTCGGCGACGCGCTTGCCGGCCGCCTGGTCCCAGCGGCGCATGACGACCGAGCCGACGACGGCAGCGGCGGCCGCGGCCGCGACGAGCCCGCGGAGCACGATCGGTTCCGCGAACATCCAGGCGCCGCCGGCGCTGAGAATCGATACGCCTGCGACCGTCGAGGGAGGAAGCAGCCTGTGCAGGGGTGGGGAATGGCGGTGGCGTCCACGTGGCATGGCCAGAAACTTACCGCGCGTAGGCGAAGCGTGGTGCCCCGCGGGGCAAAAAGCAGGCACCACTTCCGTAATTCACCACAACTCCCCACCCCTCTTCTTGATCAACTTCAGATCAGGCCCTTCGACTTGAGGTACTCCTTCGCGACATCCGCTTCCTTCTGACGCTCCTCGTCGACCTTCCGGTTGAGTTCGATGAGGTCTTCCGTAGTGAGCGTCTTGGTGAGCTTCCCGAGCGCGTCGGCTATCTCCTTGCCGCCGGCCTCCTTGGCGTTCACCACGGGAAGGATGTTGTCCGCGTTCTGCAGCTTCTTGTCGTCCTCGAGGATGACGAGGTCGTAGTTCTTCAGCGTCGCGTCGGTCGTCGTGGTCAGCACCAGCTGGTCCGTGCCGTTCTTGACGGCCTGCTTGGACTGCGTGGTGCCGACGCCCTTGGGGTCGATTCCGGCGACGTCGATGCCGTACTTCTTCTTCAGCCCCGGCGCGCAGAACGGTCGGGACTCGCATTCGTCACCCGCCGCGATCTTGACCTTCTCGCCCGACCTGCCGAGATCCGAGAGGGTCTTGAGCTTGTGCTTCTCCGCGTATTCCTTGGAGACCGCGAACGCGTTCTGGTCGACCGCCTCGCCGGCCGGCAGCACCTTCAGCCCCTGCGGCTCCGCGAGCTTCTCCAGAGCGCTCACCGTGGCGTCCAGATCGCTGGAGGCGACGGCCTTCGCCTTCGGGCCGTTCTTCTCCAGGTTGAGGAATTCCGCGAGCGTCGCCGCGTATTCGGGCGCGATGTCGATCGTGCCCTTCTTCAGTTCGGGCTTGTAGATCTCGCGGTTCTGCACGGTCTTGACCTGCGCGTCGTAACCGGCGTCCGCCAGGACTCCCACGTAGAGCTCGGCGAGCACCTTCTGCTCGGTGAACCGCGCGGAACCCACCACGAGCGAGCCCTTCTTGCCGTCGCCCGCCTTGTCCGACCCCTTGCCGTCGTCCTCCAGGCTGTCCCCGCCGCACGCGGCGAGCCCCGCGGTCAGCGCCACGACGGCCGCGGCCGTCCCTGCCATCCGTCGCGCGCGACGCGTTGTGCTGTTCATCGGTGAACCACCATTTCGAAAGGAAGGAATCAGAACTCGCCCCACGACAGCCCCGCCGCCCCTACCGCCGCATCGGGTCGAAGAGGCGCCCGGCGACCACCAGGACCCCCTCCACGAGGAGCGCGAGCAGCGCCACGAGGAGGGCGCCCGCGACCACTTGCGGCGTGTTCTGCAGGTTGAACCCGGCCGTGATGATCCGGCCGAGGCCGCCCTCGCCCGCCATCGCGGCGAGCGTGGCCGTCGCGACGACCTGCACGCCGGCGGAGCGCACGCCGGTCATGATCAGCGGATACGCGAGCGGCAGCTCGACCCGCGCGAACAGCTGACCGCCGCTCATCCCCATTCCGCGCGCGGCCTCCACCACGGACCGGTCCACCTCGCGCATCCCGAGGTAGGCGTTGGTCAGCAGCGGCGGCACGGCGAAGAGCACCAGCGCGATCAGCGTCGGGGCGTCGCCGTGCTCACCGAGCGGGGTGAGCGTGAGCAGGATCAGCAGGGCCAGGGTGGGCACCGCGCGGCCCACGTTCGAGATGTTGACCGCGAGGGCACCGCCCTTGCCGATGTGGCCGAGGTACAGCGCGAGGGGCAGCGCGATGAGGCACGCGACGGCGAGGCAGACACCGCTGAAGTACAGGTGCTCGGCGAGACGGTTCCACACTCCCTTCTCGCCCTGCCAGTTGGCGCCGGTGGTCAGCCAGTCGTAGGCACCGGTGATCGCGTTCATACCGGCTCAGCCACCTTGGCCGTGGCCGCCTCGCTCGACGCCCGGCTCGTCCGTATTCGCCTGCGGTGGGCCCTCGTCCACGGGGTGAGCCACCGCTGGAGTCCGAGCAGCAGCAGGTCGGCGGTGACGGCGAGGAGCACGCAGAGCACCGATGCCGTGAGCACCTGGGCCTTGAAGGTCGTGTCGAGGCCGTCGAGGATGAGCGTGCCCAACCCTCCGTAGTCCACGATCGCGCCGACGGTGGTCAGGGCGACCGTCGAGACCGTGGTGATGCGGACGCCGGCCAGCAGGGCGGGCAGCGCGAGCGGCAGCTCCACCTCCCACAGCAGCCTCAACGGGCCGTACCCCATGCCCTTCGCGGCGTCCCGCGCCTCTTCGGGGACGGCCTGGAGCCCGGCCAGGATGTTCCGCACGAGGACCGTGAGGGAGTACAGGACAAGGCCGGTGACGACCAGTGAGACAGAGAGCCCGAAGAAGGGCAGGAGCAGCGAGAACATCGCCAGCGAGGGGACCGAGTAGAGCACGGTCGTCACGCCGAGGATCGGTCCCGCGAGGAAGCGCCAGCGCCGCGCGAGCAGCGCGAGCGGCAGGGACACGGCGACGCCTATCGCCACGGCGGCGACCGTGATCCCCACGTGCTGAAGGGTCGCGTCGGTCAACTCCTGGCTGCGGGTGCGGAGATATTCCCCGCAGATCCAGTCGTTCCTCACCAGACAGTTCTGCTCGGCCACGCGCCCCACCTCCCCCGAATCCCCGGACGTATGCCGCACACACGTCCCCCCGTGTCTGGCGACCCTAACGCGCGGCACCGACAATCGCCGAGACTCGTCGTACGGCCGCCGAGACTCGTCGTACTGCCGCAACACGGCCGTCACGCAAAGCCCGCCACCGCCCTCCACAATGGGGAACCATGATCCGGTTCGAGCACGTCACCAAGCGCTACGCGGACGGCACCACGGCCGTCGACGATCTGTCCTTCGAGGTCGCCGAGGGCGAACTGGTCACGCTCGTCGGCCCGTCGGGCTGCGGCAAGACGACGACGATGAAAATGGTGAACCGGCTCATCGAGCCGACCGAGGGCCGGATATTCGTCGACGGCGACGACATATCCGGCATCGATCCCGTCCGACTCCGGCGCCGCATCGGCTATGTGATCCAGCAGGTGGGCCTCTTCCCGCACAAGACCGTGCTGGACAACACGGCGACGGTCCCGCATCTCCTCGGCGTCAAGCGCGGCAAGGCCCGTGAGCGCGCCGCCGAACTCCTCGACCTGGTCGGCCTCGACCCCGCCGTCTTCGGCGACCGCTATCCCGAGCAGCTCTCCGGCGGCCAGCGCCAACGCGTCGGAGTGGCCCGCGCCCTGGCGGCCGACCCGCCGGTGCTCCTGATGGACGAGCCGTTCGGCGCGGTCGACCCGGTCGTCCGCGAGCACCTGCAGAACGAATTCCTCCGCCTCCAGCAGGCCGTGCGCAAGACCGTGCTCTTCGTCACGCACGACATCGAGGAGGCGGTCCGCCTCGGCGACCGCATCGCCGTCTACGGAGAGGGCCGCATCGAGCAGTTCGACACTCCCTCGACGGTCCTCGGCGCCCCCGCGAACAGCTACGTGGCGGACTTCGTCGGCGCGGACCGCGGTCTGAAGCGGCTCTCCGTGACGCCGATCGAGGAGGGCGACCTGGAGCAGCCCCCCGTGGTGCACCTGGACGACCCGCTGCCCGCGGAGCTCGGCGCCCGCTGGGCCGTCGTCCTGGACGGCGAGAACAACCTGCACGGCTGGCTCTCGGCGGAGCACGCGCGCGTGGGCAGCGGCACGGTCCGCGAGCACGCGCGCCGCATGGAGGCGTGGCTCCCGGTCGGCGCGAGCCTCAAGCAGGCGTTCGCGACGATGCTGCAGCACGACGCGGGCTGGATCGCTGTCATCGACAAGGACAGCGAGGGCCGCTTCCTGGGGGTGCTGACTCCGGCCCGGCTGCACGAGGCGCTGCGCCGCTCGACGGCGGCGGACGCACGCGACATCGCGCGCGCGGAGGTCGAGTTGGAGACGGTGGCGGCCATCGGCACGGACCAGGGCCTGTCCTAGTCGCCGCTCAGCCGCCCGCTCATCCACTGGAGCGTCGCGGGGATCTCCCTGCGCCACGTGTTGAAGTTGTGCCCGCCGCTTTCAAGGGTGATCGACGAGACGCGCGTGGGCGCCTTCACCTTGTCGATGAACTTCAGGGTGTCGCGGTAGTTGTCCTCGCCCTTCTTGCTGCTGGTCACCAGCAGGGACGTCTTGGGCGCCGGCATGTGGTCGAGGTACCACATCAGGTCGGCGCGCCGCTCCAGCTCCTTGTCGCCGTGGAAGAGGTCGCCGGTGGTGACGTCGATGGGTGCCTTGTAGTACGCGGACAGGCCCGCCCCCGCGCCGTACGCGCCGGGGTGGTGCACGGCGAGCTTCAGGGCGCAGTAGCCGCCCGTCGAGTCACCGATGACGCCCCAGTTCTGCGCCTTGACACCCACCCTGTAGTGGTCCGATATCGCCGCGGGCAGGTCCTTGGCGAAGAACGTCTCCGTCTGCGGCCCGTCGGGGATGTCCACGCACTCCGTGTCGCGCGGCGGCGCCACGGTCGGCCGCATCATGATCACGATCATCGGCTGCATCTTGCCCTCGGCGGACAGCCTGTGGGCGGTCTGGGGGTAGTGGAGCCCTTTGATGAGCGCCTCGGCGGTGCCCGGGTAGCCGGTGAGCGCCACGGCCGCGGGGAACTTGCGGTCCTTGTACTGCGGCTGGAAGTACTCCGGGGGCAGGTAGACGTAGGCGGGGCTGGCTATTCTCGACGTCTGGCCGCTGACCTCGATCTTCTGGATCTGGCCGCCGGTCGTGGGCCGGCTGCCGCCCGGCACGTTCACGGTCTGGGTGTCGACGACCCTGACGGGCCCTGCTCCTTTGGCCGGATCGTGGTCGACCACCAGTCCGGGCGCCGTCTCCTGGCCGAAGAGGTCGGCCCACGTGGCGTAGAAGCCGAAGGCCTGGTTGGCCGCGAGACCCACCGATGCGAAGATCGCGATCTGGGTGGCGAGGAGGAGCCCGACGCGGCCGGTGATCGCCTTCCAGCTGCGGCGGGCCAGCCGCGGCCAGAGCCAGATCGTGCCGACGAAGAGCAGTACGGCCAGCACGACCGCAAGGGCGAGTACCTTGTTGCTGGTGAGACCCATGGGGTGTTCTGCCTGCGCTTTCTACCTTTGCCGGGCTCATGCCTCGGCTTGACCGGACCCGGGACCGGGCCTGCCGGCGCTTGCCGGGGGCCTTGCCGGAGTTTTCCAGCGGTTTCCGGTCGGGAATGAACCCGCCTCCCCGAAGGACCGTCCTAGAGGGGGCAATGTTGCCGGATGCCTCTTTGGCACCGGAATTCAAGCTCTCTCGCCAGAACTACGGGATGCGATGTCTGTCAGGATAGATGGGGAATTGTCGGGTGGGGTTCCGGGCAGTGAGGTGCGCCACCGTGACAGCCGGCTCCGCCGGATACTGCGGGGGCCGCGCCCCGAGGCCGTGCCGGCCCTCGTCGCGAGAGCCTGCGCCCTCGTCGGTCTGCTGAACGTCGCGGCGGGCGTCTTCCCCCGGTTCCGGCACAGCCGCATGCACGCCGTCGCCGAGGTCCTGCCCGGCGCTCTCGGCCCCTTCGCCGCCGCCCTGGCGCTGAGCTCCGGCATCCTGCTGCTCCTGCTCGCACACGGCCTGCGGCGCCACAAGCGCCGCGCCTGGCGGGCCGCCGTCGTGCTGCTGCCCGCGGGCGCCGTGGCGCAGTTCGGGTACCGGCACTCGGTCGTCGGCGTCGTGATCTCGCTGGCGCTGCTCGCGCTCCTGTTGCGCCATCGGAGTGAGTTCACCGCCCTCCCCGATCCGCGAAGCCGCTGGCGGGCGCTGGCCAACTTCGTCCTCCTCGGTGCCGGATCGATTCTGCTGGGTCTGGTGATCGTCAGCGTTCATCCCGGGAGGGTCATCGGGGACCCGAGCATCACGGAGCGCCTGGAACACGTCCTCTACGGACTCTTCGGCTTCGAAGGACCCGTCGACTACTACGGACGCACGTCCTGGACCGTCGGTTTCTCCCTCGGCGCCCTCGGCATGCTCACCGCCCTCACCACCATCTACCTGGCCTTCCGCCCCGAGCACCCGGCCGCCCGGCTCACCGAGGACGACGAGTCGAAGCTGCGCGCGCTCCTCGACAAGCACGGCGGCCGCGACTCCCTCGGCCACTTCGCGCTCCGCCGCGACAAGGCCGTCGTCTTCTCCCCCAGCGGCAAGGCCGCCGTCACCTACCGCGTCGTCTCCGGAGTGATGCTCGCCAGCGGCGACCCGATCGGCGACGTCGAGGCCTGGCCGGGCGCGATCGAACGCTTCATGGACGAGGCGAAGGCCCACTCCTGGACACCCGCCGTCATGGGCTGCTCCGAGACCGGCGGCGAGGTCTGGACCCGCGAGACCGGCCTGGACGCCCTCGAACTGGGCGACGAGGCGGTGGTGGACGTCGCGGATTTCTCCCTGTCCGGGCGTGCGATGCGAAACGTGCGCCAGATGGTCAAGCGAATCGAGCGCAATGGCTACGAGACGCGCGTACGGCGCATCCGTGACCTGGGCGAACAGGAGCTCGCCAAGATCCAGCGCGCCTCCGACGACTGGCGCGGCACCGACACCGAGCGCGGCTTCTCCATGGCGCTCGGCCGCATCGGCGACCCGGACGACGGCGACTGTCTGATCGCCACCGCCCACAAGGCGGACGAGGAGCCGGGCCCCTACGGCGACCTGAAGGCTGTCCTCCACTTCGTCCCGTGGGGCAAGGACGGCGTCTCCCTGGACCTCATGCGCCGCGACCGCGCCGCCGACCCCGGGATGAACGAGCTGCTCATCGTCGCCGCCCTGCAGGCCGCCCCGAAGCTCGGCATCGCGCGCGTGTCCCTCAACTTCGCGATGTTCCGCGCGGCCCTCGCCCGCGGCGAGAAGCTCGGCGCGGGCCCGGTCCTGCGGGCCTGGCGCGGCCTGCTCGTCTTCCTGTCCCGCTGGTTCCAGATCGAGTCCCTGTACAAGTTCAACGCGAAGTTCCGCCCCCGCTGGGAGCCCCGCTTCGTCGTCTACCGCTCCAGCAAGGACCTTCCCCGCATCGGCTTCGCCGCCATGCAGGCCGAGGGCTTCGTCACGCTGGCGCTTCCCCGCTTCCTGCGCAGAGGCACCCCGCAGCGCCGCCCCTGCCCGCACCGCAGCGCGGAACGTGAGATGCAGGCGGCGTAACACGTACCCGTACGGGCCTAGGCTGGAGGTATGAGTACGTTGCGCGGGCGGGGATCGGTCCAGGGGCTGCCGGAGTGGGACCGCTGTGCGGTCATGGGCGTCGTGAACGTGACGCCGGACTCCTTCTCCGACGGCGGCCGCTGGTTCGACACGACGGCCGCCGTCAAGCACGGCATCGACCTGGTCGAGCAGGGCGCCGACCTCGTCGACGTCGGCGGCGAGTCCACCCGGCCCGGCGCCACCCGCGTCGACGAGGACGAGGAGCTCAAGCGCGTCGTCCCGGTCGTGCGGGGCCTGGCCGCCGAGGGCGTCACCGTCTCCGTGGACACCATGCGGGCCACCGTCGCCGAGCAGGCGCTCGCCGCGGGCGCCGTCCTCGTCAACGACGTCAGCGGCGGCCTCGCCGACGAGCGCATGGTCCCGGCGGTCGCCGCCGCCGGAGCCCCCTTCGTGGTCATGCACTGGCGCGGCTTCCTCACCGACATCCACGCCAAGCCGGTCTACGAGGACGTCGTCTCCGAAGTGGTCGACGAGCTCCACGCGCGCGTGGCCGCCGCCATCGAGGGCGGCATCGCCCCCGAGCACATCGTCATCGACCCGGGCCTCGGCTTTTCCAAAGAGGCCGAGCACGACCTGGCGCTCCTCGCCCGCCTGGACCGGCTGCGCGAGCTCGGCCACCCGATCCTGGTCGCCGCCTCCCGCAAACGTTTCCTCGGCCGTGTCCTCGCGGGCCCGGAGGGCGCACCGCCGCCCGCCCGCGAGCGCGACGCCGCCACCGCCGCCGTCTCCGCCATCGCCGCCCACCAGGGCGCCTGGGCGGTCCGCGTGCACGAGGTCCGGGCGACGGCCGACGCGGTCCGGGTCGCGCGCGCCGTCACGGGCGCCGCGGGCGGCCACCGGTGACCGCGGCCAGGACCGACATCGAGCAGGTCGAGCGCGCCAACACCGCCTTCTACGAAGCGCTGGAACGCGGCGACTTCGACGAGGTGTCCGACCTCTGGCTGGACGCCAAGGACCCGACCCGGGACCCGGACGACGCGGACGGCCCGGAGGACGGAGAGGACGCGGCCGGTGACGCCGTGTCCTGCGTCCACCCCGGCTGGCCGGTCCTCACGGGCCGCGGCGAGGTCCTCAGGTCGTACGCGCTGATCATGGCGAACACGGAGTACATCCAGTTCTTCCTCACCGACGTGAAGGTCGGCGTGGCCGGCGACACGGCCCTGGTGACGTGCACCGAGAACATCCTCAGCGGCGGACCGCCCCCGGAGGGCGGCGGCGAACTCGGCCCGCTCGTCGGCCAGCTCGTGGTCGCCACGAACGTGTTCCGCCGCACACCCGACGGCTGGAAACTCTGGTCCCACCACGCGTCCCCCGTACTGGCCGAAAACGACGACGAAGAGGACGACGAGACTCCGTCCTGAGTGGGTAGGCGCGGTTCGACCGGCGTGTGACGCGGCGGCCGACGGGCCCCTCGGGCGAAGACTGTCAGTGCTCGCAGGTAGATTCGAACGAGGCTGGTGTGCCGACCGCACTCGGTGCAGGCCTGCCGATACCGACGATTGCAGGAGTGATTCGCGTGGATCGTGTCGCGCTGCGCGGCCTCAAGGCCCGCGGGCACCACGGTGTCTATCCGCGGGAGCGCGAGGAGGGCCAGACCTTCATCGTGGACCTGGTGCTCGGCCTGGACACGCGAGCGGCCGCGGCCGACGACGACCTGGCGAAGACCGTGCACTACGGGATCGTGGCCGAGGAGGTCGTGGCCGTCGTCGAGGGCGAGCCCGTCGACCTCATCGAGACGCTCGCCGAGCGCATCGCCCAGGCGTGTCTGAAGCACGACGGAGTCCTGGAGGTCGAGGTGTGCGTGCACAAGCCGGACGCCCCGATCACCGTCCCGTTCGACGACGTGACCGTCACCATCACCCGGAGCCGAGTATGACTGCGCCCTTCAAAGCGGGTCAGAGCGACCCCACCGTCCAGCCGGTGCCCACCTCCGTGGTCGAACAGGTCGATGCGGCGGACACCACCCTGTCCAACCCCAAGCGCGCCGTGATCTCCCTCGGCAGCAATCTCGGCAACCGCCTGGAGACGCTGCAGGGCGCCATCGACGCCCTGGAGGACACCCCCGGCCTGCGGGTCAAGGCGGTCTCCCCGGTGTACGAGACAGAGCCCTGGGGCGTCGACCCGGGCAGCCAGCCCTCGTACTTCAACGCGGTCGTCGTGGTGAAGACCACCCTGCCGCCCGCTTCGCTCCTGGAGCGCGCGCAGGCGGTCGAGGAGGCCTTCCACCGCGTACGCGACGAGCGCTGGGGCCCGCGCACCATCGACGTGGACATCGTGGCGTACGCCGACGTGGTCTCCGACGACCCGGCGCTCACGCTGCCCCACCCGCGCGCGCACGAGCGTGCCTTCGTCCTCGCCCCCTGGCACGACGTGGAGCCCGAGGCCCGGCTGACGGGCCGCGGCCCGGTGGCGCAGCTGCTGGACGCGGTCACCCGCGACGGCGTCACGCCCCGCGCCGACCTGGAACTCCGACTGCCCGAGTAGTCGTTGGAGAAGGCGGTCGACGCAATCAAGCCGACGGCCGAGGCAATCAGCCGATGAAGGGTCATCCGTGAAGCAACTGCGCATCAGGACGCTGGCCGGCCTCTTTCTCGCGGCCGGAGTGCTGTCCTGGTCCGGCGCCCGCCTGTGGGACTCCGTGGGCACGCTGCCGCGCGTCCCGCTGGCCGCGCCCATCGTGCTCGCGGTCATCGCCGTCGTCCTGCTGGCGACGGCGCTCTCGCTGCGCGCACGCCTGCGTGCCCAGCGCGAGCGCCGCCCCGGCGCGAAGGGCGTGGAGCCGCTGATGGCGGCCCGCGCCGTGGTCTTCGGCCAGGCCAGCGCCCTGGTCGCGGCCCTCGTCGCCGGGATGTACGGCGGCACGGGCGTATTCCTGCTGGAGTCCCTCGACATCCCGCCCCGCCGCGACCAGGCGGTCTACGCCGGCCTTTCGGTCCTCATGGCCGTCGCGGTGATAGCGGCCGCCTTCTTCATGGAGCGCGTCTGCAAGCTCCCCGAGGACGACGACGAGAACGGCGGGACGGCTCCGGCGGCGTAGGCGGACACGCCCCGGGACCGCCTCGCAGTCCTCGCCCGGCCCTCAGAGGCTGCTACAGCAGCGTCCCGCCCTCGATCTCCGTCTCATCCAGGATCCGCTCCAGCCGCGCGAGGACGTCCGCGTCCAGCCGTACGTGCGCCGCCGCGAGGTTCTCCTCGATGTGCTTCGGCGTACGGCTGCCGGGGATCGGGACGACGTTCGGGTCCTGGTGCAGCAACCAGGCCAGCGCCAGCTGCGCCGGAGTGATCCCCAGCTCCTCCGCGACGCCGCGCACGGGCGCGAAACGGTCGTTGTTCGCCTTCAGGTTCGCCGCGTCGAAGCGCGGTGCGTTCTGCCGGAAGTCACCCTCCGCGACCCGGCCGACCGTGCCGGTCAGGAACCCGGCGCCCAGCGGCGACCACGGCACGAGCCCGACGCCCAGCTCGCGCGCCGCCGCGAGCAGGCCCGGCTCGGCGGGCTTCCACATCGACCACTCGATCTGCACCGCCGCCACGGGGTGCACGGCGTGTGCCGCACGCAGCTGGGCGGCCGTCACGTTCGAGAGACCCAGGTGCCGCACGAGCCCGTCGCGGACCAGCTCGGCGACCGCTCCGACGGTCTCCTCCAGCGGAATCTGCGGGTCCGGAAAGTGCGGGTAGTAAAGGTCGATGTAGTCCGTCCCAAGGCCCCGCAGGCTCGCCTCGGCATAGCCGCGTACATGCTTGGGATCGGCGTTGACCGCCAGCTCCCCGAAGGCGTACCCGATGGGGAAGGGGTGCGGCTCCACGCCCTCCGGCAGCCGGAAACCGAACTTGGTGGCTATCGCGACCTGATCGCGTCGCCCTCTCAGAGCCCTGCCGATGAGCCGTTCGTTGTGCCCGTCGGCGCCGTACCCGTCGGAGGTGTCGATGATCGTGGCGCCCGCGTCGACCGCCGCGAGCAGCGCCCGCTCGGCGCGCTCGTCGTCGACCTCGCCGTACACGCCCGGGGAGAGCACCATCGCGCCGTAGCCGAGGGCGGAGACCTCGAGGCCGCCGAGCTTGCGGGTGGGCAGGGACTGCGTACTCGTATTCGTCATACACGCAGTCTTTCGGCCACCGCCCCCGCAGTCCACCACTTCCGGCCACAACAGCCGCCGTCAGCACGCGAGTTGAGCGGAACAAAAGAATCCGGACCGCTCGGTACCGGCCCGGCTCAGCGGGCCATGATCAGGCTCATCGCCTCATTGCGCGTGGCCGGATCCCGCAGCTGGCCGCGGACCGCCGACGTGATCGTCTTCGCGCCCGGCTTGCGTACCCCGCGCATCGTCATGCACATGTGCTCGCACTCCACGACCACGATCACACCGCGCGGCTCCAGTATCTGCATCAGGGAGTCCGCGATCTGCGTGGTCAGCCGCTCCTGGACCTGCGGGCGGCGCGCGTACACGTCCACGAGGCGGGCCAGCTTCGACAGGCCGGTGATCTTGCCGTCGGTGGACGGGATGTACCCGACGTGCGCCACCCCCACGAACGGCACCAGATGGTGTTCACAGGAACTCATGACCTCGATGTCCTTCACCAGGACCATCTCGTCGTGCCCCAGGTCGAACGTCGTCGTCAGGACGTCCTCCGGCTTCTGCCACAGGCCGGCGAATATCTCCCGGTACGCCCGGGCCACGCGGCCCGGAGTCTCCCGGAGCCCTTCCCGGTCGGGGTCCTCTCCCACGGCGATCAGCAGCTCACGCACCGCGTTCTCGGCCCGCTTCTCGTCGAACTCGCCGATCGAGCCCTCGCCGTCAAGCGTCACCGGGTCGGTCATGTTGTGCCTCGTTCCTGTGCGTCTCACGCGGGCGTACGAAATCAGCCGCGCCCCCCAGGCTAGAACCTGGGGGGCGCGGCATTCATTCCGGGCCGACTGAGGCGCGCGGGATCAGCTCTCGGGGCGGTCCTCCGGGGCCACCTCGAGGGACTTCTCCGTGCCC
Source organism: Streptomyces sp. NPDC029674 (assembly GCF_044903205.1). Lineage (NCBI taxonomy): Bacteria > Bacillati > Actinomycetota > Actinomycetes > Kitasatosporales > Streptomycetaceae > Streptomyces > Streptomyces sp. NPDC029674. Next base: position 79,264 of record NZ_JBJDPY010000002.1, read on the forward strand.
GACGTCACCGTCGGGGTCGCGCCGTTCGCACCGTTCGTCAGTGACAGCTCCCGGGGGGAGAGCACCGGCGGGCGGGTCGAGGGCGTGCGCCGCGAGGAACCGGTCCACGCCGGACGGGCCGGGCGCTTCACGATGCCTGCGAAGACCTCAGCGATCTGCTCCTTGTTGAGCGTCTCCTTCTCGAGGAGCTGGAGGACCAGGTTGTCGAGGATGTCGCGGTTCTCGACCAGGATCTCCCAGGCCTCGTTGTGCGCGGTCTCGATGAGCTTCTTGACCTCTTCGTCGACCAGCGCGGCGACCTCTTCCGAGTAGTCCCGCTGGTGCGCCATCTCGCGCCCGAGGAACGGCTCGGTGTTGTCCCCGCCGAACTTGATCGCGCCGAGCCGCTCGGTCATGCCGTACTGCGTGACCATCGCGCGTGCGGTGGCCGTGGCCTTCTCGATGTCGTTCGCCGCGCCCGTCGTCGGGTCGTGGAAGACGAGCTCCTCGGCCGCGCGCCCGCCCAGCATGTACGCGAGCTGGTCGAGCATTTCGTTGCGCGTGGTCGAGTACTTGTCCTCTTCGGGCAGGACCATGGTGTAACCCAGGGCCCGGCCGCGGGACAGGATCGTGATCTTGTGGACCGGGTCCGAGTTCGGGGAAGCCGCCGCGACCAGGGCGTGTCCGCCCTCGTGGTACGCGGTGATCTTCTTCTCCTTGTCGGACATGATCCGGGTCCGCTTCTGCGGACCCGCCACGACGCGGTCGATCGCCTCGTCCAGCGAGTGGTTGTCGATCAGCTTCTTGTCGCTGCGGGCGGTGAGCAGGGCGGCCTCGTTGAGGACGTTGCTCAGGTCCGCGCCGGTGAAGCCCGGCGTGCGGCGCGCGACCGCCGACAGGTCGACGTCCGGAGCGACCGGCTTGCCCTTCTGGTGAACCTTGAGGATCTCCAGACGGCCCTGCATGTCCGGGCGGTCGACGGCGATCTGCCGGTCGAAACGGCCGGGGCGCAGCAGCGCCGGGTCGAGGATGTCGGGCCGGTTCGTGGCGGCGATCAGGATGACGCCGCCCTTCACGTCGAAGCCGTCCATCTCGACGAGCAGCTGGTTCAGCGTCTGCTCGCGCTCGTCGTGGCCACCGCCGAGACCGGCGCCGCGGTGACGTCCCACCGCGTCGATCTCGTCGACGAAGACGATCGCCGGGGCGTTCGCCTTGGCCTGCTCGAAGAGGTCACGCACACGGGAGGCACCGACACCGACGAACATCTCGACGAAGTCGGAACCGGAGATCGAGTAGAACGGAACCCCGGCCTCACCGGCGACGGCACGCGCGAGGAGCGTCTTACCCGTACCGGGCGGGCCGTAGAGGAGCACGCCCTTGGGGATCTTGGCGCCGACGGCCTGGAACTTCGCCGGCTCCTGGAGGAACTCCTTGATCTCGTGGAGCTCCTCGACCGCCTCGTCGGACCCCGCCACGTCGGAGAAGGTCGTCTTCGGGGTGTCCTTGGTGATGAGCTTCGCCTTGGACTTCCCGAAGTTCATGACCCGGGAGCCGCCGCCCTGCATCTGGTTCATCAGGAACAGGAAGACGACGACGATGAGGACGAAGGGGAGCAGGGAGAGCAGGATGCCGACGAAGGGATTCTGCTTCGACGGAGAGACGGTGTAACCGTCCGGGATGTCCTTGCTCTGGTACTTGGCCTGCAGGGTCTTGGCGAGGTCGACGCCCTGGTCGCCGATGTAGCTCGCCTGGATCTTGCTGCTGTCCTTGACCTTCTGGCCGTCCTTGAGCTCGACCTTGATGATCTGCTCGTCACCGGTGGTGAGCTTGGCGGATTCGACCCGGTTCTTCTCGATCGCCTGGACGACCTGGCCGGTGTCCACCGTCTTGTAGCCACCGGACGAGCCGACGACCTGCATCAACACGACCACGGCAAGGACGGCCAGCACGATCCACATGACTGGCCCACGGAAGTATCGCTTCACGTCCATCCATACGGAGCGATGACGCCCCGTCCCTCCTGCCATAGTGAGTTTGATAAAGACTGTTCTTCGGACGGTACCCCAGCATTGTGACCCGAAGCCGCCGGGGACGGCTGGCAATCCCGCCTTCGCATGCTTCAACGGCGGGAAACGGGTGAGGGTTCCCGTCAGCCGCCGTAGACGTGCGGGGCGAGCGTTCCGACGAACGGGAGGTTGCGGTACTTCTCCGCGAAGTCGAGGCCGTAGCCCACGACGAACTCGTTCGGGATGTCGAAGCCGATCCACTTCACGTCGATCGCGACCTTCGCCGCCTCGGGCTTGCGCAGCAGCGTGCACACCTCCAGGGAGGCGGGCTCGCGCGAGCCGAGGTTGGAGAGCAGCCAGGACAGCGTCAGGCCGGAGTCGATGATGTCCTCGACGATCAGGACGTGCTTGCCCTTGATGTCGGTGTCCAGGTCCTTGAGGATCCGCACGACGCCGGACGACTGGGTCCCCGCGCCGTACGACGAAACGGCCATCCAGTCCATCGTGACGGGGGTGGACAGCGCGCGCGCCAGGTCCGCCATGACCATCACCGCGCCCTTGAGGACTCCGACGATCAGCAGGTCCTTGCCCGCGTACTCCGCGTCGATCTTCGCGGCCAGCTCGGCCAGCTTCGCGTCGATCTCTTCCTTGGTGATGAGCACCGACTTGAGGTCGGTGCCCATGTCTTTCGCGTCCACCCGCATCACTTTCGGTCGTCCCACCGGCCGACAGGGTCCCCAACGAACACGGGGCTCTCGTCAGCCTTGCCGGATCACCAGTCTGCCACCCTGGCGCTGAGCCACGACTTTGCCCGGGAGATTGATGACTCCCTGGCCCCGCCAGCCGGTGATCAGCCGGTCGACCTCTTCGATGTGCCGGGCGAACAGGGAACCGGCGGGTGCGCCCGCCTCGATGGCTGCCCGGCGCACGATGCGGCGGCGCACGGCGGGCGGCAGGGCGTAGAGCTTGGCGCACTCCAGGAGGCCGGCGGCGTCACGCACGGTGGTCTCGGCCTGGGCGGCCCAGGTGTCGAGCGCGTCGGCGTCGTCACGGGACAGCTGGGCCGTCCGGGCGAGCGCCTCGACGACGCCCTTGCCGAGGGCTTTCTCCAGGGCGGGCAGGCCCTCGTGGCGCAGCCGGGAGCGGGTGTACGCCGGGTCGGCGTTGTGCGGGTCGTCCCAGACGGGCAGCGACTGCACCATGCAGGCCTTGCGCGCGGTCTGCCGGTCGATGTGCAGGAAGGGGCGCCGGTAACGGCCCGCGACCCCCGAGGTCGCGGCCATTCCGGACAGTGAGCGGATCCCGGAGCCGCGGGCGAGGCCGAGCAGCACGGTCTCCGCCTGGTCGTCGCGGGTGTGCCCGAGCAGGACGGCGGCCGCCGAGTGCTGTTCGGCCGCGGCGTCCAGGGCCGCGTACCGGGCGTCGCGGGCGGCGGCTTCGGGGCCGCCGTCGCGCCCGACGTCCACGGCGACGGACTCGACGGGGGTCAGGCCGAGAGCGGTGAGGCGCACGACGACCTCGGCGGCGCGCAGGTCGGAGCCTGGCTGCAGACCGTGGTCGACGGTGACGCCGCCCGCGCGGATGCCGAGTTTGGGGGCTTCGAAGGCGAGGGCGGAGGCGAGCGCCATGGAGTCGGCGCCGCCGGAGCACGCGACGAGCACCATCGGTGCCGGGGCCTGCTCGTGCGGGGGGCGTGGGGGGTCGGTTTCGGTGCTGCGCTGTACGTCGGTCAGTACGTCGTGGAGTACGCGGCGGACCGCCAGGCGTATCGCCGCGACCGCAGGATGGGGACCCATGTCCGGTTCCCTTCATGAAGTTCGGGGGGTGAGCTCGGACCAGTCACTCAGAGTGTGTCGATGGTGACAGAGCCGAGCCGTTACCCGAGCATTGCACGCCTACCCATCACTCACGGTCCCTCGGACGGGTGATTGCGGGGGCGTTCTCCTGCCGTCGGCCGCAGCCGGCCCCTCAGTCTCCCTTACGGTGCACCCTCGCGACCCAGTCCGCCGGTTTGGCGATCTCCGCCTTGGTGGGCAGCGTGTTCGGCGAGGTCCACACGCGGTTGAAGCCGTCCATGCCGACCTCGTCCACGACGGCGCGGACGAAGCGCTCGCCGTCCCGGTACTGGCGCAGTTTCGCGTCGAGTCCGAGGAGCTTGCGCAGGGCCTGGTCGAGGCGGCTCGCGCCGCGCGCCCGCCGCTGCTGGAACTTCTCGCGGATCTCGGCCACGGACGGCACGACGTCCGGGCCCACGCCGTCCATCACGAAGTCCGCGTGCCCCTCCAGGAGGGACATGACGGCCGTCAGGCGGGCGAGGATCTCCCGCTGGGCGGGGGTCTGCACCAGCTCGACGAGGGAGCGGCCCTCCTCGGCCTCTTCGCCCTCCCCCTCGGTGCGGCCGCCGCCCGCGAGGGACTGGGCAGCTTCCCTGACGCGCTCCAGGACCGTCATCGGGTCGACCTCGGTCTCGCCGAGGAACGACTGGATCTCGCCTTCGAGGTGGTCGCGCAGCCAGGGCACGGCGGTGAACTGGGTGCGGTGCGTCTCCTCGTGCAGGCAGACCCAGAGGCGGAAGTCGTGCGGGTCCACCTCCAGCTCGCGCTCGACGTGCACGATGTTCGGCGCGACCAGGAGGAGGCGGCCGCCGCCGCTCGCCGCTGCGGGGAGGTCGCGGGTGGGCGGGGCGAAGGTCTCGTACTGCCCGAGGACGCGGGAGGCGAGGAAGGACAGGAGCATGCCCAGCTCCACGCCCGTCACCTTGCCGCCGACCGCGCCGAGGACGGCGCCGCCCGGGCTGCTGCCGCGCTTGTCCTGCATCTTGTCGAGGAGGGGCTTGAGGATCTCCCGGAAACCCGCCACGTTGGCCCGGACCCAGCCGGCTCTGTCCACCACGAGGACCGGGGTGTCGTGGGTGCCCTCCGTGCCCATCCTCGTGAAGGAACGGACGTGCTCCTCCGAGGACTTGGCGTGCCGGCGGAGCTCGGCGACGACGGCGCGCGCCTCGTCCCTGCTCACTTCTGGACCCGGCCGCACGAGCCGGGTCGCGGTCGCCACCGCGAGGTTCCAGTCGACCATCTCCGCACCACGGATGCTCGTCATGCGCTCAACGGTACGTGCTGGCTCCCTCTGGTGGAGGGGCTTGCACCCCCCGTATTGCCCGGGGGTGGCCCCTAGGGGGGCTGGGTGGGGCACGGTGGGGCGGGTTGTGCGGTTGTGTCCCGGGTGCGGGCCGGTCGTGGCTTGTCGCGCAGTTCCCCGCGCCCTTGAGCTGTGCCTTGTCCCCCGCCGTCCGATGCGTGCCCGGCACCCGTCCGAGCGCGCCCACGCGGCGGAGCCGCACATGAACACAGCCCCGCGCCCCTGAACCGTGCCTCGTCCCCCGCCGTGCGATGCGTACCCCTGCACCTGCGCCCCGCCCGTCACGTCCCCGCGGCTTCCGCGTGCTCAGCGGCAGCCGCAGTTCGCCACGGTGGACGCCATGTGGTCCAGGGCCCGTTGGGCTGCTTGGGGGTCGGTGGTGCCTGTGGTCATGAAGGCGAAGAGGAGGAGGCGGCCGTCGGCGTCGACCACCGTGCCCGCGAGGCTGTTCACGCCGGTCAGGGTGCCGGTTTTGGCGCGGACCACGCCTGTGCCGGGGGAGTCCTTCGGGTAGCGGTCGACCAGCGTGCCGGTGAAACCGGCCACCGGGAGGCCCGTCACCACGGAGCGGAGTTCGGGGCGGCCCGGGTCCGCGGCGTGGTCCAGGAGGGCCGCGAGGAGTTCCGCGGAGACGCGGTCGGCGCGGTCCAGGCCGCTGCCGTCGGCGAATTTCGCCCCGGAGAGGGGGAGGTCCAGCTTCCGCAGGTGGGCGCGGACCGCCCTGCCCGCGCCGTCGAAGCTCGCCGGCTCCTTCGCCGCGATGGCCGTCTGGCGGGCCAGCGCCTCGGCGATGTCGTTGTCGCTGTGCGTCAGCATCCGCTCGACCAGCGAGGACAGGGGCGGTGACTCGACCTTCGCGAGGGACTCGGCGCGGTCCGATGCCTTCGTGGGGGTGGGAGCGGCATCCGGGGCGGGCTCGGTCTTGATGCCCTCGTCCTTCAGGAGGTCCGCGAACTTCTTCGTCGCCTCCGCCGCCGGGTCGCCCGCGCGCGGGGCGGGGCCGCTGGAGGAGTCGTCCAGGCGGCCCTCGTCGGCCATCAGCGCGCTGACCTGCGTGATGTTCTCGTTGGGGCCGATGACGTGCTGCGGAGGGCCGGAGTACAGCGACGTGTCGTACGAGAGTTTGATCTTGTCTATGTCGCGGCTCTTGAGGGAGCGTGCCGTGTCCTCGGCGAGGGTGCGCAGGCTCGCCGCGGTGTCGGTGTAGCGGCCGTCCTTGCGGGCCGTGAGCGTGGGGTCGCCGCCGCCGACGAGGACCACGTCGGAGGAGTCGGGCTCCAGCACCGTTCGCGTGGCGATCCGGTGGTCGGGGCCCACCGCCGACAGCGCCGCCACCGCAGTGGCGATCTTGATCGTCGACGCGGGCGTCAGGCCGTCGCCCGCGTCCTTGCCGTACACCCGCTTGCCGGAGGCCGCGTCGAGCACGACGGCGGACCGCTTCGGGCCGAGCGCCGGGTCCCGCAGAAGCGGGTCGAGCACGTCCGCGAGGGCGCGGTCCGTCGGCACGGGTGCTGTGCCCGCGGGCGCGCCGAGGCCGGCGAGCACGGAGGGAGCGCTCGGAGCGGCTTCCGGCGCGCGTCCCGGCGTACCGGCGGCGTGATCTGCGCCACCCGGGGCCTCCTGGGAAGCAGCCCGATCCCGCTCCGCCGTACGCTGACCGGAGGAGTCCCAAGGGCCGGCCGCGGCCACCGCCCCGGCCGCGATGACCAGGCCGAAGGTGGCGGCACCAGCCGTGAGCTGCAAGGTCGTGAGCTTGCCGGAGAACCCGGTGAGCTTGCCGGCGGAAGGCTTGGACAGCTGTCTCAAAAGCTGTCGAGGCCGTTGCCAAGGCTTGAGCTCCGGCACGACGACCAGCCCCTTTCGCGATCACACATCTGCGTGAGGGACACTTAATCACCCGAAGTATGTGCTGATCATGGAGGAGCCACCCGTGGAGTTCGACGTCACCATCGAGATTCCGAAGGGTTCGCGGAACAAGTACGAGGTGGACCACGAGACCGGCCGGATCCGTCTGGACCGTCGCCTCTTCACGTCGACCAGCTACCCCGCGGACTACGGCTTCGTCGAGAACACCCTCGGCGAGGACGGTGACCCGCTGGACGCCCTGGTCATCCTGGACGAGCCGACCTTCCCCGGCTGCCTCATCAAGTGCCGCGCGATCGGCATGTTCCGGATGACCGACGAGGCGGGCGGCGACGACAAGCTGCTCTGCGTCCCGGCCTCGGACCCGCGCGTGGAGCACCTGCGGGACATCCACCACGTCTCCGAGTTCGACCGCCTGGAGATCCAGCACTTCTTCGAGGTCTACAAGGACCTGGAGCCCGGCAAGTCCGTCGAGGGCGCCGACTGGGTCGGCCGCACGGACGCCGAGGCCGAGATCGAGCGTTCCTACAAGCGCTTCAAGGACGAGGGCGGCCACTGAGCCAGTCGTTCCGGGCGGGCCGCGGGACCCAAGGGGGTCACGCGGCCCGTTCGTGTATCTGTGCCCATACTGGCCATACGGAGGGTGCGTACGAGTCGTATGAGAAGTGAGGGCATCAGTGGCCGAGCAGGAGGCCGAGGACCGAAAGCCTCAGTCGGACGAAGCCCGCAGCGCGTTCGCGCAGCCCAGCGGGGTGATGGCGCAGCCACAGGCTCCTGAGGACGAGTCCCAGACGACGTCCGAGTTCGCCATCCCCACGGGTCTCGCGACGCCGTCCTCGACGACCCAGGAGACCGACAAGTCGGCGTTCACCACGCCGCACACCTACAGCTCCCGCAACGCCCCGCCGGCCTTCACCCCGGCGCAGGGCATACCCCTGGTGAAGCTCACCAAGGACGTGCCCTGGCAGGACCAGATGCGCACGATGCTGCGCATGCCGGTCACCGAGCGGCCCGCCACGGAGGCCGCGCAGAAGCAGGAGGACGAGGCCGGGCCCGCTGTCCCGCGCGTACTCGACCTGACGCTCCGTATCGGCGAGCTGCTGCTCGCGGGCGGTGAGGGCGCGGAGGACGTGGAGGCGGCGATGTTCGCCGTCTGCCGCTCGTACGGCCTGGACCGCTGCGAGCCGAACGTGACGTTCACGCTCCTGTCGATCTCGCACCAGCCATCCCTGGTGGAGGACCCCGTGACGGCCTCCAGGACGGTACGCCGACGGGGTACGGACTACACGCGTCTGGCGGCCGTCTTCCACCTGGTGGACGACATCAGCGACCCGGAGATCGAGGTCTCCCTGGAGGAGGCCTACCGTCGGCTCGCGGGCATTCGGCGTAACCGTCACCCCTACCCGGGATGGGCGCTCACGGCGGCCAGCGGGCTGCTCGCGGGCTCCGCGTCCGTGCTGGTCGGCGGTGGCGCGCTCGTCTTCCTGGTGGCCGCTGTCGGCGCGATGCTCGGCGACCGGCTCGCCTGGCTGTGCGCGGGGCGCGGGCTGCCCGAGTTCTACCAGTTCGTGGGCGCCGCGATGCCGCCCGCCGGAATGGGTGTGGCGCTCAGCTTCGTGCACACCGAGGCGTCCATGGCCTCGGCGGTGATCACGGGTGGGCTCTTCGCCCTGATACCGGGACGGGCCCTGGTGGCGGGCGTGCAGGACGGCCTGACCGGCTACTACATCACCGCTGCCGCGCGTCTCCTGGAGGTCATGTACCTCATCGTGGGCATCGTCTGCGGCGTACTGCTCGTGCTGTCGCTCGGCGTGATGCTCGACGCGACGAATCTGACACCGGAGACGAAGTTCGGCGTGACGTCGTCGCGTCCTGTCATCCAGATCCTGGCTTCGATGGCGCTGAGTCTCGCCTTCGCGATACTGCTCCAGCAGGAACGTAACACCGTGCTGATGGTGACCCTCAACGGCGGCATCGCCTGGGTCATGTTCGGCGCCCTCGCGCAGACCCCGCTGGAGCTCTCGCCCGTCGCGGCGACGGCCATCGCCGCCGGTCTGGTGGGCCTCTTCGGGCAGCTCTTCTCGCGCTACCGGTTCGCGTCGTCACTGCCGTACGTGACGGCCGCGATCGGCCCGCTGCTGCCCGGCAGCGCGACGTACTTCGGGCTGCTCGCCCTGGCGCAGAACGACCTCAACACGGGCATGAACTCGCTCACCAGGGCCGTCGCGACGGCCCTGGCCATCGCGATCGGCGTGAACCTGGGGAGCGAGGTCTCCCGGCTGATCCTGAAGGTGCCGGGGGCCGCGTCGGCGGCGAATCGCCGTGCGGCCAAGCGGACCAGGGGCTTCTGACCTGTGGTCCGGGGCCGGGGTTTCGGGGGCTTCGCCCCCGGGCCCCCAGTCCTCAAACGCCGGACGGACTGGATTACCGCTTCGCGTGGCGGCCGCGCTGGGACGCGCCCTCGGCCGGCGCGGCCTTCTTGGACTTGCTGCGGGCCCGCAGGAACTCGATGGCGATCGGCACCACCGAGATGAGGACGATCAGGATGAGGATCGCCTCGATGTTCTTGTGCACGAACTCGATGTTGCCGAGCCAGGCGCCGAGCAGGGTGACGCCCGCTCCCCACAGCACGCCGCCGATGATGTTGAACGTGATGAAGGAGCGGTACCGCATGCCGGAGACGCCGGCGATGATCGGCGTGAACGTCCGCACGATCGGCACGAAGCGGGCCAGGACCAGGGACTTCGGGCCGTACTTCTCGAAGAAGTCGTGCGCCTTGACCACGTTCTCCTGCTTGAAGAGCTTGGAGTCCGGGCGGTTGAAGAGCGCGGGGCCGACCTTCTTGCCGAAGAGGTAGCCCGCCTGGTCGCCGAGGATCGCGGCGAGGCAGATCAGCAGGCAGGCCAGCCACAGCGGGGTGTCCAGCTTGTGCGTGGTGATCAGCAGGCCCGTGGTGAACAGCAGCGAGTCGCCGGGCAGGAAGAAGCCGATGAGCAGGCCGGACTCGGCGAAGACGATCACCAGCAGGCCCCAGAGGCCGAACTGGTTCAGCAGGTAATCCGGATCCAACCAGCTTGGTCCGAGCGCAAGCGTCGTCACGGTTCCGGGCTCCTGGGGGTGAGGGGGCGGTGCGGCGGCGGGTGCAGCCGCCCAAAGTTATCAACGCCAGGCGCCCCGGCCCGGTTCCACTCCCCTTCTGGGCCCGCACTGTGCGGAAACTGCAACCACTGCCTCGACGGGGACGCCGGTCTCGCGGCGGATCGGTAAGGGGCACCCGCCATGGCCGGGTGCCCCTTACCGCGCGCTCGTCACCTGTCGTCGCGTGCCGCGTTCGCCAGGATCGCGTCCCGCAGGTAGCGGGCCATTCCGGGGCGGATCGCCTCGTAGAAGGCCGTGAACCGCTCGTGGGCCACGTACATCTCGCCGAGACAGGTGTGCATCTCGTGCGGGCACTCGTAGTGGTTCGCCGTGATGAAGCGGCGGTGCTCCTCCGCGGCGTCCATGGCCTCCGGGGAGTCGGCGGGCACGCCCCGGGCGAGCAGGTCGCCCACGCGCGCGTGGACCGCGTTCAGCTCGTCGTTGATCCGCTTCCAGTCGTCCTTCGTGTACGAGGCGGACCTGCGCTGCGACTCCTCGTAGGCCGCGGTGTCGCCCCAGCGCTGCTCGACCTCCTCCGCGTACTGGTCGGGGTCGTGGTCCCCGAAGACCTCGAACTTCTCCTCGGGCGTGAGGTTGATGCCCATCTTCCTCGCCTCCATGGCGGTCTCGATGGCGGCGGCCATCTCCTGGAGCTTGCGGATCCGCGCGGTCAGCAGCTCGTGCTGGCGGCGCAGGTGGTCCCGCGGGTCCGTATCCGGGTCGTCCAGGAGGGCCGCCACCGCGTCGAGGGAGAAGCCGAGCTCTCAGTAGAACAGGATCTGCTGCAGCCGGTCGAGGTCCGCGTCGGCGTAGCGCCGGTGGCCCGCGTGGCTGCGCTCGCCGGCCACGAGCAGGCCGATCTCGTCGTAGTGGTGCAGCGTGCGCACCGTCACTCCGGCGACACGGGAGACCTGTCCCACGGAGTAGCTCATGGCTTCCGCCCTCCTTCTCTCGGTACGCGGATCAGCCTGCGTCCTCACGCCACGTGAGGTGCAAGCCCGGCTGCGAAGCCCCGGCCGCCGGGCCCGGTTACTTGCTGAGTGCCGTGAACCTCCGGACCGCCAGCGGCAGGAACACTCCCACGATCACCAGGGGCCACAGCACCGCCAGGAGCCCCGCGTGGCCGGCCGCCCAGGAGGTGCCGGTCACCCCCGGATCGTTGCCGAAGAGGTCGCGGACGGCCGTGCCCGTCGCCGACATCGGGTTCCACTCGACCAGGGCGCCCAGCCAGCCCGGCATGTTCTGCGGGACCGTGAAGGCGTTGGAGAGGAAGCCGACCGGCCAGACCAGGATCTGCACGGCCACCACCATCTCCGGCCTGCCCGCGATCATCGCCAGGTGGATGCCGAGCCACAGCATCGCGAACCGCAGCATCATCAGCAGCCCGACGGCGGCAAGGACCGCCCCGGACGAGCCGTGCCAGCGCCAGCCGATCGCGAGCCCCACACCCATCATGACCAGGAGCGACACGAAGGACTGGAGCATGTCGGCGACCGAGCGTCCCACCAGCACCGCGCCGTTGGCCATCGGCATGGAGCGGAACCGGTCGATCACGCCCTTGTTGAGGTCCTGGGTGACGGCGACCATCGTCGCGTCGAGGCCGAAGACCATCGTCAGCGCGAACATGCCGGGCACGAGGAACTCGGCGTACTCCCCCTTGATGCCCTTCCCGCCGCCGATCAGATAGGTGAACATCAGCAGCATCATCACCGGGAAGACCAGGCCCACCAGGACCTGCACCGGCTGCCGCGCCCAGTGGGCGAGTTCGCGCCGCGTCATGGTCCAGGAGTCGGTCGCGGCCCGGCTCACCGACGTACGCACGCCCATCGGCGTGGTCACACTCATCGACGTAGTCACACGGTCCCCTTCGTACGCTCGGTCAGGCTCAGGAAGACCTCGTCCAGCGTGGGCCTGCGCAGCGCCACGTCCTCCGCGTCGATGCCGGCGTCCCGCAGCGCCCGCACGACGCCCGTGAGGGCCTCCATGCGGTCCGTGACGGGCGCGGACGCCAGCCGGCGGTCGGCGTCCACCGTGGCGCCCGCGGGCAGCAGCCCGGCCGTACGCGCCAGCTGTGCCGCGTCCCGCACCACCACGTCGATCCGGTCGCCGCCGAGCTTCGCCTTGAGGTCGTCCGCCGTGCCCTCCGCGACGACGCGGCCCTCGTCGATCACCGACATGCGGTCGGCCAGCTGGTCCGCCTCCTCCAGGTACTGCGTGGTCAGCAGCACGGTGGTGCCCGCGCCGACCAGGGAGCGCACCGAGTTCCACACCTCGGCGCGGCCGCGCGGGTCGAGACCCGTGGTGGGCTCGTCCAGGAACAGCACCTCGGGGTCCGTGACGAGGGACGCCGCGAGGTCGAGGCGGCGCCGCATGCCGCCGCTGTACTGCTTGACCGCCTTGCGGCCGGTGTCCGCGAGACCGAACCGCTCCAGGAGCTCGTCGGCCCGCACGCGCGCGTGGCGGGCACCCAGGTGGTGGAGCCGCCCGAACATGTCCAGGTTCTGCCGCCCGCTCAGCTCCTCGTCCACGGCTGCGTGCTGGCCCAGCAGGCCGATGCGCCTGCGCACCTCGTCGGGCCTGCGCCGCACGTCGTGCCCGGCCACCTCCACGCGCCCCTTGTCGGGCCGCAGGAGGGTGGCGAGCATCCGCACCGCCGTGGTCTTGCCCGCGCCGTTCGGCCCCAGCACGCCGTGCACGGTGCCGCGCTCCACCCGCAGGTCGAGGCCGTTCAGCGCCTTCTTCCGCCCGTACGCCTTGTGTGCGCCCTCGACGACGATCGCGTCCGTCATCCGGCTCCCCTCGTTGACCCCTTGATCCAATAGTCAAACTTGACTAGGTGGGCGAAGGTAACCGAGGAAGGCCCATTCGTCAAACTTGATTAGCGGTCGTCCTCCGCGTGCCCGCTCCCCGCCGCGTACGGATTCTCCTGGTCCTCGGCGAGCACTCCCACGAAGGGCTCGCCCTCCCCTGAGAAGGTGTAGGCACCGCCCTCGATGCGGGCGATCAGGCCCCTGGTCCACTCCGCGCCCGTGTCGGCCGAGTGCACCCAGTAGTTCATGATCTCGCCGATGTGGCCGAGCTGTTCGGGGCCGTCCTGCGGCGTGTAGTACTCCGTGACGGAGGCGCGCCACTCCTCGATGCGGCGCACCCGCTCCTTGAGCAGGGCCACGGCCTCCTCACGCGGCAGGTCCACGATGAAGCCGATCCCCGTCGTGAGGACGTCCGGCCGCTGGTCGTACATGGTCAGGGACTCACGGAGCAGCGAGAAGTACTCCTCCGTGCCCTTCTCCGTGACCTCGTACTCGGTGCGCGGCGGACCGCCGGCCGTGGAGGGCGCGACCTCGTGCGCGATCAGGAAGCCCTGTTTCGCCAGCTGCTTCAGGGCGTGGTAGATCGAGCCGGGTTTGGCGTTGGACCACTCGTGGGCGCCCCAGAACTCCAGGTCGTTGCGGACCTGATAGCCGTGGGCGCGGCCGTGCTGGCGCACGGCCCCCAGAACCAGCAGCCGGATCGCTGACATGTACCGCGCCCTTCCACTCAGCCCCCCGGGTCATCAATTTTGACTAGGGTATCCCCGGTCCAGTGCCACCAGCTCGAAGGCCGTCTTTCCGTCGAGGGACTCGCGGACGATGTCGGCGTGGCCCGCGTGCCGGCCGATCTCCTCGACCAGGTGCAGCATCAGCCAGCGCATCGACACCGCGCCGTCCTGCGGGAACCAGGGCGCCTCGGGCAGCGGGAAGGTGTCGTCGAGGCTCGGCACGGCGCGGATGAATTCCTCGGTCTCGCGGGCGACGCCGTCCCAGAAGTCCAGCACGCCGGCGAGCGTCTCGCCCTCCACGAGGCGGAAGCTGTCACCCCAGGTCGCCTCCGTGCGCGCCTTCTCGTTGGGCTTCCCCTGAGCCATGCGCAGCCAGTTCAGCTCCGTCTCGGCGACGTGCTTCACGAGGCCGCCGAGGGTCAGTTCGCTGGCGCTCGGGCGGGTCCTCGCCTGCTCGTCGGTCAGGCCGAGCACGGAGCGGCGGATGCCGCCGCGCTGGGCCTCCACGAAGGCGATGAGGGCGCCGCGCTCGTCGCCCCTGGCTTCCGCGCTGACGTGAGTGACCATGGTGTCCGCCTCTTCTCCGGCCTGCTTCCGCAGGAGGTTCCGTAGGTTCCGCCGGGCTTTCCGACACCACAGACGCTACGGAGCCTTGCGGTCAGGTTCTGTCCGCAAGGCTCCGTGAGGTTTCGCGAGGTTTCGCGACGTTCCGCGAGGTTCCGCAGGGAAGGTCAACCCGGTCAGAACGGGAAGCGCGACCTGCCGTGCTGTACCGAGATCCACTTCTGCGTGGTGAAGGCGTCCACTGTCGACTCGCCGTTCAGTCGGCCGACGCCCGAGTTCTTCTCGCCGCCGAACGGCACGATCGGCTCGTCGTGCACGGTGCCGTCGTTCACGTGGATCATGCCGGTCCTGACGCGCTTGGCGACGCGCACGCCGCGCTCGATGTCGCCGGTGTGCACCGCGCCGCTCAGCCCGTACGGGGTGTCGTTGGCGATGCGGACCGCCTCGTCCTCGCCGTCGAAGGGCAGCAGCAGGGCGACCGGGCCGAAGATCTCCTGGCTCAGGACCGGGGAGCCGGCCGGCAGCTCCGTGAGGACCGAGGGGGCGACGAGGTTGCCCTCGGTCCGCCCGTGCAGCAGGGCCTTCGCGCCGGCGGTGACGGCCTGCTCGACGACGGCCGTGACGGCGTCCGCCTGCGAGGAGTTGATGAGCGGGCCGATGTGGGTGGCGGGGTCGGCCGGGTCGCCGACCTTCAGGCCCGCGACCTTCGCGACGAACTTCTCGGTGAACTCCGCCTCCACGGACCGGTCCACGAGGATGCGGTTGGCGGCCATGCAGACCTGGCCCTGGTGCACGAAGCGGCTGAAGACGGCCGCGTCCACGGCGTAGTCGATGTCGGCGTCGTCCAGGACGATCAGTGCGCTGTTGCCGCCCAGTTCCAGGATCGAGCGCTTGAAGTTCGAGGCGCAGACCGTGGCGACGTGGCGGCCCACGCGGTCCGATCCGGTGAAGGAGATGATGCTCGGCACCGGGTGCTCGATGAGGGCGTCGCCTATCTCGGCTATGTCCGTGATGACGACGTTGAGCAGGCCGGCCGGCAGTCCGGCGTCCTCGAAGACCTTGGCGACGAGGGCGCCGCCGAGCACCGGCGCGTTCTGGTGCGGCTTGAGGACGACCGCGTTGCCGAGGGCGAGGGCCGGGGCGACGGACTTGATCGACAGCAGGAACGGGAAGTTGAAGGGGCTGATGACGCCGACCACGCCGACGGGGACGCGGTAGAGGCGGTTCTCCTTGCCGTCGTCGGGCGAGGGCAGGACGCGGCCCTCGGCGCGCAGCGCGAGATGGACGGACTCGCGCAGGAACTCCTTGGTGAGGTGGATCTCGAAGGCCGCCTTGAGCCGGGTGCCGCCCAGCTCGGCGATGATCGCCTCGGTGATCTCTTCCTCGCGGTCCTCGACGATCCGCAGGGCGCGCTCGAACACGGCACGCCGGGCGTAGGGATTGGTCTCGGCCCATTCCTTCTGGGCGCGCTCGGCCGCGCGGTAGGCCTGGTCGACCTCGTCGGCCGTGGCGACCGTGATGGACGCCAGCTTCTCCCCGTCGTACGGATTGAAGTCGATGATGTCCCAGGAACCTGACCCGGCCTTCCACTCCCCGTCGATGTATTGGTGAGCCAGGTCGGTGAAGAAGGACATGAGACGGACCCCTTGCCGCGGCAGCAGACGGCCGCAAACGGAAGCAGACACCTGATCTCACGTCATAGTACTTACGTTTGGGGTGAGTTGGTGGTGGGGCGGGCGTTTCAGGTGAGCTGGAGCAGCCCGCGGAGGAGATCGCGGCTGCCGACCGGATCGGGGCTGTCCTTGTGCAGCTGCGCGACGACGCGTTCGTACTGCGCGACTTCCTCGGCCTTGTCGAGATAGAGGGCGCCGGTGAGCTGCTCCACGTACACGACGTCGGAGAGGTCGGACTCCGGGAAGCTCAGCATCGTGAAGGCGCCGCTCTCGCCCGCGTGCCCGCCGAAGCTGAACGGCATGACCTGAAGGGTGACGTTCGGACGCTCGGAGATCTCGATGAGGTGCTGGATCTGACCTCTCATCACTTCCCGGTCACCGTAGGGGCGTCGGAGCGCGGCCTCGTCCAGTACGCAGTGGAAGCGGGGCGCGTGCTCGGAGGTGAGGAGCTTCTGGCGCTCCAGGCGCAGCGCGACGCGTCGCTCGATCTCGGCCTTGCTCGCGCCCTTCATGCCGCGCGCGACGACCGCGTGCGCGTACGCCTCGGTCTGCAACAGGCCGTTGACGAACTGGACTTCATAGACGCGGATGAGCGAGGCCGCGCCCTCCAGACCGATGTACGTCTGGAACCAGCCGGGCAGGACGTCCGAGTAACTGTGCCACCAGCCCGTGAGGTTGGCCTCCTTGGCGAGCGAGAGGAGCGCGCCGCGCTCGGCCTCGTCGGTGACGCCGTAGAGCGTCAGGAGGTCCTCGACGTCCCTGGACTTGAAGCTCACCCGTCCCAACTCCATGCGGCTGATCTTCGATTCGGAGGCGCGGATCGAGTATCCGGCCGCTTCACGGGTGATGCCGCGGGACTCTCTGAGCCGCCTCAGCTGTGAGCCCAGCAGGATGCGCCGTACCACCGAGCCGCTCGACTCCCCTGCGGTCACTTCGCTCAATCCTCCCGATCGACTGGAAGCCAGCAGTCTGCCATTAAACGCTCCAGGCCGTACACGTCCGGTTACAGAAACGGAAAGGGTCCGAAAGGTCTCCAGAAGAAACCGTGGGAAGAAATGGGCGAGAAGTGGCACGGGAACGACCAAGTCCGGCGCGTGCACGTGCATCTGCCCTTGCATCTGCTGTGCGCATTCGGAACCATGGTCCGCGCGCCACTGCTGTACCGACCGCGTACCACCGCACCATCGGCGACCGACCGCGCCACCGCTCCATCGCTATGACCGCGAAACCGGGGAGTGCCTCGCATGGGGACGAATGGATCGACCATGCTCGAGCCGTTAAGGCAGGGGCTACCTCCGATCGACCCCTCCGCGGTCTCCGACGCGGCGTCCGTCGCCCTCCCCGCCCGCTACGAAGCGGTGGGCAGCGCACGGAAGTTCACCCGGAACACGCTCGGCCAGTGGGACCTCGACGAGAGGTTCGACGACATCGCGCTCGTCGTCTCCGAACTCGTCACCAACGCGCTGCGGCACGCGCTGCCGGCGGACACGCCGCGCGAGACGCGGGACCTCATCGACCCCTGCGACCCTCGCGGTCCTCATGACCCTCGCGGCCCCCGCAGCCCGGAGGAGCCGCCCGTGCGGCTGCATCTGATGCGCTGGGCGACGCGGCTGGTGTGCGCGGTGCGCGACCCCAGCGACGACAGTCCGGTCACGCGCGACACCGACGACGACTTCTCGGCGGAGTCCGGCCGTGGCCTGTTCCTGGTGGACTCCTTCAGCGACAGCTGGGGCTGGCACCCGCTCGCCGGCGCGCTGCGCGGCAAGGTGGTCTGGGCGCTGTTCCGCCTGAGTTAGGGCCTGAGCCGAGGCCCGAGTCAGGGCCTGAGCTATGCCCTGCGTTGCGGGGAGTGCGTGCGTCAGCCGCCTATCAGGTGGTCGAACTCCCCGTCCTTCATCCCCAGCAGCATCGCCTCGATCTCGGCGCGCGTATAGACGAGCGCCGGGCCGTCCGGGAAGCGCGAGTTGCGTACGGCGACGTCGCCGCCCGGCAGCTTCGCGAACTCCACGCACGAGCCCTGCGAGTTGCTGTGCCTGCTCTTCTGCCAGACGACCCCGTGAAGCTCCGTGGCCGCCATGCCGTTAAACGCGTGGTGCACAGGTCGCTCCCCGGGTGGTGCGGTGCCGTGAGTGGCTCTAGATGCAGTGGTCAACTGTCCCGGATCATAGCTGTGTTCACATGCGGATGCATGGGCAGATGCACGTGCACGCGGGGTGTTCCTCTGATTACAGCCCTGTCGGTACGTCGTCAGCCGGTCGGCACCTCGTAAGCCGGTCGGCACCTCGCACAGGAAGAGACGCATGCCGCGCCCTTCCTGTTCCCTCGGATTCCCTCGGACACGAGACCGGCCTCCTGCGGCACCCTGGGGTGCCGGCAGGAGGCCGGTGCGGGGAGAGAGGGGCGGTGCGGGGAGAGAGGGGCAGTGACCGTCAGCGAGGCGTCCCGTACGGCAGGAGCGCCATCTCGCGGGCGTTCTTGATCGCCGCGGCGATCTGCCGCTGCTGCTGGGCCGTCACACGCGTGACCCTGCGGCTGCGGATCTTGCCCCGGTCCGAGATGAACTTCCGGAGCAGTTCCGTGTCCTTGTAGTCGACGTACGTGATCCCGGCCTGGTCCAGGGGGTTGGGCTTCGGCTTCTGCGGGCGCGGGGGCTTGCGCGGGGACAAGGGTCAGACCTCCAGGAGGGTGTCGAAGGCGGGGGGCAGGTTTTTCCAGGCGTCGCGCCCGGCGGCGTACTCCTCGTCCGTCAGCAGGCAGGACTCCAGGACCTCTTCGAGCCCGTCGCGGTCCAGGCCCGGCGAGGTGAACACCAGGTGGTTGCAGCAGTCGCCGTGGACCGGGTGCCAGTCGAGGGCGGCGGCAGCGCGGCGCACCGGCGGGACCATCTCCCACGCGGCGTCCGGCAGCGAGGCCAGCCACGGCCCGGCGCTCTCGACGCAGAGCGCGCCGCCCGCCGCGTCCCAGCCGAGCAGCGTGTCCGGATGGTCGGCCAGCCAGAACCGGCCGCGGCTGCGGGCGGCCGCGCAGGTCAGATCCTCCAACGCGTCGTAGAGCCGCTCCGGGTGGAACGGCCGCTCCCGGTGCCATACGAGGGTGGAGACCCCGCACGCGTCCGCCTCGGTCGGCAACAGCGCGCAGGCCGGGTGCTGCGCCGCCGCGGCGGCCTCGACGTCGAATCCACCGAGCGCGGCGCGGGCCAGGTCACCCTGTCCGATGAGCACCTGGCGGGCGGTCGGGTGGAGCTGGGCGAGCAGGGCGCGGTCCTCGTCGTCGGCCTCCGGGGAGTCGGTGACGGCGAGGACGGGCGCGTACTCCAGCTGGCGCGCCCAGGTGTCGGCGACGGTGCGCTGGTCGGTGGGGGCCGCGGCGAGGCCGGCCTCCATGAGGTCGTCCCCGTTGCCGAGGCAGGGCAGGAGCAGGGCGGGGTCGACCGCCGTGACCACGCCGCTGAGCACGAGCCCGTCGCCGCCGTGCGCGGCGACGACCTCGGCCATCGCCTTCGGCTCGACCGAGTCCCACAGCTCGACGACCGCGAGCCGGGTGAGCCCCGCGTCCGCGAGCCGGTCCAGCTCCGGCACGAGATCCTCGCGGAGCGCGCAGCACGCACAGTCGTTGACCAGCGGGGCGTCACCGGTGGAGAGCACGCCGGTGGCATCGCGGACCGTGCGGACGACGGTGCCCGCCACGGCGGTCGACAGGTCGTGGTGCAGGGCCACGCTGCCGGGGACGGTGGCGAGCAGATCGTCGACGGCGGCCTTGCGGGCGGCGGCGTGGATGCCGGCGATGATCACGACGTCCATACGGGGGGTCTCCTCGCTCCTCGAGGGGTCACCCTGGGGCTGCGGGGGCGTGTCCTCGGATCTTGGGGGTGCGGGCTCGGCCTGCGGGTGTGATCCCTCAGTTCGCTGGGGCGCCTCGTCGTCCTGGCGGGGCGCTCCCTCGTCGTTCCGGCGGGGCGCCCCAGCGTCATTCCGGCGGGGCGCCCCGTCCGCTCGCGAGGGGCGGTCCGGACCCCGCATCAGCGCTTGCCGAAGCGGCGTTCGAAGCGCTCGACGCGGCCTGCCGTGTCCAGTACGCGGGCCGTGCCCGTGTAGAAGGGGTGGCTCGCGGACGAGATCTCGACGTCGATGACGGGGTACGTACGGCCGTCCTCCCACTCGACCGTCTTCCCGCTGGCCGAGGTCGAACCGGCGAGGGTCGAACGGGTGAGGAAGGCGAAGCCGGCGGCCTTGTCGCGGAAGACGACGGGGCCGTAGGGCGGGTGGATGTCCTTGCGCATGGCGGTCAGCGCTCCTCTCGGAAGTCGACGTGGCGTCCTGCCATCGGGTCGTACTTGCGCAGCGTGAGGCGGTCGGGGTCGTTACGGCGGTTCTTGCGGGTCACGTAGGTGTAGCCGGTTCCCGCCGTGGAGCGGAGTTTGATGACGGGGCGGTGTTCGGTGCGGGCCATGTGGCTAGTATATGAAAATGACTCCCGTTTTCAACTGGGGCTCATGTCCATCCGCTTTCCGTCTACCGAGAGGTGCGTCACCTTGTCCGCCCACTGCCAGCTGACCGGCGCGGAACCCCGCTTCGGCAACAACATCTCCCACTCCCACCGGCGGACATCCCGCCGCTTCGACCCCAACGTCCAGCGCAAGCGGTACTGGCTGCCGAGCGAGGGCCGGTACGTGCGGCTGCGGCTCAGCACGAAGGGGATCAAGACCGTCGACAGCATCGGGATCGAGGCGGCCGTCGCCAGGATCCGTGCGCGTGGAGTGAGGATCTGATGGCCAAGAAGAGCAAGATCGCGAAGAACGAGCGGCGGCGCGAGATCGTCGCGCGGTACGCCGCGCGACGGGCCGAGCTGAAGGAGATCATCCGCCACCCCGGCACGGGGGACGAGGAACGAGCCGCCGCGCAACGGGAGTTGGCCCGCCAGCCGCGTGACGCCAGCGCGACGCGCGTACGCAACCGGGACAGCGTCGACGGGCGCCCGCGCGGATACGTGGGGGCGTTCGGGCTGTCGAGGGTGAAGCTGCGTGAGCAAGCGCACGCCGGCTATCTCCCCGGTGTGCGCAAATCCTCCTGGTAGCTTGGCGCGCGATTTGGCCGGATCATGACCCGGCTCCGGCAACGCGAGGTCCTTCAGGGGGAGTTCGAGTGCGTACGTACGTCCGTAGTGTCCGTGGGGGTGCCGTGGGTGCCGTGGGTGCCGCGGTGGGCTGTCTGGTCGCTGTGCTCGTGTTGTCGGGGTGCGGGAGTGACGGGGACGGGGGCGGCGGCGGCGGAAAGAAGGATCGCGGGGCGGCTGATTCGAGCTCTTCCGGATCGAGCTCTTCCGGATCGAGCTCTTCCGGTGGGGCTGCCGGGTCCGGTGGCTCGGAGGGCAAGAGCGGCAGCCTGGAAGGTACGTGGATCGCCACGGCCGACGGGAAGCCGCTCGCCCTCGCCGTCACCGGCAAGACGGCGACCCTGCTCGGCGAGGACGTGCTGTGCAACGGCACCACGGGCGGCGGGACGGCATCCCGGACGATCGAGCTCACGTGCCCGAAGGGGAACTCCGACCGCACGACGGGGCGCGTCGAGTCCGTGGACGGCAAGTCGATGAAGGTCGCCTGGGAGGGCGCAGGCAAGAACGAGTTCAAGGACGAGTTCCTGAAGACGCGGGGCGGCAAGCTGCCGGACGGTCTGCCTACGGCGGGAGTGCCGCAGCCCTGACCCTCCCCCTCATATCTGCTGCGGCATAGCTGCTGGGCGAGCGCGAGCCGTCCGCCAAGGGCCGCGGGCTCCGGTCTATCCAGGACCGGGATCCCGCGGCCCGTCGGCGTCCGGCCCCGGCCCTGGCCGCTTCGTGGCCGAGCCGTCCACCAGCATCGGCGGGGGCTCCGTGTCCAGGGCGTCGGACAGTTCGTCCAGGGTGTCCAGGAGGAGGCCCGCTCCCCTGCGGACCACTCGGTCGGGGACGCCCTCGCCGTCCCACTCCTCCAGAGCCGTACGGACCGCGTCCCACCTGGGTACGCGGCGTTCGCGCACCGCCTTCGCGCCCTGCTCCGTCGACTTGCGCAGCGCCTCGGCGAGGCGGGCGGCCGCGGGCACGGGGGCGTCGCCGCGCTCCGGCAGATGCGCCTCCATCAGCATGGCGACGCGGCCGAGCTGGGCGAGCGCCTCCTCCGCGTCGGCGGCCGCTGCGCGGGAGAGGCCGCGGTGGCGCACGGGCTCGTTCTCGGCCCGGTGCACCGCTTCCTGCCAGGCGACGCGGGCGTCGCGGGCGGCGAGCAGGGCCTCGCGGACGTCGGGGCAGGCCTTGCCCGCCGGGTTGGCGTAGTGGTCGACGACCGCGGCGGCGTAACGACCGTCCGCGATCAGCCAGTCGGCGAGGCGGGTGCGGAGGCGGGGGGTCTCCCAGGCGGGGTACACCGCGTACGCGATCATCGCGAGGATGCCGCCCAGCAGTGTCAGGAGCACGCGCTCCGGGACGGTCTGCGTCCACTGCTGGCCGCCCATGCCGAGCAGGAACACGACGTACGCGGCCACGCAGGCCTGCGCCGCCACCTGGCCGGTGCGCATCAGCAGGTACATCAGCCCGGCGCAGACCACGGCGAGCGCGGCGGACAGCCCCGTGCCGGGGTGGGCCAGCTGGACGAGGCCCGTGGCGAGGGCGACGCCGACGAGGGTGCCGCCGAAGCGGGCGACGGCGCGGGAGTACGTCTGGGAGAAGTCCGGGCGCATCACCATGACCGAGGCCATGGGCGCCCAGTACCCGTGCCCGAAGGGCAGCCAGTGCCCCAGCAGATACCCCGCGGCAGCCACCGCCGTGACCCGGATCGCATGCCGCGTCACCGGCGAATCGTGCCTGAAGTCGGCCCGCACGGCACGAAGAGCGGCAGGCACGAGCGCGAAGAGGCTGGGGCGGAGCAGGGGGTTGGGGTGGGGGTGAGGGTTGGGGTGGGGGTGAGGGTTGGGGTGGGGGTGGGTGGCGGATTTGGGGGTGGGTTGGGGGCCGGATTGGGGGGTGGAGTGGGAGGTGGGGTGGGGGCCGGATTGGGGGGCGGAGGTGGGGTGGGGGTCGGGCCGGGGTGCGGACTGGGAGGTGGGCTGGCCGTCGGGCTGGGGGGCGGGCCGGGCGTCAGGCCGGAGGTCGGACTGGGGGGCGGACCGGGTCTCGGACTCGGGGTCGGACCGGAGGCCGGACTGGCTGTCGGACCGGAGGTCGGACTGGGGGGCGGGCCGGGGCTCGGACTCGGGGTCGGACCGGAGGCCGGACTGGCTGTCGGACCGGAGGCCGGGCTGGGTGGTGGGCCGGGGCTCGGACCCGGGGTCGGACCGAAGGCCGGACTGGCTGTCGGACCGAAAGCCGGACTGGGTGGTGGGCCAGGATTCGGCTCCGGGGTCGGGGCGGGCCTCGGGCGGGAGATCGGACCGGTCCTGGGACGGGAGATCGGGCCGGGCGTCGGACCGGGGCACGGGCTGGGTGTCAGGCCTGGGGGCGGGGCCGGTGGTGGTGGGGTCGGGGTCGGGAGGGGGGTGGAGGGTGCCGGCGTTGTCGGCGTTGCCGGCGTTGTCGGCGTTGCCGGCGTTGTCGGCGTTGCCCGCTGTTTCCAGGACGTCTTTCAGGAGGGCCGCCAGGCGGGTTGCCGCTCGGTGGGCCGGGCCGGTGAGGATCGCGCCTGTGTCGGGGGTTCTCAGGGTGGCCAGGGCCGCCGGGGGGAGCTGGACCGGGGCGCCGTGGCGGATCGCGCGGGCCGCCGCGTCCAGGATCGCGCCCGCCGCGCCGAGGAGTTCGCGGACCCTGTCCCGCTCCCTGCCCTCCGGCGGCACGCCGACCGCCGGATCCGCGAGGGAGGCCAGGACCGGACGGATGCGTTCGGCGACTCCGCGCGCGCCGTGGAGTTCGGCCGGTCGGGTGCGGGCCTGGCGCGGGGTGATCGTCGCCGCGTCGCGGGCCGCCATCAAGGGCTCCGGGTCGAAGGGGGCCACCGGGTCGTGGCGGAGTCTGCGTGCGTAGTCCGCCTCGGCGGCCAGGGCGTCGGCGAGCGCGTCCCGGTGGGCGCCCCATCTGCGTACCGGAAAGAGGATCACCAGGGCCGCCTGGACGCAGCCGCCGACGATCATCATCGCCGCGTGGACCGCCGCGGCGGCGACCGAGGTGGGGATCGTGACCGTCACCAGCATGATCGCGACGTTGGACGACGCGATGATGCCGACCGTGGGGCCCGCCGCCCAGCTCAGCCCGGCCAGGAAGGTCCAGAGGCAGAGCAGGGCGAGGAAGAGGAGCGTGTGGGAGCCGGTGAGGTAGCCGAGGAAGGTCGAGACGGCGAGGCTGGTGCCGGAGGCGAGGGCGAGTTCCGGGCGGGGGCGCCAACTGCGCTGGAACGTGGCGATCGCCGCCTGGAACGCCCCGAAAGCCGAGCTCGCCGCCACCGCCGGACCGAACAGCGTGAGGCTGACGCCGATGACGATCGCCAGGCCGGCGGCGCCGCGCAGGGCGACCAGCGGTTCGAGGCGTTTGCGCTCGACGGTCAGACCCGAGCGAGCTGTCTCTTTCAGCGCGCGGAGCCAGGTCACTCTGTGATGATACGGGGCATATGCGAATCACCTCAGGTTTGCCTCGGCCGGCTCACGGCAGCGCCCGGCCCCCGCCATGGTCATGGCCGTGGCCGCCGCCGCGGCCGCGGAGCCCCACGTGGGCCCGGTCCGCTGCCGCTGTGCCGTGGTTCCAGCCCTCGGCGTCCGTCACGCCGCGCACCCGTGTCGTGGTCGTCTCGGGGAACATCTGCTCGACATGGTCGGTGACGGCGACGTCGCGCGCGGCCAGTACGGGGAGCAGGGAGGCGGCGCCCATGCCGGTGTCCGCGTCCGTGCCCGTGCCCGTGTCCCGGGCGGCCTCCCGGGCCGCTTCCGTCACCGCGTGTTCGCCCGCCGCGGCCAGGCGTCCACCGATGCGGTGCGCGTACGCCATCAAGAAGGCCTGCCGGAACGTCTTCGTACGCTTACGGCCCGCCGCGCGCTGGCCTGCCTCCGCCTTGGTCATCGCCGCGGTGCCCTGTACGAGCAGCGAGGTGTAGAGGAGCTCGACCGACTCCAGGTCGGGCTCGAAGCCGACGACGGTCGAGAAGCCGTACGCCTCGTTCCACACCGCCCGGCAGTGGTTCGCGGCGGCGACGGCGTCGAGCAGGATCGCCTTCGCCGTCTCGTACGGGGCGTCCACGCCGACACGGCAGGCCGCCGGTACGTCCTTCGCATGCGTACGGGCCGCGAGCAGCGCCTCGTCGAGCGAGTGCCTGGCCATCAGCTCCTGCGCCTTGGCGGTGAGCGCCTCGGCCTCCTCCGGGTAGCCGGTCGCCTCCGCCTTCGCGAGGAGGGCGCGGATACGGGTCAGCGTGCGGGGCTCGCCCTTGACCGGGCCGGGGACGGTGTCGCCGGGGGGCGGGCCCGCCGGTTCGAGCGGGGGGAGGCGGAGCAGGAGGCGGTACAGCTGGAGGTGGGTGGTGGCCCTGGTGAAACGGTCCTGGCCCCGGGTGGCGGCCCCGCCCTCGTCCTCGGCGGGGCCGAGGTCCGCCAGCTGGGCCGGCCAGCGGGGCGGGAGGTGGGCGTAGCGGCTGGTCTCGGTGCGGATGAGGGATGCGGTCAGGCGTACGTGCGGGTCGTCCAGGTCGCGGCGGACGACGCGGACGACGTCCGCGGGCTGCCAGCCGTGCCGCCACGCGCGGCTCAGGTACTCCTCGCCGCGGCGGCGCAGGTCGGCGTCCGCCTCGGGTGCGGCCGCCAGGAGCGACGCGCCGGTGTCCAGGCCTTCGTCCCCGTCGCCGTACAACGCCGCCGCGAACGCACTGTCGATCACCGAGTCCATGGGGCAAGGGTATGGGGGCAGGTGGGGCTGTAACTGGGGCGGGGCGCTTCGCGTCCGGCTGTGGGGCTGGGGTGCTTGGGCGGGTGCGGGTCGCGCCTATTGCCCGGCTCGGGGGCGGGGGCGCGGGGGCATGTGCGTACTCGCTATCCCTGCGTCACGCCTCAAGTCCAAAGACGCCAGAGTTCGCTCGGTGCTCCGTTCGCACATACCCCCACACCCCCTTGGGCGCGCGAGCGCCTGCGACCCGGTGGGGGCTCCCGCCCTTGCCCCTACCTGGCAGCTGCGTCGCGGGGTGCACGGGCGGGTGGGTGGGATACATCCGCCGCGAAGCGGCGGGCTAGTCGCCCCTACCCCCGCAGGACGTCGCGGGGTGAACGGGCGGGTGGGTGGGATACATCCGCCGCGAAGCGGCGGGCTTGGTGCTCCTACCCCCGCAGGACGGCGCAGGGCAAACGGGCGGGCGGGTGGGAGGTATCCGCCGCGGAGCGGCGGGACAGTTGTCCTGCCCCGACGGGACGTCGCAGCGCACCCACCCGGGCGACAGAAGGTATGGCCAGCCCTACCCCCATGACGCCCACCAGAGGGCGTGTCCCCCGGGGCGCCCGCCGATTGGGTAGAGGCATGAACGAATCCGCCGTACGCCTCTCCGGAGTCCGCCGTCTCTACGGCGAGGTCACCGCCCTCGACGACGTGAACCTCGACATCCGCACCGGCACCTTCACCGCCGTCATGGGCCCCTCCGGCTCCGGCAAGTCCACACTGCTGCAGTGCGCCGCAGGCCTCGACCGACCGACGTCCGGAACCGTCGAGGTGGGCGGCACCGTACTGACGGGGCTGAGCGAGCGCCGACTGACGATGCTGCGACGGCAGCGGATCGGATTCGTCTTCCAGGCCTTCAACCTGCTGCCCTCACTGACCGCCGCCCAGAACGTCGCCCTCCCCCTGCGCCTGGCGGGCCGCAGGGTCTCGCGCACGGAGATCCGCGACGCCCTCGCGAGGGTCGGCCTCGCGGACCGCGCCCGGCACCGGCCCGGCGAGTTGTCGGGCGGGCAGCAGCAGCGGGTCGCGCTCGCGCGGGCGCTGGTCAGCCGGCCCGCCGTCCTCTTCGGCGACGAGCCGACGGGAGCACTGGACACGATGACGAGCCGTCAAGTGCTGTCGCTATTAAGGGGTTTGGTGGACGACGAGCGGCAGACCGTCGTGATGGTCACCCATGACCCCGTGGCCGCCTCTTACGCGGACCGGGTCGTGTTCCTGGTCGACGGACGGGTGGCGAGCGAACTGCGGGCGCCGGACGCCGGCGAGGTGGCGTCGGCGATGGCGGGCCTCGAAGCGGCGGAAGCGGCAGAGGCGGCAGAGGCGACGGAGGCGGCCGCGTGATGATCTTCCTCGCCTCCCTCCGAGCCCGCTGGACCAGTCTCCTGGGGGCCTTCGTGGCCGTCACCCTCGGCGTCGGGCTCACCGCCTCCATGGCGCTTGGCCTCGACGCGAGCCTCTCCGCACCGGAACGGGCGCCCGTGCGGTTCGCCGGGTGGCCCGTCGTGGTCGCGGGCCAGGACACACTGACGGTTCCGGTCCGGCGCGGCCCGGACGTCACGTACGTATCGAAGCCGCTCGCTCATCCACAGCCTGTGGATATCGAACTGCTACGCGAGCTACGGCGGCTCGGACCCGTACGGCTCGACGGGGACGAACGGGACGCCGTCGGCGTCGACGCCCCCGCCCGGGCCGTACGCGAAGTCGTCGGCGAACGGGCCCGCGTCCTCACCGGCGACGACCGCCGCCAGGTGGACCCCGGCACCGCCCGGGACGCCGAATCACTGGTGGCCGTCAACTCCTTCCTCGGCACGGCGGGCGGTGTGGCCGCGTTTGTGTCGGTTTTCGTCACCGCGTCGACGTTCGCCTTCGTGGTGGCGCTGCGGCGGCGGGAGTTCGGGCTGCTGCGGATGGCCGGGGCGACGCCTGGGCAGGTGCGCAGGCAGCTCTTGGGCGAGGCGCTCGCGGTGGGCGTCGTGGCGTCCGTCGCCGGGTGCGTGCTGGGGGCGTGGGGCGGGCCGTTGCAGGCCGAGGCGCTGGTGCGGGCGGGGATCGCACCGGACTGGTTCGCGGTGGGCGAGGGCGCGGAGAGGGGAGCGGGGGGACTCACGGCGGCGGGGGGACTCACCGGAACGTGGGCCGGGTGGTTCTCGTGGCCCTTTCAGCTCGCCTTCTGGACCGGTCTGCTCGTCTCGTTCTCCGGAGCCTGGGCCGCGTCGCGGCGGGCCGGCCGCGTCTCCCCCGTCGAGGCGCTGCGCGACGCGTCCGTGGACAGCGGCGTCATGCCGTGGAGCCGGCGGATCGTGGGCGGGGTGCTGCTCGCCTGTGGTCTCGGGCTGCTGGTCCGCACCCTGGGCACGGACCCGTCCGCGCTCCTGAAGCGCAAGACGTACACGGTCCAGCCGATGATCCTGATCACCGCGGCCGCCGCGCTCGCACCCCTTCTCGTACGTCCCGTCGTCCGCGCCATCCGGCTGCCCGGCGCCGTCGGGCTCCTCGTCCGCGAGAACGCCACCGCCTCCGTACGCCGCACCGCCGCCGTCGCGGCACCCGTCCTGGTCAGCGTCGCCCTCGCGGGCAGCCTGCTCGGCTCGGCGCAGACGGTGAGCGCGGCGAAGGCGGCGGAGGCGGAGCGGGTGTCCCGTTCCCAACTGGTCGCGTCGGGGGACCGGTTGAAGCCGGTCCAGGTCTCGGAGGTGCCGGGGGCCGCCGCCCTCTCCCCCTCCGCCTCCACCGCCGTGTTCGTACGCGAGGAAGGCAGCGCCCTCGTCCGGACCGACGCGCGGGCGGTGGTCGATCCGGCGGCGCTGGCGGCGACGTCGCGGCTGCCGGTGATCGCCGGTGACGTACGCGACCTGGACGACCGGTCGATCGTCGTCAACGAGGAGTGGGAGCGGCACCGGGTCGGCGAGCGGGTCGCCGTCCGGCTCGGCGACGGGCGGCCCGCGCGGTTGCGGATCGTGGCGGTCCTCGCGCGCGGGACGGGGGACAACGGCGCGTATGTCACCAGGGCCAACGCGCGATCCGCCCCGGTCGACCGGATCGATGTACGCCTGAAGACGGGAAGGACAGGGACGACGGGCGCGGACCGGGGCGCGGCGGCCGCCGCGCTGGCGGCCCGCAGCGGTGGCGAGGTGCGCACGGCCGCCGAGTGGCTGGCCGCGACCCACCCGCACACCAAGGCCCAGACGCGCCTCGGCCTCCTCATGCTGCTCGGCATCTCCCTCCTCTACACGGGCATCTCGCTCGCGAGCACGCTGCTCATGGCCACGTCCGTACGCCGCACGGAACTGCGCTCGCTGCGCCTCGCGGGCGCCACGCACGGACAGGTGCGGCTGGTCGTCGCCGGCGAGGCGCTGGTGGCCGTCGCGGCAGGCTCCCTCCTCGGCCTCGCCGTCACGGCGATCAACCTGACCGGCCTCTCCACCGGCCTCGCGCTCCTGTCGGTCCCGGCGGGGGTGGCGGTGCCGTGGGGGGAGGTCGGGGTGAGTGTGGGTGTGTGTGCGGGGGTGGCGGTGTCGGCTGCGGTGGCGGGGGTGCGGAAGGGCACCCCGACCGCCCCTTCCCTCAGCTGTCGCCGCCCTCGTCGATGAGGCGTCGTACCTCGCGGTCGACCAGGCCGAGGCGCGCCTCGGCGACCAGCGGTACCGCGCGGCGCTGGCGGCGTGCCTCGTGTACGTCGATGTCGACCGTCACCAGCCCCGGCTCCCACTTCGGCGCCTGCGCGACGACCGTGCCGCGCGGGTCGACGACGCGGGAACCGCCCCAGAACGAGGCGCCGTTCTCGTTGCCGACCCGGTTCACGAAGACGACCCAGCACTGGAGCATGCGGGCGGTGTACGACAGCAGCGTGTCCCAGTACAGGCCGGTGTCCATGGCCTCCGGGTCCAGGCTGGCCGCGCTGTTCGTCGGTACGAGGATGACCTCGGCGCCGTCCTGCACGGCGAGCCACGGGAGCGCGGGCTGCCACGCGTCGTTGCAGATGAGGGTGGCGGCGCGGCCGTGCTCGCGGGGCAGGTCGTACGCGCGCAGGTGCTGGCCCGGGCTGACGTGCTTGCGTTCCTCCCAGGCCAGGTAGTTCGGGAGGTACAGCTTCCGGTGGACGTGCAGGAGCCGGCCCGCCGAGAAGTACGCCGCCGTGTTGTACGCGCGCAGGCTCGTGTGCTCGTGGAGGCCGACCAGGACGTCCGGGCCGCCGGGCTCCGTCAGGCCGAGCAGCCGGGGGTCGTCCGTCGTGATCGACGCGTCCCTCTTCAGGCCGCCCAGGTGATAGCCGTGCAGGCTCAGCTCGGGGAAGACGACGAGGTCGGCGCCCTGGGTGGCGGCCTGGGCCGCCTGTTTCCGCGCGGTCTCCAGGTTCTGCTCGACCTCACCCAGCGCGCAGTCCGTCTGTGCCAGCGCCACTCGCATGCGGCGAGCCTTCCAGCACGGCCCGCACGCCGCACCCGGGAGGCGACCGACAGGGCGATGTCAGTGCCGGGTGCGATGCTCGGGGTATGGGTGAACGGTGGGTAGTGGCCGCTGTCGAGGGAGGAGCCGCGGAGCTCGTCCGCCTCGGCGACGACGGCCTGCCCGCGGGGGACGTCGTCCGCGAGCCCGACCTGGCCGAAGCCGTCCGGAAGCGCCCGGAGGCGGACCGCTGGGTCTGGCGGTCCACCGCCGCCGTCTACCCCCGCCTGCTCGCCGCGGGCGTCCGCGTCCCCCGCTGCTACGACATCGAAGCCGCCGAGCTCCTCCTCCTCGGCCACGAGGGCCGCCTCGGCGAGCCCCGTTCCGCCGCGGCCGCCCTGGCCCGCCTCCGCAACACTCCCGTGCCGCCCGATCCCCCGCCCCGCGCCGCCGAGCCCGGCACCCAGGACTCCCTCTTCGAGCCCCGCCCCGGCGGCATCGACGTATCCCTGCCGGACCTCGCGGCCGTATACGCCGATCAGCAGCGAAGACACGACGCGACCGCCCACCCGGGCCGCATGCGCCTGCTCACCGCGTCCGAGTCGGCCGGCATGCTCGTGGCCGCCGAGATGAACGCCGCGGGTCTGCCCTGGCGCGCCGACGTCCACCGCGCGCTCCTCGACGAACTGCTCGGCGAGCGGTACGCGGGCCGTGGCGAGCCCCGCCGCCTCGCCGAGCTGGCCGACGAGGTGTCCGGCGCGTTCGGCCGCCGCGTCCGGCCGGATCTTGCCGCGGACGTCGTCAAGGCCTTCGCCCAGGCCGGCATCAGGGTGAAGTCGACGCGGCGCTGGGAGCTCGAGGGAATCGACCACCCCGCGGTGCGGCCCCTCCTCGAGTACAAGAAGCTGTACCGCATCTGGACGGCCCACGGCTGGAGCTGGCTCCAGGACTGGGTGCACGACGGCCGGTTCCGACCCGAGTACACGCCGGGCGGCTCGGTCAGCGGCCGCTGGACGACCAACGGCGGCGGCGCGCTGCAGATCCCGAAGGTGATCCGCAGGGCCGTCGTCGCCGACCCCGGCTGGCGGCTCGTCGTCGCCGACGCCGACCAGATGGAGCCGAGGGTCCTCGCCGCGATCTCCCGCGACCGGGGCCTGATGGAGGTGGCGGGCAGCGAGGAGGACCTGTACACGCGCCTCTCCGACCGCGCGTTCTCCGGCGACCGCGAGCACGCGAAGATCGCGCTGCTCGGCGCGGTGTACGGGCAGACGTCGGGCGACGGCCTGAAGAACCTGGCGGCGCTGCGCCGCCGCTTCCCGCTGGCCGTGGCGTACGTCGACGACGCGGCGAAGGCGGGCGAGGAGGGCCGGCTCGTCCGGACCTGGCTGGGCCGGACGAGTCCGCCGGCGGCGGGCGCCGGGGAGGACGACGAGGCGGGCATCCCCCAGGAGGCCCCGCCGGCCGCCCCGGACGGCGGCACCGGACCCGCCTCGCCCGATGGCGAGTTCACCCCCGGATACGCCTCGACGAACGCCCGCGCCCGCGGCCGGTTCACCCGCAACTTCGTGGTGCAGGGCAGCGCGGCGGACTGGGCGCTGCTGATGCTGGCCGCGCTGCGCCGGTCGATCGCGGAGGGCGGGCTGCGGGCGCAGCTCGTGTTCTTCCAGCACGACGAGGTCATCGTGCACTGCCCCGCCGAGGAGGCGGAGACGGTGGCGCTCGCCGTGCGCGAGGCGGGGGACCTCGCGGGCCGGATCGCGTTCGGGGAGACACCGGTCCGGTTCCCCTTCACCACGGCTGTGGTGGAGTGCTACGCGGACGCGAAGTAGGGCGAGGCGGTGAAGCAGGACGGGACGCGAAGCAGCGCTACGCCGCCAGCAGCGCCCGTAGTTCGTCGGCCACCTTGCTGTCCGTGCCGTCCAGTGCGCGCAGCGCGGCGCGCCACTGCTCGTACGCCTCCTCGTCACGGCCCGCCGCACGGAGCAGGAGCCCGCGCTGGTGGCGCGCGAGACCCGTCATGTGGGTGTCGCCGCGCTGTTCGGCACGGTCGAGGAGGGCGGCGCACTCGCGGTTCGCGTCCACGGAGCGGGAGAGTCCGCGCAGGGCGCGGACCAGTCCGAGGCGGGCCTGGGACGCGCCGTGCCAGTCCTCGTACTCGCCGTGCAGGCGCAGGCTCTCCTTGAAGTGGCCGAGGGCGGCGGCCGGTTCGCCGAGGGTGAGGTGGGCGTAGCCGATGTTGCAGTGGGCGGACTGGCGGACGACGGCGTGCCCGATGGTCTCGCCGATCGCGAGGCTGCGTTCGTGGTGGGCGATGGCGGCGCGGGCGTCCGTGTGCTCGTAGAGGTTGCCGAGGTGGCTGAGGGTGATCGCCTCGCTGAGCGGGTCGCAGAGCTCCTGGGCGAGGTCGAGGCTCCGGTGGAGCGCCTCGGCGGATTCGGTGTGGCGACCCAGGCCTTCGAGGAGGAGCCCGCGGTTGTTGAGCCCGCGGCGTACGCAGGACACGATGCCGAGTGCGCGCCAGAGGACGAGGGCCTCGTCATTCAGGGCGAGCGCCTCGCTGCCGCGGCCGGACATGAAGCGCAGCCCCGCGAGATCGGTGAGGGCCTGGGCCTCGGCGGCGGTGTCGCCCTGCATGCGGGCGCGCTCCAGAGCGAGGGTGCCGAGTACGGCCAACTCGGTGAGGCGGCCGCGGCGTTGGAGATACGGGAAGAGACAGCGGACCAGCACGGGCAGCAGACCGGCGGGGTCGTCGTGCCGCTCGGCCAGGGCGAGGACGTTGGCGAGTTCGGTGTCACCCCAGGTGAAGGCGGACTCCGCGGTCAGGGGCGGGCCGGCCGGGATGCTGCGGCCGGGGCGGACGAGGCGGGACTCGACGCCGCGCAGGCGGTCGGTCCGGTCGAGGCCCTCCGGCAGGATGGCCAGCAGGGTGCGGCGGGCGGACTCCGCGTACCAGCGGAAGGCCTCCTCGACGACGTCGGCGCCCGCCAGTTCCCCCTGCCCTGCGCCGGCGTCGGCGCCGGTCTCCGTGGCCGTCTCCCGGGCGAAGTCGCGTACGAGGTCGTGCGGGGCGTACCGGCCGTACGACGTCTCGTCGAGGAGTGCGACGTCGACGAGGCGGTCGAGGGCCGCGCCCGCGCGCAGTTCGTCGGTGCCCAGCAGGCGGGCCAGGAGCGGCACTCCGTACGTCGGCAGGTCGAGCGCGCCGATCCGGGCGAGGGCACGCGCCGCGTCGCGGTCGGCCTCGCGGTCCGAGGTGCGCAGGGCGTCGAGGGCGACGGCGAGCGAGCGGCGCACGCTCAGGTCGTCGTACTCCAGGTGGTGCAGGCGGCCGCCGCTGACGGTGAGGAGTTCCGCGAGGGCGTCCGGCGTGAGGGCGCGGCGTGCGGCGAGACGGGCGGCGACGATGCGCAGGGCGAGGGGGAGGCGGCCCGCGAGTTCGATCAAGGGGTGCCCGGCGTCGAGTCCGCCGCGGCCGGAGACGGCGCGCAGCAGCGCGGCACTGTCCCCGTCGGAGAGGGGCGCCAGCGGAAAACGCGCCGCACCGTCGAGCGCGGTCAGCGGCGAGCGGCTGGTGACGATGACCGCGCAGCCGGGTCCGGCGGGCAGCAGAGGCCGTACCTGCGCGGCCGTCGCCGCGTCGTCCAGGACCATGAGCATGCGGGTGTGCGCGAGCAGGGAACGCAGCAGGCCGCTTGCGCTGTCGTCCACTTCGGGCATGCGGGGACAGCCCGGTACGTCCGAGCCGTCCGGTACATCGGAGCCGTCCGGTCCGTCGGAGCCGTCCGGTCCGTCGGCGAGGCGCTCCGGTGCGGGGCGCGGCTCCGCGCCGAGGTCGCGGAGGAGCGCGGCGAGGGCCTGTCCCGGGGTGAGCGGGGCCATGCCCGGTGTCGCGCCGCGCAGGTTGACGTAGAGCTGCCCGTCCGGGAACTCGTCCCGCAACGCGTGCGCCACGTGCACGGCCAGCGCGCTCTTGCCGACACCCGCCATTCCGGAGACGACGGCGACGCGTGAGCCGCCGGCCAGGGCGAGCCGGAGGGAGCGTACGGTGGCGGCGCGGCCGGTGAAGTGGGCGGGGGCGGGGGGTAGTTGAGCGGGGCCGCCGGCCACCCCGCCGGGGCCCGACTCACTGGGACCCAGTTCACTGGCACTCAGTTCACTGGGAGCCGATTCGCTGGGGCCCGGTTCACTGGGACCCGGTCCACTGGGACCCGGTCCACTGGGACCCGGTCCACTGGGGCCCGGTCCACTGGGCGCAGCGGCGCCCACCCCCCTCACACCCTCCGACTCCCCCGCCCCCGAAGCCGTCCCCAGCACCTCCTGGTGTGCGTCACGCACCGCCGCGCCCGGTTCCACGCCGAGTTCCTCGATCAGTCTGCGGCGCAGTTCGCGGTGGACTGCGAGCGCCTCCGCCTG
The DNA here is from genome assembly GCF_044903205.1 of Streptomyces sp. NPDC029674. Classification (NCBI taxonomy): domain Bacteria; kingdom Bacillati; phylum Actinomycetota; class Actinomycetes; order Kitasatosporales; family Streptomycetaceae; genus Streptomyces; species Streptomyces sp. NPDC029674. The sequence continues at coordinate 113,832 of NZ_JBJDPY010000002.1, forward strand.
GCGGCCCGTGCGGTGGAGTACGAGCATCAGCTGGCGGTGGAAGGCCTCGCGGAGGGGGTGTTCCGCGACGAGGGCGGCGAGTTCCGGGGCGATCGACGCGAGCCGGGTGCCAGGAGCGTCGGGGGTGCCAGGGGTTTCCAGGGGGCCAACCGTGCCGAGTTCCAGTTCGGCGTCGTACCGCCATTGCAGGACGAGGAGACGCGCCTCTTCCAGGCGCGGTACGAGGGGGTGGCCGTCCAGCGAGTCAGGGAGGCCGCTCAACGGCGCCCCGCGCCACAGCGCGAGCGCGTCCGCGGCGAGGACGACGGTCCGCGCCCAGTCCCCCTCCGCGTGCGCGGCCCGCACCTGCGCCACCAGTCGCTCGAAGACGCGGACGTCCAACTCACCCTCGCCGACCCGGAGTCGGTACCCCGGCGGCACCGCGTGCAGCCGCTGCGGATCGTCGAGGAGGCGCCGCAGCCGTGTGACGTGGTTCTGGAGGGAGGCCTGCGCGGAGGCCGGCGGGAAGTCACCCCACAGGGCGTCCTTGAGGGCGCCGAGGGAGACGACCCGGTCGGGTTCGAGGAGGAGCGCGGCCAGCAGGGCGCGGCCCTTCGCGCTGCGTACGGGGTGCGGTTCGCCCTCGGCGTCGTACACGGCGGGCGCCCCGAGCAGACCGAACCGCAGCCTGCATCGCTCACTCACGCCGTCTCCCCGTGCCGTGTCGTGCCGTGCTGTGTCTTGCTGTGACGCGCCGTGCTGTGTCGTGCGGTGCCGTGCTGTGGCGTGCCGCCATGTCCGGCTGTGAGGGCCGTTGGCCACATGTTAGCGATCTGTTGGTGTGGCCTGATCTGATCGCTTCATCGGACCTGGCCCGCCGGTACTCGCGCACAGCGCGTAGCTCGGGGGAGTGTCGCCGCCGCGGCTGGGTCCGGAGGCAGAGAAAGCCCCGGTCGGCGGAGGTGACCGCCCGGGGCTTTCACCCTGCCCCCCCCTGTGCCTGGCCCCCCTCTCGGCCTCGCTGCCCGCCCGCGCGTTACGCCCCGGGCAGCCGCACCGTGAAGAGCGAACCCTTCCCCGGCACGCTCTCCGCATCCACCGTCCCGTCGTGCGCCTCGACCAGCTTCCGCACGATCGACAGGCCGAGACCGCTGCCACCCGTCGCCCGCGTCCGCGACTTGTCGGCGCGCCAGAAGCGGTCGAAGACGTGCGCCAGGTCGGCGGGCGCGATGCCGGTGCCCGTGTCGGCGACTTCGATGAGCACCGCGTCGGACGTGGTGCGGCAGCTGATGCGGACGCTGCCGCCTTCGGGGGTGTGGCGTACGGCGTTGGAGACGAGGTTGCCGATCGCCTGGCGCAGCCGCAGCGGGTCGGCCGTCACCCACGGGTCCCCGAACACGGTGGCCCTGAGCTTCACCCCGGCCGTGTCCGCCCGCGCCTGGTGCGCCGCCGCCACCTGCTCGGCGATCTCGGCGGCGCGCACCGGCTCGCGGTGCAGCCGAAGCGTACCGGCGTCGGCGGCCGCCAGATCCTGCAGGTCGTCGACGATGTGCTGGAGCAGCAGGGCCTCTTCGAGGAGCGAGGTGACCAGTTCGGGATCGGTGTCGACGACACCGTCCTCCGCCGCCTCCAGCCAGCCGCGAATGTTGGACAGCGGGGTGCGCAGTTCGTGCGCGACGTCGCTCACCATGGCCTTGCGCTGTTCCTCCAGCGCCTTGCGGTGGGCCGCCATGTCGTTGAAGGCGGCGGCGAGTTGGTGGATCTCACCCGCGGAACGGGTGACCCGCGCGGGGACCGGCTCGTCCGGCTCGCCCGCCTTCATGCGCCGCGCCGCGGTGGTGAGCGCGCGCAGCGGCCGGGTGAGCCGGGCAGCGGCGAGCGCGGTGACACCGACCGTGACGGCGAGGACGGCCGCGGCGAGCCCGGCCAGGCGGATGGTGTTGGCCCGGGAGAGGCTGAAGCCGGGCGTGCTGCGCGTGCCGTCGGAGCTGGTGATGAAGAGCAGCGCGGGCGAGGAGACGTACGGGCCGAGTTGCTCGCGGCGCGCGGTGTCGACGCAGGACGTGACGGCGGCTGCGGTCGGATCCCCCACAGCAGGCTCACCCGCGACCGGCTCACCCTCGGCCGGGTCGCCCGCGGGCCGGTCACCCGCAGTCGGCTCGGGGTAGGCGGGGGAGAGGCCGGAGGCGGGATCGGGGGCACGGCCGGGGGCGGGTGAAGGGTCGATCGGCGGGGTCTCGCGGGGCACCACGGGCACCGCCGTCGGAGCGGCGCCGATCGGCTTCGGACCTGACCGCGCGGTCAGGTCGAGGCTGATCGGTACGGGGGCGAGTCCGCGCCGCCTCATGCAGGCGTCGGCAAGGGAGTTGAGCTTGTCGAGGGCCTTCTGCTCGTGCGCGGTGGGCACGTCGAGCAGGCTCATGCGGCAGCGCGAGTCCATGAACTCGCCCGAGTGGTAGTCGAGTCGGACGAAGGGACGGCCACCGGTCCCGGGCACAACTGTGGGGCTCATGCCGAGCTCCGTCAGGCAGGCCGCGCTCCGGTCGGCGGCCTCCTTCAGGGCCCTGCGCTCCTGCTCGGGGAGGCGGTAGGGGCCGACCGCGCGCGGGTCGATGCGGTCGGCCGCCGTGTCCTCGTCCACGCGACCCGGTGCGAGCCTCGCGTCCACGGAGAGGGGATCGAGCACGGCGGACGCCGTCGGGGGCAGGGAGGTGCGGCGGGACGCCGAGTCCGCGATGACCTTGTGGTCCTGGGTGGTCAGGGCGATACGGCGGCCGGTCTGCCGGGACAGTTCGCGGACCGCCTCGTCGGCGCCCCGCCACTCCGGGGCGCTCGCGCCGACGCCGAGGAGCCTGTCGTAGATGCGGGCGTCATCGGCGAGGACCTGCCCCTGCTCCTGCCGCAGCGCGCCGGACGTGGTCTGCGCCGCGAGCCACGCGGTGGCGGCGATCGAGCCGATGGAGACCAGTACGGACACGGCGAGGAGCCGGGCCAGCAGACTCTTACGAAGCGGAACGTCACGCACCACGCGGCGCCGCCACCCCAGCCCCAGCCCCAGCCCCAGCGCCCGCACCCGCACCCGCACCCGCACCCGTCAGCTTGTATCCCACCCCGAAGACCGTCACCAGCCGCTCGGGACGGCGCGGGTCGGTTTCGATCTTCTTGCGCAGATTGAGGACGTGCACGTCGACCGTGCGGGCGGATATGTAGCCGGACGAGCCGTGGATGCGGTCGAGGAGCTGCGGCCGGGTGAAGACCCGGTCCGGCTCCTCGGCGAGCGCGGTGAGCAGGTCGAACTCGCCCGGCGTGCAGTCCACGTGGCGCCCCTCGACCGTCACCTCGTGCCGCAGCGGGTCGACGACGAGGCCGCCGACGCGCAGGATCCGCCGGTCGGCGTCGGGCAGCGGCGGCCGGATGCCGCCCGCGCGGCGCAGCAGTGTCCGTACCCGGGCCATCAGCTCGCGCGGACTGTACGGCTTGGTGAGGTAGTCATCGGCGCCCGTGTCGAGGCCCGCGAGCAGGTCGTCCTCCGTGGTGCGGGCGGTCAGCATCAGGACCGGCAGCCGTGTCAGCTCGGCCGACCCGTTCTCGTCCCGCAGGAGCCGGGTGACCTCCAGGCCGTCGGTGCCGGGCATCATCACGTCGAGGATCAGCAGGTCCGGCAGCCGGCGCCGCACCTCGGCGAGGGCGGCGGAACCGTCGTGGACGACGGTGACCGTGTGACCCTCGCGCTCCAGGTAGCGGCGGACCAGCTCGGCCTGTTTCTCGTCGTCCTCCGCGACCAGGACAAAAGCGCACATGGCGTTGAGGATAGGCATGCCGAGCCGGCTTCAGGCCGGGCAAACGGGATCCGGACAGCGGCCTGACAGGATGCTCATATGTGCCCGCAAGACTGGCGCGACCACGGAAACGCCCCCGGCCCCCGCCGGAGCGCTGCCCGCAACACCCACACCCACCGGCCCGGGCGGTGAGCGCCGCCCGTAACCCGTTGCCCCACCCGCCCCCCGCACTTAGCCTCCCCGCATGGCAACCGCACAGCTCAACGGGATCACCATCGGCTACGACGACACCGGCAGCGGCGCCGACGGCAACCCCGGCAGCCCACTCGTGCTCATCCACGGCCACCCCTTCGACCGCTCCATGTGGGCACCGCAGCGCACCGCCCTCGCCGCGACCCACCGTGTGATCACCCCGGACCTCCGCGGCTACGGCGCGTCCACCGTCGTCCCCGTCCCCAGCGGTGCCACCCGCATCACCGGCTTCCCGACCTTCGCCGAGGACATCGCCGCCCTCATGGATCACCTGCGCATACGGCAGTTCGCGCTGGGTGGTCTCTCCATGGGCGGCCAGATCGTGATGGAGTGCTACCGCCTCTTCCCGGAGCGCATCACCGGACTCCTCCTCGCGGACACCTTCCCCGCGGCCGAGACCCCGGACGGCAAGGTCTCCCGCAACTCCGCCGCCGACCGCCTCCTGGCCGAGGGCATGAAGGGGTACGCGGACGAGGTGCGGGACAAGATGGTGGCGCCGTACAACACGGAGGCGTCCGCGTACGTCCACCGCATGATGCTCGCCGCCCCGCCCGAGGGCGCGGCCGCCGCCCTGCGAGGCCGGGCCGAACGCCTGGACTACCGCGACCTGTTGACCCGCGTCGACGTCCCGTCGCTCGTCGTCGTGGGCCGCGACGACGCGTTCACACCGGTCTCCGACGCCGAGGCCATGCACGCCGCTCTCCCGGACTCCACCCTGCACATCGTCGAATCGGCGTCCCACATGCCGAACCTGGAACGCCCCGAAGAGTTCAACGCCGCGGTCCGTACGTGGCTGTCCCGCGTCACCCGATGACGACTCCCGCACCCACCGCCGAAGAGGGGAGTTTTCACCACCGACTTCCGTCCCGCCCCCGCTCCATAATGAGTCCGCGGACGGCCGCCGCGCTGAAACCCGCAGTTCACGGCGCTAGGGGGAAGTCATGACCACACCACGCAGCACACAGAGCACCACACCACGCAGCACACAGGGCACCGCGCCATCCGGCCTACCCAAATCGCCCACACCCACCATCACGGCCACCCCAGGCCGCGCCTTCGCACGCTCCCTTCTGCTCTGGGCCCTGTCCGTGCGGGCGCTCTGGGTCTCCCTCTGGGTGGCGCACGTACAGCTCTTCGGCGGTGGTCCGGCCGCCCGGCTGCTCCCGGCCGCGATGAGGAGCGTACGCAAGCTCGCGGACCGGCAGCGCGAGCTGGCCGAGGAGTGGTCGGGCAGGGACTTCCCCGCCCCCTACCCCGAGCTGCCCGCCACGGGCCAAGGGCTGGCGCTTCGGGCCCAGTTGGCCGGCAAGCAGGGGCAGGTGTGGCGCGACCGGCGCTGGGTCGGCATCGATCCGTGCGTCGGCGGCCTGATCGCCCTCGGGCCGCTCGCGCTACTTCTCAGCGGGGTGTGGGGCCTGGTCACCGCGGTGTTCGGGGTGCGGCTCTCCCAGGAGTGGGACAGCGTCTGGTACCTGTTCGTGCCGGTGCAGAACTGGCCGACGGCCGTCATCGCGGGCGTGCTCGGCGCCCTGCAGTTCCCCCTCGCCTACTTCTGGGCCGCGCCCCGCGCCCTCCGACTGCACGAGCGGTACCTGCGCGCCATGCTCGCCCCGAGCGAGGCCGAACTGCGCGCGGAGATGGCCGAGATGGCGCACCGCATCGACCACCTCACCACCACCCGTACCGCCGCCGTAGACACGCAGATGGCGGAGATCCGCCGTATCGAACGCGACCTGCACGACGGCGCGCAGGTCCGCCTGGTGGCGATGGGCATGACGCTCGACGCCGCCGAGCACCTCCTCGAATCCAACCCGGAGGCCGTGCGCGCCCTGCTCGTCGAGGCCCGCGAGAACTCCACCAAGGCGCTCCAGGAACTGCGCGACCTGGTCCGCGGCATCCACCCGCCCGTCCTCGCGGACCGCGGACTCGCGGACGCCGTACGGTCGTTGGCGATGCTCAGCCCCCTCACGACGGAAGTCGTCGCCGAGCTGCCCGCCCGTCTCGACCCACCGGTGGAGTCGGCCGCGTACTTCGCGGTCTCGGAGATCATGGCCAACGCCGCCAAGCACTCCGGCGCCGAACGGGCCTGGATCGACATCCGCCACGAGACCGAGCCCGAGACCGTAACCGGGCCCGGGACCGAGGCCACTGCCACGGCCATGGCCGCGGCCGACCGCCGGGGCACCCTCCGCATCACCGTCACCGACGACGGCCGAGGCGGCGCCGACGCGTCCCGCGGCTCGGGGCTGCGCGGCATCGAACAGCGCCTGGCGACCTTCGACGGCGTACTCGCCGTCAGCAGCCCGCCCGGCGGACCGACCATGGTGACGTTGGAGGTGCCGTGCGCGTTGTCCTCGCCGAAGACCACTTCCTGCTGAGGGACGGCCTCAGCCGGCTCCTCACCGCCTTCGGGCACGAGGTCGTGGCGGCCGTCGACAACGGCCCCGACCTCCTCGCCGCACTCACGGATCCACTGCCGGACGCGCGGTCAGCGTCACGGCCGGTGTCACGGCCGGAGTCACGGCCGGACATCGCGATCGTCGACGTCCGGCTCCCGCCCGGCTTCAGCGACGAGGGCCTGCGCGCCGCCGTGACGGCCCGCGGGCGGGTGCCGGGGCTGCCGGTCCTGCTGCTCTCCCAGTACGTGGAACCGTTGTACGCCCACGAGTTGCTGGCCACCGGCTCGGAGGGGGTCGGATACGTACTGAAGGACCGGGTCTCGAACGGCGCCGCGTTCATCGCCACGATCGAGCGCGTCGCCGCGGGCGGCACCGCGATGGACCCGGAGGTGGTCTCGCGGCTCCTCGTCCGCAAGGGCCGCGACGCCGCCATGGCGACGCTGACGGCGCGCGAGCGCGAGGTGCTGGAATGTCTGGCGCAGGGGCGGTCCAACGCGGGGATCGCGGAGGCGCTGTTCATCTCGGAGAAGGCCGTCGCCAAGCACATCGGCAACATCTTCCCCAAGCTGGGCCTGCCTCCCTCCGACACCGACAACCGCCGCGTCCTGGCGGTCCTGGCCTACCTGAACCTGAACCCGAACCTGAACGCGGACCGTGCGGTCACCAGCTCGGCCGCGCCCCAACCCCACCGTCCACCACTAGATCCGTCCCGGTGATCCAGGACGCCGCGTCCGAGGCGAGGAACACGCACGCGCTACCGACGTCCTCGGGCCGCCCGAGCCGCCCGAGCGGCGCCGCCCGGCCCCACCGCGCCACGCCGTCGGGCCAGTCCTCGGCGAGACCGGGCCGGTCGATGAGTCCGGGCGAGACGCTGTTGACGCGGATGCCGCGCGGCCCGTACTCCAGGGCCGCCGAGCGGGCGAACATGATCAGGGCCGCCTTGGACGCGCTGTAGTGCGCGTGGCCGGGGGCGGGGGTCGACCCCTCGATGGACGCGATGTGCGTGACCGTACCGCCGCCGTCCTGTCCGGCCATGATCTCGGCGGCCGCCTGCGTGCAGCAGAACGCGCTCGTCACGTTCGCCTCGGACAGCTGCCGCCACTCGGCGGCCGTCATGCCCGGCAGCTCCCGCACCGGCTGGATCCCGGCGCTGTTGACCAGCGCGTCCAGGCGCCCGCGCCAGGCGTGCGCCTCCGCGACGAGGCGGTGGCACTCCTCCTCGCGCGTCAGATCCGCCGCTACGGCGACGGCGGCACCGCCCGCCGCCACGATCCGCCCGACCAGCTCCTCGGCCCGCTCCCCACCCCGCCGGTAGTGGACCACGACCGCGGCCCCGGCCTGCGCGAACCGGAGGGCGACGCCGGCGCCGATGCCCCCGCTGGCCCCAGTGACCAGGGCGACGCGCCCGCCCATCCCGGGCAGCGTCTCGTCACGCGTCGGGGTGACGTCAGGCGTTGAACTCCGGTCACGCACCGACTCGACACCACGCAACGAAGCGCTACCGGCCCTGTCAGACATCGCCGCCACCCTCTCCTCCCATCCGCAACGGTTCCCCGGGCCGGCACAGCTCCCGGATGAGCCCGGCGCGCCCCGGATAGCGGGCGCTCAACTCCTCCGCGTCCCCGCCCTCGTAATCCTCGGGCACGAACCCGGGCGCCATGGTCGTCCCGAAGAGCGCCCACCCGTACCGCCCGCCGGCCCTGACGCGCGCCCCCATCCACGTCCCCGCGGGAACCACCAACTGCACCTGTCCTCCGGCACCCAGCACCTCAACCCGGTCGCTGCCGTCGGCCGCGAGGAGTAAAAGCTCCAGCGCATCACCCTCGTAGAGGTGCCAGACCTCGTCGATGGGCAGGCGGTGCAGGGCGGAGAAGTCACCGGCCGCCGTGGTCAGCAGTGCGACGATCGCCGACCCCGCGGGGCGCCCGTCCGCGTCCGGCGGCCCCGCCCAGATACGCCGGAACAACCCACCCTCGACCGGCAGCGGCCGCAACCCGTGCCGCGCGGCCACTTCATCAGCACTGTCTATCTCAGTCTCGGTCTCGGTCATGGTCGATCGCTCCCCGTCCCAAGAGCCCCATAACCGCCTCACGGGCTGAGCGAGCGCCAGATGCGGTCGGGAAGAACCTGCGCGGCGTCGTCGAGGTCGACGTCGTCGAGGCCGGACAGCCACCGGCGCGCGGTCGCCACGACCGGCCCCATGACCAGCGCCTCGACCATGGGCACCGGCAGCGGGGCGAGTTCGCCCGACGCGACGTGCAGCCGCACCCAGTCGGTGAGCGGCGACAGCCTCGCCTCCTGCGCGTCGCGGAGCTGCCTGGCCTGCGCCATCCCGAGCCGGTCGGCGTAGGAGGAGTGCAGGAGCCGGGCCGCGTCCGGGTGCTCCTGGATGAAGGCCAGATAGGCCCGCACAATGGCACGGACGCCGGTCCTGGCGGTGCGGGAACGCTCCACGGCCGTGGTCAGCTCGCCGAGCAGCCGGCCGAGCCAGCGCAGCAGCAGGGCGTTCATGAGGCCGTCGACGCTGCCGAAGTGGTGGTAGAGGCTGCCGAGGCTGACCCCACTGGCCTTGCTGAGCGCGTTGACGGTGACGCCCTGTTCGCCGGACTCCGCGTACACGCGCAGCGCCGCGGCCAGAAGACGATCGGCGGTTTCCGCGCCGCGTTGTTGCTTGGGACTCATCGTGGTGACCAGCGTAAAGCCCCTGGAAGTGGACTGAAGCAGGCGGAAGAGCAGGCGGAAGAGGAATGCAATTCTAGAAAGGAGATTCTAGAAAGTTCTTCCAATTCGGCGGATCAATGGGCCAGACTGTGCGCGGGTCCGGCCACGGGGGGCCGGTGAACGGGGAGAGTGTGAACGGGGCAGGCGGGACAGACGGGACCGGCACGACTGGCGGGACCCGCAGGGCCAACGGAACCGGCAGGACCGGCGGGGCGGGCAGGGGCCCGGAGGACGACGGCGGGTTCGACCTGACAGGCAGCGGCGCCGAGCCGCTCCGCCCGCAGGACCCGCGGCGGATCGGCCAGGTGCCGCTGGTGGGCCGGCTGGGAGCCGGCGGCATGGGGCGGGTGTACCTCGGCGTCGTCGACGGTCAGTACGCCGCCGTCAAACAGATGCTGGCGTCCGTCGTCGCCGAGGACCGCGGATTCCTGCGCCGCTTCGGCCAGGAGATGGACAACCTCGGCCGGCTGCCCGCCGACGCCACCGCACCCCTCCTCGCGAGCGACCGCACCGCCGAACCGCCCTGGTTCGCCACCGCGTACGTCCCCGGCATCACCCTCTCCGAGGCGGTCGGGCAGCGCGGCGGCGCACTGCCCGCCGACGCCCTGTGGCTGCTGCTGCGGGAGGCCGCGGCGGGGCTGACGGCGGTGCACGGCCTCGACATGGTCCACCGGGACCTCAAGCCGTCGAACGTCATGCTGACCCTCGACGGCGTCACCCTCATCGACTTCGGCATCGCCCGCGCCGCCGAGCAGAGCCAGCTGACGCAGACCGGGCTCGTCGTCGGCACGCCCGCGTACATGTCCCCCGAACAGGCCTCGGGAAAGCGGCGGTTGACCAGCGCGTCCGACATCTTCGCGCTGGGGCTCCTCGTCGGGTACGCGGCGAGCGGCCGCTGGCCGTTCACGGACGCGGGCGAGGGTGCGGGCGAGGGCAGCCCGCTCTACCGCATCGTGCACGACGAGCCCGACCTGGCGCCGCTGCGCGAGCTCGACGCCGAACTGGCGGAGCTGGTCGCGACCTGTCTGGACAAGGACCCGGAAGGCCGCCCGACCGCCCCCGAACTGGTCGAACTGGCCGACGGACGCGGCCCGTCTGCCTCCCCCGTCTGGCCCGGCCCTGTGCTGGAGCCGCTGCGGGAGCGGGCAGCGTTCGCCGAACGGATACCGGCGCACATACCTGACCCCGCCACCCCGAAACCGACTGCCGCCCCCGCCCCCGCTCCCGTAGCGGAGACCACGCCCGACGCCCGGCCACCACGGCGCGAGCGGCGCCGTACACGCATCGTCATGGCCGCCGTCCCCGTCGTGGTGGTCGCCGCGGGCACGACCCTCGCCCTGCAGAACCTGCCGTACGTCACCGAACCGGACCGCGCGTCGGGCTCGACGCCGTCCGCCGCGGTCACGGCACCGGCCGACCCCGGGCAGCCGTCCGCCGACTCGTCGAAGCCCGCCTCGAAGAAGCCGAAGGACGACAAGGACGACAAGAACGGCACGGACACCAAGGAGAAGGACAAGTCGCCCCGGGAGGGGGCAGGATCCGGCGACAAGAACAGCTCCGCCCAAAAGGACGAAGCGACCGGGAACGGCGACTCCCGTAGCCCAGGGTCAGCCCCAGACTCAGCCTCGTCGAACGGAAGCTCCTCGGGCACCGACACCGACACTGGCTCCGAAACCGGCTCCGGCACCGGGACCGGCACCGGCTCCTCCGGCTCCTCCGGCTCCGGAGACTCACCGTCATCCCCGTCCGCGGGCCCCTTCCGGCTGAAGAACGCCGATAACGGCGCGTGCCTGACCCAGGTGTACGGCTCGGCCGGCGACGGGAGCTGCGGCGACGCGAGCGCGTCCTGGAAGACCGTGAGCGCGGAGAACAACAGCTTCAAGGTGGTCAACAAGCAGTCCGGCTCCTGCCTGGTCGCCAACATGCTCGGCCAGGCGGTCTTCGTCGGCGACTGCACGCAGGGCAGCGCACGCCTCTGGCGGTGGGGCTCGGGCGGCACCCTGAAGAGCACCAGCAACGGCGGCTGCCTCGACCTGGCATACGGCGGCGGCGTATCCGCGTCGACGTGCCAGTCCGGCAAGGCGTCACAGCGCTGGGCGAGATGACGCCAGGCCCCCTGCGCCGACTGCGCCGACTGCCTACTTGGGCTGGACGAACTCGGGCTGATCGAGGATCCGCAGCCACGAACCGTCGGCCTGACGGCGCACCACCTGGGCGCGGGCACCCGTGCCGTCCTTCGGCGCGGTGGAGGTGAGCGCGATGTCACCGTTGACCAACGTCGGAAGGGGCTCCTCCGGCTCGAACTTGGGATTCCGCGTCATCGCGACCTCCCACAGCTTGCGGATGGCCTCGCGCCCCTCGGTGATCTGCCCGGGCGGATAGGCGACGACGGCGTCCTCCGCGTAGAGCTCCGCGACACCGGCGGCATCGCCCTTGTTGGCGCGCTCGACGAACAGACGCGTGATGTCTTCCGGCCGAAGAGCCTTCTCATATTCGGACACAACGAACCTCTCATTCAAAACTGTTCATGGCTGCTCGGGGCCATTCAGGGCCGCTCAGGGCTGTTTTCCCCCACCACCAAGCTTGATCGCGCGAGTACTGCCAAGTCCAACTCCCCTTACTACTGGCACCCAGAAGCAACAGATCTGGCTGGCACCCACGACGGCGCCCCACCAGAATCACCAGGCATGGAACTCAGGCAGCTCGAATACTTCGTGGCGGTGGCCGAGGAGGAGAACTTCACCCGCGCCGCGGAGCGCGTGCACATCAGCCAGTCCGGAGTGAGCGCTCAGATCAGGCAGTTGGAGCAGGACCTCGGGGCGTCCCTGTTCGACCGCTCGGGCCGCGGCGTCAGGCTCACCCCCGCCGGGGCCGCCGCACTGCGGCACGCCCGGTCGGCGCTGGCCGCCGTCGACGCGGTGCGCCAGGCGGTGGACGAGGTGACCGGCCTCATCCGGGGCAGGCTCGTGGTCGGCATGGTCACCGCGTGCACGGTCACGCCGCTCTTCGACGCGCTGTCCGCCTTCCACCACGAACACCCCGGCGTGGAGATCGTGCTCCTGGAGGACACCTCCGACCGCCTCATCGAGCGCCTGCGCACGGGCCGCGCCGACATCGCCCTGGTCAGCACCTCCGGCTCACCCCCGCCGGGCCTGGAGGCGTACGAGATCATCCGCGAACCCCTGGTAGCCGCCATGCCGGCCGACCACCCGCTCGCCGAGAAACCCCAGATCACTCTGGCGGACCTGACCTCCTACCCGGTGGTGAGCCTGCCGCCCGGCTCCGGAGTACGGAAGGTCTTCGACGACGCGTGCGCGGCGGCAGGCGTCAACGCGGAGATCGCGTTCCAGGCCGTCGCCCCCACCGCGATCGCCGACCTGGCGATCCGCAACCTCGGCGTCGCCATCCTCTCCGAGTCCCTCACCGCCCAGCACCGCCCGGCCCTGACAACCCGCCGAATAGAGGACATCACCACGGAGCCAGTCCTCTCACTGACCTGGCCCTCGACAACCAACCCGGCCCTACGAAAACTGCTCCACCACTGCCACCAGTCCTTCACCCACCCGCCCCCGAGCAACAGAAAACCCCAGGTCACGGACGGGTGACCCGGGGTTCCAATGGAGCCGCCTTCGGGATTCGAACCCGAGACCTACGCATTACGAGACCGATAGAGGTCGTGCCGGGTTGTGCTGCGCGATCGCACAAGATCCCGTTTTTCCAGATCAGAGCACATGTCGCGATCCCGCTGGTCGCACCCCGTGTTGCACTGTCCAAAGGCGTCCGCGCTCCCCTTGCGCTCCCCTGGTCGCCGCCAGTGACACTCCAGTCCCCGACAGCGACCCAACTACCTGCCTACAGCCGGGTTGTCGTCATCTAACAATGCGAGCAGGCGCTCGACACCGTCTCTTCATTCTCCCCAAGGCAGCGCACCCGTCAACTGACAGAAGCCCCGGCAGCGGGTCCCGGCGCACGACGCTCCGCCATCTCCAGCGTACTCTCTGTCAGGAGACACGCCTGTCACATTAGACGCCTGCCGGTGATGCTGCACGCGAGAACGTCAGGTACCACCCTCAGGAGTCGATCTTGCACGACGCTCCCCTAAGTGTGGGCGCCTTGTCAGACACTGTCTCTACGGCAAAGCAAAACCCGAGAGAGGTGGCACCAAGCGTGAGGGGGACGGCACATGACGGTTCGGTAGAGATCCTCAAGTATCTACACATGCGATTGCATGACCACTTCAGGACCCTCCACGAACACCGTCAGGCGCTGCACCCGGCGGCTCCTGTCTTTGCGCTGGAGCATGGCCTCAGCAGTAGCGAATTCGAGTTGCTTCTAGCTGCGGTGCGTGGGGCTGTCAGTGAGGGACTTGATACTCGCTCCCGCACTTGGTGGTTGCCGTTTGTAGTATATGCGGCAGAGATCGGCTATAGGTACGTTGGCGATGAGTACTGGCCGCTCTTCGCCCAGCAGACACCGGGCTGGGAAAGCAGTCCTGGCTGGAGCGTGGCGACCAACCGCCAGCGCATAAAGCAGTGGTTCAAGCAATTCGCAGCCGACTATGGTGGGGCCGAGCCAAAGGGAGGGTTTGCGGCCAACTTTAACATCATTGCCTGGCCAATCACCCACGCCATCATGCCAGCCGATCTTCAACGGCAGTTGGCGCAGCTTCTGTTTGAATCGCGCGCGGTGTTGACCGCAAATCTTCTTAGCGATCCCAACGCTCTGGGCGCGTGCCTGGCTTCGCGCACGGGTGGATATAGTGAGCGTTTCCAGATCTTCTGCAGCAACCAGAGCCTCCTCGGCCAGGTGGCTGCCGCAATGCTCTCAGGCGACGACGAGAACTCCCCGTACTTGGTGCAATCGACACTCACTCGCCTTGTTGACGACCTTACCAACGAGCGACAATCACGAACCTGGTTGACCCGCGCCAAGCAATCGGCCAACTTGGTACGTTCAAGGGGCTTTCTCCCCGTGAACTCGCGTATAGGGCCCGCGAACCGAGCACAGCCACTCACAGCTGTCACCAACCCGAAACTTCTCCTACGACAGGAGGGCAGCGGCTGGCGCCCCTACTTGGACCTTCCTAATCTCACACCGCTGCAAGGTCGGCAGAACCAAATTAGTCAGGAACTTCGGACTCTCCGACCAAAAATTGAGGGACTCCGGAAACCTCTTCCCAGCGGAAAACTTCTGTACCCGGGCGAAGTAGCCTTGTCCACATGGCCTCGACCCGAGAACCCCATCATCCAACTGGAGCGGGGCTCGTCGGTCGTGAACAGTCTGATCGCAGAGAATTGCTCCATCACTCAGGGCCCGTGGTGGGTTTTCCGAAAGCACCTGGGCGGACTGGCTATAGAGGTCAAGGGAAAATTCGTGCGCCCAGGTCACGAATATTTCTTGGTCGGCCAACTCGATAGCAAACCGCCCGCAGTACCGCACATCAACAAAGCGACAGTACTGGCTGAAGGAATACACGCCTTCGAGTTAATAATGCCCGAAGTTATCCACGAAGCGGAAATTGCCAAGCTTGCGGCAGCCGAGCTGTCGGTGGTAACAGAGGTATCGATTCGACCGGTCGGACTCGTCCCCGGTTCCTGGGACGGGGAAGGTGCTGTCGAGTGGCTAGCCGGGGAGCCGGCCCTGCTCGCGGTGCGATCCAATCGGGCCACAGAAATGTGTGCAGTGACCGTCGATGGCGGACACCCGATTGTGCTTCAGTGGCCAGCTGACGGGCCTGAATTGATATTTGCCCTTGAGGACCTCACCGTGGGCACTCACGAGGTTGGCATTACGCTTTTGAACTCAGAGGTGGGCGCGGCCGGTGTTAGTGGTTCACTCTCGATTACGATCCGCGACCCTCACACGAGCCTAGATGAAGCTACGGAGGGAGCAGGCATCCGACTGTTTGCCACTCCAGCGCGTCCGAAACTGACCGAGCTCTGGGATGGCCGGGCAAGCCTCTCAATCGACGGTCCGCCAGACACGAAGGCGGAACTACTGATCGCATTGCGTGACGATACCGGAAATTCGCTAGAAAAGGCACATCACAGCATTTCTCTCCCTTTCAGCGATAGCGCCTGGAGAAGGCTGGCGGACCAGGAACTGCAAAGGAGAAAACTACTCGCCGCCTACGACGAAGCCGAGTCATGCGAAGTTTCGGTGTCCCGGAGCGGAGTTGGTTTCGCCTCTCTGGTCTGCGAACGTGGCTTCCATCCGCTCCGCTGGGTGCTTACCAAGCGACGCAATGGCGAGCATGAAGCACGACTTATCGATCGGACAGACACGAATGACACACAGGTGCTCCTTTTTCCGGTGGAGACACCCCTGTCCGGCCAGCGCTGCGATTCTGGTCGACCAATTGCCGTCCCAATGAGTGGCGGACTCCTTCAGGCGACATCTGGCAATGTGACCGCGTCCACCGTCTTGCCACCCGATCCAAACCAGCTACGTCAGCGACCAAGCAACCATCCGGTTATCCGATACGCGGGCGATCCTCTCTTCGAGATGAAGCAACTAATCGTGGGTCACCGTCGCTGGCTTGACGCCGATGTGCCAGCAGATCCATTCGCTCATCATCAGCGAGAACAGGTACTCCACGAGGTCACGACGACCCTTGTGTGTCTTGCAGCCGGAAACAGGTGGGCTCACTTGGAGCGCAAACGTGCTCCTATTGGAGGTCGCAGGACGCCGGATGTGCTGGACAAAATGCGGGAACTTGTAGGGCAGGCGCGGATGCAGCGTGCTGCGGCTCAGCAAATTGCCCGCCACCTCTGGGAATGGGAGAACTCGCAGACAGCGCTGAGCGAGGGATTCGCCCGTGCGATCCGCATCGTCGCTGCAGCTAGTGGCATCGACGATCCGCACACCGCGGCGGACTTCCTGCTTCCTCTTGTGACCAGACCGGGCTCTCTGGCCGGTTGGGACGAGACAGAACTAGACCGGCTCTTGAGCTGCGTGCTGCATTCTCCTGTGCTCATTCGCGCAGCTCGATTCGCGGTACTCGGGATTGAGGAGCTACGAGAGGCCTCGAGTCAGCCGGTTGTCGGAGGTAGCCGATGAACATCGCTCCAGTCAGTGGTTCCAGTGCCACTCAACGCACGGTCCGTGCCTTGGGGTTGGACGAGACGGCTACGGATCTGTTCTCCGCAGAAGGGATATGCGCCTCTCTTCGCCGCGCCGCTTCGTTCCTGTGTCCAGCGACGCCGCATCGACTCGTCGAAGCCGTCCTTGAGGCCATTGGCCCGCTCGACGAGTCATGCTCGATCACTCGGGGCCAGGTCGCTGAACAGTTAGGTCTCCTGGTGTCGATGGGTGACCTGGTCGAACTCCCCCGCCAACAGGATCGTGGCAGTCGCCAGCTCTACCTGGCTCCTCCCTCGTATGTAGAGAAAGCTCCTGGGCAGTACCTCTTGCTAGGCGTACGCCCCAACGCGTCCCCGCTCGTGGATGAGTCTGTGGGCGCGGAGGTGCTCTATGAGGGCCACACGCGGTCCATAGAGCTAGACCCCGAGGAGGGCCCTGCCCGAATGCATGCCGCTGGTCTGCATGAGATCCGACGCGAGTACTGGCTCAAACACCCGAGCGCGGATCGTGCAGCCGCTGTCGTCGCTGCGATGCATCAGCGTCTGGACCAGGCGGCAGAGTCTGGCCAAGTCAGCGATCTAACAATCATCGATACTGGGGCACCAGGTCGCTACTACCGCGGTCGTTGGCGGCCACCTGCGGGCGGCGACTCCGGCGACTTTGTTGCCCGCC
Source organism: Streptomyces sp. NPDC029674 (assembly GCF_044903205.1). Taxonomy (NCBI): domain Bacteria; kingdom Bacillati; phylum Actinomycetota; class Actinomycetes; order Kitasatosporales; family Streptomycetaceae; genus Streptomyces; species Streptomyces sp. NPDC029674. The sequence goes on from NZ_JBJDPY010000002.1 coordinate 130,717, forward strand.
GTCCCCAGGCCTACGGTGCAGACCTGTGGTGCCTTGTACGGATTGAGCGTGGCGTGCCTCGCGCACTTGTGGATCTGCCAGTTGATCCCCCCGATGGGCCGGCGTGCGACGAGGCGTGGCGATTCCAGGCCGCTATCGATGCCGTGATGGGAAACCCGCAGACGATGCACGTCCGGTCCGCTACGGGGGCGCCCGAGAGCCGAATGTTGGACTTATTCGGACCTGTGCCCGGGTGGGCTCAACGCTACCTCGAACTCGTGGGGACCCCCGTCTCACGGGCAAGAGGCGCATTGGTCTCGTACCGGGTTCCCGTCTCGGCGATCAGCCAGATGTCAACGTTCGTCACTGACATGCTGTGGATGCACGTCAGAGAAGAGGGAGGGGTGGCGTGACAGTGGAAACGCCAACGATCGCGGAGACGATCACCAAGATTCAGGCTGCACTTCGGGACTACATCGAGGCGACCTATCACGTGGGGCATCCCACCGTGATCGATCAGCGTCGTGTGCTGCTCGAACAGGAGGGCGTACTGTTCCGAGCGCCCTTCATCGAGAGCACTCCCCGCTATCAGACGGACCGAGGTTTTGGTGATCTCGAACTCGCCGCATCTGCACAAGCGCTCTTCGCCAGGTTGACAACACCCGAGGGTGACCTGCAGCCACTGTTGTACGACCCGCCCTACACCCATCAAGCTGAGGCACTTGAGTGGACGACTCGGGATGGCCTAAGCCTGGCGATCACCACCGGCACCGGCTCGGGAAAGACGGAGTCGTTTCTCCTGCCGATGCTGGCGAAGCTTGCAGCGGAGGCGGCGAACAAGCCTGAGTCGTTCGCAGCTCCGGCTGTGCGGTCCTTGATTCTCTATCCGATGAACGCGCTGGTGAATGACCAGTTGGGTCGTCTTCGACTCCTGCTCGGCGATCCGCGCGTCACGGCCCAATTCAGCGCTTGGGCTGACCGTCCAGCACGCTTCGCCCGTTACACCAGCCGAACCCTGTACCCCGGCGTACGGAAGGTCGAGAAGGACCAGGCCCGGCTTCGGTCGATCGGGGACTTCTACGTTGACCTCATCAACCGGGCAGATGCCCCTTCGTCACAGGGGCACGGCGAGGCAGAGGGTCTCATCAACAAGCTGCGATCGCGCGGCAAGTGGCCGGCCAAGCCAGATCTGAAGGCCTGGTACGGCGAAAGTGGCTCCCGTTGGAAGAACAAGGATGGCAAGTTCGTCCGTGCCGTCCTTCAGCCCAACGATCCCGAACTCCTGACGCGCCATGAGGTGCTCGGCACACCTCCGGATGTCCTGATCACGAACTACTCGATGCTTGAGTACATGTTGATGCGCCCGCTCGAGCGACCCGTGTTCGACGCGACGCGGGCCTGGTTGGCGAACAACCCTGACGAGAAGTTCCTCTTGGTCGTCGATGAGGCCCATCTCTACCGCGGCGCGGCCGGCGCCGAGGTTGCTCTCCTGCTGCGCCGGCTTCGCGCAAGGCTTGGGATTGCCCCCGAGCAGCTACAGGTGATCTGTACGAGTGCGAGCTTCGCGAGCCCTGAGTACGCGCGTCAGTTCGCTGCGCAGTTGAGCGGCAAGTCCGAGGGCGACTTCAAGACCGTAGAAGGTCGTCTCGCCCTCCGGGGACTTGCTACTCCTGGAAGCCTCCAGGACGCTCAAGCTCTCGCTGCCGTACCGATGCACGATTTCTACGAAGGCGAGGGAGACGAGGCCCGCATCGCCGCCGTTCAGGGTCTTCTGGACTACCGGAAGGTTGCCGTGAAAGAGGGCGCCACGGTCGGTGAACTGCTGCACGATACTCTCAGTGGATTTGGCCCCATGAACCTGCTCGTCAACGAGACAATGCAGCGGGCACAACCGGTAAATGAGTTGGGCTCACTCATTTTCCCGACCGTTGAGACAGAGGTTGCCGATAGGGCAGTTTCTTCCCTGGTGGCACTCGGTAGCGCGGCGCGACGGTCTGCGGATGACGCGGGCCTGCTGCCATGTCGCGTGCACGCGTTCTTTCGTGGGCTCCCTGGGCTGTGGGCGTGTCTCGACCCCGACTGCCCGAAGGTTGATCGGGAAGCACACCCTGAGCCGGGGCCGGTTGGAAAGCTTTACGCCCAGCCGCGGGCAACTTGCGGATGTGGCGCACGAGTCTTCGAGTTGTACACCTGCAGGCACTGCGGATCCGCCTACGCACGGACCTATACCGACGACGTAAGCGAGCCGACGTACCTATGGCACGAGCCGGGGGGATCGTTCGAGTCCGCATCGGGTTCCATCCCCGAGCTCCAGGCACTCGATCTACTGCTTGAGGACCCCTCCGATGGCGATGTCGAACCCGCCGACATCGATCTCGTTACCGGCCGGCTCAATCCGGAAGAGCTCGGCGCCCGCGTCCGCAGTGTCTTCATTCCTCGGCTTCGAGGAGGAGAAGTCGTCAGGGGTGATGACGATGGCGGTGATGGTGAGGCGGAGGCGAACGGAGAGTTCAAGCCTTGCGGTGTCTGCGGGCAACTCGCCGGATTCGGCCGTTCATCGGTGCAGGATCACCAGACGAAGGGTGACCAGCCGTTCCAAGCCTTGGTCACACGACAACTCGAGGTCCAACCACCGGGTATCCAGCCGTACACCGAGTTTGCGCCGCTGCGCGGTCGCAAGGTGCTGGCGTTCTCCGACTCCCGGCAGGTTGCCGCACGGCTGGCACCCAACCTGCAGAATTACTCGATGCGCGACGTCATTCGCCCCCTGATCTTGCGCGGATGGCAAGAACTGACGAATCAACCGTTCTTGGCACCCTCGCTCAGCTTGGAGCGTCTGTACGTGGCCGTCATGGTCGGAGCGCGAGTGTTGTCGGTGCGGCTGCGTCCGGAGCTACGCCCCATGGAAACGCTCCATGTCGTGGACACGGTCGCGAAGGCAATCGACAAAGGTGCGCTCTCGGGCAATCCCGCCGAGTTGGTGCCACTACTCACCACCGCCAATCCGCCGCAGTCGCTGCTGAGGGCGATGTACGCGACGCTAACGGACAAGTACTACGGGCTGTCGTCCCTGGGCCTGGCATCCCTCCGTGAGCGAGCGAACCTCACCGATACATTGTTGACGGAACTACCGGACATCGACGGGGTCGCAAGCAGTGCCGACGCCAAACTTGCGCTTGTTCGGTTGTGGCTCGCGCAATGGAACACCCCGACCCGGGGTATCTGGTTTCCGTCGATGACCGAAGGCGACTGGTGGAGGACAAAGGGCGGCGTCAAACAGCACGCGGGTAAGTTCCAAGCAATCGAGCGTTGGCTCGATTCGAAGGCGGCGAGGAAGAGGTTTGCGGACGATTGGCTGCAGATGTTGCTCACAACTTTCTGCGAACCAGTGGCCGGCAAGTTTCGGTTGTTGGCCCAGAACGTTGCCCTGGAACTCGGCGGGCTCTGGGGATATTGCGAACGCTGCCGCTTCACGCAGCGGCCGTTTCCCGGAACAACCCGATGCGTCAACTGCGGGCACGACCGCGTTCGCACGCTAAATCCCGACACCGATCCCGTCTTCCAGGCCCGGAAGGGCTACTACCGTGCCAGTGCGGCCCGGGCTTTGAGTGAACCGCCCGAGCCTCCATTGAGCATCATCGCCGCCGAGCACACGGCACAGCTCAATGCCGCCCAGTCCGACGCCGTATTTTCCAAAGCAGAAGAACACGAGTTGCTGTTCCAAGACGTCGACCTCGGCTTGACCCGCCAAGGAGAGCAGTCACGCGCCGCCATCGACGTTCTGTCCTGCACGACCACCATGGAAGTTGGCATCGACATCGGCAGCCTGACCGGCGTCGCGCTGCGCAACATGCCACCGTCACGCGCCAACTACCAGCAGCGCGCAGGGCGGGCGGGACGTCGGGGCAACGCTGTCGCCACCGTACTGGCCTTCGGGAGCGCCGACACACACGACGACCACTACTTCCGTCAGCCAGAGCTCATGATCCGCGGCGAAGTCGACGACCCAGTGCTGACGATGAACAACGACGAAATCGCGCGGCGCCACGTTATCGCCTACTTGCTGCAGCGCTATCACCAGGATCGACTGCCGGCGATCGAGCCTGACGACCAGCCGCAGCTCTTCGAAGTCCTTGGCACTATCGAGGACTTCGTCGGGACAGCCTCTCCTCTAAATCGGACCGACTTGGAAGAGTGGCTGAGGTCCGAGGAAGACAAGCTGCGTGAGGAGATTGCATCATGGCTTCCCAGTGAACTGAGCGAGACGGACCGCAGAGTCGTTCTAAGCGGTGTCGTCACGAACACACTCCGCGAGATCGACAAGGCACTTGACCTCGATCTCGACGGGAGTCTGCCAGCTACCTCCGAGGGCGATGCGGCACCGGAGCTCGATGAGGTGCAGGCAGAGGGCCCCGCCGAAGACGGCGCCGAGGAGCCGAGCGCCCGTCGGAGCCAGGCGAACCTGCTTGATCGGCTGCTGTACAAGGGGGTCCTGCCGCGCTATGCGTTTCCGACGGATGTCGTGGCCTTCCACGTCTTCGATCTCGATCGGTCAACGCCATTCAAGGCCGAGTTCCACTATGCACCCAGTCAGGGACTCCCAGTGGCCCTCAGCCAGTACGCACCCGGCAAAGTGGTGTGGGTTGATAACAAGGAGTGGACCTCCGGCGCCATCTACGCACCGGTCCAAGAGGAACGCTTCCAGGCCTGGCGAGACAAACTGCTTTACTTCGAGTGCCAGGTATGCCACTACGCCAAGCATTTCCCTCACGACCCGGCAGAACGGGGGAAAGAGCGCGACTGTCCAGCCTGCGGTGCCGAGGGAAAATTCGGCAAGGCGAAAAACTGGATGCGACCGCCAGGCTTTGCGCACCCGGCCGATAAGGCGCCGGGCACAAGCCCAGACGACGCGCCGGCCCGCAGTTACGCCACACGTGCCAAACTCATGGCGCCCGGACCAACCGAGGAGGCTGCCTGGCAGCGCGTCACCGATCGCTTGGCACAGACCTACCGCCGCGAAACCCTGCTCGTCACCAACACCGGCCCACGCAACGAGGGATACACCTACTGCACGCGCTGCGGGCTAATCGAGCCAACTGCGACGGCGACTGGGGTGGTCGTCGGTACGCACAAGAAGCCGTACCCCGATGAAAAGGCCCCGAACTGTCCAGGCACAGCCTCAACACGGGGCTTGGTACTCGGGACTGACTTCATTTCGGATGTACTTCTGGTTCGCTTGAAGGTGGCCTCGCCAATCACATTGAGGCCAGCTCTGCTGTCGACGCACGTCGCGCTCCGTACGGTCGCTGAGGCTCTGACGATCGCCGCGACCCAAAGGCTTGATATTGAGGCGACGGAACTACAGGCAGAGTACCGTCCTGCACTGACTCCCCTCGGCAAAGAAGGCCTTGAAGCCGAGATCTACGTATACGACACGCTCGCGGGTGGAGCTGGCTTCGTTCGACGGGTCAGAGACTACGGAGTGGAAATCCTTGAACGGACGCTCGAGCGCCTCGAAGAATGCCCGGCGAACTGCGACGAGTCCTGCTACCGCTGTCTACGGAGCTTCCGTAACCGATTCGAGCACAACCTCCTCGACCGGCACGTCGGTGCCAGTCTGCTGCGCTACCTGATTAACGGGAACCCGCCGAGTCTGGACGAGGAGCGACTCGAACGATCGGCCGACAAGCTCTACGAGGACCTCAACAGCCGGGCGCTCCCCGACATTTCCTTCACTCGAAGGGACAAGATCGACGTTACGGGAGTTGGAACGGTCACCGCACCTATCTTGGCAAAGCGCGGTGACCAGCGATGGATCTTGGGCGTACACGGCCCGCTGAGCCCTGAGTTGGCTCCAACTGCCGAGTTGCGTGCCGCGCAGCAGTCCGGGAACGAGGTGGTCCATCTGATCGACGACATGGTGATCTCTCACAATCTCCCGTTCGCCAGCCAGCAGGTACTGCAAGCACTGGCCTGAGCAAAATCAGGATCAGGCTCGCCACCGGCGCCGCGGCGCCGGTGGCGAGCCTGTCATCACCACCCAAGGCCGCCGTTGGTATGACGAAGCCTGAGTACGTAAATGAATAGACTTTAGGGTGCTTTGGCCCTGGCAGCGACAATAGGAGGGGCATATATGCCGGCCGATGACCTCGAAGAGGCCATGGGTGAAGATGACCTTGCAGAGGGGCAAGTGCCTATTACGGCACTGCAAGAACATTTCAGCGTGTCATTTACGCGAATGATCGCTTACGCCGCTGGATGCTCGATAAAACCTCACGAGACTGACTATGAGGGAGTTGACATTACGATCGTTTCCTCAACGGAATACCGCGGTTACTACGGTCCACAGTTCGAGCTTCAACTTAAGTGCACTTATCAAGAAAATCTGCTCAAAGATGACATTATGACCTGGCAGATGAAGGCGAAGCCGTTTCAGAAATTGACGCGCGGAAAGCGGTATATCCCTGCCTATCTCGGTGTACTCCTTATCCCGCGCGAACCAGAGCCATGGCTCCGAGCCGACGAATTTGGACTATTCACGCGTAGCCGCATGTTCTGGGAGTCTGCCGATAACTTGAGATACGACGGGCCGATCAAGGAATATCGCACGGTACATTTGCCACGCCGAAACCTGTTCACAGGCGAGCAACTTTTGGGCATAATGAAAACGATCGGGGACGCAGAGGAGGGTTCGCGGTGAGCCGATCTACACTCGACAGTTTCCGTGACATTGCATCCGCGTTGACCCCTCTCGCTGTCTCCCAGTTCCTGGCTTCTCATGACTGGGAACTGGAGAATCAGCAGCCAGAAGTTCGTCAGGTCTGGCGCTACGGCTTGAGCCACTTGTCCACCGCACCGCGCATCATGATCCCGCTCGCTACGGACTTCGCAGATTTCATGCCGCGCTTCGTGGATGCTCTCGAGTCGCTAGGACATATTCACGACTGGGATGCAAATCAGCTACTGGAAGGCGTCATCGCTACACGCGCGGACCTCTTTTTTGTTCGCCTCGACCAAGGCATGATCGACGGAACAATCCCATTCCAGCAGGCCGAAAAGACGCTGCAGGCTATTTACAAGATGATGAAGGCAGTAGCGACCACCACCGCTGACCCCCATCACTCACATAAGGGACGCAGGCCAGCGGCAGTGGGAGAATTTCTCGATGAAGATGTACGGCTTGGCCACACGAAGCGTGGCAGTTTTGTGTTTACTGTCGTAACACGCTTGGGGGACCCTGGCCCGCAGGCTGCAGAAGACCCCGAGCGCTCAAGCATTGTCTTTCCCCGACGGGTCATGGAAACCCTGGCTAGAGGACTTGAGACCACAAAGCGCCTGACGCAATCATGGGACCAGGAATCCCTCGATTTTCCAAGCAGTCTTGGGCTAAGTGCAGGGCTGGTCGAATCGCTCGAAGATATGTCGCAGCCCGAGCATCTTCGTTCGCTGGACTTGTCTTTCCAATGGGCAGCAGCTGAACCTAAGCCGGACGTAGGACTCGCAACCATTGTCCTGGACCGCGATGTGATTGACGAGCTCCCGCGAGTTCGAGAGCGGCTCGTACGAAGAGAAGAGCCCGTACGACGGGAGACGTTGGTCGGACTCGTTAAATCACTCACACGGGATGATGCGACACCCAGCGACGACGAATCAGCAATTATCACCGTAGCGGCGGAGGTAAGTGGCAAAACTCTGCGAATCCAGGTTCCACTAACTGGAGAGAATCACGGCTGGGCAATAATGGCTTATAGGCGCCAACTGCCCTTTACAGTGACCGGCGACCTCTCCTACGAACGCCGCGCATGGCGTCTGACGGGCAATATCGAAGTCGATTCGAGCTTCCTGCAGCATCTCTCAGGATCGTCAACCCCCGACTTGGGCGAGGCATGAAGCCAAAGCGCGGCAAGCGTCACTGTCCGTCCCTCGGGGGCTGCGATACCCGGCTCCGGGGTATCGCAGCCCCCGGAACCATCGTGTTGGACAGCCTCCCGGGTAGCGCTCGGGCTGACACCAACGTCTGGGGCAGGTGACGACGGTCTCTCAACTGGAGATGGGAAACATTTCCTCTCCGGGGGCCGACATTCCCTCGCCCAGGGGCAGCGGTACGCGGGCACCGTGCTCGACTGGACGGACCAACCGATGCGACCGCATGGACTCAAGAACATGGTCTTGTGTGGCCCGCCGTCGGCACCAACGCTCAAGCCACCACTCGGAGACCTTGGCGTCCACTTTGGTGAGTTCGGGATTCAGCAGGTACTTCGGCTCCCGGTCGACGCCGAGCGAGTAGTCCCGCAGGTTCTCGACCAGCGGAACGCCGTACAGGATGCGTTCACGTCCGTGCTTGAGAAGTTCGTTGGCAGGCCAGCCAAGTGCGGCCAACCCCACTCGGACCTTACGTAGTCGAGGGCTGACACCCTCGCCGAAGAGGCTGTTGATCCGGACGGAAGAGCCGCGCAACGCCGACACTCGGACCAGGGCATCGACAGTCTCATCGGAGAAGTGAGAGGTCCCGAAGGAGCGTGACCGTCCAAGCTCGTGAAAGCCCATGCGGATGTCGCTATCGCCCCCCATGACGTCAGCAGGCCAAAACAGTCGGTTGTACTGACTTGAACCGGTGCCGTAGAGCGACGTGGTTCCGACGAAGGAGAGTCGGGGCTCACGGAGGATCGGGCGGCCGGCCATCGCCGACGCAATCTCACTTGCGCGTGCATACTTCTCGCGGTAAGCGGATAGCACCTGGGGCGAGACGGCAAGCGCCCCCACCAGCTTTCCCGCCGCTAGCGCGTTGTACGGCGCCACAGCGCCACAAACAGTGAGGTCGGCGATGACAGTACCGACTCGCTCTCCGCGTGCACGACGCACCACTCGGCGCATCTGCGAACGGGCCTTCGGATCCGAAAAGGCCTTGGTTAGTCCTTCGACCGTAGGCGGAGAGAGATAGCCTCCGAGCAGGCTGGCGATCTCCAGGGCTTCTGCGAGCACTGACGAACGCTTGCTCCGAAATAGATCAGTCGTGGCGCGCTCCACCCACGCTTCGCGGTCGATGTTACGGACCGCGCGGATCGTGGTTGCCTGGTGATGCCTCTGCCGGTGACGATCGGCATCGGCCCGGAGCCGAGCGATTACCTCAGGCGTGGGCGCTGCCAGGTCGGTCGGCTGGAGAATCCCATCACGAAGGAGATCGTCGACGTAGATCTCGTGCTGCTGGCCCTCGATCCGCTGAGCCAGCCAGCAAGCAATATCAGCAGTCGGCTCAGCTTGCACCTGCTCGAGAAACTGATCCGTCTCCCAGCCCATCCAGTGGTCACGCTCAGCAATCTGGACAACAGGGCTGGAGATGGCCGCCAACCCGATCACGGCGTGGAACTCCGTGGCAGCGTCCCGGACCAAGATCGGCATCGAACGACCAGGCACGGTCGCGTAAGCGTTGGACCATGTATGGCGGAAGTAGCGCCAGATGTCGTGAAGCTTGAATCCAGTTAGATCACAAGTCGATGAGTCGACGATCTGAACGTAGGGCTTAACGACGTCCGCAGACGCGCCGGCGCGCTGAAGCGCATCCGCCAGCTCTCGGCCGTCACGCATCAGGTTGAAAACGGAGACCAATCGGTCGCCGTGCTGGTGCGTACGCTCCATCCCCTCGACGAATCGTCGAACACTGCTCTTCCTGAGCTGTTCGTCACGACGGAGATGCTCCTGACGCCGGACCCGGGCCTTCTCCACCTTGCGGTCGCCGTGAACCGAGGGGGGAGTAAAAACGGCCTTGGAGCCTTCCACTCGAACCGTCCAGCCTTGATCCACAAGATCGATGGCAACGTGAGCAGCTGCAGCGAGAAGAGGCTGGTCGTACAAGTTATTGATCTTGGATGCCTTCATCCACCGCGCGTGGTCACCCGCGGCTTCGGCTCCCACCGGCATGCTCGCAAGCTGAGTGCAGAGCCGGGCGAACCCTTGCCGTTCCCGACGGGAGGCGTCGGCCGGAAGGCTGAGAGGAACAAATTTGGCCTCGTCTTTCATGACTTTTGGAGCATCCGTCCGTAGGTCCTGCTCCACATGCGCAGGAGATCGTCGCAGTTGTGACCGTCGCGGCTCAGAAGTGTTGTGGTGCGGGCGAAGGACAGGAGGAACAGTTCGAGAGCAGTTCGGAGTTCTCCTGCCGCCTCATCACCCAACGTCTGGAGAGGGCGGTACAACGCTGCGAAGGCAGGGTGGTCAACGTTCAGCGTGACATCGAGCGTCCGCCGCTTCAGAGTGGAGGCGAACATCTTATCGATCGAAAGCTGCTCAGATCCAATCCGGTAGCTCAGGGCGCCCGAACCCTTCCCTGCCGTCCGGATGACAGGCAGATCGACGTCAGCAGCCTCCGCTACGCGGCACGACGTCTCCGTGGCCGCTTGAAACTTGACCTCCTCAAAAGCTTGACGGACTCGCGAGTTCAAAAGCCGAGCGATCGCCTCCAACTCCGGCCCGAGGGCCTCTTGGAGTACTTGGGAAGGCCGGATTCCCTGCTTATTGATGGTGATACCGAAGTGCTCGTCGAGGATGGGATCGAACTCGATCTCGCAACGCCACCAGTCGTCGTAGTTCTCTTTACGCTTCGCGCCCATGAGGTGCCAGCCGCTCGCGATCTCTCGACCGGCGCGGAGGATGGAGACTCCGGCTCCGCCGACAATGCCGACGCGCCTCTTGGTCACGTTGTCCAGGCGATGCCAGTGCTGCACCGGCAGCATCGCGAACCGAACCGCGACGAAGGCCGTCTTGCCCGACGATGCTGCCAGTTCGTAGCGGAGAGGCTCGAACGCCAGGCGTGCGCTGTGCCCCTCGGTCTTCGCGGTCAGTAGCATAGGATCGACCGGATCTACCCGATTCCCATTGATCGTCAACGCAAGGTCCCCGCTACTGAGGAAGCGGCGGTAGATGCGTCCAAGATCTCGCCGCAGCGCACGCTCGAGCCAAGCGAGGCGCCGGTACTCGATACGGTCACACTGCTGCCAGGTCACCAAGCAACCCGATCCCGTAGTGGCGCCAGGCTGACGGCGAGCCCGAAGATCGACTGGAGTCCCGTCTGCGATGGCGTCGACGTCCAAGCAGACCTGGTTGGCTGCCCGACCGTTCTGCCATGAGGTCACCTCTACTCGCCGCGCCTGACTGAGGGACGCGGCTGGCAACCCCATACCGAACCGGCCGAACGACTGCCTTTCATCAAAGCGTGACGAGCCACCGAAGCGGAGACATGCCTCGAGTCGGGAGCGCGACATCCCTTCCCCGTCGTCCTCCACACGGATCTCCGGAAGGCTGCCCGGCTTGGCTCTCGTGATCGTGACCGCGACCACCGTCGCTGCTGCCTGGAGCGAGTTGTCGATGAGTTCTGCGAGGGCGGTCGAGAGGCTGACGTAGCCCGACTCCCGGACTGCGCGGATGAAGTTGGAGGAGACCAGAAGGTCGTCCTTACGTTGCGTCTGCCGGCCCATCGCTTCTCCCGATGACTTGCTCAGATTCCTGCGTCGAGAGTAGCTGCATCGAGGCCGCCTGGAAAGCCGGTCATTCGGTGCGGCAACGTCACTCAGACCTGGTCACGATCGTGACTGTGATCCGCTTCGTCTTGGCCGGCTCAGTCAGGTCCACCCCTGATCCGTCAGCCGTGAGGAGGCGGACAGTAGGGCGGCTGCCCCCGACAACATGCTGGTAGGGCTCGGCGGATTCGAGCATTACGACCCGGCCCGTACGTTGCAGATCGAACGAGATGCGGTGGCCAGTCGTGTGCACGTTGATGATGCGCTCAGCAACGTCCACCTCTGTCACCGCCTCCCCCACAAGCGCCTCTGGAAGAGGTGAAACGGACTTGAGCGAGTTGACGCCGAGCACCTGAAGCGTGGCGATCTTCTTCCCATTGAGTCGCTCCAGGAGCGGTGCGATCTCGGCTGCTGACTGGATGGTGGCCATGTGAGCATCATGGCTGAAGAGACAGGCCGTGTGCGCCAAGGCGGTCAGTTGCTGTCTCGAGTATCCGCTGCCCTTCCTGTCAATCTGTGGTGAGACACCCGGCATAGCGGATTATCCGCCCTGAGCAAGACAGGATCCCCGGCCAGATGACCAGCACAAACGGCCCCTAGCCGGGTCCAAGGTCCTGGCGTCAAGACCGACTCATCGCTGCGTCTCCCCGGAGCAGAAGCTGTGCATGGTCGCCGAGTACGACGCTGTCTTGGCCGGGGCGGATGGGCGATTCTGCGCCGTGAGCGGCTGCACCACTCCCCCATCCACCATCGGATGGAGAACCGCCCGGGACGCCAGGGGGATGACCACCTTGCCTGACCAGCGCACCAGCACGGCCTGGGGCCGATAGGGCTCTTTGAAGTTCAGAAATCGCCATCACGGCCAAGGTCCGAGCCGATCAGCGACTTGCAGGACCCGGCTTTGCCTCCCAGGCCATCGGATCTTCGGGGCCGTTGCCTGCACAGCACCGCAACCGGAGAACGTGCGGCAGATCAGTTGCCGTGGACAGACCTGGAATACATGCCGCAGTTGATCGATTGGTCTGTTCCAGAACCGATTACGAAGGGGGGCCGGGTCAGTGAGCGATCTGAAACTCTTCCGGGTCGCTGGCGGCCAGGCTGCCGAGATCCCGGGCGCGGCGGTGGCGCTAGAGCGTCACCTGCAGACGCTGATCGAGCAGAACATGGAAGCCATGCTCGGGATCCGGTTCCTGGCGTCTGAGTACAGCACCGGTTCGTGGCACCGTGGGCGGATCGACTCCCTCGGCCTGGACGAGAGCGGTAACCCGGTGATCATCGAATACAAGCGTTCGAACGGCAAAGCGCTGATCACTCAGGCGCTGTCGTGCCTGTCGTGGCTTCGGGATCACCGGCATGAGTTCGAGAGTCTCGTGAAGGAGCGGCTGGGCAACGAGGCTCCACAAAACCGGCCTACTCGCCAAGAACCCTCGCCATGGCTTTCGGCGACGCTGCCGCACCACCCGTTGCGCACCCCCGCGCACAAGCACTGCGCTCATGCGCTCCCCTCGCGCACCCCTTGGATTTGGTGACACGAACGGGGGAGGGTGTGTCGGCCGACGCAAGGGGCGAAAAAAGCAAAAGCCCCAGGTCACGGCGAGTGAGTCCTGGGGCTTCCACAGAGCCGCCTTCGGGATTCGAACCCGAGACCTACGCATTACGAGTGCGTTGCTCTGGCCATCTGAGCTAAGGCGGCGCGCCGTCCGCACCATGGTGCGATCAGCAACGCGGCCAAGTCTACACAGTTTTCGAGGGTGCTCCGCACACCCCCTTCTTAGGCCTACGAGCAGCGCTTTCCGTCCTTCGGGACGGTGCCCTCCAGGAGGTAGGCGTTGATCGTCGAGTCGACGCAGTCGCTGCCGCGGCCGTACGCCGTGTGGCCGTCGCCCTCGTAGGTGAGGAGGTGGCCGGAGGAGAGCTGGGAGGCGAGGGCCTTTGCCCAGCGGTAGGGGGTGGCCGGGTCGCGGGTCGTGCCGGCGACCAGGATCGGGGCCGCGCCTTCCGCCTCGATGCGGTGCGGCTCACCCGTGGCCCGCACCGGCCAGTACGCGCAGTTCAGGGACGACCAGGCGAGGCCTTCGCCGAAGACCGGGGAGGCCTTGCGGAAAGAGGGCAGGGACTTGCGGACCTCGGCCGGGGAGGCGAAGGAGGGGGGCAGGTCCAGACAGTTCACGGCGGCGTTGGCGAACATCAGGTTCGCGTACTTTCCGTCTTCGTCCCGCTCGTAGTAGCCGTCGGAGAGCGCGAGCAGGCCCGCCCCGTCCTTGTCCTTCATCGCCGAGGTGAGCGCGTCGCGCAGCTGGGGCCAGCCCGCCTCGTCGTACATCGCGGCGATCACGCCCGTCGTGGCGAGCGCCTCGCCGAGTTTCCTGCCGCCCACCCCGCCACCTGCCCCGCCGCCCACCCCGCCCACGGTCAGCGGTTCGCGGTCCAGTTCGCCGAAGAAGGCCTTGAGGCGGCGGCCCGCGTCCTCGGGGCTCTCGGCGCCGAGCGGACACTCCGCGCCGCGCGCCACGCAGTCCTTCGCGAAGGACCGGAACGCCGTCTCGAAGCCGGCGGTCTGGTCGCGGTTCATACGGCGAGCGGACAGGGACGGGTCCATCGCGCCGTCCAAGACCAGGCGGCCCACGCGCCGCGGGAAGAGCTCCGCGTACGTCGCGCCGAGGAAGGTCCCGTACGAGGCGCCGACGTACGACAGCTTCTCGTCGCCGAGCGCCGCCCTCAGGACGTCCATGTCGCGGGCCGCCTCGACCGTGGAGACGTGCGGCAGGATCTTGGCCGACCGTGCCTCGCAGCCCGCCGCGAACGTCTCGAAGGCGTTGCGCAGGCCGTCCGTCTCGCGCTGGTCGTCGGGGGTCACATCCGTCTGCGTGTACACGTCCATGCGCGTGCCGTCGAGGCAGGTCACGGGCTCGCTGCGGGCCACTCCGCGCGGGTCGACGGCGACCATGTCGTAGCGGGCCCGGACCTTCTCGGGGTAGCCGAGCGCCGCGTACGCCTGGAGGTAGCCGATCGCCGAGCCGCCGGGGCCGCCCGGATTGACCAGGAGCGAGCCGAGACGGCCGTTCTCCCCCGTGGCCTTCTCCCCTGCGGCCTCCTTCCCGATGGCCTTCCTCCCAGTGGCCTTCTTGCGGGCGACCGCCAGCTCGATGTCGCCCGCCGCGGGCTTCGCGTAGTCGAGCGGGGCCTTCATGGAGGCGCACTCGAAGCCGGGGGCGCCGCACTCGCGCCAGCTCAGCTTCTGTCCGTAGTACGGGGCGAGCTCGGCGGGCGTCGAGCGGGACAGCGACGCCATGGAAGCGTCGGCCGTCGAACTTTCCGACGAGCAGCCGGAGATGAGCAGCCCGGTGGTCACGAGCAGAGTGCCGCACGTACGGAAGGAGAGGTGACGGCTGCGACGGCCGCGACGGCTGATGTCCATTTCGTGAGAGTAACTCTCCGCGAGCGGACGGTCACTAATCGTGCCCGTATGAGTGAATCCGCCCGCGGGAACACCCACTGGGCGCCCGCCGATCCGCCAACCCGCTCTCCGGCCCGGGGCGTTCACGCCGCCGGACGGAGACCCGCGCGAACGAGGACACTTACCCCGCCCGCAACGCCACCGTCATGGCCTCCACCGCCAGCAGCGGCGCCACATTGCGGTCGAGCGCGGTGCGGCAGGCACCGATCGCCTCGATGCGGCGCAGCGTGGATTCGGGCGAGGAGCCCAGGGCCATGCGCTCCAGCATGTCCTGCACCTCGGTGTTGGCGATGGCCACCCGCGAGCCGAGCTGCAGGGCGAGGACGTCCCTGTAGAGCCCGGTCAGTTCGGTGAGCGCGAGGTCGAGGCTGTCACGCTGCGTACGCGTCTTGCGCCGCTTCTGTCTGTCCTCGAGCTCCTTCATCGCGCCGGCCGTGCCGCGCGGCATCCGGCTGCCCTGGCCGCCGCCGAGCGCCGCCTTCAGCTCCTCGGTCTCCTTGCCGTCGACCTCCTCGGCGACCTGCTTCGCGTCCTCGGTCGCCGTGTCGATCAGCTCTTGCGCGGCCTTGAGGCAGCCGCCGATCTCCGTCACCCGCATCGGCAGCTTCAGGACGGCGGCCCTGCGCTCACGCGCGCGTGGGTCGGTCGCGAGCCGCCGGGCGCGGCCGATGTGTCCCTGCGTGGCGCGCGCCACGGCCGCGGCGACGTCCGGCTCGATGCCGTCTCTCCGTACGAGCACGTCGGCGACCGCGTCCACGCGCGGCGTGCTGAGTGTCAGGTGCCGGCAGCGGGAGCGGATGGTCGGCAGCACGTCCTCCAGGGAGGGCGCGCAGAGTAGCCACACCGTGCGGGGAGCGGGCTCCTCGACGGCTTTCAGCAGGACGTTTCCCGCGCCCTCCGTGAGGCGGTCGGCGTCCTCCAGGACGATGACCTGCCAGCGGCCGACGGCGGGCGACAGCTGTGCACGCCGGACGAGCTCGCGGGTCTCCTTCACGCCGATGGAGAGCAGGTCCGTGCGCACCACTTCCACGTCGGCGTGGGTGCCGATCAGGCTGGTGTGGCAGCCGTCGCAGAAGCCGCAGCCGGGGGCGCCGCCGAGCGCGCGGTCGGGGCTGGTGCACTGCAGGGCGGCGGCGAAGGCACGCGCGGCGGTGGCGCGGCCGGAGCCGGGCGGGCCCGTGAACAGCCAGGCGTGCGTCATCTTCGACGACTCCGGCGGCGGGGTGTCGGTGGCCGCCGCCGTCACCAGCGCGTCGGCGTCCCGGGCGGCGGCACCCAGCTGCTCGCTCACCCGCTCCTGACCCACCAGGTCGTCCCACACGCTCATGGGGTCACCGCCTTACGCCGCGCTCTGCTCCTGCCCGGACCGCCCAATTCCCGCCCGGACTGCCCATTGTGGAGGACACCACTGACAATCCGGCCCGATCCGGCCCGGCCGCGGTCTTCAGCGGCCTCGCCGGCCGCGCCGCGCCCGCCTGTCACCGTCGCCGTTCCCGTCGTCATCCGCCGCGTCCTCGTCCTCATGGGACCCGAGCAGTTCGTCCGCGAGCGACGGCAGGTCGTCCAGCGGCGTCTCCTCGGCCCAGTCGGAGGACGACCGCCGGGGCACGCCCTGCTCGTCGACCTCGATCTGGGGCAGCTCACGGGTCCGGTCGTCGGACCCGTCGGGCGTGGGCGCGCTCGCGGGCCGCTCGTCCCGGAAGTACCCCGGCGGCACCTTGTCCTCCCGGACGGCCGGCAGTACGGCCGTCTCGTCGGCGGCCCCCGCGGGCGCGGGCGGCTGCGGCAGCACCGCGGTGTCCTCCGCGCCGGGGCCCTCCGTGCCGGGCCCCTCGGTGCCGATCGCCGGCAGCACGGCCGTCTCGTCGGCAGCCCCGGAGGGCGGCTTCACCACGGGGGTGGGCACGGTGGTCTCGTTGTCGGGCACGGGGGTCTCGTCGGCCGGCACGGACGACTCGGCTGATGGAGCCTTCCGCGCCGGAGCCGGAGGGGCAGCCTTCGGAGCCGGAGGGGCAGCCTTCGGAGCCGGAGCCGGAGCCGCCGCAGCCGTCGCCGCGGCCGCCGAAGCCGCCGCGAGCCGCCGCGCCTCCTCCGCCCGCAGCAGCGCCGCCTCCGCCTTCCGCTGCTTCTCCAGGCGCCGCTCCTCGGCCTCGGCGCGCAGCCGTGCCTCTTCCTCGGCCTCCCGGCGGCGCCGCTCCTCCTCGGCCTTGCGGACCTTCTCCTCGGCGAGGAGCCTGGCCTGCTCCTCCTCGGCCCGGCGCTTCGCCTCCTCGGCGCGCTTCCTGGCCTCCTCGGCCTGCCGCTCGGCCTCGCGGCGCTGGGCCTCCTCCAGCTCGCGCCGCTTGCGCTCCTCCTCCTCGGCGCGGAGCTTGGCGAGCTGCTCCTGGCGCTCGCGTTCGAGGCGCTCCTCCTCGGCCTTGCGCGCGGCCTCTTCCTCGGCCTTGCGCCGCGCCTCCTCCTCGGCGGCCCTGCGGGCCTCCTCCTGTGCCTTCACCTCGGCTTCGGAGAGGGGGAGTACGAGGTCGAGCCGGTGCCGGATGACGGTCGTGACCGCCTCCGGCTCCTGGGACGCGTCGACGATCAGGTACCGCCCCGGGTCGGCGGCGGCGAGCGTGAGGAAACCGGAGCGCACGCGCGCGTGGAACTCGGCGGGCTCCGACTCGAGTCGGTCGGGCGCCTCCGTGAACCGCTCGCGGGCGGCCTCGGGCTCCACGTCGAGCAGGCACGTCAGGTTCGGTACGAGGCCGCCGGTGGCCCAGCGGTTGATGCGGGCGATCTCGGTCGGCGACAGGTCGCGGCCCGCGCCCTGGTAGGCGACGGACGAGTCGATGTAGCGGTCGGAGATGACGATGGCGCCGCGTTCGAGGGCGGGGCGTACGACGGTGTCGACGTGCTCCGCGCGGTCGGCGGCGTACAGGAGCGCTTCGGCGCGGTGCGAGAGACCGGCCGACGACACGTCGAGGAGGATCGACCGCAGCCGCTTGCCGACGGGCGTCGCGCCCGGCTCGCGCGTGACGACGACCTCGTGGCCCTTGGCGCGGATCCACTCGGCGAGCGCCTCGGCCTGCGTCGACTTGCCCGCGCCGTCGCCGCCCTCCAGGGCGATGAAGAAGCCGGTGGCGCAGGGCGCCTGCGCCGGGTCGTCGCCGCCGCGCAGGGCGTCCAGCAGGTCGTGCCTGAGCGGTATGCCCTGGCGGTCGTCGGCCTTGGCGAGGACCAGCGCGGCCACCGGCAGCAGCAGCGCTCCGACCAGCATCAGCGTGAAGGCGGCGCCTCCGTGGTCGAAGACGAACTTGCCGTTGACCATGCGGTGCGGCCCGATCGCGGCGGCGACCACCGGGGCCACCAGCGCGCCGAGCGCGAGGACGAGACGTACGACCGCGTGGAGGTGCTCCGTGGTGCGGGCCCTGCGGTAGTCCTCGACCTCCTGGTCGAGGAGCGCGTGGCCGATGTTCGCGGCGACTCCCGCGCAGACGCCCGTGAGGGCGAGGAGCAGCAGCACGGTCGTGGTGTCGGGCACGAGGCCGGCGGCGAGCAGCGCGACGCCGGTGAGGGCGATGGCGAGCGCGAGCAGCCTGCGGCGCGAGAGCGAGGGCAGCAGGGACGGCGCGACGCGGATGCCGACGGCGGTGCCGCCGGTCAGGACGAGGACCACCAGGCCGTACGTGACGGGCCCGCCGCCCAGGTCCTTGGCGTGCAGCACGGCGACGGCAACGGCCGCCGCGACGGCTCCCGCGACGGCGGCGCAGGCGGCGACGAAGAGCGGGATCGAGCCGGTGCGGCCCTTGTCGGTGCCCGTGCCGGTGCGCGGCCTGCGCAGCCCCTCCAGCGGGCTGCGCGCGCGTGGCGTCTGCGTACCGGGAAGTACGAGGAAGTAGACGATCGAGAGCGACGCGGCGAAGAGCCCGGCCGCCACAAAGGAGGCGAGCCCTGCCTGGTGCAGCTCGAACCAGTCGATGCCGGCGCCGAGCACGTTCCCGACGAGGGTGATGACGACGAGGATCGCGGCCGCGACGGGCAGCGCCAGGAATCCCGTACGCAGGGAGAGGCGCCGCAGTGCGTCCATGTGGTCCGGCAGCGGCCGTACTGTCGCGCCCTCCAGGGGCGGCGCGGGCAGCAGCGCGGGCGCCGCGCTCTCCTTGGCGACCGTCCAGAAGCGCTCGGCGACGCCGACGACGAAGGACGTCACCAGGATCACCGCGAGGGCGTCGTCCGGGGTCCAGTCGATCCACAGCGGCGCGACGACGAGGAGTGCGGCCCGCACTCCGTCGGCGCCGATCATGGTCCAGCGCCGGTCGAGCGGGCCGCCCGGAGAGGTGAGCGAGGTGAGCGGCCCGAGAAGCACCGCTCCGAAGAGCAGCGTCGCGAGGACGCGCGCTCCGAAGACGGCGGTCACGGCGAAGGCCGCTCCCCGATAGCCGCCTCCGAAGGCGCCTTCGGCGATGGACGACTGGAGCGCGAGGATCACCAGGACGAGGAGCGCGAGCGCGTCGCCGACACTTTCGACGAGTTGGGCGCTCCACAACCGCTTCAGCTGCGGTACGCGCAGCAAGGCGCGGACGGCACGCTCTCGGGAATCTGCGACCAGGGCGTCGTCGGGGGCCGGGATTCCGGCCGTTGGCTGCTCGGCACGCGTCATCCGTCCAGCCTATCTGGACGGACCCACTCCCCGCGGAGCCACCCGAACAAACGACCGTCTGGTTCGGGTGGCGCCCGCTGTGGGAGGTGTCGGAGGTCAGTCCTCCGAAGCGGCTGCCTTACTGGAAACAGCCGTCTTCTTGGCGGTCGTCTTCTTGGCCGTGGTCTTCTTCGCGGCGGTGGTCTTCTTGGCCGCGGTCTTCGTGGCGGCCGTCTTCTTTGCCGGCGCCTTCTTCGCGGGTGCCTTCTTGGCGGCCTTCTTCGCCGTCTTCTTGGCAGGCCCCTTCGCCCGCTTCTCCGCGAGGAGCTCGTAGCCCCGCTCCGGAGTGATGTCCTCCACGGAGTCCGCCGCCCGCAGTGTCGCGTTCGTCTCGCCGTCCGTGACGTACGCCCCGAAGCGGCCGTCCTTCACGACGACCGGCTTGCCGCTGACCGGGTCCTCGCCGAGCTCCTTCAGCGGCGGCTTGGCGGCGGCGCGGCCACGCTGCTTCGGCTTGGAGTAGATCTCCAGGGCTTCTTCCAGCGTGATGGTGAAGAGCTGCTCCTCGGTCTCGATGGACCGCGAGTCGGTGCCCTTCTTCAGATACGGGCCGTACCGGCCGTTCTGCGCGGTGATCTCGACGCCCTCGGCGTCGGTGCCGACCACGCGCGGCAGGGACATCAGCTTGAGGGCGTCCTCGAGGGTGACCGTGTCGAGCGACATGGACTTGAAGAGGGAGGCGGTGCGCGGCTTGACCGCGTTCTTGCCGGTTTTCGGGGTGCCCTCGGGGAGGATCTCCGTCACGTACGGGCCGTAGCGGCCGTCCTTGGCGACGATCTGGTTGCCGGAGTGCGGGTCCGTGCCCAGCTCGAAGTCGCCGCTCGGCTTGGCGAGCAGCTCCTCCGCGTAGTCGACGGTCAGCTCGTCGGGCGCCAGGTCGTCGGGGACGTCCGCGCGCTGGTGGTTCTCGGAGTCGCGCTCGCCGCGCTCGACGTAGGGACCGTAGCGGCCGACGCGGAGCATGATGTCGTTGCCGACGGGGAAGGACGACACCTCGCGGGCGTCGATGGCGCCGAGGTCGGTGACGAGTTCCTTGAGGCCGCCGAGGTGGTCGCCGTCGCCGTTGCCCGCGTCGGCCGCGCCGCCGGCCGCCTCGCCCTCACCGAAGTAGAAGCGCCGCAGCCACGGCACGGCCTGCGCCTCACCGCGGGCGATGCGGTCGAGGTCGTCCTCCATCCTGGCGGTGAAGTCGTAGTCGACGAGGCGCCCGAAGTGCTTCTCCAGGAGGTTGACCACGGCGAAGCTCAGGAAGGAGGGAACGAGTGCCGTCCCCTTCTTGAAGACGTATCCGCGGTCGAGGATCGTGCCGAGGATCGACGCGTACGTCGACGGGCGGCCGATCTCGCGCTCTTCGAGCTCCTTGACCAGCGACGCCTCGGTGTAGCGGGCCGGGGGCTTCGTCGCGTGGCCGTCGACCGAGATCTCGTCGGCGGAGAGCGCGTCGCCCTCGCCGACCTGCGGGAGCCTGCGCTCGCGGTCGTCCAGCTCGGCGTTCGGGTCGTCGGCGCCCTCTACGTAGGCCTTGAGGAAGCCGTGGAAGGTGATGGTCTTGCCGGACGCGCTGAACTCGGCGTCGCGGCCGTCGGAGGCGCGGCCGCCGATCTTGACCGTGACCGAGTTTCCGGTCGCGTCCTTCATCTGGGAGGCGACGGTCCGCTTCCAGATCAGCTCGTAGAGCCGGAACTGGTCGCCCGACAGACCGGTCTCGGCGGGCGTGCGGAAACGATCACCCGAGGGGCGGATCGCCTCGTGCGCCTCCTGGGCGTTCTTGACCTTGCCGGCGTACGTACGCGGCTTGTCCGGCAGGTAGTCGCTGCCGTAGAGCTGCGTGACCTGGGCCCGGGCGGCCGCGACCGCCGTGTCGGACAGCGTCGTGGAGTCCGTACGCATGTAGGTGATGAAGCCGTTCTCGTACAGCTTCTGGGCCACCTGCATGGTCGCCTTGGCGCCGAAGCCCAGCTTGCGCGAGGCCTCCTGCTGCATGGTCGTCGTACGGAAGGGCGCGTACGGCGAGCGGCGGTACGGCTTCGACTCGACGGAGCGTACGGAGAAGTCCGTGTCCTGGAGGGCGGCGGCGAGCGCGCGGGCGTTCGCCTCGTCCAGGTGCAGGGTGCCCGTGCTGTTGGCCTTGAGCTGCCCCACGGAGTTGAAGTCGCGGCCCTGCGCGACGCGCTTGCCGTCGACCGTGGTGAGGCGGGCGACCAGCTGCGAGGGGTCGGACGCGTCGCCGATGCGGCCGGTGCCGAAGGTGCCGGTCAGGTCCCAGTACTCGGCGGAGCGGAAGGCGATGCGCTCGCGCTCCCGCTCGACGACGAGGCGGGTGGCCACGGACTGCACACGGCCTGCCGACAGCCGCGGCATGACCTTCTTCCAGAGGACCGGCGAGACCTCGTAGCCGTAGAGGCGGTCGAGGATGCGGCGGGTCTCCTGGGCGTCGACCATGCGCTTGTTGAGCTCGCGCGGGTTGGCGACGGCGCTGCGGATCGCGTCCTTGGTGATCTCGTGGAACACCATGCGGTGGACGGGGACCTTGGGCTTCAGGACCTCGAGGAGGTGCCACGCGATGGCTTCGCCCTCGCGGTCCTCATCGGTGGCGAGGAAGAGTTCGTCGGACTCCTTCAGGAGGTCCTTGAGCTTCTTGACCTGCGCCTTCTTGTCGGCATTGACGACATAGATGGGCGCGAAGTCGTGCTCCACGTCCACGCCGAGGCGGCGCACCTCGCCGGTGTACTTCTCGGGCACCTCCGCGGCGCCGTTGGGGAGGTCGCGGATGTGCCCGACGCTGGCCTCGACTACGTAGCCGGGGCCGAGGTAGCTCTTGATCGTCTTCGCCTTGGCAGGCGACTCGACGATGACGAGTCGGCGGCCGCCCTGTGCGGTCTCGCTGGTCGGGGACAACTTCGCTCTTCTCTCCGGTCGACACTCGGTGGCAGTGCGCGGTGGCACCACTTGGTCGCAATGCCGGTCGACCCCGCGCTGTGGCGGGGGTCTCGTGGCAGTGCGGTGGCAGTGCCCGCATGGCTTGCGTTGCGCTGTCGCTGCGGAGTGTGACGGTACATCCCGCCCCCGTGTCAAACGGGAAAAGCCCGCAACGGCCACTCGAACGGTAACCCGACTACCGCCATTCCTGCCGCCCGGAGTAGCCGCCGCTGTTCCGGTGCCCGGTGCGGGCGGCGGCCGGACGACAACTGGAAGGACAGGGTCCGCCGGGTCGTCGACACCACGTCACAGCCGCGTGAAGCACCACACCCCGAGCAGCAGCGCACCCGATCCCGCGAGCACGGCGAACGTCGCCGATGCGACGGGGTTCACACCCTGGGCGACGGGAGCGCGGTGCGCGACACGCGCACCGGTCCACAGCATCAGCCCGGCGCCGAACAGTGCGAACACCGTTCCTGCGAAGATCGCTGGTCCGCTCTCCATGGTCGTGCCTCCCCGTGCCGAGTTCCCCTGCCGGGAGGCTGACACGCACGGGAATCGGGAGGACGACATCGGGGTGAACGGCGAGCGGCCCGCCCGTACACCGCACCCGAAAGCCCCCTTGCACCGCACCCGAAATGCCCCGTACGAGCTCCGAAATGCCCAATACGAGCCGGATGTTGGCCGGTTTCCTCCCACCACCCGGGTGCGGTACGCAGACTCGCTACGCCCCGACCGGCAGCAGGAAGCCCTGCTCGACGAGGAGCCTGATCTGCGCGGGCGTCCGGTCCCGCAGCAACACCGGGTCCTCCCCGACCAGTTGGGCGATGGCGTCCAGGATCCGCCCGGCGCTCAGCGAGCCGTCGCAGACGCCCGCGAACCCGGCGCCCACCGTGTCGACCTTGGTGGCCCGCCGCATCCCGCGGTTCTGGCGCAGCACGACGTGCTCGGGGTCCTCGGCGCCCGGCAGCCCGACCTGCTCCTGCACGACCTCGTCGGCGAGCTTGAAGTGCCCGGTGAGCAGCGCGGCGTCGTCGTGCGTGCGCAGGTACTCCTGCCGCTCGAAGAACTCCCGGACCGTGTCGCCGAGGGGCTGCTCGACGGGGTGCGGCCACTCCTCGATAGTGATGGACGGCTCATCGGACCCGGACTTCCGGAGCGTGATCCAGCCGAACCCGACGGCATGCGTCTCCCGCGCCGCGAACTCGTCCAGCCACGCGTCGTACCGCGCCGCGTACTGCCCGGGGTCCGTGCGGTGGTCCCCCGCGTCCCGCAGCCACAGCTCGGCGTACTGCGTGATGTCCTGCACCTCGCGCTGCACGATCCAGGCGTCGCAGCCGCGCGGCACCCAGGAGCGCAGCCGGTCCTGCCACTCCTCGCCGTCCACGTGCTGCCAGTTGGCCAGGAAGTGCGCGTACCCCCCTTCGTTCAACCGCTCCCCCGCCTCCTGAACGAGCGACCGGCACAGATCGTCCCCGCCCATCCCGCCGTCCCGGTAGGTGAGCCGCGCCCCGGGCGAGATCACGAAGGGCGGATTCGACACGATCAGGTCGTACGTCTCGTCCCCCACCGGCTCGAAGAGCGAGCCCTCGCGCAGGTCCGCCGCCGGGGCCCCGGAGAGTGCCAGCGTGAGCCGGGTGAATCGCAGCGCCCTGGGGTTGAGGTCGGTGGCCGTCACGCGCGTGGCGTGCTGGGCGGCGTGCAGCGCCTGGATGCCGGAGCCGGTGCCGAGGTCGAGGGCGCTCGCGACGGGCGTACGCACCGTGATGCCGGCCAGTGTGGTGGACGCGCCGCCGACCCCGAGGACGACGCCCTCGTCGTGGCTGCCGATGCCGCCCGCGCCGCCGACCGCGCACCCCAGGTCGGAGACGATGAACCAGTCCTCACCGCCCGGCCCACCGTACGGGCGCACGTCCACCGTCGCCCACAGCTCACCGTCCCGCTCGGCCAGCCAGTCGCTCTCAAGGAGTACGCCGACGGGCAGAACGTCGGCCACGCGCGCGTGAGGCACGGATTCCTGCAGCAGGAAGAGGCGTACGAGCGCCGCGAGAGCACCGTCCCCTCGCGTGGCCCGCAGCGCCGGCACGGTCTCGCTGCGGGCGAGCGCCGTGTAGGCGGGGGCGCCGAGCAGTTCGAGCAGCCCGTCGGCGGTGAAGTCGGCGGCGAGCAGCGCGTCCCGCAGGGCGGCGGCTGCGTCGGCGCGGTCGGACGCGGGCAGGGGGAGGCTGGCGTTACTGCTGGCGTTACTCACCCCTCCATTGTGGCCCGCCCGGTGCGCCGATGCCCCCGGCGCCGCATGGGCGCCGAAGGCATCGGGAGAGTACGGCCGGAAGGGATCAGCTCTTGGTGGAGGGCGTGGCGGACGCGCTCTTGCAGCTGTCCTGCTTGCCCATCGCCTTGCCGACGTCGCCCTCCTGGAGCTTCTCCAACGCCTCGTTGCCGCTCTTGCTCAGCTTGTCCAGCTCTCCGGCGACGTCCTTGAGGCCGTCCGCGAAGTCCGCCTGGTTCTTGGTGTCCAAGCCGTCGACCTGCTTCTTCAGGTCGCCGTACGACTTGGAGATGGCGTTGAGCTCCTTGACGGCGTCGTCCGTCTTCTTCTTGCCGTCGTCGACCGGCGGCGCGCCCGCCTTCTTCACGGCGTCACCCATCGACTTGTAGGCGTCGGACATGTCCTTGAACGCCTTGGAGTCGGTCTTCTGGACGTCGGCCGGCGAGCTGTTGTCGGAGGTCTCCTTCTGGATCGCGGCGTTGGCGGCCGCGATCTTCTTCGACTCCGGCTGGACGGAGTCGCAGACCTTCTTGGCCCAGTCGTCCAGCTCCTTGTTGCCGTCGTCGCTGCTGCACCCTGACAAAGCGAGTACCAGTACCGCACCGCCGGACAGTGCGGCTGCAAGCTTCTTGTTCACCGGATTGGTCCCTTCCATGGCTCTCGGCCCCGGAACTTACACGCCAACTGGGCGACATCCGCATGCCGGGGGCCCGGTACAACAGCTATTGCAGCCATTTGCACCAAGCGGGGGACGGTACGGGGTGCGAGACAAGGCTCACGGGTCGCCCCGCACACGCCGACGGGCGGACGGCGCATCAAAAAGCGCCACCCGCCCGCGTGTTGCCGGGGGCGTTACGAGACCACGGCAGGGTCGGCCGACTTGGCCACCCGCCCCGGGTTGTCCTCGTCCCCGACGGCGATACCGCGCCGCTTGGAGACGTAGACCGCGCCGATGATGACCGCGATGGAGAGCCCCGCGATCAGCACCCGCATCCCGACGCTGGCGTCGTCCCCGTAGCTGAACTTGACGACCGCGGGCGCGATGAGCAGCGCCACCAGGTTCATCACCTTCAGCAGGGGGTTGATCGCCGGCCCCGCGGTGTCCTTGAACGGGTCGCCCACGGTGTCGCCGATGACGACCGCGGCGTGGGCCTCACTGCCCTTGCCGCCGTGATGGCCGTCCTCGACGAGCTTCTTCGCGTTGTCCCAGGCACCGCCGGAGTTGGCGAGGAAGACCGCCATCAGGGTGCCCGTGCCGATCGCGCCGGCGAGGAACGAGCCGAGCGCGCCGACACCGAGCGAGAACCCGACCGCGATGGGCGTGAGCACGGCGAGCAGACCCGGCGTGGCCAGCTCGCGCAGCGCGTCCTTGGTGCAGATGTCGACGACGCGCCCGTACTCCGGTTCCTCGGTGTAGTCCATGATCCCGGGGTGCTCGCGGAACTGCCGCCGCACCTCGTAGACCACGGCTCCCGCCGACCGCGACACCGCGTTGATCGCGAGCCCCGAGAAGAGGAAGACGACCGCGGCGCCGAGGATCAGGCCCACCAGGTTGTTGGGCTGTGAGATGTCCATCACCAGGTTCATCGGGGCGCCGTCGCCGAGTTTCTCGCCGACGTCCTTGGCCGCTTCCGCGATGGCGTCGCGGTACGAGCCGAAGAGCGCCGAGGCCGCGAGGACCGCGGTCGCGATGGCGATGCCCTTGGTGATGGCCTTGGTGGTGTTGCCGACGGCATCCAGGTCGGTGAGCACCTGCGCGCCCGCGCCCTGGACGTCGCCGGACATCTCGGCGATGCCCTGCGCGTTGTCGGAGACGGGGCCGAAGGTGTCCATGGCGACGATGACGCCGACGGTGGTCAGCAGGCCCGTACCGGCCAGGGCGACCGCGAAGAGGGCGAGCATGATCGACGTGCCGCCGAGCAGGAACGCCCCGTACACGCCGAGCCCGATCAGCAGCGCGGTGTAGACGGCCGATTCCAGACCGATCGAGATCCCGGCGAGGACGACGGTGGCAGGACCGGTGAGCGAGGTCTTGCCGATGTCCTGGACGGGACGCCGGGTCGTCTCGGTGAAGTAGCCGGTGAGCTGCTGGATCAGTGCGGCCATCACGATGCCGATGGCGACGGCGACGAGCGCGAGGACCCGTGGATCGCCGTCGTGGGCCTTGATCGCCGCGTCCGTGACGCCGTCCAGGTCCGCGTACGTGGACGGCAGGTAGACGAAGACCGCCGCGGCCACGAGGACGAGCGAGATGACGGCGGAGATGAAGAAGCCGCGGTTGATGGCGCTCATTCCGCTGCGGTCGGAGCGCCGGGGCGCCACCGCGAAGATGCCGATCATCGCCGTGACGACGCCGATGGCCGGGACGATCAGCGGGAAGGCGAGCCCGGAGTCGCCGAACGCCACCTTTCCGAGGATCAGCGCGGCGACGAGCGTCACCGCGTAGGACTCGAAGAGGTCGGCGGCCATGCCGGCGCAGTCGCCGACGTTGTCGCCCACGTTGTCGGCGATGGTCGCGGCATTGCGCGGATCGTCCTCCGGAATGCCCTGCTCGACCTTGCCGACCAGGTCGGCGCCGACGTCGGCTGCCTTGGTGAAGATGCCGCCGCCGACTCGCATGAACATCGCGATCAGCGCCGCGCCGAGGCCGAAGCCTTCGAGCACCTTCGGCGCGTCGGCCGCGTAGACGAGCACCACACAGGAGGCGCCCAGCAGACCGAGCCCCACCGTGAACATGCCGACGACGCCGCCCGTGCGGAAAGCGATCTTCATGGCCTTGTGCGATACGGCGGTGAGATCCTTTTCGGGCTCGCCTTCTGCCGGAGTGGCCTCTCGGGCGGCGGCTGCCACACGCACATTGCTGCGCACGGCGAGCCACATACCGATATAGCCGGTGGTCGCCGAGAACGCCGCTCCGACCAAGAAGAAGATCGATCTGCCGGCGCGCTGATTCCAGTCGTCCGCCGGCAGCAGCATGAGCAGGAAGAACACCACGACGGCGAATACGCCGAGAGTGCGCAGCTGGCGTCCCAGATAGGCATTCGCGCCCACCTGGATCGCCTTCGCGATCTTCTTCATGCTGTCGGTGCCCTCGCCTGCCGCGAGTACTTGTCGTACGAGCACACCCGCGACGACGAGAGCCGCGAGCGCGACGGCCGCGATGACCATCACGATGAGGCGGTTGTCGTCGGTCAGGACTGCGGCTGCGAAGGTTGAGGGGTGGTCAAACTGATGAGGGGTAGAAAGCCCCGCCATTCGTCCTCCTTGACGCTTGGGCTGAGCTCAAGATGTGGACGGATTGTAGGGAGCGGAACCTGATCAAAACAGAGCGCCACAAACGGAATTGACCTGAGATTGCTTCTCAGCAAATGATCGGGCGCAAAGATTGGCCCCGAAAGCGGTAATGCCTCAAACCCGTTGACGCCGAAGATGTGGATCGCCGATACGGCACAATTAAATGATCAAAAAACAAAAGGCCCTGTTCACCGTGGTGGTGACAGGGCCTGCGGAACGGAGGGAGGAGTGTCAGGGCAACAGCGTCGCCGGCGCCGTGGGCCAGCTCATGCGGATGAGGCCGCCGGACTCGCCGGCCGTGACCTCCACGTCGTCCACGAGGCCGCTGATGACCGCGAGGCCCATCTCGTCCTCGCCCTCGGGCTCCGCGTCGTCGCCGTCCTCCGGCAGTGCGCCGGGCGCCCGGCCGCCGGGCGTCGCTCGGGGCGCCTCGTCACCGACCTCGATGGAGAACTGCTTCTCGTCCTCGATCAGCGCCACCCGCACCGGCGCCGTGACGCCGCTGCTCTGGTGCAGCCCGACGGCGCGCGTGCAGGCCTCGCCCACCGCGAGCCTGACCTCGTCGAGAACGGCCTCGTCCACTCCGGCCCTGCGCGCCACCGCGGCCGCCACGAGCCGGGCGGTCCTGACGTGTTCGGGCAGCGCGCTGAAACGGAGTTCAACGGTGGCCATGCATCCCCCTCGACAGACGCGCGTGCTGTCAGAGGGCCGGGCCGCAGGCCCGGTCCCCTGCTGTACTGCCGTCCCGGGCCCCGGGCCCGGGACGTCCTGCTTCCGGTCGGCCGAAGCATCGGCCACCACCCGATCGGTGGCCACCCAATCGGCGGACACCCAGTGGGTGGCTACTCAGTGGGTGGCTACTCAGTCAGTGGCCGCGACCGCTTCCTCGACCGAGGTGTGAATCGGGAACACCTTGGTCAGGCCGGTGATGCGGAAGATCTTGAGAATGCGCTCCTGGTTGCAGACCAGGCGCAGCGAGCCCTCATGGGCACGCACCCGCTTCAGGCCGCCGACCAGCACGCCGAGCCCGGTGGAGTCGAGGAAGTCGACTCCCTCCATGTCGACGACCAGATGAAAACTGCCGTCGTTCACCAGCTCGACCAACTGCTCGCGCAGCTTGGGCGCGGTATATACATCGATTTCGCCACCGACCTCGACGACCGTACGATCGCCGACGGTACGGGTCGACAGGGACAGGTCCACGGATCCTCCAGCACCTTGCTATCGAGCGGTCATCCCTCGGGACACCTCGGCAGAGCCCCCAGGACGGATCGCCAGCCGCGATGGCATTCAATCACTTACAGGCAGGCGTGCACGACGCCTTCGGACCATTGTCCATCCCGCCAGTGACACACTCGATGCCGATGGCCAAAATTTCTCCTCCCGGAGGACCCTCCGCGGGCGCCCCGGCACGCACGTCCCCGCGGACCGTTCTCGACAGGCTCACCGCGGGGCCGAGCCGTGCATCGCGCGTCACTCATACGGAGCACCTGCCCCCGCGCGCGGCACGGTATGCAGTCTGGCCCGACCGCATCCGTCCCGAGGTCATATCCGCCGTCCAGGCGGCCGGGATCGAGCACCCCTGGGCCCACCAGGCACAGGCCGCCGAGCACGCCCTGGACGGCGAGTCCGTCGTCGTCGCCACCGGCACCGCGTCCGGCAAGTCCCTGGCCTACCTCACCCCCGTCCTCTCCGCCCTCCTCGACGGCTCCGAAGCCCCCAACGGCCGCGGCACCACCGCCCTGTACCTGGCCCCCACCAAGGCCCTCGCCGCCGACCAGCGCCGCGCCGTCCGTGAGCTGGCGGCCCCGCTCGGCAACGCGGTGCGCCCCGCCGTGTACGACGGCGACACGCCCTTCGAAGAGCGCGAATGGGTGCGGCAGTACGCCAACTACGTCCTGACCAACCCGGACATGCTGCACCGCGGGATCCTCCCCTCCCACCCCCGCTGGTCCTCCTTCCTGCGTGCCCTGCGCTATGTCGTCATCGACGAGTGCCACACCTACCGGGGCGTCTTCGGCTCCCACGTCGCCCAGGTCCTGCGCCGCCTGCGCCGCCTCTGCGCCCGCTACGGCTCCGAGCCCGTCTTCCTCCTCGCCTCCGCCACCTCCGCCGACCCCGCGGTCTCCGCGGAGCGCCTCACCGGGCTGCCCGTGAAGGAGGTCGCCGACGACGCCTCACCCCGCGGCGACCTCGTCTTCGCCCTCTGGGAGCCGCCTCTCACCGATCTCCACGGCGAGAAGGGCGCCCCCGTCCGCCGCACCGCCACCGCCGAGACGGCGGACCTCCTGACCGACCTGGCCGTCCAGGGCATCCGCTCCGTCGCCTTCGTACGGTCCCGGCGCGGCGCCGAGCTGATCTCAGTGATCGCCCAGGAACGTCTCGCGGAGGTCGACCGCTCCCTCGCCCGCCGCGTGGCCGCCTACCGGGGCGGATATCTCCCCGAGGAACGCCGCGCCCTGGAGCGCGCCCTGCACTCCGGCGAACTCCTCGGCCTCGCCGCCACCACCGCCCTCGAACTCGGCGTGGACGTCTCCGGGTTGGACGCCGTCATCATCGCCGGCTACCCGGGCACCCGCGCCTCCCTCTGGCAGCAGGCCGGCCGCGCGGGCCGGTCCGGACAGGGGGCGCTGGCCGTGCTCGTCGCCCGCGACGATCCGCTGGACACGTATCTCGTCCACCACCCCGAGGCGTTGTTCCAGCAGCCCGTGGAGTCCACGGTTCTCGACCCCGACAACCCGTACGTCCTCGCGCCCCACCTCTGCGCCGCCGCCTCCGAACTCCCGCTGATCGACGACGACTTGGCCCTCTTCGGCCCCGCCGCCGAAGAACTGCTCCCGCAACTCGAAGCCGCGAAGCTGCTCCGGCGCCGGACCAAGGCGTGGCACTGGACCCGCCGCGAGCGGGCCGCCGACCTCACCGACATCCGCGGCGAGGGCGGGAAGCCCGTCCAGATCGTCGAGGAGGGCACGGGCCGGCTCCTCGGCACCGTCGACGCGTCCGCCTCGCACACCACCGTCCACGAAGGCGCCGTCCACCTCCACCAAGGGCGCACGTATCTCGTCCGCCACCTCGACCTGGAGGACTCGGTGGCCCTGGTCGAGGAGGCCGCGCCGCCCTACTCCACGACCGCTCGCGACACGACGGCGATCTCCATCCTGGAGACGGACACCGAGGTCCCCTGGGGCGCCGGGCGGCTCTGCTACGGCTCCGTCGAAGTCACCAACCAAGTCGTCTCCTTCCTGCGTCGCAGACTCATCACCGGCGAGGTGCTCGGCGAGACCAAACTGGAGCTCCCTCCTCGTACGCTCCGTACGCGGGCCGTCTGGTGGACCGTGACCGAGGACCAACTGGACGCCGCCCGCATCAATCCGGAGATCCTCGGCGGCGCCCTGCACGCCGCCGAACACGCGTCCATCGGCATGCTGCCGCTGTTCGCCACGTGTGACCGATGGGACATCGGTGGCGTCTCCGTCCCGCTGCACCCGGACACGCTCCTTCCCACGGTCTTCGTGTACGACGGCCACCCCGGCGGGGCGGGCTTCGCCGAGCGGGCCTTCCACACGGCTCGGGAGTGGCTGACGGCCACGCGGCAGGCGATCGCCTCCTGCGAGTGCGAGGCGGGCTGCCCTTCGTGCATCCAGTCCCCCAAGTGCGGCAACGGCAACGACCCTCTGCACAAGCGGGGGGCGGTGCGGCTGCTTTCCGTGTTGCTGCGGGACGCGGAGGGGCAGGGAGTGGAGAGCCGGGGCGCGGAGGGACGGGACGCGGAGGGACAGGGAGCGGAGGGGCAGAGTTAGGGGGTGTGGCCGGCCGGGCCCGCCCGAGACCTGACCGTGGCGGAGAAAGGCCCGGCCGAAGAGGAAGCCGTGACCTCGGAGATCTCTCCCCGCAGCACGCACCGCACCACCCGTGCCCCCTGAGCCTCGGCCACCCGGAGAGCTCCCGCGCACGCCCCGGCGGAGCCCACCGTCCACCGGTCCGCCGCGGCGAGCGCCGCCAGGTCCGCCGCGCCGCCCACCCGATGCCGGACCACGACGACCTGCGCCATGGCGAACACCGCGCCGCAGACCACGCCCAGGACGGCCATCACAACGACCACCCACACGGTGGCGGCCCCTCGGTCCCGGCCCGCGCCACACCACCGTCCGGCTCTCCTGCGCCACCTCATACGCCCACCCCCACCGTCTCCTCCGCCAACGCCACCGCCTCTGACCGCAGACGCAGGCCCAGCCCCAGCACCCGCGGACCCGGCGCGTCCGCCACCACCTCGACCCGCACCAGGTCGCCCGCACGCCGTACGGACACGCTCGCCCCGCGCGGCGCCGCCTGCCGTGCCGCCGCGGTGACCGCGCCGTCGGGGTCCTGCCGGGCCGCCGCGCGGGCTCCGGCCCGGGCGGCGTCCACGCACTGGATCTGCGCGGAAGCCGCCAGCAGGGTCCAGATCAGCGCCATGGTGAACAGCACCAGGGTCGGCAGCACGACTGCCGCCTCCGCCGTCACGAACCCGCGGTCCGTGCCGCGCCCCCATCCTCTGAACCGCTGCCACCGTTCGCCCTGCCTGGCCTGCCTGGCCTGCCTGGTCTGCCTGCACCGTCCGGTCTCAGAACGGAACATCGAGCGCCTTCTCCACGACCGCCTGCAGCGCCGCTTTGACCTGCCCGCTCGTCACCACCTTGTAGAGCAGCCCGGCGAAGCCCACCGCCGCGATCAGCCCCATCGCGTACTCGGACGTCACCATCCCGGCGTCCGTGTTCAGCAGTCGCCTTCGACCCCGCCAGTCCCGCCGACATGTCCGTTTCGGCTCGCGCATCAGTCGCCCCCGCATTCCAATCTCCTTCGGATTCAGGTCACTTGTTCATTGCCTCAGTCGCTCAGCCCGCGCTCAGCAGCCCCTCCGCCAGCCCGATCACCACCGGTAGCACTCCGACCGCCACAAACGCCGGCAAGAAGCACAGGCCCACCGGGGCCGTCATCAGGACCGCTGCTCGTCTCGCCGCGGCCGTCGCCGTCCGGGCCCGTGCCGCCCTGACGTCCGCGGCCAGGCGGGCCACCGGGTCCGCGGCCGGTGCTCCGGACTCGCCCGCCCGTTCCAGAAGACGGGCCAGTGGGGCGGCGCCGGGTATGGCGCCCAAGTGCCGCCAGGCGTCCGCCGGTTCGGCGCCCAGCCTCACCTCCGCCGCGCCACGTGCCAGCCGCTCGCCGACCGGGCCCTGCAAGGACTCCCCGACCGCTTGAGCGGCCGCGACCGGGCTCGCTCCGGCTGCGACACACGCCGCCAAGAGGTCTGCGGCCAAGGGGAGTTGTCGTGAGGCTTCTGCCGCCCCAAGCGTTCCGCCGGGTGTCCCGGCCAAGTCCTGAATGCACGCCCGTTTTCGCTGTCTGTGTCGCCTGACGACATACCCGACAACCGCTCCGGCCAGCAGCCCCGGCACTCCACCCACCAGGACGTACACCGCACTCGCCGTACCACCCAGAAGGAGCCATTCCCGTGTCTCCCGCGACCCGAGCGACCGTCGTGTCCGTTGCGGCCTACGGAGAGCGAGGGCAGGTACTGAAACAGGCGCGGATCGCTGCTGTACGCCCACGGTCAGGGCCCTTGCCGCTCGGCGCCGCACCACCCTCTCGCGTCGCGCAGCCAGCGCCGTCAGTGCGAGCCAGAGCACGGCCGCGACTTCCCACACGGTCACCCCCAGCCTGTGGACAACGTTCACCGCTCCTCCGCCCCTCGTACGATCCGCAGCGCCCACCACACCCCGAGGCCCTCCAGCACTCCGCCCGCCGCCAGGCACGCCAGCCCCGGTCCGGTGTGGAGCAGCACCCGTAGCGGCTCCGCTCCCAGTGCGCTGCCCATCAGCAGCCCCAGCACCGGCAGACCGGTGAGCATCACGGCGGTCGAGCGGGCGCCCGCCAACTGGGCCCGCAGGTCGGAGCGCTGGTCCCGCTCGGCGCGCAGTGCGCCCTCCAGCCGCTCCAGTCCGGCGGCGAGCCCCGCGCCGCGGTCCACCGCCACCCGCCAGCACGCCGCGAGCCCCAGCAGCCCTTCGGCGCCCGGCTCCCGAGCCGCCTGTCGCAGCGCTCCCGGCACGTCCCCGCCGAACCGTGCCGCCGCAAGCACCGCACTGCGAGCCGCACCGGCCCCCGCCCCCGCGTCGGCGACTTCGGCCAAGGCCAGTCGCAGTGACTCCCCGGGCTGTCGCCCCGCCCGCACCTCGCCCGCGATCCCTCCGCACAGCGCGATCACCGCATCGCCCCGGCGCTCCCGCTCCCGAGCGGCGTCCCGGACCCGCCGCACGCGCGCCGCGACCGGCACCCCGGCCGCGCCCATGACCAGCGGCACCACGGACTCCCCCAGCAGCGCGACGACCGCTCCGGCAGCCACACACCACCATTCATGGCGCACCCGGCCGCCTCCTGCCGCGACCATGCGGCGCCAGGGTCGAGCTCGGGCCGGGCCCGGTACCGCACTCGCGAACAGCGATCGTGAGCGTCGAGCCTCGTGGTTCCACCGGCCCAGCAGCCAGACCGCGCTTCCCGCGCAGAGGGCCGAAGCCCACATCGAGGTGTTCACCGGTTTTCACCCCACGCCCCGGCCTCGGTCGCCAACAGCGAGTTCAGCCGCTCCCAGCCCCGCTCGCGGGTGAAGGCCTTCTCGCCCCAGCACAGCGCCGGCACGGTGACGACCAGGCCAGAGTCGGCCCGCTCCAGCACGTGCACCTCGGCGATCCGGCGGCGGCCGGCCCGGTCCCGTACGAGATGGATCACCACCGACAGCGCGGCCGCCAACTGGCTGTGCAGAGCGGCCCTGTCGAGACCGGCAGCCGTTCCCAGGGCCTCCAGGCGGGCGGGCACGTCCGACGCAGCGTTGGCATGGACCGTTCCGCAGCCGCCCTCATGTCCCGTGTTCAGCGCGGCCAGCAGATGCACCACCTCCGCCCCCCGCACCTCACCGACGACCAGCCGGTCGGGACGCATGCGCAGCGCCTGCCGCACCAGGTCGTCGAGGCCGACGAGGCCCGCCCCCTCTTGGTTCGCGGGCCTGGACTCGAGGCGCACCAGGTGGGGGTGCTCGGGCTTCAACTCCGCGGAGTCCTCCGCGAGTACGATCCGCTCCTTGGCGCCGACCAGACCGAGCAACGCGCTCAACAGGGTCGTCTTGCCGGTGCCGGTGCCCCCGCTGATCAGGAAGGACAGCCGGGCGTCGAGGAGGGCCCGCAGGATCCGGTCGCCGCCGGGCGGGACCGTCCCTGCGGCGACCAGTTCCGTGAGGGTGAAGGCGCGGGGCCGCACGACCCGCAGGGAGAGACAGGTCGAGCCAACGGCCACCGGTGGCAGTACGGCGTGCAACCGGGTGCCGTCCGGGAGGCGCGCGTCCACCCAGGGCCGCGCGTCGTCGAGGCGTCGCCCCGCAGCGGCCGCGAGGCGCTGGGCGAGCCGCCGCACTGCGGCCGCGTCCCGGAACGTGACGTCCGTGAGCTCCAGGCCGCCGCCCCGGTCCACCCAGACCCGGTCGGGTGCGCAGACCAGCACATCGGTCACCGAGGCGTCCGCGAGCAGCGGCTCCAGGGGGCCCGCGCCGACCAGTTCATGACGCAGTTGCTC
The DNA here is from genome assembly GCF_044903205.1 of Streptomyces sp. NPDC029674. Taxonomy (NCBI): domain Bacteria; kingdom Bacillati; phylum Actinomycetota; class Actinomycetes; order Kitasatosporales; family Streptomycetaceae; genus Streptomyces; species Streptomyces sp. NPDC029674. The sequence continues at coordinate 166,428 of NZ_JBJDPY010000002.1, forward strand.
CGCGGCGCCGAGGACTTCGGTGTCTCCGAGCACCCGGCCCTGGGCGCGCAGCGCTTCGGCCACCCGGGCCGGGGTCGGCTCCGTGCCGCTCTCCGCGAGCCACTGCCGCACTCCGTCCAGCATCCGGGCGCCGACCACCGCGCTCATACGCCCCCTCCCGCGGCGTCGGCCGGCAGCCGGTCCCAGAAGGCGGTGCAGAACCGCGCCAGCGGCCCGCGCGCGGCTCCCCCGGGCGGCGATCCCGTGGCCACCGCCGCCGCGAGCCCGGCCTCCCAGGGCACTTCTCCGGCGAGTGGCAGCCCGAGCAGGCGCGCGACCTCCTCGGAGTCGAGCCCGCCGGACCCTCCGGGCGCCGCACCCCGGGCGACCACCACCCGCAGATCCCGCAGCACCGCTCCCGCGGCCGATGCCACCCGGTGCGCGCCCGCCACCGCGCGCAGTTCGGGAGGCACCACCAGGAGGCCGAGATCCACCTGTGCCAGCGCCTCCGCGGCCGTCTCGTCCACCCTGCGGGGCAGGTCCACGATCACCGTGCCGCCGCGCCTGCGGGACGCCGCGACGACCGCGCGCACGGCTTCCGGGGCGATCGTGACCGCCTCTCCGCGGTCCCAGCTCAGGACCCGCAGCGCATGCAGTTCCGGCAGCGACTCCTCCAGCGCTCCACCGCCGACCCTGCCCCGTGAGGCGGCGAAGGCCGGCCACCGGAGCCCGTCGGCGCTCTCACCGCCGAGGAGCACGTCGAGGCCGCCGCCCAGCGGGTCGGCGTCGACGAGCATCGTGCGCCGCCCCACACGCGCCGCCGTGACCGCGAGGGCGCAGGCCAGGGTGGAGGCCCCGGCGCCGCCGCGGCCGCCGATGACCCCGACGGTCAGCGCGGGGCGTCCGGCGCCCTCGGCCACGTCGGCGATGCGGTCCACGAGCCACTGCTCTCCGTCGGGCAGCCGCAGCACATGGTCGGCGCCGATCTCCACCGCCCGCCGCCACACATCGGGGTCGTCCTGGTCCCGGCCGACCAGCACCACGCCACGCCGTCGCACGGCGCCCCGTACCCGGTCCGCCGCGTCGTCCCCGACCAGGACGAGCGGGGCCGAGTCCCAGCCGGTCCCGCGGCCGGGACCGCCGTGATGCACCTCGGGCAGCGCTCCCGCCGCGGCGCACAGCCGCAGCAGGTCGTCCAGCAGCTCCACGTCCTCCGTGACGATCAGTGGTCCGCTCTGCCGCCCACCGGCCGGCGCGGACCTGCCACGTGTACTGACTCCACCCACGATCTCCATCCCCCTCTCACCCCGAGCACGCTGTGAATGCCGCGTCCCGCATCGGCGAAGAACCGGGCAGGCAATCCGGCCATGGACTTCGCGAGCGGAACGGGCGGAATCAGCGTGCGGTGCCGCGGGAAATCGTGTGGATCTTGGTCAATAACTGTGGACAAGGCGATGGCTGTGAATATCCCCATCACCCATACCGGTGACATCCCACGGCGTTCATGGGACTTCCGCAGAGCAGCGTCACGGCTACGTACAGTGACGGATCATGGTCGCCACGGAAAACGGTCGAGGCGGAGAAAAGAGCGGCTCAAGGGCCGGAAGAGGATCAACGGAGGGTTCAAAAACCCATCCGGACATGCGACGACCCCCGCCGGGGGGGAGAGCGGGGGTCGTCCCCACGGTCCGACTCGGGGGGGGAGGAGCCAGACCGGGTTAGCACGGTCGCGAACGATCCGTGACTTCCATGGTGTACCCGAGAGCCTTCTCAGGCAAACCCACGCGCCTCAGCTTACGCCGAATGGTGGGCGCCTATGCTCGGCCTCGTGGAAAACCACTCCCTGCCCCGCACCGCCGCGTTCTTTGACCTGGACAAGACGGTCATTGCGAAGTCGAGCACGCTCACCTTCAGCAAGTCGTTCTACCAAGGCGGCCTGATCAACCGCAGAGCCGTGCTGCGCACCGCATACGCGCAGTTCGTCTTCCTCGCCGGCGGCGCCGACCACGACCAGATGGAGCGGATGCGCGAGTACCTGTCCGCGCTGTGCCGCGGCTGGAACGTGCAGCAGGTCAAGGAGATCGTCGCCGAGACCCTGCACGACCTGATCGACCCGATCATCTACGACGAGGCGGCGTCCCTCATCGAGGAGCATCACGCCGCGGGCCGCGACGTCGTCATCGTCTCCACCTCGGGCGCGGAGGTCGTCGAGCCGATCGGCGAGCTCCTCGGCGCGGACCGGGTGGTGGCGACCCGCATGGTGGTCGGGGACGACGGGTGCTTCACGGGTGAGGTGGAGTACTACGCGTACGGGCCCACCAAGGCGGACGCGATCAAGGAGCTCGCCCAGTCGGAGGGGTACGACCTCGACCGCTGTTACGCCTACAGCGACTCGGCGACGGATCTGCCGATGCTGCAGGCCGTCGGGCACCCCTTCGCGGTCAATCCGGACCGCGCGCTGCGCCGCGAGGCCCTCACGCGCGCGTGGCCGATCCTCGACTTCCACCGACCGGTCCGCCTGAAGCAGCGGCTGCCCGCCCCACCGCGGCCGGCCCTCGTCGCGGCGGCCGCGGTCGGCGCCGCCGCGGCCACGGCGGGTCTCGTCTGGTTCGCCAGCCGACGCCGCCCGGCCGCGAGCTGAGCACGGAAGAAACAGGCCGGACGCATATGCCTGATTCGCTCCTGTTTGAACCTAAAAGTAAAGAAGTGTGGCCAGCACTTCCGCTTACCTCAGGACAGGAGTACAAAGGAGTCAACGGCCCGCGAGACCAAGGACATCCGAGAGGATCACCTTTAAACGCAGCAAAGGCCCCACGGACCGAAGCATGAACACCGAGCACCCACGCGACGTCGACCCGTCGATTACGGGCCAGCCGCACCAGGTGACGGGCAATGTTCCCGACCTGATGGGCAACACTTCGAGGACGCTTGGTAACCCGGTGAACATGCCAGCGGCGGTACGGATTCCGTACCGCCGCATCCCTTTGTGCCGCGCCGCTCCTATGCCGCGCCGCGCTGCAGCGCCTCGCACACCGCCGCCGATTCCCTGACGCCGAGTTCGACCGCCTTGCCGCAGTGGGCGATCCAGGCGGCCATGCCCTCCGGCGTGCCGGACGCGTAGCCGTCGAGAGCCGCTACGTAGGCGGCCCTGCCCAACTCCGCGTGGCCCGCCTCGGCCGGGCAGATCGACTTCGGGTCGAGGCCGCTGCCCACCAGGACGATGCGTTCGGCGGCCCGCGCGACCAGGCCGTTGTGCGAGCCGAAGGGGCGCAGGCTGAGCAGTTCGCCGTGGACCACGGCCGCCATCACCAGAGCCGGTGCCGCGCTCCCCGCGATGATCAGCTGCGAGAGCCCCTCAAGGCGGCCCGCCACCTCGTCCGCGTCCGGCAGGGGCAGCTCGATCAGCGGTTCCTCGACGGGCTCGCCCGCCAGCCTCGGCCGCCCCGCGCCCTCCACGGAGTCCGCCGCCGCGACCAGGTGCAGGCGCGCCAGGACCCGGAGCGGCGACTGACGCCAGATGGAGAGGAGCTGCCCGGACTCTGCGGTCAGCCGCAGGGCCGCGCCCACCGTGCGCGCCTCACCGTCGCCGCTGAAGTCGGTGCGCCGACGCACCTCCTCGAGCGCCCACTCGGCGTCGGCGAGCGCGGCGGAGCCACGGGCGCCGCGCAGTGCCGCCTCGGAGGTGATCTCGTTGCTGCGGCGCCGCATGATCCGGTGCCCGTAGACCCGGTCCACGGCCTTGCGCACGGAGTCCACGGAGTCGGCCACGCCGGGCAGTGCGCCCAGGGCCGCGAGCGGATCGGCTGTCGTACTCATGAGTACGACCCTACGTACTTCTGGGTCCGGCTCCACGAAGGAGTGGTCTTCTTCACGCGGGCCGAGCACTCGGCGTAGGCGAGCCGCTACGCTTTGTGGTTATGAAAATCGCTTTCGTAGGGAAGGGCGGCAGCGGCAAGACCACGCTGTCCTCGCTCTTCATCCGCCACCTCGCCTCGACCGGCGCACCCGTCATCGCGGTGGACGCCGACATCAACCAGCACTTGGGCCCCGCGCTCGGCCTCGACGAGGCGGAGGCCGCCGAGCTGCCCGCCCTGGGCGCCCGGCTGCCGCTGATCAAGGAGTACCTGCGGGGCTCGAATCCGCGCATCAGCTCGGCGGACACCATGATCAAGACGACGCCTCCCGGCGAGGGCTCACGGCTCCTGCGGGTGCGCGAGGACAACCCCGTGTACGAGGCGTGCGCCCGGCCCGTGGAACTCGACGACGCCACGGTGCGTTTGATGGTCACCGGGCCGTTCACCGAAGCCGACCTCGGTGTCGCCTGCTACCACTCCAAGACGGGAGCGGTGGAGCTCTGCCTGAACCACCTGGTGGACGGCCGCGACGAGTACGCGGTCGTGGACATGACCGCCGGCTCGGACTCCTTCGCCTCCGGCATGTTCACGCGCTTCGACATGACGTTCCTGGTGGCCGAGCCGACGAGGAAGGGGGTCTCCGTCTACCGCCAGTACAAGGAGTACGCACGGGACTTCGGCGTCAGCCTCGCCGTCGTCGGCAACAAGGTGCAGGGCCAGGACGACGTCGACTTCCTGCGCGAGCAGGTCGGTGACGACCTCCTCGTGACCGTCGGGCACTCGGACTGGGTGCGTGCCATGGAGAAGGGCCACCCGCCGCGCTTCGAGCTCCTGGAGGAGGACAACCGCCGGTCCCTGCGGGCGCTCCAGGACGCCGTCGACGCCTCGTACGAACGACGTGACTGGGAGCGGTACACCAGCCAGATGGTCCACTTCCACCTGAAGAACGCGCAGAGTTGGGGCAACGAGCGGACGGGGGCCGACCTGGCTGCCCAGGTCGACCCCGCCTTCGTACTGCGTGAGCGTATGACCGCCACGGCCTGACCGGGCCGCAGGCGCGGGACTACTGCTTGAGCGCCGGAGCGCCCGGGACCCCCTTCGGGGCCGGCGCGGGCTGGGCGGAGAGGAACGCCGCCCAGCCTTGCTTCGGCGCCTTGCCGACCCGCAGTCCGGTCAGCTTCTTCAGCGTCTTCGGGTCCTGCGCGTCGAGCCAGTCCGCGAGTTGGCGGAAGGAGACACAGCGCACGTCGCGCTTGGTGCAGACGGCCTCGATGGTCTCCTCGACGGCGCGCATGTAGGTGCCGCCGTTCCAGGACTCGAAGTGGTTGCCGATGATCAGCGGCGCGCGGTTGCCGCGGTAGGCGCGGTCGAAGCCCTGGAGCAGGCCGTCACGCATCTGGTCGCCCCAGTACTCATGCATGTCCGGGTCGCCGTGCGAGGTCGAACCGGACTGGTTGACCATGAAGTTGTAGTCCATGGTGAGCGTCTCGAACTTGCGGCCCGGGACCGGGACGAGCTGCATCGACAGGTCCCACAGCCCCTCCTTCTTCTTGGGCCAGACCTGGTCGTTCACGCCGCTGGTGTCGTAGCGGAAGCCCAGCTCCCCGGCGGCCCGCATGAAGTTCTTGCGGCCTTCGAGGCACGGGGTCCGGGCGCCGATCAGTTCCTTGTCGTAGTCGAAGGGCAGGGGCTTCGCCTTCTTCATGCCCGTGTTCGTCTTCCAGGCCTTGACGAAGGACTTGGCCTGCCGGATCTCGCTCTTCCAGTCCTTGACGGACCACTCGCCCACGCCGCGGCCCTTGCCGCAGAAGTGGCCGTTGAAGTGCGTGCCGATCTCGTTGCCCTCGAGCCAGGCGCCGCGGAGCTGCTCCACGGTGTCCTTGATCCCGCCCCGGTCATTGAAGCCGATGTCCGAACTGCCGGTCGTGTGCTGCGGCGGTTTGTAGAGCCTGCGCTTCTCCTCGGGGAGCAGGTACACGCCGCTGAGGAAGTACGTCATCGTCGCGTTGTTCCGCTTGGCCACCTCGCGGAAGTGGGAGAACAGCTTCTGGCTGTCCTCGCCCGCCCCGTCCCAGGAGAAGACGACGAACTGCGGGGGCTTCTGGCCCGGTTTCAGGCGGGCGGGTCTCGGCAGGTTCGGCTGCTTGCCGGTGAAGGCCGTGGAGCCGTCACCGATCATGCGGACGGCGCTCTTGGGCGCCGGGGCACCGGCCGCCTTCTTCGCGCCGTGAGCGCCTTCCTTCGCACCGGTGCTTCCGTCGGCGCAGCCGGACAGTGCCGCCGCACACGCCGCCAGGGCGGTGAGGCTCGCGGTGATCCTCCGGGTGGCGGCCATGTTCCGCCCACCTGCTTTCCGTACGAGTCGGGTCATATCACGCCGAAGTTCGCACGGGGTTCGATAACCGATGTTTCGACAAGCCGATTAAATTTTTTATTCACTCATCAGGGTGACTAATTGCACCATTTGCGCCGAAAGTCCTCCCGGATCCTTTACTCTGGATTACGGTTCGTTTACCGAGAGTTGAGAAATCCCGCCGCTGTCACGCCGTGACCCACGGCCGCGATCTGCCCTCCGGAGAACTCCGGAGGACCCCTTGTCCGCGACCGCGCTGCCCCGGAGGAGACGGGAACCATGTCTGCCTGCGTCACTCGCACCACCGACTCGGCTCACCCGCCACGCGACCACGAGCCCCACGCCCCGCCACCCGGCAAGCGATTCCGCATCGCGGGGGCCGACCTCTCCGCGTCGGTCGCCGTATTCCTGATCGCGCTGCCGCTGTCCCTCGGCATCGCCCTGGCCACCGGCGCGCCGCTCCAGGCGGGACTCGTCGCCGCGGCCGTCGGCGGCATCTTCGTCGGCGCGCTCGGCGGATCGCCGCTCCAGGTCAGCGGCCCCGCCGCCGGGCTCACCGTGGTCACCGCCGACCTCATCCACCAGTACGGCTGGCGGACCACCTGCGCCATCACCGTCCTCGCCGGCCTTGCCCAACTCGGCCTGGGGTGCCTGCGCGTGGCCCGCACGGCACTCGCCGTCAGCCCCGCCGTCGTGCACGGCATGCTGGCCGGCATCGGCGTCACCATCGCCGTCGCCCAACTGCACATCGTGCTCGGCGGCACCCCGCAGAGCGTCGTGCTCGACAACCTCCGGGCGCTGCCCGCGCAGCTCGCCGATCTGCATCCGGCCGCCCTCACGATCAGCGTGCTGACGCTGGCGATCCTGCTGCTCTGGCCGCGGATCCCCGGCCGTGCGGGGCGCATGGCCCGCGTCATGCCCGCGGCCCTCGTCGCCGTCGCCACCGCGACAGCCGTCTCCTCGCTCGCCCGGCTCCACGTCGACAAGGTCGACCTGCCGTCCTGGCGCAGTCACGCGCTCGTCGGACTGCCGGAAGGGCCCGCGCTGGGGCTCGTCGCGGCCGTGCTCACGATCACGCTGGTGTGCAGCGTGCAGTCACTGCTCGGCGCCGTCGCCGTCGACAAGGTCGTCGCCGGGCAGACCGAGCTGCACCCGGGTGTGCGCCGCTCCGACCTCGACCGCGAACTGCTCGGCCAGGGCTCGGCGAACATCGTGTCCGGAGCGCTCGGCGGGCTCCCCGTCGCGGGCGTCGCGGTGCGCAGCATGGCCAATGTGCGCGCCGGCGCCGTCAGCAGGAACTCCACGATGCTGCACGGCGTTTGGGTAGTGGTGGCCTCGCTGCTCCTGGTGCCCGTCCTGGAGCTGATCCCGCTCGCGGCCCTCGCCGCCCTCGTCATGGCCGTCGGCATCCAGATGGTCAGCCTGAACCACATCCGGACCATCACCCGCCACCGCGAGATCGTGGTCTACGCCGTCACCACCCTCGGCGTGGTCTTCCTCGGCGTCCTCGAAGGCGTGGCACTCGGCGTCGCCGTCGCCGTCGCCGTCTCGCTGCACCGGCTCGCCCGCACGCGGATCACCCACTGCCAGGACGCCGAAGGCGTTCATCGCGTGCGCGTGCGCGGGCAGTTGACGTTCCTCGCGGTGCCGCGGCTCAGCAAGGCGCTGCACCTCGTCCCGCACAAGGCGGACGTCATCGTGGAGCTGGACGGCTCCTTCATGGACCACGCCGCGTACGAATCGCTGCAGTGCTGGCAGGACTCGCACACGGCGCACGGCGGCAGCGTCGAGATCACCGGCCGCTCCGGGACCCGCATCGCCGAGCCCGCCAGCTCCTCGCACTCCTGCTGCAGGCCCTGGGCCCCGTGGCGCAACCACCACTGCGACCGGCCGCAGGAGGGGCAGCGGGACGAGCGGGCGGTGCGGCGGCCCAGTGGGCACCAACTGGCCAGCGGGATCAGTGCTTTCCAGCGGAACACGGCGCCTCATGTGCGCGGCGAGCTCGCCAGGCTCGCGCGCGAGGGGCAGCAGCCCGCGCAGCTCTTCCTGACCTGCGCGGACTCCCGGGTCGTCACGTCGATGATCACGTCGAGCGGGCCGGGTGACCTCTTCGTCGTCCGCAATGTGGGGAACCTGGTGCCGTTGCCGGGTGCCGAGAGCGGGGACGACTCGGTGGGCGCCGCCATCGAGTACGCGGTCGACGTGCTCCAGGTGCGGTCCATCACCGTGTGCGGGCACTCCGGGTGCGGCGCCATGCAGGCGCTGCTCAGCGCCCCGCCCGGCGGCGCCCAGACACCGCTGAAGCGGTGGCTGCGGCACGGGCTGCCGAGTGTGGAGCGGATGGGCGCGCAGGACAGGGCGTGGGCGCGCCTTGCCGGACGGGCGCCCGCCGACGCGGTGGAGCAGCTCTGTCTCACCAATGTGGTGCAGCAGCTGGAGCACTTGAAGGCCCACGAGTCGGTGGCGCGCCGGCTCGCCGAGGGCGATCTCGAGCTGCACGGCATGTACTTCCACGTCGGTGAGGCGCAGGCGTACCTGCTGACGGAGGGCACCGGCCTCGAGCCGCTGCCGGACGAGGTCTTCGACCAGGTGTCCGCCACGGGGCAGGACGAAGCGGAGCGGACCCCTTCGGGGTAGCTCCCGGCAGCCCCGGACCCTTCGCCTGTTGCCAAGCAGGGGCAATACGCCGGTCTCCCGTCATGACACACCGAACCCCCTGTATTTACCGGGTGCCGAGTGCCAGGATCGGCAGGGGGTTGACCAACCTTCTTCAGGGCCTAAATATTGGTCTAAACCACGCCGGGCCCGGTGTGTCATCCGCATGTTGGGAGCTTGCACATGAGCGAACGTCCGTCCATCGCCAACATGTTGAAGGAGGAGCGTCGCTTCGCGCCGCCGACGGAGCTGGCAGCCGCGGCCAACGTCACGGCGGAGGCGTACGAGCAGGCCAAGGCCGACCGGCTCGGTTTCTGGGCCGAGCAGGCCCGCCGGCTGACCTGGGCCACGGAGCCGACGGAGACGCTCGACTGGTCGAACCCGCCGTTCGCCAAGTGGTTCGCCGACGGGAAGCTCAACGTCGCGTACAACTGCGTGGACCGCCACGTCGAGGCGGGCAACGGCGACCGTGTCGCCATCCACTTCGAGGGTGAGCCCGGTGACAGCCGGGCCATCACCTATGCCGAGCTCAAGGACGAGGTCAGCCGCGCGGCCAACGCCCTGACGGAGCTGGGGGTGCGGAAGGGCGACCGCGTCGCCGTCTATCTGCCGATGATCCCCGAGGCCGTCGTCGCGATGCTGGCCTGCGCCCGCATCGGCGCCGCCCACTCGGTGGTCTTCGGCGGCTTCTCCGCGGACGCCATCGCCAAGCGCATCGAGGACGCCGACGCCAAGGTCGTCATCACCGCCGACGGCGGCTACCGCCGGGGCAACCCCTCCGCGCTCAAGCCCGCCGTGGACGAGGCCGTCAGCCGCGTCGACGGCGTGCGCCACGTCCTGGTGGTGCGCCGTACCGGCCAGGACGTTGCCTGGACCGAGGGCCGCGACGTGTGGTGGCACGAGGCCACGCAGAAGCAGTCCACCGAGCACACCCCCGAGGCCTTCGACGCGGAGCACCCGCTCTTCATCCTCTACACCTCGGGCACCACCGGGAAGCCGAAGGGCATCCTGCACACCTCCGGCGGCTACCTCACCCAGGCGGCCTACACCCACCACGCCGTCTTCGACCTCAAGCCGGAGACCGACGTCTACTGGTGTACGGCCGACATCGGCTGGGTCACCGGCCACTCGTACATCACGTACGGCCCGCTGGCGAACGGCGCGACGCAGGTGATGTACGAGGGCACCCCCGACACCCCGCACCAGGGCCGCTTCTGGGAGATCGTCCAGAAGTACAAGGTCACCATCCTGTACACGGCGCCCACGGCGATCCGCACGTTCATGAAGTGGGGCGACGACATCCCCGCGAAGTTCGACCTCAGCAGCCTGCGGGTGCTCGGGTCGGTCGGCGAGCCGATCAACCCCGAGGCGTGGATGTGGTACCGGAAGAACATCGGCGCCGACAAGTGCCCCATCGTGGACACCTGGTGGCAGACCGAGACCGGCGCGATGATGATCTCCCCGCTGCCGGGCGTGACCGAGACCAAGCCGGGCAGCGCCCAGCGCGCCCTGCCGGGCATCTCCGCCACCGTCGTCGACGACGAGGCGAACGAGGTGCCGGACGGCGGCGGTGGCTACCTCGTCCTGACCGAGCCGTGGCCGTCGATGCTGCGCACCATCTGGGGCGACGACCAGCGGTTCATCGACACGTACTGGTCGCGTTTCGAGGGCAGGTACTTCGCCGGTGACGGCGCGAAGAAGGACGACGACGGCGACATCTGGCTGCTCGGCCGGGTGGACGACGTGATGCTCGTCTCCGGGCACAACATCTCCACCACCGAGGTCGAGTCGGCGCTCGTCTCGCACCCGGCGGTCGCCGAGGCGGCGGTCGTGGGCGCGGCGGACGAGACGACCGGCCAGGCCATCGTGGCGTTCGTGATCCTGCGGGGCACGGCGAGCGCCGAGGACGAGGGGCTCGTGGCGGACCTGCGCAACCACGTGGGCGCCACGCTCGGCCCGATCGCCAAGCCGAAGCGGGTCCTTCCGGTGGCCGAGCTGCCGAAGACCCGGTCCGGCAAGATCATGCGGCGGCTGCTGCGGGACGTCGCGGAGAACCGCGAGCTCGGTGACGTCACGACGCTCACCGATTCGTCCGTGATGGACCTCATCCAGACGAAGCTGCCGAGCGCGTCGAGCGAGGACTAGGGCGTGTCTTTTGGATCGGTCCGGTCAGCCCGCGGCGTCTGGTGCGGTGGATCGCAAGGCGGAGCATCGCCCGCGGACCGGGTGTCCGTGGGTGATGCGACAACGCCGCGAGGCGCCGTGCCAGACGCCGCGGGCCCGGGCTGATCCGAAAGACACGCCCTAGGCCTAGCCGTACGACGAGAAGGGCACCCGGCGCCAGGCGCGCCGGGTGCCCTTTTTGCACTTAGGGTGAAGATCACTGGATTCGTCCGGGCGTACGTTAGGTAAGCTAAGGATCGCGTCAACATCGCGACAAGATGACGCGACGAGAAGTACCAAGGTGCGCCGGGAAGTCTGGTCGGCATGTGCTCAGCCCTGCCTACCCGACCGGAGGTCGACTCACGTGTCCGCGCCCATACGCAGCACCGACAACCAGCGCAAGTTCCTCGGACGCCTCTCGCTCCCCGAGCGCAACTTCGTCGCGGAAGCCCTGCGCGCCGAGACCGTCGGCGGCATGCTGCTGCTCGTCGCCGCCGTGACCGCGCTGATCTGGGCCAACACCGCCGGCGGCTCCTACGACTCGGTACGCGGCTTCCACCTCGGCCCCGCCTCGCTCGGGCTCGACCTCTCCATCCAGCACTGGGCGGCCGACGGCCTGCTCGCCGTCTTCTTCTTCGTGGCCGGCATCGAACTCAAGCGCGAGCTGGTCGCGGGTGACCTGCGCGATCCCAAGGCGGCGGCGCTGCCCGTCGTCGCGGCGCTCTGCGGCATGGCGGTGCCCGCGCTCGTCTACGTCCTCACCAACACCCTCGGCGGCGGTTCCCTGGACGGCTGGGCCGTCCCGACGGCGACCGACATCGCCTTCGCCCTCGCGGTCCTCGCGGTCATCGGCACCTCGCTGCCGTCCGCGCTGCGCGCCTTCCTGCTCACCCTCGCCGTCGTCGACGACCTCTTCGCGATCCTCATCATCGCGGTCTTCTTCACCAGCGACCTCAACTTCGCGGCGCTCGGCGGCGCCGTCCTCGGCCTCGCCGTCTTCTGGCTGCTGCTCAGGAAGCGGGTGCGCGGCTGGTACATCTACGTTCCGCTGGCGCTCGCCATCTGGGGCCTGATGTACAACAGCGGCATCCACGCCACCATCGCGGGCGTCGCCATGGGCCTGATGCTGCGCTGCCACAAGGAGGACCCGGGCGAGGAGCACTCCCCCGGCGAGCACATCGAACATCTCGTACGCCCCCTCTCCGCGGGCCTGGCCGTGCCGCTGTTCGCCCTGTTCAGCGCCGGCGTGGTCGTCTCGGGCGGCGCGCTCGGCGACGTCTTCACCCAGCCGGAGACGCTGGGCGTGGTCCTCGGCCTGGTCATCGGCAAGGCGGTCGGCATCTTCGGCGGCACGTGGCTCGCGGCCCGCTTCACCAAGGCCGAGCTCAACGACGACCTGGCGTGGCCCGACGTCTTCGCGGTCGCCTCGCTGGCCGGCATCGGCTTCACCGTCTCGCTGCTGATCGGCGAACTCGCCTTCACCGAGGACCCGCTGCTCACGGACGAGATCAAGGCGGCCGTGCTGGCCGGTTCCCTCATCGCGGCCGTGTTCTCCGGGATCCTTCTGAAGGTACGTAACGCCAAGTACCGCAAGCTGTGGGAGGACGAGGAGCGCGACGACGACCTCAGCGGTGTACCCGACATCTACGAGATGGACGATCCGGCGTACCACCTCCGGATGGCCGCCATCTATGAGAAGAAGGCCGCGGAGCACCGAAGGCTTGCCGAAGTCCCGGGTGGGGAACGCGAGGATGGCAACGGTCCGGCATGATCTGAGCAGACATATCTCAGAAGAGATCAGAAGAGAAAAAGGGGAGAACGCGATGAGCTCACCCGACGGTCCTGTCGGCGCCGAGCGCACCCTCGGCCAGCTGGTCGCCACGGCGACCGGTGAGATGTCCGCACTGGTGCACGACGAGATCGCACTGGCCAAGGCCCAGCTGCGTCAGGACGTCAAGCGCGGCGCGATCGGCGGTGGCGCGTTCGCCGCGGCCGGCGCGGTCCTCATCTTCTCGCTGCCCATGCTGAGCTTCGCGCTCGCCTACGGCATCCGTACCTGGAGCGGCTGGAACCTCGCCGTCTGCTTCCTGCTGTCCTTCGCCGCCAATGTGCTGGTGGCCGGGCTGCTCGCGCTGATCGGCGTCGTCTTCGCGAAGAAGGCGAAGAAGGGCAAGGGCCCGCAGAAGGTCGCCGCTTCGGCCAAGGAGACGGCCGCCGTACTGGGGAACGTCAAGCCGCACCCCCGTGCCGTGAGCCCTGCGGGTACTGTCGACGTCCGAGTCGGTGAGGCGGGGGCCACTGTGGCACGCTCGTCCTCATGACGGACCCTGCCACCCCATCGGCCCAATCATCCGCCTCGGTCGTACGCATCGAGGGCCCCTGGACCCACCGGGACGTGGCCGCGAACGGCGCGCGGTTCCACATCGCCGAGATGGGGGACGGGCCACTGGTCCTCCTCCTGCACGGCTTCCCGCAGTTCTGGTGGACGTGGCGGCACCAGATGGTGGCGCTCGCCGACGCGGGTTTCCGGGCCGTCGCGATGGACCTGCGGGGGGTGGGCGGCAGCGACCGCACGCCCCGCGGCTACGACCCGGCGAACCTCGCGCTCGACATCACCGGCGTCGTGCGCTCCCTCGGCGAGCCGGACGCGGCGCTCGTCGGGCACGACCTGGGCGGATATCTGGCGTGGACGGCGGCCGTGATGCGGCCCAAGCTGGTGCGCCGCCTCGCCGTCTCCTCGATGCCGCATCCGCGGCGCTGGCGTTCGGCGATGCTGTCGGACCGCAAGCAGACCGCGGCCGCTTCGTACGTGTGGGGCTTCCAGCGGCCGTGGGTTCCGGAGCGCCGGCTGGTCGCCGACGACGGTGCCCTGGTGGGACGGCTGGTGCGGGACTGGTCGGGGCCGCGGCTGCCGGACGACGAGGCGATCGAGATGTACCGGCGGGCCGTGTGCATCCCCTCGACGGCACACTGCTCGGTCGAGCCGTACCGCTGGATGGTGCGGTCGATGGCGCGCCCGGACGGCATCCAGTTCAACCGGCGCATGAAGCGTCCGGTGCGGGTGCCGACGCTGCACCTGCACGGTTCGCTGGACCCGGTGATGCGCACGCGGAGCGCGGCCGGCTCCGGCGAATACGTCGAAGCGCCGTACCGCTGGCGCCTGTTCGACGGCCTCGGACACTTCCCGCACGAGGAGGATCCGGTGGCGTTCTCCACGGAGTTGGTGAACTGGCTGAAGGACCCCGAGCCCGACCGCTGAGGCGGTGACTTGGGCGTGCTGCGAACACCAGTCCTACGAACGCCAATTGCCTCGCGCATAGGCCAATTGGGGCCCCTGCGCGCGGTTACCGACCTTGGGGCGCGGGCACACGTCGGGGTATGGGCTGGACGCACGACTACAGTGACGTAGCACGCAATCGCCGCTCGGCCGCAGTGCTGAACAACCACGAGAGGGGCGGGTCGCAGGATCCGGGCCGGCACGGCCCCCCTCAAGCGATGGGCATCCCCCGCATTCTCCGCCGGAGGGCCCGCTGGGTCTCCGCGCGGCTTCGGCACACGCGCGACTGACCCCGCTCTCCGGGCCCTCCCACCGCCGTCCTAGAGGGCGCAGCCCTGGCTGTCGACCTCCTGGTTGGCGGTGCGGCCCCGCTCGATGTCCTCGCGCACCTCGTCCGTCGTCAGCACGTACCCCGTGTCGGGGTCGTCGAGGGACTTCGCGAAGACCACGCCGTAGACCTTGCCGTCGGGCGTGAGCAGCGGGCCGCCGGAGTTGCCCTGGCGGACCGTCGCGTAGAGCGAGTACACATCACGGCGCACGGTGCCGCGGTGGTAGATGTCCGGGCCCTTGGCCTGGATGCGGCCGCGCACACGCGCGGGACGGACGTCGTACGGCCCGTCCTCGGGGAAGCCCGCGACGATGGCGCCGGCACCGCTGGGCGCGTCCTTCGACGTGAACCGCAGCGGCGGCGCCTTCAGCGTGGGCACGTCCAGTACGGCGATGTCCCGCTCCCAGTCGTAGAGCACGACCTTCGCGTCGTACACCTGGTTCTGATCGCCTATCTGGACCGTCGGCTCGTCCACGCCGCCGACCACGTGCGCATTGGTCATCACGCGGCGGTCGGCGAAGACGAAGCCGGTGCCTTCCAGGACCTTGCCGCAGCTGCGGGCCTCACCGCGGACCTTCACGATGGAGCGCTTGGCCTCCGTGGCGACCTTGCTCTTGGCGAGCTTGGGGTCCGGGGGCCGCACGTCCTTGATGGGCTCGTTCGAGAACGGGCTGAAGACCTGCGGGAAGCCGTTCTGCGCGAGGACCGACGAGAAGTCGTTGAACCACGTGTCGGCCTGGCCCGGCAGCGCGCGCGAGACCCCGAGGAGGACCTTGGAGTTGCGCACTTCCTTGCCGAGCGTCGGCAGCGTCGTCCCCGCGAGGGCCGAGCCGATCAGCCAGGCGACGAGGAGCATCGCCACGACGTTCACCAGCGCGCCGCCCGTCGCGTCCAGGGCGCGGGCGGGCTGCCAAGTGATGTATCTGCGCAGCTTGTTGCCGAGGTGGGTGGTGAAGGCCTGGCCGATCGAGGCACAGACGATCACGATGACGACAGCCACCACCGCCGCGGTCGTACTCACCGTCGCCGCGTCGTCGTCCTTGACCGCGTCCCAGATGATCGGCAGCAGATAGACGGCGACGAGGCCACCGCCAAGGAATCCGATCACCGAGAGGATGCCGACCACGAAGCCCTGGCGGTACCCCACGACCGCGAACCACACGGCAGCGAGCAGCAGCAGGACGTCCAGCACGTTCACCGATTCAATCCTCGCCTCGCGTCGCGGTCGCCCATTCCACGCAACCTTGTCATGCGTGCCAGTCGAGCGGGACCCGCCTGCTGCGGTCCCAGGGGCGCTCCCAGCCCGCGAAGTGCAGGATTCTATCGATCACGCCCGCGGTGAAACCCCAGACCAGGGCGGACTCGACGAGGAACGCGGGGCCGTGGTGGCCCCGGGGATGGACCGCCGTCGCCCGGTTCGCGGGGTCCGTGAGATCGGACACGGGGACCGTGAAGACCCGCGCCGTCTCGTTCTGATCGACGGCGCCCACCGGCGTCGGAGTGCGCCACCAGCCGAGCACGGGCGTCACGACGAAGTTGCTCACCGGGATGAAGAGGCGGGGCAGCACGGCGAAGAGCTGGACGCCCCGGGGGTCGAGCCCCGTCTCCTCCTCGGCCTCGCGCAGAGCGGCGCGCAGCGGGCCTTCACCCTGGGGATCGCCGTCCACGGGGTCGAGGGCGCCGCCGGGGAAGGAGGTCTGGCCCGCGTGCGAACGGAGGGACCCGGCGCGCTCCATCAGCAGCAGCTCGGGGCCTTTCTCGCCCTCTCCGAAGAGGATGAGTACGGCGGACTGGCGGCCGGCGCCGCTCTCCGGGGGCAGGAAGCGGCTCAGCTGGAGCGGCTCGACGGTCTCCGCGGCGTGGACGACAGGGTCGAGCCATGCGGGCAGGCCTGCGGTGCTGAGCATGGGGCTGCCGTTACTTGTGCTTGTACTTGTGCTCGTACTGGTATGGGTGTTGCTGGTCGTGCTGTCCGTCGTGTCGCTCGCGTGCGTCATCGGCACCCCCGTCCGTCTCTGGACAACGCTCTTGGCCCTGTGGTTCGTTCCGCTCCGAGGCGCCTCACTCCGCGGCGAGCGGCGGGGCCGGCTTGCCCGGGTAGTCCGGCGGCGGCTTGAGGCGCTGGCCCGGGAAGCCGCCCTTCTCGTACTTCAGCAGCTTCCGCGCCTTCTCCGGGTCCGTCTCGCCCTCCCCGTACGCCGGACAGAGCGGGGCGATCGGGCAGGCGCCGCAGGCGGGCTTGCGGGAGTGGCAGATGCGGCGGCCGTGGAAGATCACCCGGTGCGAGAGCATCGTCCACTCGCTCTTCGGGAAGAGCGCGGCGACGGCCGCCTCGACCTTCTCCGGGTCGGTCTCCTCGGTCCACTTCCAGCGGCGGACCAGCCGACCGAAGTGGGTGTCCACGGTGATGCCCGGGACGCCGAAGGCGTTGCCGAGGACGACGAACGCGGTCTTGCGGCCCACGCCGGGCAGCTTGACGAGGTCGTCCACGCGGCCGGGGACCTCGCCGCCGAAGTCGTCCCGCAGGGCCTTTGCCAGGCCCATGATCGACTTGGTCTTGGCCCGGAAGAAGCCGGTGGGCCTGATCAGCTCCTCGACCTCCTCGGGAACGGCCGCGGCCAGGTCCTCCGGAGTCGGGTACTTGGCGAAGAGGCGCGGCGTCGTCTGGTTGACCCGCAGGTCGGTCGTCTGGGCGGAGAGGACCGTGGCGACCAGGAGCTCGAAGGGGTTCTCGAAGTCAAGCTCCGGGTGGGCGTACGGATACACGTCCGCGAGCTCGCGGTTGATCCGGCGGGCGCGGCGGACGAGGGCGGTGGAGGGCTTCGGGGGCGCCGATGACTTCGGGAGGGTGCCGGCCGTGGCGGCCTTCTTGGCCGGAGTCTTCTTGGCCAGGAGCTTCTTCGCCGGGGCCTTCTTGGCCGGGGCCTTCTTCGGCGCTGTCTTCTCGGGCGCGGTCTTCTTCGCCGCCGTCGCCTTCTCCGGCGCCGTTTTCTTCGCCGCGGTCTTCTTCGCCGTCGCCTTCTTCGCCGTCGCCTTCTCCGGCGCCGCCTTCTCCGGCGCCGTCTCCGTCGCGTTCTGCGCGTTCTTCGCGTTCACAGGGCCGACCTCTTCGCCGGGGACGTCAGGGGAAGCTGTCCGTTTTGTCGCTTTGCCGGGAGGGTTGGACGCATGTTCGCCCACAGCGGAATCGCGGGGGGCGGCCACCGGCCCAGCCCCCTCGGCCTGTGCTCTCACCGGCTTTTTGGACACCCGGCCAGCCTAGAGCCCGGCACCGACATCCGTCCTTGACCCCATGGATCGGCCCCCAATTGGCCCCCTCCCGCACAGCTTGCGACGCCGGTGCGGCAGACTTGTGACTGATCACACTGTTTGGACCGTCCGGCAAAATGGGGAACACGGACCCCTGATATGCGGGGGAATCAAGATCCCCTGAGCAGGTCGACAAGGAGAGAACTCGTGGACGACGTTCTGCGGCGCGCCCCGCTCTTCGCGGCGCTCGATGACGAGCAGGCCGCGGAGCTCCGCGCCTCCATGAGTGAGGTGACGCTCGCGCGCGGGGATGCTCTTTTCCATGAGGGCGACCCAGGAGACCGCCTGTACGTGGTCACCGAGGGCAAGGTGAAGCTCCACCGCACCTCGCCCGACGGCCGCGAGAACATGCTCGCGGTGCTCGGTCCCGGCGAGCTGATCGGTGAGCTGTCGCTCTTCGACCCCGGCCCGCGGACCGCCACGGCCTCCGCCCTCACCGAGGTCAAGCTGCTCGGCCTGGGCCACGGCGACCTCCAGCCGTGGCTGAACGCCCGGCCCGAGGTCGCCGCCGCGCTGCTGCGCGCCGTCGCCCGGCGCCTGCGCAAGACCAACGACCAGATGTCCGACCTCGTCTTCTCCGACGTGCCGGGGCGGGTGGCCCGCGCGCTGCTCGACCTGTCGCGCCGCTTCGGCGTGCAGTCCGAAGAGGGCATCCACGTCGTGCACGACCTCACGCAGGAAGAGCTCGCCCAGCTGGTCGGCGCCTCCCGCGAGACGGTCAACAAGGCGCTGGCGGACTTCGCGGGCCGCGGTTGGCTGCGGCTCGAGGCCCGCGCGGTGATCCTGCTGGACGTGGAGCGGCTGGCCAAGCGGTCGCGCTGACACCGTGTCTCTACGTGGATGGGCCCCGCCTCTTCGGAGGCGGGGCCCATTCGCGCGTACCGGCCATCAGATCAAGCCGTGTTCCCGCAAGTAGTCCAGCTGCGCCCTGACCGAGAGCTCCGCGGCAGGCCACAGGGAGCGGTCCACGTCGGCGTACACGTGTGCGACGACCGCCGCGGCCTCCGTGTGCCCGTTCTCCACGGCCGTCTCGACCTGGGCCAGCCGGTGGGCGCGGTGTGCCAGGTAGAACTCGACGGCCCCCTGGGCGTCCTCCAGGACCGGCCCGTGCCCCGGCAGGACCGTGTGGACGCCGTCGTCGACCGTCAGGGAGCGCAGCCGGCGCAGGGAGTCCAGATAGTCGCCGAGGCGGCCGTCCGGGTGCGCCACGACCGTGGTGCCGCGTCCGAGGATCGTGTCGCCCGTCAGGACCGCGCGGTCGGCGGGGAGGTGGAAGCAGAGCGAGTCCGCCGTGTGGCCGGGGGTGGCGACGACGCGCATCTCCAGGCCTCCCGTGGTGATGACGTCACCGGCCGCCAGGCCCTCGTCGCCGAGGCGCAGGGCGGGGTCCAGGGCGCGTACGGGGGTACGTGTCAGCTCCGCGAAGCGTGCCGCGCCCTCCGCGTGGTCGGGGTGGCCGTGGGTGAGCAGGGTCAGGGCGACGCGCTTGCCCATCTTCTCGGCCGTCTCGATGACGTGGCTCAGATGGGCGTCGTCCAGCGGCCCCGGGTCTATGACCACCGCGAGCGGGGAGTCCGGCTCGGCGACGATCCAGGTGTTCGTGCCGTCCAGGGTCATCGCCGAGGCGTTGGGCGCGAGGACGTTGACCGCGCGGGTGGTGGCGGGGCCGGTGAGGACTCCGCCGCGGGGCTGGCCGGGGAGGGCGGCGGCATCGGTCATGCGGGGGTGACTCCTGTCTTGGCGGAGGTGTGGGCGCGGGCGGGGGTACGGGTGTGGGTACGGCGCCTCCGGAGCACTCGCGGCTGCCGGCGGGTGGGACTCGGCCGGCCTGCGGGGCTCAGCCGTCCGGCAGGCCCCGCTGTCACCGTTCGCTGCCCGCGGCGATGTGCTTCGTGAACTCGTCGTGGCCGGGCCAGGAGAGGACCAGCGTGCCGTTCTCCAGGCGTGCCTCGGCCAGGACCGGGGCCATGTCCTGGGAAGGGGCGGCCGCCAGGGCCGCGCGGGGGGACGGGTGAGGGGCCAGGGCGCGGAGGGTGGCGATCGTGGGCGGCATCATGAGGAGTTCGCCCTTGTCGTAGCCCGCGGCCGCCTCCGCCGGGCGGATCCAGACCGTGCGGTCGGCCTCCGTGGAGGCGTTCCGGGTGCGCTGGCCCTCGGGGAGTGCGGCCACGAAGAAGAACGTGTCGTAGCGCCTGGGCTCGAACTCGGGGGTGATCCAGCGGGCCCACGCGGCGAGCAGATCGCTGCGCAGGTACAGGCCTCGACGGTCGAGGAAATCCGCGAAGGAGAGGTCACGGGAGACCAGGGCCTCGCGGTCCGTCTCCCAGTCGTCGCCCGTGGTGTCGCCGACCACCGTCTCCGGAGTCGGCCCCGCGAGCAGCACGCCCGCTTCCTCATACGTCTCACGGACCGCCGCGCAGACGATCGCCTGGGCCTCGGCCTCGTCGTCGACGCCCAGCCGGGCCGCCCAGGACGCGCGCGTGGGGCCCGCCCAGCGCACCAGGTGGTCGTCGTCGCGCGGGTCGACGCCGCCGCCCGGATACGCGTACGCGCCTCCGGCGAAGGCCATGGAGGCGCGTCTGCGCAGCATGTGTACTTCAGGTGCGCCGCTGTCCGCGCCGTCCCTGAGCAGCATGACGGTCGCGGCGCGGCGCGGGGTGGCCGGAGTCAGCTCGCCGCTCGCGAGGGCGCGGATGCGGTCGGGCCACTCCGGGGGGTACCACTGCCCATTTGCCATGGGCGGAGGCTATCCCCTAGTGGGCTGATGTTCGAGAGGCAACAATCGGGCCCTACGGAGCGGCTCTTGGTGTGAACAGCCACTCCGGAGGGAGTGTTTCTCCGGAGGGACTGTTTTACGCCTCCGTGAGCTCCACCTGGAACTCGACCTCGACCGGAGCGTCCAGCGGCAGCACGGCGACGCCCACGGCGCTGCGGGCGTGCACGCCCTTGTCGCCGAGGACCTCTCCGAGGAGCTCGCTGGCGCCGTTGATCACGCCGGGCTGGCCGGTGAAATCGGGGGCCGACGCGACGAAGCCGACGACCTTCACGACGCGCGCGATGCGGTCCAGGTCACCGGCGACCGACTTGATCGCCGCGAGACCGTTCAGCGCGCAGGTGCGGGCCAGGTCCTTGGCCTCCTCCGGGGTGACCTCGCCGCCCACCTTGCCGGTGACGGCGAGCTTGCCGTCCACCATCGGGAGCTGGCCCGCGGTGTAGACGTACACGCCGGACCGGACGGCCGGCTGGTACGAGGCCAGCGGCGGCACGACCTCCGGCAGCGTCAGGCCGAGCTCGGCGAGGCGGGCCTCGACGGCGCCGCTCATGCCTGCTTCTCCCGCTTCAGGTAGGCCACGAGCTGCTCGGGGTTGTTCGGCCCGGGGACGACCTGGACCAGCTCCCAGCCGTCCTCGCCCCAGGTGTCAAGAATCTGCTTCGTGGCGTGGACGAGCAGAGGCACGGTTGCGTATTCCCACTTGGTCATATGGCCGACTGTAGTCGGTGTCAGGGGCTGCTCAGGGTGGGCTCCTGCATGGTCCGGGCGGCGACTGGTTAGGCTCGGAAGGGTGAGCAGGCTCCAGGTCGTCAGTGGCAAGGGCGGTACCGGCAAGACCACGGTGGCCGCGGCCCTCGCGCTCGCCCTCGCGACGGAGGGGAAACGCACCCTCCTCGTCGAGGTCGAGGGCAGGCAGGGCATCGCGCAGCTCTTCGAAACCGAAGCGCTGCCTTATGAGGAGCGGAAGATCGCCGTCGCTCCCGGGGGCGGGGAGGTGTATGCCCTCGCCATCGACCCCGAGCTCGCGCTGCTCGACTACCTCCAGATGTTCTACAAACTGGGGGGCGCGGGCCGGGCCCTGAAGAAACTCGGCGCCATCGACTTCGCCACCACCATCGCGCCGGGACTCCGCGACGTACTGCTGACCGGCAAGGCCTGTGAGGCCGTGCGCCGCAAGGACAAGAGCGGGCGGTACGCGTACGACTGCGTCGTCATGGACGCGCCGCCGACCGGCCGCATCACCCGCTTCCTGAACGTGAACGACGAGGTCGCCGGGCTCGCGAAGATCGGGCCGATACACAACCAGGCGCAGGCCGTGATGCGGGTCCTGAAGTCCCCCGAGACGGCCGTGCACTTGGTGACGCTGCTGGAAGAGATGCCGGTCCAGGAGACCGCCGACGGAATCGCCGAGCTGCGGGCCGCGCAACTGCCCGTGGGGCGCGTCGTCGTCAACATGGTGCGCCCGGCCCTGCTGGGCGACGCCTCACTGGAGGCGGGCCTCGACCGGACGCCTCGTACGGCCATCGCCAAGACGCTGTCCGCCGCCGGGCTCGGCGGGGCGCGGCGCGGCGGGAACGCCGAGCGGTTGGTCGAGCCGCTCCTGGAGCAGGCCGCGGAGTACGCCGAGCGGTACGCCCTGGAGCGAGACCAGCGCGCCCAGCTGGCCGGGTTCGGCCAGCCGCTGCACGAACTCCCGCTGCTCCCGGGCGGGATGGACCTCGCGGGCCTCTACGAGCTCGCCACGGAACTGCGGAAGCAAGGGATCGCATGACGAGCAGCCAGGAAGCGGCGCGGACGCTGGCCGCCGGCCGCGCGCTGGACGTGGACGCCCTGATCGACGACCCGAAGACCCGCATCGTGGTGTGCTGCGGCTCCGGCGGCGTCGGCAAGACGACCACCGCGGCCGCCATCGGGCTGCGCGCGGCGGAGCGGGGCCGCAAGGTCGTCGTGCTCACCATCGACCCGGCGCGCAGGCTCGCCCAGTCCATGGGCATCGACTCGCTCGACAACGTTCCGCGTCGGGTCAAGGCGGTCGACGGGGCCGGCGAGCTGCACGCCATGATGCTCGACATGAAGCGCACCTTCGACGAGATCGTCGAGGCGCACACGGACCGGGAGCGCGCCAAGGCGATCCTCAACAACCCCTTCTACCAGTCGCTTTCGGCGGGCTTCGCGGGCACGCAGGAGTACATGGCGATGGAGAAGCTGGGGCAGCTGCGGTCGCGGGACGAGTGGGACCTGATCGTCGTGGACACGCCGCCGTCGCGCTCGGCGCTGGATTTCCTCGACGCTCCGAAGCGCCTCGGTTCCTTCCTTGACGGGAAGCTGATCCGGCTCCTCATGGCGCCGGCGAAGGTGGGCGGCCGGGCCGGGATGAAGTTCCTGAATGTCGGCATGTCGATGATGACGGGGGCCCTCGGCAAGCTGCTCGGCGGGCAGCTGCTGCGTGACGTGCAGATGTTCGTGACGGCGATGGACAGCATGTTCGGCGGTTTCCGTACGCGGGCCGACGCGACGTACCGGCTGTTGCAGGCGCCCGGCACGGCGTTCCTCGTGGTGGCTTCGCCGGAGCGGGACGCGCTGCGGGAGGCCGCGTACTTCGTGGAGCGGCTCGCCGCGGACGACATGCCGCTGGCGGGGCTCGTACTGAACCGGGTGCACGGCAGCGGCGCCGCCCAGCTGTCGGCCGAGCGGGCGCTGGCCGCCGCGGAAAATCTTGAGGAGAGCGGCATTGTGGATCAGGGGGACGGGAAGGTAGAGGTTCGTAACTCCCCCGAGAACCCAGCGACTTCAGAGAACCCGGCGCCTTCGGAAGGCCCCGCTCCGGATCCCTCACGCTCTCCCGACCCGTCCGTGGAGCAGTTGACCGCCGCCCTGCTGCGGCTGCACGCGGAGCGCATGCAGCTGCTCTCCCGCGAGCAGCGCACGCGTGATCGCTTCACCGCGCGGCACCCCGAGGTGGCGGTGGCCGAGGTGGCCGCGCTGCCCGGAGACGTGCATGACCTCGCGGGGCTCCGGGCCGTAGGGGACCGGCTGGCGGGCTGACGGATCGTGGGGTTCACCGGCCCGGACGCCCCGACGCGGGACTCTCCGCCCCGCGCGTAGGTTCGCATCACTGTGCGCGTGGCTTCGTCAGCACCGCGCGCGTGGGTTTCCTCGCCCTGACGGCCTACCCCACCGCCGCGTAGCTCTCGTACGTCTCCTCGTCCTCCAAGTCCACGGGCAGCAGGCCCGCGCCGCGCTCGTACTCGGAGCGCGCAGTCTCCAGGAGCCTGCGCCATGAGGTGACAGTGGGACGCCTGCGCAGCAAGGCGCGGCGCTCCCGCTCCGTCATGCCACCCCACACGCCGAACTCGACGCGATTGTCCAGCGCGTCGGCCAGGCATTCGGTCCGCACCGGACATCCGGTGCACACCGCCTTGGCCCTGTTCTGCGCTGCTCCTTGAACGAACAGTTCATCCGGATCGGTAGTGCGGCAGGCCGCCTGCGCACTCCAGTCGGTTACCCAGCCCATACCGGCGCCGTCCTCTCCCGAATCGAGGCTCCCCCACGGCGGCAGCGGCATATGCACCGCCGCCAGTTGAGGACGTTACGGAAGGTGGGCACAGCGCAACACCCCCTTCGGGCCCAATCTTGGATGGCCCGAACGGACTATGCGTAAGCGGCAGATCACCCGACGGAGTGAGCGGGCGACATACGTGCGGAACCCGGCATTCCGGGACAGTTCAGTTGAGTCACAACGGACACCGAGCGCCACACAAGGCGAATTCGGACAGGAAATCGACGGATCCGGGAGCGACGAAGGGCTTGTTGCCGAACCGCACTGCTGTGACAGTTGGGAG
Organism: Streptomyces sp. NPDC029674; assembly: GCF_044903205.1. Classification (NCBI taxonomy): domain Bacteria; kingdom Bacillati; phylum Actinomycetota; class Actinomycetes; order Kitasatosporales; family Streptomycetaceae; genus Streptomyces; species Streptomyces sp. NPDC029674. Next base: position 190,961 of record NZ_JBJDPY010000002.1, read on the forward strand.
CAGCTTAGGCCAAGGCATTAAGGCCTGTCCGGCGAATCAGAACGTAGGCTGCCCTCATGGGAAAGAAGCGCTCGGGCGGTGGTCTGTCACCAACTCAGCAGGCCGCGAAGTTCCTAGGAGTCAGCGTCCTGGCGGGTGCGGTGCTGGCCGGGATCGCCCTGCCCGCGGCCGGGGCACTGGGCCTGGCGGCCAAGGGCTCGGTCGAGTCGTTCGACGAGATCCCCGCCAACCTCAAACAGCCGCCGCTCAGTCAGCGCACCACGATCCTGGACAACAAGGGCGGATCGATCGCCACGGTCTACTCGCGTGACCGCACGGTCGTCCCGCTCAAGGACATCTCGCCGTACATGCAGAAGGCGATCGTCGCGATCGAGGACGCCCGCTTCTACGAGCACGGCGCGGTCGACCTCAAGGGCATCCTGCGCGCGCTCAACCAGAACGCGCAGAGCGGCGGCGTCTCGCAGGGCGCGTCCACGCTCACGCAGCAGTACGTGAAGAACGTCTTCGTGGAGGAGGCCGGCGACGACCCGACGAAGGTCGCCGAGGCCACGCAGCAGACGCTCGGCCGGAAGATCCGCGAGCTGAAGTACGCGATTCAGGTCGAGGACAAGCTGGGCAAGAAGCGCATCCTCAAGAACTACCTGAACATCACCTACTTCGGTCAGCAGGCGTACGGCATCGAGGCCGCGGCCCAGCGGTACTTCTCCAAGCACGCCAAGGACCTGAAGCTCCAGGAGGCCGCGCTCCTCGCCGGCATCGTGCAGTCGCCCAGCCGGTACGACCCGGTCAACGACGCGGCCGAGGCCACCAAGCGGCGCAACGTGGTGCTGCAGCGGATGGCCGAGACGCACGACATCTCGCAGGGTGAGGCCGACGAGGCCAAGAAGACCGACCTCGGCCTGAAGGTGAGCCGGCCCAAGAACGGCTGCATCACCTCGGTCAGCGGCGCCGGCTTCTTCTGCGACTACGTGCGCGAGGTGTTCCTCAACGACCCGGTCTTCGGCAAGACGAAGGAAGAGCGGGCCAAGGTCTGGAACCGGGGCGGTCTGAAGGTCCGCACGACGCTGGATCCGCAGGCCCAGGACTCGGTGCAGGCCTCGATAAAGGATCACGTGAACAAGACCGACGACGTGGCGACCGCCGCCACCATCGTCGAGCCCGGCACGGGCAAGATCCTCGGCATGGGCCAGTCCCGTCCCTACGGCTTCAAGAAGGACGAGACCACGATCAACCTCTCTGTGGACGACTCCATGGGCGGCGGCGCGGGCTACCAGCCCGGTTCGACGTTCAAGCCGATCGTCGCGGCGGCGGCCCTGGAGGGCGGCAAGTCCGCGGGGCAGAGCTACTCGTCCCCGTACGAGATGCCGTATCCGCAGCGGGTGGCCGCCTGTGACGGCAAGCAGTGGGTGAACTCGGGCGGCGCGAAGCTGACCAACGAGAACGAGTCCGAGGTCGGCCCGTACGGCATGGAGGAAGCGACCGCGAAGTCGGTCAACACCTACTACGTGCAGCTCATCGGCGACATCGGCATCTGCCCGGTGACGAAGATGGCCGACAAGATGGGCGTGAAGCGGGCCGACGGCAAGGAGATCGTGCAGGCGCCGTCGATCGCCCTCGGCACCCAGGAGATGTCGCCGCTGACGATGGCGGGCGCGTACGCCTCCTTCGCCTCGCGCGGAACGTACTGCACGCCGATCGCCATCGAGTCGATCACGACGCTCGGCGGCAAGTCGCTGCCGGTGCCGAAGTCGACGTGCTCGCGCGCCATGTCGGAGAAGACGGCCGACACCATCAACACGCTCCTCCAGGGCGTGGTCGAGGACGGCACGGGCAAGAAGGCCGGCCTCGGCTCCCGCCCGAGCGCGGGCAAGACGGGTACGACCGACTACCGCTACGCCGCCTGGTTCGTGGGCTACACCCCGAACATGTCGGGCGCGGTCTGGGTCGGTGACCCGATGCACAAGCGGCAGATGGTCGACATCACCATCGGCGGAGTCCCGTACGACAAGGTCTTCGGCGGCGAGGTGCCGGGCCCGATCTGGCGCGACGCGATGAGCGGCGCCCTCGCGGGCAAGCCGTCACCGGGCTTCAACACGGTCCACATCCCCGGCGGGGGCAAGGACAAGGACCGGGACCACGGCGGCGGCCACGACGACGGCAAGCCGGGCGGTGACGGCAGCAACGGGAACGGCGGTGGCAGCGGTCACGGCGGCGGCGGCGGTGGCGGTGGCGGGATCGGTGGTGGGGGCGGCGGCGAGCCGTGGCCCGACTTCTCCATCCCGCCGGACGTCCTCGGCGGGAATGGGAACGGCGGCGGCCAGGGTGGCGGCGGGAACGGCATCGGGGGCGGGATCGGCGGCGGCTGGCCCCGGTAGTCTCCCCGTTCCCCGCTCTGTGATCTCTCCTGTACGTGGATGAGGGCGCCCCCTGAAGCAGGGGGCGCCCTCATCGGCGTACCGAATCCACGTACCGACTGAGTGATCGATCCGATCGATCCGCTCTCAGCCCGCGAGGAGCTTCTTGACCGTGGCGGCGACGCGGCCGCCCTCGGCCAGACCCGCGACCTTCGGGTTCACGATCTTCATGACCTGGCCCATGGCGCGCGGCCCCTCCGCGCCGGCGGCCCTGGCCTCTTCCACGGCCTGGGCGACGATCTCCTGGAGCTCGTCGTCGGAGAGCTGCTTGGGGAGGTACTCGGCGAGGATCTCGCCCTCCGCCTTCTCCTTCGCGGCCTGCTCGGCGCGGCCGCCGTCGGCGAAGGCCTCGGCGGCCTCGCGGCGCTTCTTCGCCTCGCGGGCGATCACCTTCTGCACCTCGTCGTCGGAGAGCTCGCGCGCTTCCTTGCCCGCGACCTCCTCCTTCGTGATCGCGGTGAGGGTCAGCCGGAGCGTCGAGGAGCGCAGCTCGTCGCGCCCCCGGATGGCGGCGGTGAGGTCTTCGTGCAGCTTCGCCTTGAGCGTGGTCATGGGTTGATTGTGGCAGGTGCGGGGAGCTGCCTGCCCCTCGATTTCCGCCGGGCGGGCCCTTTGTGGGCGGGCGTTGGGCTCGAACGCCCTCCGGCCGACGTGCTGACGGTGTCTGACACGATGGGGGAATGCGCGCGCGATACGCAGTACCTCTGGGCATCACGGCGACGGCCGCGGCCGGTCTCGCCTACTCGTTCGGCATCGAGCCCCGTTCCTTCCGGCTGAGGCGGGTCACCGTGCCCGTACTGCCGTCGGGGATGCGGCCCCTGCGGGTCCTTCAGGTCTCCGACATCCACATGGTGTCCGGCCAGCGCAAGAAGCAGCGGTGGCTGCGCTCGCTGGCCGGTCTGCGGCCCGACTTCGTGATCAACACGGGCGACAACCTGTCCGACCCGGAGGGCGTCCCGGAGACGCTGGACGCGCTCGGCCCGCTGATGGAGTTCCCCGGGGCGTACGTCTTCGGCTCGAACGACTACTACGGCCCGAGGCTGCGTAACCCCGCCCGCTACCTGCTCGAGAAGGCGCAGGGCAAGCACGGCCTGAACGGAAACGCCCCCGCGGTCGGCGTCGTCCACAACCCGTGGGAGGGCCTGCGCGACGGCTTCGACGAGGCGGGCTGGGTCAACCTCACGAACACCCGCGGCTCACTGAAGATCGACGGCTACGAGATCGGCCTCACCGGCCTGGACGACCCGCACATCAAGCGCGACCGGTACGCGCACGTGGCGGGCGGCCCGGACGCCGGCGCCGACTTCTCGATGGGCATCGTGCACGCGCCGTACCTGCGCTCCCTGGACGCGTTCACGGCCGACGGCTACCCGCTGATCCTCGCCGGCCACACCCACGGCGGCCAGCTCTGCATCCCCTTCTACGGAGCCCTGGTCACCAACTGCGACCTGGACACGGACCGCGTGAAGGGCCTCTCCCGGCACGAGGCGGAGGGCCGGCAGTCGTTCCTGCACGTGTCCGCCGGATGCGGGGCGAGCCGCTACACCCCGATGCGCTTCGCATGCCCTCCGGAGGCGACGCTGCTCACGCTGGCCCCCCGGGTCTGAGGCCCGTCCCCCGGGGCTCAGGAAACCGGATTTCGTCTCCGGCCGCCCGTCCGCTAAAGTAATCGATGTCGCCACGACCTGCCCGCCAGGCCAGTGGAGCAACGACATCGGGGTGTAGCGCAGCTTGGCAGCGCGCTTCGTTCGGGACGAAGAGGTCGTGGGTTCAAATCCCGCCACCCCGACAGCTGAAACACCAGGTCAAGGGCCTGATCCTCTCTGAGGGTCAGGCCCTTGCTGCGTCTCCGGTGACCGTTTGGGAGAAATCTGGGAGAAGATCTTGGTCGGGGTCTCCCGGAGGGCTGTGGCTGCGTCGGCCTGAGCACCTTGCCGCCGGGCCTTGTCCGTGTGCGCGCTCGTGAAGTGGGTGCGGAGCGACCCAATGCTGCGGCACTGGCCATGCCTCGTCAGAACCGGCTCGATACCGGGCGGTGACGTCATGGCGACCGCTTGCGCCCAAGTCCGGTCAACGGGCGTCACCGAGCGCTTGGACAGGCGATGTCGGGGGCCGTCACGTCAGCATGGCTTCCGTAGTCCTGTGTGAGGACGTGGTGAGGAGCGCAAGCGCGTCAGCAGAAGAACACGGCGGCAACGCAGCGTCATATCGCCGAGATCAAGGAAGCGCTCAGCGCGAAGTCCTGACGGGGCCAGCCTCAGGCGGAGCCGCAGGGGTAGGCATCGCAGAGGAGCGTTCCCGATCGGGATCAGGGCTCCCGGGAAGGCGCCGTGAAGGAGCAGACTCACGCTGACCCACGATGTGTTGGCCCTGGTGCGGCATATCGCGTACGAGCAGCCGACCGCAAGGCCGTGTGGCACGTGAATGAGCGCGCGCGAATGAATACGGAGCATCAAGAATGCAAATCGCTAGCTGGGAACGCAACTTTCAGGTTTGGCACTACACGTTCAGCTATGCGCAGCTTTTGCTGCGAAGCGGGCAGCGAGATGACATGGACAAGCGCATTGACGTCCTGTTTTCGAGAGTTCGCCACATGGAGCTCCCGCATGAGTTGAATGAGCTCACTATTGACGAGCTCCCGGTCTCAGGGGAGGACCTACCTGCAGGCGCTTCCATCGAGTACGGCGTTCCATGCAAGCTTTTCCTGATCAACGGCGGAATTGGGAAAATTTACGCCGGAGGCTGTAAATGGCACGAAGATTATGAATGGCTCGATGCGCCATCGCATTTTGGCCCTCTTCGAGGAGACAAGTGACGGATCGCCTCACAAGAATGCGCTCCGTGAATACTGGGCGGTGAGCCTCTGGGGAGTGTGAACTCCAGGCTTCATCGAGGCCCCCTCCAGGACGGTGCGCGTCTGGATATTCCCCGAAGAGTTCTCCGACTCTCCAGCAATCCAGCCCGATGGCTTTTGATCCCCATCCTGCTTCCGTGGTGTAGCCGACGCCCTGCGCCTTGGGAGGGGACTCGCCCTCGGGAAGCGGCTCCCCGGTGGCTTCCAGCGGGTGGCGTTGCTTCTTCGAGCGTGCTGCGCGCCGCGTGCGCCCCGGGGAGAGTCACGGAACGTATCAACCTCCGCCCACGGTGCTACGAGAGAGCCGGAACTGACCCACTCCTGAAGGCCGGCGGCATCACCTTCGAGGAACCGCACGTGGATCCAGCCAGACCTGCCAGGGCCGCCCACTCGAACGACCTCCACCTGGCGAACCGCGCTCCCCAAGCTTGCGCGTGCCTGAAGTGACATGGGCGCAGCGCGCCGAAAAGGTCGGCAGGCCGACCTTCACCTCGGCGATGACCGAGGTAACCGAACTGCCTGGTCATGCCAGTTGCGCGGCTTACCCCCAGGCATGTAGGGCGCGAAGGACAGGGACGTGCATGGGGCCGCGGGGTACAGCCGATGGCCGTAGCAGCAGGGTCGGGCCGATTCAAGCAGCCGCGAAAACCCGAGCCCGTGGCGGCATCACGCGACTCATTCAAGAGCCAGAGCTCGCAAAGTCGCAGGTCAGAAGCCGTGAATGAGGACGGCGAACAGCACATGCCGGAGGGGCACCACAGCGGCTGCCGGCAAATTCGCGAGAACTCGAATCGGCTCCCCGCGCGGTGCAGTCTCCTCCGTGTCCGGGGGCGCCACCGGACACGGCCAACGGACTTGCGTGGCTAACTCCCCGCCGGTCCAAGGTCCCTTCACCCATTCACCGCGTGCTGCCGCACGCCCGAGAAACGAAGGTTTGCCATGCCCACTACAAACGGCCACCCGGATGACCCGCAGCCGGACGGAACGCCGCCGACCGAGCCGCACACGCCGGACGAGATGCCTGCGGAGCGCCCGCACTCACAGGACGTCCTCGCCTGGGTCACCGTCGGGCTGTCCGCAGTCTGCTGCACCGCCGGTGTGGTCCTCTCCCTGACCGGCCACGCGGAAACAGGCATCGCCCTCATCGGCGCCGGATCCTTGGAACGAGGCGTCAGTACCCGGAAGTAAGGCAGGGTCGTGACGCGGGCCTCTGCTGCCGGACCCATCCCGTCCGGCGGCAGAGGCCCAAGTACATCGCCAGACGAGCGTCGAGCGCCAACTCCCATTGCGTCTGCTCGCCGAAGGCATCGACGCGCAAGCCGTGTACGGGAGTGAGCTGGGACCACGAAGACCTCCGCTCGCGAGCCACGCCGACGTATTCCACCCTGCGGCGATCCATCATGGCCAACCGCTTCTTCGCCGTCCCCGAAGAACCTCATCACCGCCGTCAAGTGGAGCCTGCGACAGCTCCGGTACCGCAATGACGACATCACGATGCAGAAAGGTCCGGCAACCGCCCTGCCAAGTCGCGATCATTGAGCGGGCAGCTGCTGGGCAGAGCAGAGCGCATCGCATCGCATCGCCAACTGCTGCACGTGTCACCCCATTCCAGTGAAGGGAGAGGTACTCAATGGTTCCCCGCGGACCGGACTGCACCGTGACCGCCCTGGTCGAAGTGCAAGGCGGACAGCCTCAGTGGGAGAGAGCCAGGCAGAGGATTCAGGAGCTGGGGTGGCCGTGTCACGAGCTCAGTGCCAAAGAACGGCGCACGGTACGCCGGGCTTTCGGCCCCGCTGCCGGGGTCAGCGAGTTCTTCTGGGTGCGGGTTCCGGTCACCGGTTCCTCTTGGCGTGCTGACCGTGAAGCCGCTTGGCAAGTCACGGAGCTGAGCCGGTCCGCACAGGCAGTTCTGTACGGCCGCCTGTTCCGGCTCGACGAGACCGATCGCGTGATGGAGCCCGAGTGGCAGGCGCACTCGACGGGACGCCGGAACGAGAGCGCTGCCGCGCAGGGATTCCGTCGGTACTGGCGGGCAGTCGCGCGGTGGTGCGCCACACGCACCGGGCTCCTCGACGTTCGCGTCCGCATCCATGCGGGTAGGGACGCTGCCTTGCACCTCGCGCGGCACCTGCGCGCGGACGGGCCACGCTCCGACATCAGCGTGCGGCCCCTCGACGGCAGAGGGCGCGTCGGCACTGTCCAGCACCGGGAAGACGCCCTGAACCGGGCGCTGGCGCTCTTCGGCGTGCCTCTGCTCGCCATGGCTCTTTTCTTGACGACCGCCCAGCACACGAAGCCCCCGGTCGCGGCGGTGTGCTGGCTTCTTGCTCTCATCTGCGCGGTCCCCGCTTGGTGGACGGCGTTCACGTTGCCCGCGGCCCGCACGAAGCTCGGCTGTCTGGCCTCCTGTGTCGTGGCCACCTTGGCGGTGGCCGTCTACGCACTCGGTGTCCCGGGGTTCATCGACGGGGTCGAGCCGCGAACCGCCTGGGTGGTGGCGGTCATCGCCTTCTATGTGACCGGTCTGATCCTGCTGGGCCGCCGCTGGCGATGGCAGGTTCTGGCCGTGACCGTCCTGCCGCTGCTCGCCACACTGCTCGTCGCGGCACTGCCATTCACCGGACGGATCTTGCAGGACGGCTACGCCGACGAGCTTTCCCTGACCCCTGAAGAGACGGCGGTCAGCGGTGTGTATCAACTCGCGGCAGCCGTGAAGCTGTTGTGGCCCATCCTCGCTGCCGTCTTCCTCGTGGCCGCCGCCTGGGGTGTTCTGCGCTACTTCCACTTCATACGCCCACGGAGCGTCTCCGCAGGCACCATGGCCGCCCTCACGCTCGTCCTTGCCCTGCTCATCGCAGTTGAGTGGACTCTCGCGTCACCTCAGCAGGCAGCGGACAAACTGACGGAGGCGGCCAGCCGGCGCACCGAGGCACCGCCGTACTTCGGTATCTCGGCGGACTGGGTCTGCGTGCGTCCGACCGTCTCGGCCCGTGCCCTCAACGAGCGGGGTGGAAAGCTTTCACCCCGCACCCCGTACCTCTCGTTCGGAGTCGCCGAGGACAACGTAGTTCTGTGGAACCCCTCGACCGGCCGGCCTCTACGTGTCCCCGCCGGACAGGTGAAGGTACTGAATGTCGCGAGTCCGGGGCGCTCTTGCCCCGCTTGAGGGCGATGTGGATCCCAGGACGACCTCCGCCGCGGCTACGATCGCCCATCATGGACTGGCTGGAGCGCACCGCGAGGCTGAGGCAGTGGACCAGAAGTGGGACCCGCGCTCCGCACAAGCCGTTGTTGTTGCTGTATGCCCTTGGCCGGTTTCAGCAGGATGCCGGTGGTGAACTGCGGTACAGCGCGGTGGAGGAGGATCTGCAGCGGTTGCTGGCCGAGTACGGGCCGGCGAACAGGACGACTCCGGCGTATCCGTTCCACCACCTGGTGAGCGACGGTGTGTGGGAGGTGCGCACCGATCGTGGGCCGGGCAGTCCCGGCAGCGGGGTGCGGGAGTTGCGGGCCGCGGGGGCCGCGGGGCGGCTGGCGCCGGAGTTGCGGGTGGCGTTGCGGCGTGAGCCGGAGTTGCTCGGCCGGATGGTACGGGTCCTGCTCGACCTGCATTTTCCGCCTTCGCTCCATGGTGACCTGTGTGAATCCGTCGGCTTGGAGCTGGAGCCGGCGGAGACCGGACAGCTGGCGGCCGCCGTGCGGAGGCGGCGGGATCCGCGGATGCGGGAGCGGGTCCTGACGGCCTACGAGTACCGGTGCGCGTTCTGCGGCTACGACGGCAGGATCGGTGCGGTGCCGGTTGGGCTGGAGGCCGCGCACGTGCGCTGGTGGGCGTTCGACGGACCGGACGACGTCGACAACGGGCTGTGCCTGTGCTCGCTGCACCACAAGCTGTTCGACAAGGGCGTCCTGGGTGTCGGCGAGGGGCACCGCGTCCTGGTCTCGCAGCGCTTCGTCGGCCACAGCCCGGCCGCCCGCGAGCACGTCATAGCGCTTGCCGGCCGGCCACTCGTCGGACCTCAACCGGGTGCCCGCCCCGTCGCCGCGATCCACCGCTCCTGGCACACCAGCCAGGTCTTCCACGGCAGTCCACGTCCTGCCGCGGCCAGTCGCTCTGCCTGAGGCCAGGAGAGGCGGCGGGAAGGCCCGCGCCCCGGGAGCCGAGTGGGAGTCACCTGCGGCAGGCATATGTGAAAGGTGCCGAGCGCCTGGTTCGCGTTCCTGGCGGGGAGTAGCTTGGCGGTAGGTCAGGTCGTTGTCGGGTGGTATTCCGCCCAGCCCCCGTTGTGTGCTTCCGGCCCCGGTCACTGGCCCTCTCCCCCCCCCCGACCGGAGGCCGTCATGCCCGAATCGTCTTTTCCGCCGCAGGAACCGCCCTCGGTCAACGGACCGGCCGCCGGGCTGCCGCGTGAGGAGCGGATCACCGCCGCGCTGATCGATCTGGCCGACACCCTGGTCGACGACTTCGATCCCGCCGAGTTCTTCTACCGCGTCGCCGAGCACTGCATGGACCTGCTCGACATCGGTGACGCCGGCGTCATGCTCGCCCTGCCGAAGGGGCCGCTGACCCTGGTGGCCGCCTCCTCCGAGCGCGTCCGCCTGATCGAGCTCTTCGAACTCGACGCCCTCGAAGGGCCCTGCTGCACCGCCTTCCGCGAGGTCAGCCCGGTCGATCACGACCTCAGGGGCACGGTCTCACCGCGCTGGCCGCGGTTCACCGCCCGCGCCCGCCCCGACGGCTACACCTCCGTGCACGCCACCCCGATCCGGCTGCGCAGAGAGACCCTCGGCGTACTCAACCTCTTCCGCCGCGTCCCCGGGCCCCTGCTGGAGTCCAACCGGCGCCTGGCCCGGGCCCTCGCCGACGCCACCGCCATCTCCCTGCTCCAGCAGACCACCCTCGACCAGCACCGCACCGTGCGGGCCCAGCTCGAGACGGCGCTGGTCACCCGCACCATCATCGAGCAGGCGAAAGGCTTTCTGACCGCGCGGCACGGGACCGATCCGGACACCGCCTTCCACCGGATGCGCGCCCACGCCCGGCACCATCGCCTGCCGCTGGCCGACCTCGCGCGGGACATCGTCGACGGCACCGTCACCCTCGCACCGCCCGCCGGCACCGACCCCGGTCCGGCCGTCACCCGGTCCTGAGATCAGGAGCGGGCGGGTCCGAATGGGGCAGGAGAGGGTCCGAATGGGAGGGTCCGGAAGGAGGGGGGCCGCGTCGGACCGGTGCCGGTCCCTCCCCTCGTGGGGACCGGCACCGATCGACGCGTACAACGCCGACCGTGGAGCAACTTCGTATCGGCGCGGATCAGAGGAAGTCGGGAGAAGTCTTTGATGTGGACATGGTCCACATATGACCGGCCGCACTGATCTCTCGGGCCACGCGACGAGCCCGTCGTCACTGTGACGCAAGCCCGGCTCAGAACGATCGGTGGCGTGCGCCGTCTCCGCGAGCACTGAGCTGGTGACCTGCCAGGACGCTGCGTGGTTGGTTCGCTACTGCGACGAAATCCTGCCAGTTGCCGATCCCGCAGAGGAGGGTGCGCCCTTGTCCGGACCTCTTTCGCGCAGGTCAGCCGTATAAAGTGAGTTTTCCGGTCCGGATGTCCACGCGCGGCGGAAGTAAGGGGTGGGGGCCTTGAGTTCCGACTCAGGGGCACGCACGAGCTTCGCGGAACGTCTCGCGCTGCTGTACAAGGAAGCCGGTAACCCGCCCCTCAAGCGCGTGGCCGAAGCGGTCGTCCGGCTCCAGCGGGTCGACGAGCGGGGGCGGCCCGTACGGGTGTCCGCCCAGCGCATCAGCGACTGGCGGCGGGCGAAGAACGTGCCGGCCCAGTTCGCCGCGCTCGCCGCGGTGCTGCACGTGCTGATCCCCGAGGCGCGGCGCGAACGTCCCGCGCCCGTCTCCGCCGGCCTCTACGACATGGCCCAGTGGCACCGCCTGTGGGAGCGCGCGGTGGCCGATCCGGTCGGCGAGCGCGCCCCGGGTTCCGAGGAGGACAGGGACGCGCCGGGCGCCGAGGATCCGGCCGCCCCGAGCGTCTGCCCGTACCGGGGGCTCGCCTCGTACCGGCAGCAGGACGCCCAGTGGTTCTTCGGCCGGGAGCGGAGCACGGAGGCCCTCGTCCGCCAGCTCCGCGCGGCGGAGGCGACGGGCGGTCTGGTCATGCTCGTGGGCGCGTCCGGCGCGGGAAAGTCGTCCCTGCTGAACGCCGGCCTCGTGCCCACGCTGCGCAACGGCGCGCTGGACGAGGAGGGCGGCCGGACCACCGGCCCTGTCCTGCAGCTCGTACCGGGCAGCGAGCCTCTCGCCGAGTTGCTCCGGCAGATACCCGAGCTCGCGCACGCCGTCCCGGAGGAGGGCACGGCCGACGAGCCCGTCACGCCCGAATTCAGCCGATCTGTACGCGAGTCCGTCACCGCCTGGACGGAACGCACCACCCGCACCCCTGCCACCCGCCCCGTCATCATCGTCGACCAGTTCGAGGAGACCTTCACTCTCTGCCCGGACGAGTCGGAGCGGCGCGCCTTCATCCAACTGCTCCATGCCGCCTGCAGTCCCGGCGGGGAGGGGGAAGGCGCCCCCGCCCTTGTGGTCCTCGGCATACGTGCCGACTTCTACGAGGAGTGCCTCGGCTATCCCGAACTCGCCGACGCGCTCCAGCACCGGCACATGGTGCTCGGGCCGCTGACCACCGGCGAGCTGCGCAAGGCGGTGACCGGTCCCGCCAAGGCCGTCGGGCTCGAGCTCGAACCCGGTCTCGCGGAGCTGATCGTGCGGGAGGTGAGCACGGACGGGCCGCGCGGGGCGCACGACGCCGGTGTCCTGCCGCTGCTCTCCCACGCGCTGCTCGCCACCTGGCAGCGCCGGAAGACGGGGCGGCTGACGCTGGCCGGATACCGGGCGGCGGGCGGCATCCAGGGCGCGGTGGCGGCGACCGCCGAGCGTGCCTGGTCCGGCCTCGACCCGGCCGCCCGTACGGCCGCGCGGCTGCTGCTGCTCCGCCTCGTCCGGCTCGGCGAGGACACCCAGGCCACCCGCAGGCGCGGGACGCGCCGCCAGCTGGCGGAGGAGTCGACGGACCCGCACAAGACGGAGGAATCGCTCGAAGCGCTGGTCCGCGCCCGCCTCGTGACCCTCGACGCGGAGACCGTGGAGATCACGCACGAGGCGCTGCTGCACGCCTGGCCGCGGCTGCGCGAGTGGATCGACGAGGACCGGAACGACCATCTGCTGCGCCAGCGTCTGGAGGAGGACGGGAAGGCCTGGGAGGACTCCGGGCGCGACTCGTCGCTGCTCTACCGGGGCTCCCGGCTCGAACAGGCGAGCGCCTGGGCGAAGAGCGCGGGCGACACGTATCTGACCCGGGTCGCGGTGGAGTTCCTGGCCGCTTCGGGCCGGCTGCGCAGGCGTCTGGTCTGGCTCAGCCGGGGCGCGGTGGCGGTCCTCGTCGTACTGGCGATGGTGGCCGTCGTATCGGCGGTGGTGGCGCGGCAGCAGCGGGACGACGCGGTGTTCCAGCAGGTCGTCGCCGAGGCCGACCGGGCCCAGCACACGGATCCGTCGCTGTCCGCGCAGCTGGACCTGGTGGCGCACCGGCTGCGGCCCGGCGACGAGGGCGTACGGAACCGGCTGATCTCGATCGTGAACGCGCCGCTGGCCACACCGCTCCTGGGTCACAAGGGTGCCGTGTACCTCACCTCATTCAGTCCGAACGGGCGGGTTCTGGCCACCGCCAGCTACGACAGGACCGTCCGGCTGTGGGACGTGTCGGACCCGACGAACGCCGAACCGCTGGGCAAGCCGCTCACCGGTCACAAGAGCTGGGTGAGCACCGCGGTCTTCAGCCCGGACGGCAAGACGCTCGCCAGCGCTTCGGACGACGGCACGATCCGGCTGTGGGACGTACGGGACCCGCGCCGGCCGCGGCCGCTCGGCTCGCCGGTGACCGGGCGCGGCGGCACCATCTATCTGCTCGCCTTCAGCCCGGACGGGCGCACCCTGGCCTCCGCCAACGAGGATCACGCCGTACGCCTGTGGGACGTGGCGGAGCCGGCCCGGCCGAAGGCGCTCGCCAAGCTGACCGGTCACACCGCGGCCGTGCGGTCCGTGGCGTTCAGCCCCGACGGGCGGACGCTGGCGGCCGGCGGCGACAACGGCCCGATCAGGCTCTGGGACACGGCCGACCGGCGCCGCCCCGAGCCGATCGGCAAGGTGCTGCGCGGGCACACGAGCACGACGCACTCCGTCGCCTTCAGCCCGGACGGCTCCACTCTCGCCAGCGGTGGCGTGGACAATACGATCCGGCTCTGGGACGTGCGGGACCCCCGTCGCGGCAAGGCGCTCGGCACACCGCTCACCGGCCACACCGGCCCACTGTGGTCGGTGGCCTTCAACCCGGCGGGCACGATGCTCGCGGCCGCCAGCGCGGACAGCACGGCGAGTCTGTGGAACGTCCGGGACCCCGCGCGTCCGTCGCAGGTCGGTGAGCCGCTCTCGGGCAGCAGCGGGGAGATGTACGCCCTCGGGTTCAGCCCGGACGGGCGGACGCTGGCCACCGGGACCGGCGACAACAAGGTGCGCCTCTGGTCGATCTCGACGGCGGACATGCTCGGCCGGATCGGCGCGTTCCGCCCCGACGGGAAGGTGTTCGCGACCGGGGCGGGGGACGAGAAGGTCCGGCTGTGGGACGTGCGGCGCCCCGATCGGCCGGTGGCGCTGGGCAAGCCGCTGCGGCCCGGGGAGGGGGATGTCCGTTCGCCGCTGTTCTCGCCGGACGGCCGCACACTCGCGGTGCTCACGGGCAACCGCGCGGTGCAGCTGTGGAACGTCGCCGATCCCGAGCATCCCGTCTCGTACGGTCCGCCCGTCGCGCTGCGGACGCGGTTCGCCGCCGCGCTCGCCTTCAGCCCGGACGGGCGCGTGCTGGCGAGCGCGGACACCGACCGCACCATCCAGCTGTGGGACGTCAGCTCGCCGTCGCGCATGCGCAGACTCGGCCCGCCGCTCACCGGCCATCAGGGGTACGTCAACTCGCTCGACTTCAGCAAGGACGGCCGCACGCTCGTCAGCGGCAGCGCCGACGCCACCGTCCGGCGCTGGAACGTGACGGACCCCCGCCACGTCACCCGGCTCGGCGCGCCCCTCAAGGGACATCTGGGGCCGGTCAACGAGATCGCATACAGCCCGGACGGCCGCACGCTGGCCGCCGGCAGCGACGACGGGACGGTCCGGCTCTGGGACGTCACCGACCGCCGGAAGAAGCCGCGCCTCGACGCGACCCTGACGGGGCACACCGACGCGGTGGTGTCGCTGACGTTCAGCGAGGACGGCCGCACCCTGGCGACGGGCAGCAACGACAACACGGTCCGGCTCTGGGATGTCGGCGACCCCTCGGACGTCTCGCCCATCGGGCAGTCGATGAGCCCCAACGCCAAGACGGGCAGTTTCCTGGCGTTCAGCCCGAAGAGCCACCTGCTCGGGGTGTCGAGCGGGACGGATACGGTCCGGTTGTGGGACCTGGACACGGATGAAGCGGTCAGCCGTATTTGTTCGACCACGCGGGGTGTTCTGACGCGTGAGAAATGGGATGAGTATCTTCCCCGCCTCTCGTTCGACCCGCCGTGCGACGAGTAACGGCCCGCTCCCCGGCGTGATCCCGATCACAACTCCATGATTGAGTCGCAGAGTTGACTCCCGCCGCGCAATAAGCCTTGTTACTCTTGTAACCAGAGCCCGATCGCTGGTGCATCCCCCGTCGCCAGCGGTCGGGCCCTTCCATTACTCCAGCACTATTCGAGTACACGGCTGTCGGCGCGTATGTGCGGTCACCCGTTCAGGTTTTAAGGCGTGAGATCGTTTCGTACCGAAACTTCTTGGCGTACTCGTCGACTCTGCCTGGAAAGGTGGTGACTGCCGTGCTCCGGCGGATCATCATCGTCACCGCTGTCCACGCGCCCTCGGCGCCGTTCCTCGCCGACGCGTACGACTCGCTCCGTGAGCAGGAGCTCCCGGCGGGCTGGGAGTGGCACTGGCTCATCCAGGAGGACGGCCGCGGCGACCGGGTCGCGCCGCACGTCCCCGACGACGGGCGCGTGTCGTTCCGCCAGGGGCGGCCCGGCGGTCCCGGAGTCGCGCGGACCATGGCGCTCGCGCACGCCGACGGTGAGTACGTGAAGATCCTGGACGCCGACGACCGGCTCGCTCCGGGCGCGCTGGCCCGCGACCTCGCGGCGCTCGAAGGTGATCCGGCCATCGGGTGGGCCACTTCCCGGGCGCTCGACCTGCTGCCCGACGGCTCCACGGTCGGGTTCCCCGGCGACCCGGCGCACGGGCCCGTCGAGCGCGGAACGGTCCTCGACCACTGGGCGAGCCACGACTACCGTGCGCCGGTCCACCCCGCGACGCTCTGCGTCCGCCGTGACCTGCTCCTCGCCCTGGGCGGCTGGATGGCGCTGCCCGCCTCCGAGGACACGGGCCTGCTGCTGGCGCTCGACGCCGTGTCCCGCGGCTGGTTCTCCTCCGAGGTGGGCCTGTTCTACCGCAAGTGGGAGGGCCAGGCGACCGGCCAGAGCGCCCACGTCGACACGGCTGAGCGCGCGGCGCGGATGGCGGTGGTGGAGGCCAGGGCCAGAGCGCTCGCGGGCTTCCCCTGGCGCTTCCCGCCCGGCACCGGCTGACGGCTGCTCACTCCAGCGTCTCCGCGTCGATCCGCGAGAAGACCAGCTCGGTCTCGCCGGTCACCGGCTGCCGCCACCGCACCGGAGGCGCGGGGCGGCGGATCGCGCCCGGGTAGCCGTCGGGCGCGTACTCGTTGATCAGGCGGTAAGGGTGGAACCCCTCCTTCCGCATGGTGTCCAGCAACTCCTCGACGGAGTCGCCGAGTTGCGTCATGCGGTCGGGGGTCACCTCCACGGCGATCTCCACATCGTGCCGCAGCCGGCCGAGGGCCGGAGCGAGTCCCCTGATGACGCCGCCCTCCGCCCCCTCCACATCGATCTTGATGACCCGTGCCCCGGCGAGCTCGTCGGGCGCGAGCAGTTCGGGCAGCGGCGTGGCGTCCGCGTCGAAGGTGGACTCGGCGGGCCCGTCGTACGGGACGATGCTGTTCGCGCCCATGTTGTTCGAGCTGGCGAGGATGAACGTGAGCCGCTTGTGCTCGTCCGAGACGGCCGCGTTGACCGCGCGGATGTTGGCGCACCCGTTGAGTTCCGCGTGCCGCAGCACACGGCGGTGGAAGTCGGGGGACGCCTCGATCGCCACGACCCGCCCCTCGGGACCGACGAGCCCGGAGCCGAGGACGGCGAAGTAGCCCACGTTCGCGCCGACGTCGACGAACACGTCCCCGGCGCCGAGGCGCCCGCGCAGCCACCGCGTCATGTGCGGCTCCCACGCCCCGAAGAGGTACACGTAGCGCTGGATGAGGTCCTGGGTGTCGACGGCGAACCGGTGGCCGTACCGGTCGGCGACGACACGGCGGCGAGGGCTCTCCCGAAGGCGTGGGTTCAGGAAGCGGGCGGCCAGCGCCGCCTTTCCGAAGGTGCCGGGCGCGTCACGCACGTATCTGCGGCCGAGCGTGACCAGCGTCTCCGAAAGGGGGGTGCTGATCCGGGGGGTGCTCATCCGATCGCCTCTCCGTCGGGGGTCGGATGAACCGTATCGATCCGCCGTCGGCCGCCTACCGGCCGGTCCGGTCGAACGGCAGGTCCAGCATGCGGATCGCGTTCCCGCGCAGCAGCTTGTACTGGATCTCGTACGGCAGGTGCCCGACATGGTCGGCCGCGACCTCTTTGGTGTGCGGCCACGTCGAGTCGACGTGCGGATAGTCCGTCTCGAAGGTGGCGTTGTCGACGCCCACGGTCTCGATCGCCTCGATGCCGTGCTTGTCGCGGAAGAAGCAGCAGAAGATCTGCCGGTAGTAGTACGTCGACGGCGGCTCCGGGATCAGATCCTTCACGCCGCCCCACGCCCGGTGCTCCTCCCACACGTCGTCGGCGCGCTCCAGGGCGTACGGGATCCAGCCCATCTGCCCCTCGCTGTACGCGAGCTTCAGCCGCGGGAACTTCACCAGGACGCCGCTGAAGAGGAAGTCCATCATCGACGCCATCGCGTTGTTGAAGGAGAGCGAGGCCTGCACCGCGGGCGGCGCGTCCGGGGACGCGGCGGGCATCTGCGACGACGAGCCGATGTGCATGTTCACGACGGTCCCGGTCTCCTCGCACGCCGCGAAGAACGGGTCCCAGTAGCCGGAGTGGATCGACGGCAGCCCCAGATACGTCGGGATCTCGCTGAAGGTGACGGCCCGCACCCCTCGCGCGGCGTTGCGCCTGATCTCGGCGACGGCGAGCTCCACGTCCCAGAGCGGGATCAGGCAGAGCGGGATCAGCCGGCCGCCGCTGTCACCGCACCACTCCTCCACCATCCAGTCGTTGTACGCCCGGACGCAGGCGAGCCCGACCTCCTTGTCCTTCGCCTCGGAGAAGGTCTGCCCGCAGAAGCGGGGGAAGGTCGGGAAGCAGAGGGACGCCTCGACGTGGTTGAGGTCCATGTCGGCGAGGCGTGCCTGCGGGTCCCAGCAGCCCTTGCGCATCTGCTCGCGGGTGATGCCGTCCAGCGTCATCTCATCGCGCGAGAAGCCGACGGCGGCGATGATGCGCTTGTACGGGAAGATGTTGCCCTCGTACTCCCACCAGTCGGTGATCTGGCCCGCCGGATCCGTCGTGAACCTGTACTTCCCGCCGATGTACTCCAGCTCGCCGATGCCGGCCGTGAAGGGCTTCGGGCCCCGGTCGCGGTACTTGGCGGGGAGCCACTTCTCGAAGAGGTGCGCGGGCTCGATCACGTGATCGTCCACGCTGATGACGCGGGGGAGTTCCTTGGTGCCGACCTCGCTGCTGACCACTGCTGTGCCCCCTACTGCCTGCCGGTTTCCACGACCCTTATCTGACGCTCCATCAGATTCCGTCGGATCGAGGTTATGGCCTCACCCGGACGACGGCAAGCGCCCGCCCGCAACTCGACCCCTTGCGCGTTGCGGCCCGATCCGCTGAACTGACGCCTCGTCAGATTGCCGGAGCGGGAGGCGCGATGCAGACGATCTGGCTCGGCGGAGCCGAGTGGGTGGCCGTACTCCGGATCGGGATCGGGCTGTGGTGGCTGGAGAGCTGGCGCCACAAGGACAAGAAGGAGTGGTTCGGCGGCGGCGGTATCGGGTGGGCCGCGGGCATCGCCGAGAAACACCGGTGGCCCGCCGTCCGCAAGGGCTTCGACGTCGTGGTGAAGCCCCACCCGCGCCTGATGGCGTACGTCGTCGCCTACGCCGAACTGGCCCTCGGGCTCGGCCTGATCGTCGGCTTCCTCACCCCGGTCGCCCTCGTCGCGGGCCTCGTCCTCAACCTGATCTACCTCGTCCTGATGATCCACGACTGGGCGGAGCAGGGCCAGAACCTCATGATGGCGCTGGCCTCCCTGGTCGCCCTCTTCACCTGGAGCTGGCAGACGTGGTCGCTGGACTCGGCCCTCGGCATTCTGGTCTGACCGGCCGGTGGGGCCGCAGCCGTACACCGCACGCGTATGGCCTGTTGACGTCCCAGCTGTCACCCTGCCGGGGTCACCCGGCACGCCCCCCGCCCACGGACGAGGAGATGGCCATGAGCGACCGCGCCCACGACGAAGCACCCTCCCCCGGGGCCGCCCCCGGGACCGACCCCAAGGCGGCCCTGCGAGCAGCTCACGCCGCCCGCGCCGGCAGCGCCGCCTTCCGCGCCGCGTCGGTCTGCCACTCCATCGAGCAGCGCGATGCCGGGGACGCCGGGAACGCCGTGGTCGCTGACGCCGCCGAGCGGAACGCCTCCTGGCAGGCCGCCCACGCGGCCCGCGTCGCCGTCCAAGCCCTCGCCGTGCTCTCCGAGTCCGCCCCCGACCCGGCGGCGGACTCCCGCTGCGCGCGCAACGCCGCGGCCGCCGCCGCGCAGGCCGCCCAGCTGGGCCGGGCGCACGACGGCGACAGCGAGCCGGCCGTCGCCGCCTGCCGTGCCGCCCTCGCGGCGTCGCAGGCCGCGTCGACGGCGGCGGGCCGGGACGCCCTCGGCGCGGACGAGGCGCTGAACGCCGCGGCGGACCGGGCGGAGGCGGCCGCCGTCGCCGCCGCCGAGCGCGCGGGCTGGGTACGGCCGGACCGGCGCCTCCCGGAGATGTCGACCGGCCTGCGCAGCCCCGAACTCATGTCGATGCTGCACTTCTGAACCGCGCGGCGGATCGCTCGCACGGTGGAATTGCCCGGGTTACCGGCGGTGTCGGCGCACCTTCCCGCGCTCTGTGCCGTTTGAGAGACCATGAACAACTCCAAGCGCATGCTGACCGCCCTGACCCTGTTCGCCGCCGCCGTCGCCACGGCCGCCCCCGCCCACGCCGCCGCGGCCCCGGCCGAAGAGGGGGAGCGCAACGTGGGACACGTCGTCGGCGAGACCCTGATGGACCCGACCGAGACGGGCCGGCAGGTCCTGGACGGCGGCAAGACCGCCCTGAACGTGGTCGACATGGGGATGGAGTCGGTACGGACCAGCACCGACGCCGCCGCCGGACGCTAGGCGTATTGAGCCGCACCCACGGACACCGCCCCTCCTCCGGCGGCTCGCCCAGGACACGGGCGGGCGCCCGGAGGAGGATGGGGGCGTGCTTACCGTGCTGGTGCTGGTCGGGCGGGAGAACGAGAAGGATCTGATCGCCCGGATCGAGAGCATCCCCGAGGTGTGCGTCCTGTCCCACACCGACGACAGCTCGCTGGCCCTCGCCCGGGCCCGGGTGCTGCTGCCCGACGTGCTGGTCATCGACCTCAGCGCCCGCTTCTCCGGGGACGCGGCCGCGGTCGTCCACCGGGCGCGCGACCTCGGCCTGCCGAGCGAGCTGGTCGTGCTCGGGGGTGACGCGGTCGTCGGCGCCGTCTCCCCCGACGGCCACGGCGACACCGTCCCCGCACACGAACGCGGACCAGGCGGCCTGGTCCGTACGCTCACCCGGCTGGCCCGCGGCACACCCTAGGGCCCGCTCCCCTCCTGGGCGCGGCGGCTCTGCAGCGTGCGGGCGAGCCTGGGGCCCAGGCGCTGCTTGAGCCAGCGCAGGGCCTGCATGCGGCCGATGGCCCGGTCCACGTGGAAGTAGAGCTGCGGCGGCACGTACGGCAGGAGCGGCGAGTGCCGCTGGCCGAGGAGCGCGAACATCTGGTGCGGCTCCAGAGCCATGTAGCGCGGCAGGTTCTCGTACCACTGGGCGCTGTGCCGGGCGGCGCTCTGCACGGAGAGCAGGGCCTGCTTGCGTTCCCGCTCGTACGTGGCGAGGGCGGCGGGGAGCTCCGCCGGAGCGGTGACGGTCCGCAGCGCGCGGGCCAGGCCCATCGCGTCGCGGAGCGCGAGGGTGGTGCCGGCCCCGATGGAGTAGTGCGTGGTGTGGGCGGCGTCGCCGATCAGGACGAGGTTGCCGTGCGACCAGGACGCGTTGGTGACGGTGGGGAAGGCCTGCCACTGGGCGTGGCTCTCGATGTCCCTGCGGCCCAGCAGCTCATGGCCCTGGAGCAGGTCCGCGAAGAGCTTCTCCAGCAGGCGCAGGGCCTCGTCGTGGCCGAGCCGGTCGAAGCCCAGCGCCGCCCACGTCGTGGCGGAGCACTCGACGACACAGGTGCTGTGTCCGGCGCTGAACCCGTAGGCGTAGCACCAGATCCAGCCGTAGTCGGTCTCGACGAAGGCGAAGGTGAACGCGGTGAAGACGCGGGTCGTGCCGAGCCAGATGAACCGGTTGGCGCCCGTCGTGAGCCGGGTGCCGAGCCGGTCCGCGTGTTCCGTGCGGAGCCTGCTGTGCGCACCGTCGCCCGCGACGACGAGGTCCGCGCCGGGCAGCTCCGCGCGGCTGCCGATCTCGCGGCCGAACTCCAGGCGTACGCCCAGTGAGCGGGCCCGGTCGGCGAGGATCGTCCGCAGCCGGTGGCGGCTGATGGCGTGCCCGGGGTCGCCGTCGTGCGCTGTCGTCCGGTCGCCCACATAGGCGAATCCGCCCTGCCAGCGGACGGAGTGCTCCTCGATGAGCCGGGCGGATTCGGGGTCGTGGGCGTGCAGGTCCGCGAGGAGATCCGGCCAGTACGTCACGCCCCAGCCGTAGCTGCTGCCGGCCGCGTGCCGCTCGTGGACCGTGATCTCGTGGCCGGGGTCCTGGAGTTTGGCGAGGATGGCCAGGTACAGGGAGGCGGGCCCGCCACCGGCGCAATCGATCTTCACGCGCGCTCCTGTCGACTTTCGGGAGGGGGACCGGGGAGCACCAACGTATGCGTCGGGGCGGCGTCCGGGGTGTGTCCCGCTGCCGGACGGACGGGTGAATTGCCCGTTTCGAGTGGCCGGGTTCCGGCGCCGGGTGTCAGCTGTGACTTGGCCCCGGTGGGCTGACGTCTCCCTGTCGATCCTGTATACCCGGAGAGCAGATCTCCCGAGCCGGTCCGGCGGCCTGCCGTCGGACCGGCGTACCTGACGGCCCCTGGAGGTGTGATGGGCATGCCGTCCCACCGTCTGTCCATTGCGCGCCTCGCCCACTCCGACCTCTGCGCCGTGCTGCGGCTCAGCGGCGAACTCGACCAGGCCTCCGAGAAGTTCTTCATGGACACCCTGGCCGGCGCGGTCGACGCGGGCCGGCGCCACATCGTCCTCGACGTGACCGCGCTGACGTTCTGCGACTCGCGCGGCCTGAACTGCCTGCTCGCCCTGCACTGGCTGCTGCGGCGGCGGGCCGGTGAGCTGATGCTCGCCGGGGTGGGCCGCCGGCTGGCCGCGCTGCTCGAGCACAGCGGGAGCACGGCCCTGTTCTCCTCGCACACCTCGGTCGGCCAGGCCCTGCGTTCCCTCCCCGAGCCGGCCCGTCCCCACTGGCCGCCACCGGCCGAGCTCAGCACGGGCGAAGGGGTGTCCCCGCCGGCCTGAACCGGGGCGGGGCCGGCCCGGGCGCCATACGCCGGGCGGGTCACCCGAGATGCGGTCCCGGCCCGGCACCAGTGAGGTGGCGGCATGGAACAGGACATAGCGAGCGTGGCGGAAGCGGCCCCCACACGGCGTCGTGCTCTGAGTGCCGCGGCGGCGCTGCTGGCCGGCGGCGCGCTCCCGGCGACAGCGTCCCGCGCCGTCGCCCGGTCGGACCACTCCTCGTCGGACCACGTCTGCACCGGTGGATACGACGCCGAGTTCGAAGCCGGCCTGGCAGCGGCGGACGACCTCTACGGCCCGTCCCGGAACCGCGCGATCCCCGAGGGGCCGCCGCAGCAGTACGCGCTGCCCCTGCGCCGCGCGTTCAGGGTCACGGCGGCCTACGGAGTGCGCGGCGACTGGCTCGCCGGGCACCACACGGGCATCGACCTCGCCGTCCCGACGGGGACGCCCGCCTACGCCGTGGGCGGGGGCGTCGTCCTCGTCGCCCGGTGGTCGGGCGCGTACGGCAACGCCGTGACGGTCCGGATGCCGGACGGCCACTACGCCCTCGTGGCCCACCTGTCGAGCATCGCGGTGCGCCAGGGGGCCGACATAGCCGCCGGGGACCTCGTCGGCAGCACCGGGGCCACCGGACGCGCCACGGGCCCGCACCTCCATCTGGAGATACGGGCCCGGCGGGAATACGGTTCGGACATCGATCCGGTGAGTTACCTGGCCGATCGCGGAGTGCGGCTCCTCTGACCGTCGCCCACCGGCCTACTGGATGCCGGGCACGAGGTTCGTGATGGGAGCCACCAGGTCGGTGAGCGTGCGCAGCCGGTTCAGCTCGTTCAGCTGGTTCAGGCCGGTGAGCTGGTCCTTGAGGTGCGGCATACGGGCTGCCTGGTCCGCGGGCATGCCGACCCTCCCGAGGCCGTCGACGGTGTCGAGCACCTCCATCTTTCCCGTGTCCTGAGTGGGGGCGGGGGCGGACGCCTGGGCTGCCGGGGTGGCCAGGGCCACCGCTCCGGCGGCCAGCGAGACGGCGGCGATGAGTCGTCGTGCTGATGTCATGTTTTCAGAACCGGCTGAACCGCCCGAAGGTCACGGGTCGGCCGACGGCCGCGCGCGCCACCGCCACCCGACCGGGCTACTTTTCCCACTTATTGTCGTCCCACTAATGGCCCGCATGTCTCGCGGGAATACGTCCCCGAAATTCCGCAAGAATTGGTTCAGCGTGTTCGCGCCGCGCTTCCGGGCCGTGACTTCGCCTTGACGAATGCCGTTGGACAATATGCGGTTGCGTGTGGGCAGCCGCTCTATCCGAATCAAAGGAGAACGTGATGTCTCGCATCGCGAAGGCAGCCGCTGTCACCCTCACCACCGGAGCAGTCGTCCTCGGCGGCGCCGGCATGGCCACGGCGGACGCCGGCGCGTCGGGTGCCGCCGCCAACTCCCCCGGCGTGATCTCGGGCAACCTGCTCCAGGTCCCGGTCCACGTCCCGGTGAACCTCTGCGGCAACACCGTCGACGTCATCGGCCTGCTGAACCCCACCTTCGGCAACCCCTGCGTGAACAACGGTGGCCACAAGGGCGGTCACAAGGGCGACCACAAGGGTCACCACAAGGGCGGCCACGGCGCCCCCAACGGCGGCAACTCCGGCTACGGCGGCTGACCCGAACCCCGACGAAGCCCCCGATGCGCCTGCCGCCGGGGGCTTCCTCACGCGTACGGGTCCGTCATGCGTACGCGTACAGGCCCTTGTGCCCCAGCAGCCGGCCCGGCGTGACGTTCCAGGGCGGCATCGGCTCGTCGCGGGCGACGATGCGCCGGTGCTCGGACGAGCCGGGGCCCGGCGGCCGCTCCGGCAGGTAGGGGGCGGAGCCGGGGTGCCTGCGCTGCCAGCGGTCCCACAGCAGGTCCACGAAGGCGTGGTTGAGCCAGAAGACCGGGTCGTTCACCGAGGCCCCGCCCAGCATGTGGCCGCCGACCCAGCGGTGGACCCGGTTGTGGTTCTGCCACCGCTCCTTGCCGCGCGCCGACGTCCACCCCTCCAGCTTGTTGCGGAAGCCCTTCGGCGACGTGGAGTTCCACGGCGGCACGTCGTAGCGGGGGTCGGCCATGGCGCGCGCCACGTCCCGCGCCGTGGGCAGGGCGATCGGATCCCTGGGGCGCCCCAGGTCACGCGTGAGGAAGTCCCCGTCGGTGACCCCGTCCCTGATGACCCACTGCCCGTGCTTGTACGCGAACGGCCCGGTCATGACCTGCCGGTCGCTGCGCCGCCCGTTCCCGCCCATCAGGCCCGCCCCCCACAGTGAAGCGGCCGGGCTGCGGTCCTTCGTCCAGTCCCAGTAGGGCACGGCGACACCGGGATCGACGCGCTGGAGGGCCCGCTCGAACTCGAGCAGGAAGCGACGGTGCCAGGGGAAGAACGACGGGGTCATATGGGCGACGCGGAGGCGCTGCTCCCCGTCCGACACGTAGAAGTCGATGTGCATGCGGACGAATTCGTCGTACTCGCCCCGGCGTTTGAGCTTCAGCACCGCGTCGACGAAGCGGCGCCGCTCCGCCCGGCCGAGGTTCCGCTGGTTCTTGCGCTGGTGGACCATGCCCGTCCCTTCGGCGTTCAGTGGCCGCGGCCGCTCAGGGCCTGGTGGGGGCCGAGTTCGTCGACGGCTCCGCGGGCGGCGGCCAGCGGCGTCGCGTACGACTCGTAGTGGTCCACCATGCTCAGGTAGCTGCCGTCCGCGCGGCGCAGCAGCGCGAGCCGCCGCCCGTCGACGGTGACGTGCCAGGCGCCGGAGCCGTGCCCGGCCTCCCCGGCCATGGGCTCCCCCTGGATGCGCCGGCCCCGGTACGTCTCGTCGAACGGGGGCTCCGCGGATGCGGCCGGCGGGCCCGGTGCGGGCGGCCGGTCCGGTCCTGGCGGGTCCGGCAGGGCCCGGACGATGCCCGCGGCGCCGAGGAGCGCGGTGGCCGCGGCCCCGATGAGGTGGCGGCGGGTCACCCGGTCGGCCAGGCGCTTCTCCATCGGGTCGGGCCCGTCCTTTCGCCGTGCGGTTCCACCGGTGTTCAGCCGGTCCAGAAGTCCCACCAGCGCGTCAGGATCAGCATGCCGATGATGCCCAGGTGCGCGGCGGGAAATACCCAGGTGAATTCCGCCATGAAAGTACGGAGGCTCCGGGGTGCGGGCAGAATTCCGGAACGTACGTTGTGTGCTGTCACGTACCAGAACATGAGGGTGGTGGCGGCCCAGGCCAGACAGCACCACAGGCAGAGGGAATTGATTCGGTAGAGGGACTGGAATTGCAGCCAGCCGCAGAACGCGACACCGAATGCCGTGCCCGCGTGGAAGGTGAGCCAGTACCAGCGGGGGTGGCGGGCGCCGCCGATCAGGCCGGCGCCGACACAGATCACGACGGCGTACGCGGCGAGGCCGAGGAGCGGGTTGGGAAAGCCGAAGGCCGCCGCCTGCTCGCTCCGCATGATGTTGCCGCAGGCGACCACCGGGTTGAGGCTGCACCCGGGGACGTAGTCCGGGTCCGCCATGAGTCTGAGCTTGTCGAGGGTGATGACCCACGCCGCCAGCAGCCCCGCCGCGCCGGTGACCACGAGGAGCAGACCGAGCCGCCGGCCGCCCCGCTGCTCGCGGGTGCCGTCCGGTGCGGGGGTGGCGGCGGGGTCCGCGCCGGGGCCGCCGACGGCCTGCGGCGGCACCCGGGGCGGCAGTTGGGTGGTGCGGCGCATCAGCGCAGGCTGCGCGCGGGCAGCAGGCAGTGCGTGGCGTTGAGCAGGGTCTCCTCGGCACTGGCGAACTCGCGGAGGCGGTCTTCCGGGACGGGCTCGCCGGGCTTGGCCTCCGGCCACGCGCGCGTGGTGGCCATGAAGTAGGCGTATCCGCGCAGCTTGACGGCGGCGAGCCACTCCGGCGGGACCACGCACTGCGCGTTGAGCTGGGGCATGTTGACGACGGCCTGGTCGCTCTGGACGAGCAGGCTCACCGGCAGGGAGGGGTGGCGTGCCCCGTCGACGAGAGGGCCTCCGATGGGCAGCCCCGCCTCGTCGAGGACGGTGCGCAGCGCCTCGGCGGTGGTCTCCGGGCCGCCCTCGGCGTCACCGAGGGAGTAGGCCAGCAGGAAGGGCATGTCCTTGTCGTCCTCGGGGTGCTCGCCGCTCCAGGCGAGCACAGCCAGGGTTCCCAGGTCAGTCTCATGAAAGGGGCGCTGTTCGCTGGATGTTGAGGTCATGGGGGGAACCGTATAGACGCGGACGGACGGGTCCGGTCCGGTTGTCACCCGTGTGGCCCAACCCGGGCCCGCCATCACACGATGGGGTCACCCGGTCGGCTCCGGTGACGCGCCGAAGGGCCGGTCCGTGGAAGAGGTGACCGGCCCTTGCGCGACCTCGGACGGCGATCGGTGCCGCCCGTAGGGGTTACTTCACCCTGTGCAGCCAATTGGCGTCCTCAGCCCGGGAATTCGGCGGGCTCTACTTGGCGAGCGGAAGTCCGCCGAGGAGTTCGGTGGGGCCGCCGGCGGAGTTCAGGCCTTCCGCGGTGTCCTTGACCGTGTTGATGACGGAGTCCTTGTTCTTGGTGTCGAGCATGTTCGTGCCCACCGGCTTGAAGTCGAGCAGGGACTGCCCTGCGATGCTCTCCAGACCACCGTTCAGGCTGGTGGGCGTCAGGCTGTCGGCGAACGCGGGAGCGGCGGAGCCGGCGATGGCGATCGAACCGGCAAGGACAGCGGCAGCCTTCAGGGCCTTCATCGGGTTCCTTTCTTCGGCGACGCGGGCCGCCTTTGGCGAGCACCGTTCAGGCATCGATTGCCTGTCGTCTCTCTTCACCGGGACTAACGAGCGCGGGCCGGTACGGAAACCCCTGGCCCTGAAACTTCCGGGGGCCCACTCGAATGAAGACCGCGTCCATCCTCATATCAACCGGCCTTTTTATTGCGGCGGTTGACTACCGGTGAAGAGGCGCCTCAGAGCCCGGAGATCTGCGGGAGGGCGGCCGTCTCGGGCGCGGTCTCCGTGTCCGTGAGGTCCTCGCCGGGGGACTTGGGCGCCGCGGGGGTGTTCTGCTTGAGCAGGCCGTCGCCGAGCACGGTGGCGAGGAGGGTGTCGACCAGGCCCGTGATGACCGGCGTGATGCCCCCGAGCGCGGACTTGGAGTCGCCGTCCGAGGCCGACCTGAGCAGGTCGTCGACCGCCTTCTGCAGCCTGGCCGCGGAGTTTTCCTTCGGTCCGAGCTGCGCCGGGGCGACGGCGTCCAGCGCCTGCCGCACCTCCGGGGTGCGCTTCTCGACGTCTTCGGGGGCCAGCTTGTGGTCCTTCGCAGTGAGCACCGCGGTGAGCAGGTCGGTGATCGGGGTGAGGACACCGCCGGGGTTGTCGAGTTGCTGGACCTGGCCGAGCAGCGCCTTCGCATCGGGGGCGGGAGCGCGCGGGGCGGTCCGGGCGTCGTCGCGGGTGGCGTCGCCCTCGGAGGCGAAGGCCGGGCCTGCCGTGCCGAGGATCAGCGTCGCGCACAGGGTGGTGGTCGCGAGGCGCCGTACGGGCAGAGCGCGCATAGTGTTCCCTTTCGGTGATGCGTCGGATCTTGTGATCACCGTGGGAGTCGCGTACGCCGCCCGCAACCGAGCGGCCCCCGGCGGCGCCCCCGGCTCGCTCCGGACGTGAGGACATCCGCGCAGGTGAGGCGGGGATGTGACGGTCGGTCGGCGGCCGGGGGGCGCACACTCCATTCGGGGCACGCGGAACGGCCGCCCCCGTTCGCACGGGGACGGCCGTTCAGATCGGACGGTGCGTCAGTCGTTGGCGCACTGGTTGCCGAACGCCGGGTTCAGCAGGCCGATGACGTTGATGCTGTTGCCGCACACGTTGACGGGGACGTGGACCGGCACCTGCGCGGCGTTGCCCGAGATGACGCCGGGGGAGCTGGTGGCGGCTCCCTGCGCGCCGGCGTCGGCGGCAGCGACACCCGCGGATCCGGCCACGGCTGCGGCGGCGACGGCGGACAGGGCGAGAGCCTTGGTGGTACGCGACATGGGGTGCTGCTCCTTGGTGATGATGCGACGTACGGGCGGGATGCCCGTCTAGAGGCATCAACTGCCGACCTCGACGCCGAGTTGTGCGCCCAGACGGGTGATAAGGGGCGCGATTCATTGCGGTGACGGCGCCGCGGGTCCGCCGGAGCGCCGGGGACCTCCGCTGCCCCGTGCTGCCACCGATCACACGTACGGATGCCGTCCGCGGCCCTCTTCACCAATCCGACACACGTACCGAGGTCGCCGGAGCGGCTCGCTTCAGCGGTTACAGTTGCGCTTCCCTTTAGGACATTCCACTCATACGCCTACTGATTCGTACATTCGCCGCACATCGCCCCAACTTCTCCGTGGTGAGCCCCGCGTCGCTCCGCACTGACTCAAGGGAGACGCGCATGCCTCTGCCTTCAGCACCCCCGCCCCCTCGGATCCTGCACGTCAGCCAGCCCGTGGACGGCGGCGTGGCGCGGGTCGTCGTCGACCTGGCCACGGCGCAGGCCGCCGCCGGTACGGACGTACATGTGGCGTGCCCTCAGGACGGTTTCCTGGCCTCGGCGTTGGGCGCCCTCGGCATCCGCGTCCACCCCTGGGGCGCGTCCCGCTCCCCCGGCCCCCGCCTCGCGGCCGAGGTGAGGGACCTGAAGCGCGTCATCGGTACGGCGGGGCCCGCGCTCGTCCACGCGCACAGCGCCAAGGCCGGGCTCGCCGCGCGCCTCGCGCTGCGCGGTGGCATCCCCACGGTGTTCCAGCCGCACGCCTGGTCCTTCGAGGCGGTGGGCGGCCCCACCGCACTCGTGGCCCGCCTCTGGGAGCGCCGCGCGGCCCGCTGGGCGACGCGCATCGTCTGCGTCAGCGAGGCCGAGCGAGTCACCGGCCTGCGGGCCGGTGTCGTCGGCTCGTACACGGTGGTCCCCAACGGCGTGGACACCGGCCGGTTCACGCCCGACGGGGTCGCGCCCGACGGTCACGACCCCGCGGGCGGGCCGCTCGTGGTGTGCGTCGGGCGGCTCTGCCGGCAGAAGGGGCAGGACGTGCTGCTGCGCGCCTGGCCCGCGGTGGCCGCGCGGGTGCCCGGGGCCCGGCTGGTGCTGGTCGGCGACGGGCTCGACGGGGAGCGGCTGCGGGAGTGGGCCGGGCCGGAGGTGGCGTTCGCCGGGGCGGCGGCCGACGCCGCGCCCTGGTACCGGGCGGCCGACGTGGTCGTCCTGCCGTCCCGCTGGGAGGGCATGGCGCTGGCCCCGCTCGAAGCCATGGCCTGTGCCCGTCCGGTGGTGGTCACCGACGTGGACGGTGCCCGCGAGAGCCTCCCGCCGGCCCACCGCGCGCACGCCCTCGTACCGCCGGAGGACCCCGAAGCCCTGGCGCGGGCGCTGGTCGCCCTGCTGCGGGACGGAGAGCTCCGCGCCGAGCTGGGGCGGCGGGGCCGCAGGCACGTACTGGACCACCACGACGCACGGTGTGCCGCGGCCGCGATCGACGCGGTCTACGGCGAGCTTCTGGGCACGGCGCCCACCGGATACAGGGAGTGCACCACCACGTGAGTGCGGAACGGACCGTTGCCTCCTCATCGGCTCAGCCACGGCAGGACACCCAGGCCCCACCCGGAACCTTCGTCGTCGCACCACGCGAGGCGACGGTCCGCCGCGCCGGGGCGTCGGCACGGCGGCCGGCCCGCCGCCGCCGCTCGGCCGCCGCACTGGTGGCCGCCGACTGCGCCGCCGCCCTCCTCGGGCTGCTGCTCCTCGACGACCCGCGGCAGCAGGCCGTACTGGCGCCCCTGCTGGTGGCCAGTGTGCTGCTCCTGAACGCGCGGGGCGGCCTGTACGAGTACGCCGCGCTGCCCGACACGCTCGGCCGGCTGCCGTCGCTCGCCGGGCGGATCGCGCTCGGCTGGTCCCTCACCGCGGTCCTCGCGTCCGCGCTGCCCGGGGCGGGGCCGCTCCCGCCGGGCACGCTGCTCGGCATGGCCGCGGCGCAGTGCCTGCTGAGCTTCTGCGGGCGCGCGCTCGTCCACCGGCAGCGGCGGGCCGCCACCCTGCGCAGGCCCAGCCCGGTCCTGGTCCTCGGGCCGAGCGGGCAGGCGCGCGGGGTGGCCGCGGCGCTGCTGCGGCGCCCCGGCTGCGGCATGCGGCCGGTCGGCATCGTCAGCGAGACGGGGGACCCGCCACAGGAAGAGGACGGTGATCGTGAGGCGGCGGCGGAGTCCGGGCCCGAGCTGCCGGTGCTCTGCACGGAGGACGAACTCCACCGGGCGGTGATCCAGAACGACGTCCGTGCCGTGTTCCTCCTCGCCGGACGGGGTCCCGGGCTCACCGGGTGGCTGCCGGCGCTGCACGGTCTGGGCTGCGACCTGTGGGAGCTCGACCCGCACTGCGCGGAGGGCGGGCACAGACCGGACGGGCCCCGGCAGTACGTGGCCGGGTTCGCCTGCCGTCCGCTGACCGCCGGGTGCCACGGGACCGGGTTCGGCAAGCGGCTCCTGGACATCGCGGTGTCGGGCGTCCTGCTGCTCGCGGCCGCGCCGGTCCTCGCGGTCTGCGCGCTGGTGCTGCGGGCCGTCGAGGGACCCGGCGTGATCTTCCGGCAGGAGCGCGTCGGCAAGGACGGGCAGCTCTTCACCCTGCTGAAGTTCCGCACCCACCGCCCCGCCGACCAGCAGGAGGCGGCGACCCGGTGGAGCGTCGCCGACGAGCGCCGGATGAGCGCGTTCTGCCGGTTCCTGCGGGGCACCTCGCTCGACGAGCTGCCCCAGCTGTGGAACGTACTGCGGGGCGACATGAGCCTCGTCGGACCGCGGCCCGAACGGCCGTTCTTCGTCGCGCAGTTCAGCCAGGCCTACCCCGACTACGCCCACCGGCACCGCATGCCGACCGGCATCACCGGGCTCGCCCAGATCCACGGGCTGCGCGGCGACACCTCCATCGAGGACCGGTGCCGCTTCGACAACGCCTACATCGACAGCTGGTCGTTCTGGCAGGACCTGTGCATCCTGCTGCGCACCGTCGGCTGCCTCGTACGCCGCACGGGGAGCTGAGCCGGTGACCACCCACGCCCCCACCGCCCCGGCCCGGGGCACCCGTCCGCTCGACGTGGTGCTGCCCGAGCTGCGGCGGAACGCTCCGGTGCTGCCGGTGGTGCTGCTCGTCGCCCTGCTCGCGCTGCCGGTGCCCGCCGGGGCCGCCGCCTCCGGGGGCGGCGGTACCGGCACCGTGGCCGACGCGGCGTCCGCCCTGGTCGTCGGCTTCTGCGCGGTACGCGCCGCGCGGGCCGTGCGGGCCGGGCGGCGCCCGCTGACCCGCACCGCCGCGGTGCTCCTCGGGATGCCGGTCGTCGGCATCACCATGGCCGCCTTCGGCGCCTCGTCCGCCGCGACCGGCG
The DNA here is from genome assembly GCF_044903205.1 of Streptomyces sp. NPDC029674. Classification (NCBI taxonomy): domain Bacteria; kingdom Bacillati; phylum Actinomycetota; class Actinomycetes; order Kitasatosporales; family Streptomycetaceae; genus Streptomyces; species Streptomyces sp. NPDC029674. The sequence goes on from NZ_JBJDPY010000002.1 coordinate 222,599, forward strand.
TCGCCGGGGCCGCGCGCTATCTGCAGATCTTCGTCCTGGTGCCGGCCGCCGTACTGCTGCTGATCCGGGACGCCCGCCAATTCCGCCTGCTCGCCTGGTCGTTCGTGGCGCTCGGGCTGTGGCAGGGCGTCATCGGCGTACACCAGAACCTGACCGGCACCGGCGCCTCGTACATGGGCGAGGACATCCGCGCGGTCGGGACGTTCGGCTCCACGGACGTCATGGGGATGGCCACCGTCGTCTCGTACGGGCTCGTCTGCGCGCTGGCCCTCGCCTTCCGCCCCCGCGCGCCGCGCCAGCGGTCCGCGGCGCTGCTGTGCGCCGCCCTGCTGACCGTGCCGCTCGCCCTGTCCTTCAGCCGCGGCGCGTGGATCGCCGCGGCGGCGGCCTGCACCGGAGTGCTGCTGCTCGGCGGGGTGCGCCGGGCGGGCCGGGCGCTCCTTGCCGCGGCGGCCGCCGGCGTCGTCCTGGTGGCCGGGCTCGGGGTGGGCTCCGCCATGCTCCAGGAGCGCCTCAGCAGCATCACCCAGGTCACCGGCGCACCGGACCAGTCGGTCACCGACCGCTACACGATGTGGGCCGCCTCGGTCGACATGTGGCGCGGGGAGCCGCTGACCGGGGTCGGCCTGAAGGGGTTCCCCGACCACCGCGACAGCCACGCCTCGCTCGCCCTGTCCGCCGCCAGCGACACCGCGGGCGCCGGCAGCGGCTTCGTCCGCCAGCCGCTGCTTTCCCCGCACAACATGTACCTGCTCGTACTCGGCGAGCAGGGGCTGCTCGGCCTCACCGCGCTGGTCGGCGGCTGGGCGGCGCTCGTGGTGTGCGGGGTGCGCCGGTGGCGGCGGCAGCGGACCGGGCGGAACGGTCCCGGCGGCACCGGCGGCCCGGAGCTGGACTGCGCGCTGGTGGCCTGCGGGCTGCTGATCTGGCAGCTGACCGACTTCGTGTACGCCGACATCGGCGGGCCTTCCACCGTCCTGACCGGGGTCGCCTTCGGCCTCGCGGCGTGGTGGGCGGTCGGCCTGCGCGGGCGGCCCGGGGAAGGGGGTACGCGATGACGGGCGTGCCGTCACCGGTCGCCCCGGAAGCGGAGGCGGAAAGGGGCCCGGCCGGGGGCTCCGGCGGTGGTCCGGGAGCGGGCGGGAAGACCGGCGGCTCGTTCCTCGCCAAGGCCGCGCTGGTCACGGCCGTGCTGTCCGTCGCCGGTTCGCTCCTGGGTCTCGTACGCGACCAGGCGCTGGCCCACTTCTTCGGCGCCGGGACCGACACGGACGCCTTCCTCGTGGCGTGGACGGTCCCCGAACTGGCCGCGACGCTGCTCATCGAGGACGGCCTCGCCTTCTTCCTCGTGCCCGCGTTCAGTTTGGCGCTGACGCGCCGCGCGGACAGCACGTCCGCCGACCCGGTCCACGAGCTCGTACGGGCGTCGCTGCCCCGGATGACCCTGTGCTTCGCGGGCACCGCCGTACTGCTGATCGTCGCGGCGCCGTACCTGGTCGCGGTGCTGGCCCCCGGGCTGCCCGATCCCCGACTGGCCGTCGACTGCACCCGGCTGACCGCCACCTGCGCCCTGACCTTCGGGCTCACCGGCTACTGCAGCGCGGCGCTCCGGGCCCACCAGCGGTTCGTCGCGCCCGCGACGGTCTACGTCGCCTACAACGCGGTCATCATCGCCGCCCTGTTCGCCCTGGCGGTGCCCCTGGGGGTACGGGCCGCGGCGGCGGGCGTGGCCGTGGGCGGCGCGCTCATGGTCGTCGTACAGGCGCCTTCGCTGTGGCGGCAGCTGCGGCGCCCGTACCGTCCCGAGCCCGAGACCACGACCGACACCGAGACCACGAGCACGAGCACCAGCGGGGCCGAGCCCGCCAGAACCCTCCAGACGGCCATCATCTGGACGGTCCTGCTCTTCGCCCTGTGCCGCCAGTCGCAGGTCCTCATCGAGCGGTTCCTCGCCTCGTCGCTGCCAGCCGGGGCCATCTCGCACCTGAACTACGCGCAGAAGGTCGCGCAGATGCCGATGGCGCTCTCCCTCATGCTCTGCACGGTCACCTTTCCCGTGGTCGCGCGGGCGCTGGCCATGGGCGAGACGGAGCGGGCCCGCGAGCGCGTCGAGCGCGATGTCGTCCTGGCCGGGTGCCTGGTCCTGATGGGTGCGGCGGCCGTCATCGCCACCGCTCCCCCGCTCGTCGAACTGCTCTTCCAGCGCGGCGCCTTCACCGCCCGCGACACCGCCACCACCGCCTCGGTCATGCGCGTCTACGCACTGGGACTGCTCGGCCACACGCTGGTGGGCGCGCTGGCCCGCGCGCACTTCTCCGGCGCCCGGACCACCTGGATCCCGCTCCACGCCATGTTCCTCGGCATCGTCACCACCGCCGGCATCGGATTCCTGACCGTCGGCACCTGGGGCGTCCTCGGCATCGCAGGGGCCAACGCGACCGGCATCTGCGTCACCGCGCTGCTCCTGCTCCGCGGCCTGGGCCCGCGCACCGTACCAATCAGGAAGCGGGCCGTCGTCGGGCAGCTGGGCCGGCTCGTGCTCGCCGCCGCGGGCGCCACGCTGCTCGGCGCGGCGGCCGTGCGGGGCGTGGCGCAACCCGCCCCGGCGGTCCTCGCGGGCTTCGCGGTGGTGGCCGTCTCCTTCGCGCTCCTGGGCCTGCTCCTGGGGGCGCAGCCCTGGGCAACCGCCCTTCGCTCCGTCGGCAGAAAGCTGCGTCATGTCCGTTGACCTCACTCCGCCCGCGCCGTCCGGTACGGAGCCCTTCCTGCGGTTCCGGCCACCCCGCAACCCGGCGTGGGTGGCGATGTACCACTCCGTCGCGGACCCGTCCGACGACCCGTACGAGATCACCGTCGCCCCCGACCGGCTGGCCGCGCAGCTGCGCTGGATGCGGCGGCAGGGGCTGCGCGGCGTGTCGATGAGGTACCTGCTGGAGGCGTGCGCGCAGGGCCGGGAGCACAACCTGGTGGGCCTCACCTTCGACGACGGCTACCGCGACTTCGCCGAGCAGGCGCTGCCGCTGCTGCGACTGCACGACTGCACCGCGACCCTGTTCGTGCTGCCGGGCCGGCTCGACGGCGACAACGCCTGGGACCCGCTCGGCCCGCGCAAACCGCTCCTCGGCGCCGAGGGCATCCGGTACGCGGCGGAGTGCGGCATGGAGATCGGTTCGCACGGTCTCACCCACGTCGACCTGACCGCCGCCGACGACCGGCAGCTGCGTCGCGAAATCAGCGGCAGCCGTGCGGCGCTGCGCGACCTGACCGGCACCGAGCCGCAGGGCTTCTGCTATCCGTACGGCCACGTCGACGAGCGCGTCGTGACCGCGGTGCGCGAGGCCGGATACCGGTACGGGTGCGCGATCGCGCCGGGGACGCTCGCCGGGACGTACGCCCTGCCCCGCGTCCACATCGGCCAGAGCGACACGGCGTGGCGGCTGCGGCTGAAACTGCGCACGAACCGGCTCAGGGGCCGCGCGCTGGACGGCTCGGCGGTGTCCGGATGAGCGGCGGGACGAGCGGCCGGATGAAGGTTCTGCACGTCATCACCGGGCTCGGGGTGGGCGGCGCCGAGCTTCAACTCCGCCTGCTCCTGCGCCACCTGCCGGTCGAGTGCGACGTCGTCGCGCTGACCAACCCGGGCACCGTCGCCTCCGCCATCGAGGCCGACGGGACCCGCGTCACCGACCTGGGCATGGCAGGCAACCGCGACCTGGCGGCGCTGCCCCGGCTGGCCCGGCTGATCCGGGCGGGCCGGTACGACGTGGTCCACACCCACCTCTACCGCGCCTGCCTGTACGGGCGCCTCGCCGCCCGGATGGCGGGGGTGCGCGCGGTGGTGGCCACCGAACACTCCCTGGGCGACTCGCAGATGGAGGGGCGGCCGCTGACGCCGGGGGTGCGCGCGCTGTATCTGGCCGGGGAGCGCCTCGGCCGGGTGACGGTCGCTGTCTCGCCCGCCGTGGGGGCGCGGCTGCACCGGTGGGGCGTGCCGCGCCAGCGCATCCGGGTGGTGCCGAACGGCATCGAGGTCGAGCGCTTCCGGTTCGACCCGGCGGCCCGCGCCCGCACGCGCCGCCAACTGGACGTGGACGACTCGGCGTTCGTCGTGGGCGGGGTGGGGCGGCTGGCGCCCGGCAAACGTTTCGACGTCCTGCTGGAGGCGGCCGCCCGGCTGCCCGAGGACGTCGTCGTCGTACTGGTCGGGAGCGGGACCGAGGAGCCCGGGCTCCGGCGGCTCGCGCACCGGCTCGGCCTCACCGGACGGGTGCGGTTCGCCGGCGAGTGCACCCACGACACGGGCGGCCTGCCCGCGCTCCTGTCCGCCATGGACGCGCTGGCCTCCCCCTCCCCCGAGGAGGCCTTCGGCCTGGCGCTCGTCGAGGGGCTCGCCGCCGGGCTCCCCGTGCTCTACGCGTCCTGCCCCGCTGTCGAAGGCCTGGACGCCGGCGAGCGGACCGGCGCCGCGTACTGCCCGAGCGACCCGGACTCCTTCGCGCGGGCCCTGCACGGCCTGCGCGGTGACGTGCCGCCGCACCGCGAGGCACCGGCGGCGGTGCGCCACTACAGCATCACCCGAAGCGCCGAACAACTGATGGGCGTCTACGCGTCAGTTGCCCCCGGCCCGACCCTGGAGGTGACCCCTCGATGAGTGACTCGACGAGTGACTCCCTGAACGCGCGCTCGCGCACCGGGCCCCTGCGAGCCCGCCTCGCCCGGCTGCCCGGCCGGCCGGCCCTGCCGCGCCTTTCGGCCCTCCCGCGCTGGTCGGCTCTTCCCCCCTGGTCGGCCCTGTCGGTCTGCGCGGTCGTCGGCGCCCTGGCCGGGGCCGGGTACGGCGTGCTGCAGACCCCGCAGTACACGGCCACGAGTTACGTCGTCGCCGTCCCGCAGGCGAAAGCGGACCCGACCACGGCGCTGGGCTTCGCCCAGGCGTACGGCAGGGTGGCGACGCAGCTCGCCGTGCTGGGCGACGCGCAGGTGGCAGCGGGCATGTCGGCGACGGAGCTGCAGGACAAGGTGCAGGTGGCCACCTCGCCCGACGCGCCGATGATCGCGGTCTCGGCGACCACAGAGAAGCCGGACTCCGCCGCCGTCACCGCCAACGCGGTGGCACGGTCCCTCGCCACGAGCGCCAACCACTCCAAGGACAGCACCCACGTCAAGCTGCTGCCGTTCTCCCGCGCCCTGCCGCCCGACGCGCCCTCGTCGCTCTCCACCGGGGTGACGGCGCTGGTCGGCGGGAGCGCCGGCGGGCTGCTCGGCGGCCTCGCGCTCCTGGTCCGCCCGCGCGCGCGTACGGAGCCGGCGGCGGGTCCCTCCGTCCCCGGCCCCGCGTCCGCCCTGGTCGGGAGCGCCCCATGAGTACGGCACCGGCGAGCACGGCGCCGAGCACCCTGCCCACGGCCGAACTCTGCGTGGACGAGGACGAGTTCGAGGCGCTGGCCGAACCGTGGGGGCGGCTGTACCGGTCGTGTGCCGAGGCCACCCCGTTCCAGAGCCATGCGTGGCTGTCGTCCTGGTGGCGGTCGTACGGCCGCCGTGGCCGGCTGCGGGTGCTGCTCGTCCACAGCGGTGGCCGGCTGATCGCCGCGGCGCCGCTGATGCGGGTGGACCGCCCGCTTCCGGCGCTGAAGCCGCTGGGCGGCGCGATCTCCGACTTCACCGACGTCCTGCTGGACGGCGCGCACCGGGAGGAGGGCGTCGAAGCGCTCCTCTCCGGGCTGTACGCGCTGGCCAAGACCGCGCTGATCGACTTCGGGGAGGTCCGTCCCGGCGCGTGCGTGGAGAGCCTCTACGAACGCTGGCCGGGGCCGCGGCGCACGCTGCCCGCGTCGGACTGCCTCGAACTTCCCGCGCTGCCGATCGAGGGCCTGCTCGAACGCCTGCCGGCACCGCGCGCCCAGCGCGCCCGGGCCAAGATCCGCAAGCTGACGGCGCTGGGCGTGGAGAGCCGGGTCGTGCCCGTCGAGGAGGTGGAGTCGTCGGTGCGGACGCTGCTGCACCTGCACCAGTTGCAGTGGCAGGGGCGCAAGGTGACCTCCGAGCACCTCCAGCCGCGGTTCCACGAGCACCTGCTCCGCTCCATGCGCCCGATGGTCGCGGCGGGCGAGGCGGTGCTGACCGAGTTCCGGCTCGACGGCGAGGTGCTTGCCGCGGACCTGACGCTGCTGTCGGGCACGCTGGCCGGCGGCTATCTGTACGGCGCCCATCCGCGGCTCAGGGAGCGCAAGGTGGATGTGGCGACGATGCTCCTGGAGGCGTGCACCCGGCACACCAGCGGCGAGCACCCGCGCGCGCTGAGCCTGCTGCGCGGCAACGAGCCGTACAAGCACCACTGGCGCCCCGAGCCGGTCACCAACCGCCGCTTCCTGCTGGCCCGCAGGCGCACCGTCCCGCTGGTGTGCGCGGTGGCCTGGGGCGCGTCGGGCCGCCAGTGGGCGAAGCGGCGGCTGCGCGAGGGCGACGGACAGCGGGCCGGTGACGCGCGGCGCGGTGACGGAGCCTCGTCGTGACGGCCCGCGCCACCGCGGAACGGCGGAACGTCAGGACTTCTCCCGCCCCTTCTCCCGCTCCTTCACTTGCTCCTTCACCCCCTCCTGCGCCCAGTCGAAGCGCAGGCACAGCTTGCCGCCCAGCCAGTACTCGACCCAGTCGCCGAGGCCCACCGGCGAGCAGGCCGTGGGCTCCCCGGGCCGGGTCGGCGTGGTGGGGGCCCCGTCGCGGCCGGAGAGCAGCTCGCGGTAGACCCGTGCCGCCTCGGGGTTGTCCCTGCACTGCCACACGCCGTGCGGGCAGTAATCGGTGAGCGTGTTGTACAGCGGCTTCTTCTCGTCCATCCAATTCAGCATGCGGCGCATATATTCTTCGTTGTCGCCGTTGCGGAAAAGCCCCCATTCCGGGAACGAGATGGGCTTCTTGTGAGCCGCCGCGAAGTCCACGTGCTCCTGGAGCCCATAGGGCTCTTTGATCTGCTCGTCGAACGACATTCCACGCGGCTGGTCGTACGAATCCATGCCGATGATGTCGACGACGTCGTCACCGGGATAGCACTCCGTCCAGGGAACGGCGTCCCGCCCCCTGCTCGGCGTGAAGTCGAACCGGAACTTCTGTCCCGGTACCGATCGCATCGTGGTGACGATCCTGTTCCAGTACTTCTTCCAGGACTCCGGGTCCGGACCGCAGCGATGGGTGTACGTCGTGCCGTTCATCTCCCAGCCGAGCACGACGACCGTGTCGGGCACCCCCAGGCCGACCAGGCGCTCGGCGAGTGCCCGGTAGTGGCCGTCGAACCCGCCCGCGGCGCCCCGCTCGAGGAGCCGGGCCACCTCGCCGTCGTCGACGCCCTCCTCGTTGCGTTCGAGCATCGGGACGTTGAGGACGAAGAGCCGGTCGTCCTTCGCCCTGCGCCACTCCGCCCAGCTCTCCAGGAAGTCCGGGGCGCCCTCGATGTTGCTCCACCGATCACCCGGGAGGTACGTGTGGCCGACCCGCAGCTCGGCGCCGCCGAGCCACTCGCCGAGCTCGCCGATGCGCTCGACCCCGCGGGGCCCGTAGTGGAGATACGCGCCGAAGGCGGGGGCCGGCGCGGCGGCTTCCGGGGGTTCGCCGTCGCGCACGGCTCCGACGGTGTGTCCCGGCAGGGAGGCCAGGGCCACCGACGAGACGATTCCGGCGGCGATGAAGGCGAGACGTCTGCTGCGCCGAAGACGTTTACCGCGTTGAAGACGTCCACCGCATCGAAGCCGCTGTGGGGCGTGTGGGCCCATATCCGCTCCTCGTTTTCCGACCTCACTTCACTGACACTCCGTCATATGTATTTCTATTGCGCCAATCGAGTTTCTAATCCCGTGTTCCGCCACATCGCCCGCATGGGCGATCGACAAGCGAGGGTGACGTTGCAGTCTCTGGATACCCGCATTCCTGCGGTCCTGTTGCGGATCGACAGGAATCCCTTCCACCACGGGACCCTGGGCGCCGTGCGCTCACTGGGCCGCGCCGGAATCGAGGTCCATTTGGTGGCCGACGACTTCGGCAGCCCCGTACAGCGGTCCCGCTATCTGCACCGGATGCACGCGCCGCCCGCCCCCGGCGCCTCGCCCGCCGAGGTGGCCGCCGTGCTGCGGCGGGTCTCGCACCGGCTCACCGGCCCCGCCGTGCTGATCCCCCTGGACGACGCGGGCGCCCTCGCGGTCAGCGCCCTGTACGGAGAGCTCACCGACCGCTTCCTGGTGCCCCGCGTGCCCGGCGACGTGGCCGAGCGCGTAGCGGACAAGGCGGGCCTCGCCCAGGTCTGCACGCAGGCGGGCGTGGCGCACCCGACGACGCTCGCACCGGACTCCGCCGCCGAGGCCGCCCGCGCCGTGGACCTCCTCGGCGCCCCGGCCCTGGCGAAGTGGAGCCGCCCCTGGCTGCTCCCCCAGGACACCGGACTGCGCAGCACCACCGTGATCGGCTCGCCGCAGGAGGCCGTCGCCCTCTACGAGCGCCGCGCCGAGGCCGGCAGCCGCCTGCTCCTCCAGGCCTTCGTGCCAGGAGCCCGCGAGGCGGACTGGTTCGTCCACGGCTGCGCGGGCCGGGGCGGTGTCGTACGCGGCGGGGGCACGGGCCGCAAACACCGCTCGTGGCCGCGCTCCGCGGGCCTGACGGTGAGCGGCGACTGGGCCCCGAACCCCGCGCTCTGGGCCGCGGCCGCACAGGTCGTGTCGGCCCTCGACTACCGCGGGATCTTCGACCTGGACTTCCGCAGGGACGCCGTGACCGGCGACTTCCACCTCATCGACTTCAATCCGCGCCCCGGCGCCCAGTTCCGCCTCTTCGCCGACGGCACGGGCACGGACGTGGTGCGCGCCCTGCACCTCGACCTGACCCACCGGCCGGTGCCCGCCCCGCACCCCCTGCCGGGCCGCACGTTCGTGGTGGAGAACTACGCGCCCCTGGCGGCCCTGAGCGCCCTGGCCCGCTCCGGCCGACACTCCTCCTCACCGGCCGGCGAACTCGCCTGGCACGCCGCGGACGACCCCGCCCCCGGGGCCGCCATGCGCCGGATGTGGCGCAGCCACGTGGTGCGCCGGCTGCGCGACGGCGTCGGCCACCGCTCGCGCGAGGCCCTGTCGATGGGGGCGCGGGACCACGCGCCCGCCGTACTCCCCGCCCAGGCGAACAGAGAGCGAGCCGTCACCGATGCATGAGTCACTGATGCATAAGTCACCGACGCATGACCTGCTGATCGTCGGAGCGGGCCCTTACGGCCTGTCGATCGCCTCGCACGCCGCCGCGGCCGGCCTGGACGTACGCGTCTTCGGCAGGACCATGGCGTCCTGGCGGGACCACATGCCGCGCGGCATGTTCCTCAAGTCGGAGCCGTGGGCCTCCGACCTCTCCGACCCGGCGGGCCGGTACGGCCTCGCCGCGTACTGCGCCCGCGAAGGACTGCCCGCCGAGCACGGCCGCCCGCTGCCCATCGAGCACTTCGCCTCCTACGGCCGCTGGTTCGCCGAGCGGGCCGCCCCGCCGGTCGACGAGCGCCTCGTCGCCTCCGTCCGGCCCGCCCCCGGCGGTTACGAGGCGCGCACCGAGGACGGCGAGGTCTGCCACGCGCGGGCGGTGGCGCTCGCGGTGGGCGTGCTGCCGTTCACCGAGATCCCCCGGGCCGTACGCGGCCTTGGCGGCGCACACGTCTCGCACAGCAGCCACCACGCCGACCTGCTGCGCTTCCGCGGCCAGGACGTGACGGTGCTCGGCGCGGGGCAGGCGGCGCTGGAGACCGCCGCCCTGCTGGCCGAGCAGGGCACCCGCGTGCGGCTCCTCGCCCGGTCGCCGCGCGTGCGCTGGAACACCGTGCCCGCGGCCTGGCAGCGGCCGTGGTGGGAGTCCCTGCGCGCCCCGCACACGGGCCTGGGCTGCGGCTGGCGCAACAAGTTCTACACGGCGACCCCCGGCGTCTTCCGGCGGCTCCCGGAGCAGACCAGGGCCCGCGTCGCCGCGGGGGCGCTGGGTCCGGCCGGCGCGTGGTGGGTCAGGGACCGGGTCGAGGCCGGTGTCGACATCCGCGTCGGCCACCGCGTGGAGAGCGCCGAACCGGCGGGCGGCCGCGTCCTGATGCGTACCGCCTGCGCCACCGGCGAGGACCTGCGCTTCGAGACGGACCACATCATCGCGGCCACCGGTTTCCGGGCGACGACCCACCGCATCGGCGTCCTGCCCCCGGACGTCCGCGGCCACCTGCGCTCCCTCGCGGACGGAACCCCCTACGTCAGCGACCGCTTCGAGAGCTCACTCCCCGGGCTCTTCCTCGCGGGCCTGACGACCGCGTCGAGCTTCGGCCCCGCCATGCGCTTCGTGTACGGGGCCTCGTTCACCGCCGAACGCCTCGTGCGGGGCGTCGAACGGTACGTACGACACGCTGATCGGGTGGCACGGCCGACGGCCCAGGCGTGGCGCGCCGTCCCCCAACTCCGCGGCTCCTAGCCTCGGTTCAGGCGCCGCGGAGACGGCACCGGGCTCGGCTTCCGTGTACGTGATCGCTCCACCGAAGCCGAGCCACCAAGGGGGCTCTCCAGGGCGCTCTCTTATGAGTGATACGGCGGGCGAACGGGTGAACCTCGTGCCCCGCGCGGGCCGTCCGGTGCTGCACTGAAGGGGCTACACCGGGACAGGCCGGGTCGCTTCCCGCCAGCCGTCGGCTCTCATGCCGTGGGTGAGTGACGCCCCCCGACGGGCAGGCCACGTCTCTACCTCCTCAACGCCGGCAGGGAAGCGGTTCCGTCTCCGCTTCCCTGCCGGCGTACTGCCGTTTCCGGCGCCGCGTCTCCCACCCGCTCAGCGCCGGGACGAGGCCTGCCCCCGCCGGTAGAGGACCGCTCCGCCGAGCAGCAGCCCCGCGCTCGCGCCCGCCACCCCGAGCATCCCGGCGTCCGCTCCCGTGACGGCAAGCTGGTCGAGGGGCGTCTCCGCGGCGACCGGCCGCCGCGCGTGCCTGCCCTGCGGCTCGTGGTGCGGCGTGGACGCCGACGACACCTCGGCGGGCCGCCGGTCCTTGCGGTCGGCCGGGTCGTCTGGGGCCTCGGGCGGCATGGCCCGGGGCCGCGGGTCGGGGCCGTGCCGCTCGGCCTGCGGCGGCTGGTGCGCGGCGGGCGGCTCGGCGTGGGACGGGCCCTGGTGGGTGCTGCCCTTGTCGCCGCAGCGGTTGCCCATGGCGCTCGAAAGGGCGGCCACGATGCCCACGGAGTTGCCACAGGCGTTCACCGGCGCGTCGACCGGGGCCTTCGCGTTGTTGCCCGCTCCCACGCCGGGCGACTGGGCCGAGGAGCCCTGGGCCGCGGCGCCGGAGGAGGAGCCGGAGCCGCCGTCGGAGCCGGGGGAGTTGCCGGAGCCGGCGCGCGGCGTCGTCTTCGGGGCGCTCTCCGCCGGTCGTGAGGGGGGTGGGCCCTGCCGGGCAGGGGGGCCGGAGTGGGAGGCGGAGCCGCAGCTGTTGCCGAAGGCCGGGTTGGCCGCCGCGGCGGCGTTCGCCGAGTTGCCGCACACGTTCACCGGGACCTGCACCGGGGCCTGCACGTTGTTGCCCGACAAGAAGCCGGGCGAAGCCTGCGCCTGACCGTTCGCTCCGGAATCGGCGAACGCGTGGGCGCCGGACAGGGACAGGATGCTCGTGGCGGCCGCGGCGGAGAGCATTCCTTTGCTGAGGGCCTGTCGCAATCTAGTGGTCTTTCTCTGTCCGATGGGAAGCCGGCCTTGGCGCCGGGACGGCTGCCAAGGCCGGCTGGGACACAGCAGGAACAGCTGAGCCGCTACGTCAGTCGTTGACGCACTTGTTCCCGAACGTCGGGTTCAGGAGAGCGATGACGTCGATGCTGTTGCCGCACAGGTTGACCGGGACGTGGACGGGAACCTGGATGACGTTGCCGGAGATGACGCCCGGGGAGTTGGACGCCGCGCCCGAGGCACCGGCGTCGGCGAACGCCGGGGCGCCCACGCTCAGCGCCATGACCGCGCCGGCGATGATCGTTGCGCTCTTCTTGAGCTTCACAGCTTTTCCCTTCTTTCGGGCCACGCCTAAACGGCGGCCGGAGCCGGACGGGCATTCCCTGTTCCCGCACCGTGACCTGAGCACTGCATAACGAACGTAAGGACCCGAAGAAACCGCCGAGTTGACGCTCTTCGGAAGTTCACTCGAATGCGACACACCGGTGAACGGGCCATACCGATAACGAAGTTGCCCCCTGGCATGAGAAAGCCCGGACCGCCCGAGGAGGAAAAGGGGCGGGCGGCCCGAGCAGTCTCTGCAGCGCGGAAGATCAGCCGTTGTGCTCGCCGTTGGCGGACAGCAGCGGGATGTCGCTGAGGATGTGCGACAGCGGCTCGTCGCCCTTGGCCTGCGTCGAGTTCTCGGTGCACTGCTGGGTCTGCGGCGCCGACAGGATCGGGATGTCCTGGATACCGATGTTGACGAGGGCGACGATGTTCTGGATGTTGGCCTTGACCGGCAGGCCGATGCAAGGCTTGTTCAGCGTGCCCTGGATCAGGGAGAGCTGCGGGCTCATGTCGCCCTTGGTGGCGGAGTTGCCGAACGACTGCTCAGCGCCGTTGCCGCTCATCGACTGGGTGCCGGTGTCGTCACCGACAGCCATCGCGGGGGAAGCGATGCCGGCCACCGCCACCGCGGCCGCTGCCATTGCCATTGCCTTCTTAAGCATTCGTGGTTCCTTTTCTGGGGCAGACGCTCACGTTACTGCGGACTGCTCAACTCCCCGCCCTGCGTTTAGTTCTGGGCATTCACTCCATCGGATCGTCGGCGGTCCGCACGACGACGGAAGCACTCATCCCAGCGGGCGGCCGCGTATTGGGCCATCGGAGTGAATTTCAGCAACCCCTATCGCTTGCGGCAGTTGCTCAGGGTGCTCCGAGGACGGGGCTAACTCAGAGAGGAACACCTGTGATCAAGAAGGTTATGACCGCAGCTGCGGTCACGGCTTCCGTCGTCGGCATGTCGGCCGCCGCAGCTCCCACGGCCCTCGCCATCGGCAACGACGGCGGCACCGAGACCATGAGTGGCAACAATGCCATGCAGTCGTTCGGCAACTCCGCCACGTACGGCAACATGAGCCCGCAGATGGCGCTCATCCAGGGCTCGTTCAACAAGCCCTGTATCGCACTGCCTGCCAAGGCCAACATTCAGAACATCGTCGGCCTGGTCAACATCGGTATCCAGGACATCCCGATCCTCTCCGCGCCGCAGACGCAGCAGTGCACCGAGAACTCGACGCAGGCCAAGGGCGACGAGCCGCTGTCGCACATCCTGGAGGACCTGCCGATCCTGTCCGGCAACGGCACTCACAACCACTGATCCCGAATGCCTTTCGGCGGGCCGTCAATTTCCTCCTTGGCGGCCCGCCGCGCTGTTTCATTCCCGGGGCCAGGGATCGCTCTCGACCAGCCTTCTCCACTCGGGGTCCGGTCGGCCCGGGACAGTTTTCCCCTGCGCGTACCAACTCCTCAGCAGCGAACCGTAGATGGGGTCGGTGCGGCACTCCGGAGACTGCCTGCTCGTCGGAATGACACCTAGCCGCTGCCATGGTCCTGTGCGGTCAGCCATATTTCCTCGTCGAGAGTCGGGGCGTCTCCGTCTTCGTTCCTGGCGAAGTGGCCGACGAAACGGCGCCCGTTGCGGCGAAAGCGGCCGCCGAATTGAACACACTTATCCACCGAACGGTTCAATCGCCGCAACTCCCGCCCCATAGCTCAGTTGATCACCATGCGGCTCCGGAGTGGAGCCTCACTCGAAGGGAACTCCCCACCATGAAGAAGCTGCTTGCAACGGCTGCCATCGCCCTGTCCGCGGCCGGCATGACCGCAACCCCGGCCATGGCCATCGGCGATGACTCGAACACCGAATCCATCAGCGGCAACGGCGCCGCCCAGTCGTTCGGTAACTCCGGGACGAAGGGCCGGATGAGCCCGCAGATGACCCTGGTCCAGGGCTCGCTGAACAAGCTCTGTGTCGGCCTCCCGGTCAAGGCCAACATCCAGAACATCGTCGCCCTCGTCAACATCGGCGTGCAGGACATCCCGATCCTGTCGGCGCCGCAGATGCAGCAGTGTGTCGAGAACTCGACGCAGGCCAAGGGCGACGAGCCGCTGTCGCACATCCTGGAGGACCTGCCGATCCTGTCCGGCAACGGCGCTCACAACCACTGATCCAGGGACCCCGCTCTGCCCAGGGGGCACTGCCGGGGAAGGCCCGCACATCGTTGCCGGTGCCTTCCCCGGCAGTGTCATGGGACGGCATCACTCCACCGGCGGCGTCCGGCGGGCAGGCCCTCGTAGGACCCTTCAGCGTGGTGAGCGTCCGTGCACGCCCCACAGACGCGTGCACACGCTTACACCGAAGGGTCTGAGTATGAAGCGCATATCCCGCGCCCTCTCCGTCGCCGCCGTCACCGCCGCGCTGGCCGTCCCGGCCGGCGTCGCCCTGGCGGCCCCCGCCTCCGCCGCCGTTCCGGCCGCGCAGCAGGCCGACGGCCGGGACTGGGACGACGGGCACCACGGTCACGGCCACCACCACGGGCACGGTCACGGGCATCACCACGGACACCACCACTGGCACGCAGGGCTGGGGCTGGGCCTGGACTTCGGGTTCTGACCCGTCCTGACCCCGTCCTGATGCCGTCCTGATGCCGGACGGTCTGCCCGGTGGCCGCCACGGATCCCCGTGTGCGGCCATCGGGCATTCCGGCGCCATCGGGGCGAAACACCCGAACGCCGTGTGTGGGTCCGCACTGGTGGGGCAGCCGAAGAGGAACAGTCCCCACACCATCGGTGGGAGTGATGCGCTGTGACAACCGACAGCACTCAGGAAACCTGCATCCTCATCCGCCCCCGCAGCCCGGCAGCCGCCCGGGAGAACGTGCGCGCAGTACTGCGCCAGGGGCACCCGCACGCCGCTGACATGGCGGTCGCGGACGCGGTTCTGGTCACCTCGGAACTGGTCACCAACGCGCTCAGGCACGGCGGTGGCCTGCGCGGATTCCACTGCCGCGTACGGTACGACCACGTAGAGATCACCGTCGAGGACGGCAGCGACGCGGTCCCGGTCGTCCGGGCCCGGACGGGCCTCCTCGTGAGCGGCGGACACGGCTGGCCCACCGTGTGCCGCCTGGCCGACGACGTCACCGTGACGCGCCTTCCCGGGGGCGGGAAGCGCATCGTCGCCCTCGTACCGCTGACGGCCTGAGCCACCGCCTCATACGCGCCCGGTCACCGTCACCGTGACCCGCGGGGGCCGCGACTCCCCGGTCAGCCGCAGCAGCGCCTCGGTCACGGCGGCGCGCACCTCACGGGTGACGTCCACGGACCGGTGCCCACGGCGCAGGACGACATGGATCTCCGCGTGCCATGCCGCGGCGCCCTTGTCCCGGGTGACGCGCACCGCCGACGAACGCCTGGTCAGCGAGGTGCTGACGCGCAGCAGGTCGGCGATGCCGGGGCGCAGGCAGGCGACACCGGGCGTGCCGAGCACCGCTTCCTGGACCGCCTCGGCCAGCTCACCGGCAGTACGTCGTTCCGTCACGGGTGCCGCCCCTCGGTGCTGGCGTCGTAGTCGTCGTAGTCGTCGTCGATGATGTCGGCGACCGTCACGTCCACGGTCGCGACCCTCATGCCGAGCTCGGCGTCCACCGCCTCCAGGACGCGTCGGCGGACCCGCTCGGCGACCTCCGGGAGGTTCCAGGCGAGGGTCACCGCCACCTCCGTGCGGATCCGCACGGGCCCGCGCGGACGGCGTTCCGCGGCCGCGTCGCCGTGGCCGTCCCGGGGGAGCGCCTCGATGCGGCAGCTGCCCGCCCGTACGCCCGGCAGGGTCTCCGCGGCGGCGCGGACGGTCCTGGCCGCCGCGGCCTCCACGATCCACGCGTCCTCGTCCTCCTCGCCCAGCGGCAGCGTGCGGCCCGGCCGCAGTTCGAGGCGCACCACGTCCATGACGCGGCCCACCAGCGCCGAGGCGTCGGGCTCCGGTTCCCGCGGGTCCGCCTCGCGGGCGGCTGCGACGACGTCCTCCAGATGCCGCAGCGTGTGCCGCGCGTCGGTGCAGTGCGGGCAGGCGAGCGCGTGCGGGTCGGCCTCGCCGTTCTCCGCGCGCTCCCAGACGCTCCACACGTCGCGGCCGCAGGGCAGCAGTTCGTTCTCCTCGTTCAACGCCATGCGGCCATCGCCTCCGTGAGATAGCGCCGCGCCCGGAAGACGCGGCCCCGTACCGCCTCCGGACTGATGCCCACCGTCTCGGCGATGGTTTCGTAGGCGAGGCCGTTGAGCTCGCGCAGCACCCAGCACACGCGCTGCTCCGGAGAGAGGCCCTCCATCGCCCTGCCGAGCTCCGCCACGGCGGCGTGCGCCTCGGCGACCCGGGCCGGAGAGGCCTCGTGCTCCGGCGCCTGCGGCTCGGGCACGTCCCCGAGGTCGACGGCGGGGCGCCGGGCGCGCAGGACGTTCAGGCAGCGGTTCGTGACGATGCGGTGCATCCAGGTGCCGAACCGTGCGTCCCTGCGGAACTCCGGCATCTTGCGCCAGGCGCTCACGAAGGATTCCTGCACCGCGTCCTCGGCCTCCGTCCGGCTGCCGAGCAGCCGTGTCGCGAGCCGCAGCAGTCCGGGCGCGTGGCGGCGCACGAGCTCCTCGAAGGCCTCCTCGTCGCCCTCCGCCGCCCGTACCGCGAGCAGTCCGTCGTCGGGCCGCGCGGAGTCGTCCGCTTCGGCCGGCGCTCTGCCTCCGTCGCCCGGCACACGCGGCTCCTCTCACTCAGGTCGTACTCCTACGACACACGGCGGGCGCCCGCGTTACGCGACGCGGCGTGTCGCCCGCCGGGAGAAGAAATTCCACCGGGTCGCGTAACGAATACCCGGCCCCCGTGTCAGACAAGCGCCGGGCCGGGCACTCGGCCCGCAGCGAGCGAAGTCCCTGACGACGAGGAGATGGCTTCATGGCGACTCAGGAGATCACTTCGAAGACCGCCGCCCCCGGTGGCGGCGAACAGGGCCTCACCGGCGCCCCGCACCAAGCGGTGCCGGGCAGCACCACCGTGCCGGGCCGCACCGGGGCCACCGAACCGGCCGCGACCCGCGGGAAGACCTCCATCGCCGACGTGGTGGTGGTGAAGATCGCCGGTACGGCCGCGCGCGAGATCCCCGGCGTGTACGACATGGGCGGCGGCCTCTCCCGCACCATCGGCGCCGTCCGCGACCGCGTCCCCGGCGGGCGTCCCAACGTCGGGCGCGGGGTGAAGGTCGAGGTCGGCGAGCGGCAGACGGCGATCGATCTGGACATCGTCGTCGAGTACGGCGTGCCGATCACCGACGTCGCCCACGACGTGCGCGAGAACGTCATCGCGGCCGTGGAGCGCATCACAGGACTGGAGGTCGTCGAGGTCAACGTAGCGGTCAACGACGTACGACTGCCGGATGACGACAGCTCGGACTCGGCCGGCGAGACGCGCGTGGAGTAGGTGAGTGGTGAGCACAGCTCTGGTAGGCCTGATCGCCGGGATGGCGCTGGGGTTCGCCGGGTGGTTCGGCGGCTTCGGTGCCTTCCTCCTGGTCGCCGCGCTGGGCGCGGTGGGCTTCGTCGCGGGGCGCCTCGTCGACGACGGCACGGACATACGGGGCTTCCTCGGCGGGCGTGACCGGGGGCGGCGATGAGCACGCCGGCGGCGGAGCGCGGTTCGACGACCGTCGCGGACCGCGCGGTGCGCCGCGTCGCCGAGCGGGCCGCCACGGAGGCGCTCGCACCTGGGGAGGTCCGGACGACCCGGAGTTCGGCGTCCGTGCGCGGGCGGCGGGCCCGGGTCGACGTCACCGTGACGCTGCCCTATCCCACGGTGCTCGACGACGCGGGCGAACGCGTCCGGTCCCATGTCGCGGACCGCACGGCGCGGCTCACCGGCCTCGCCGTGCCCTCGGCGCGGGTGCGGGTGCGGGAGCTGTGTCTACGGGAGGAGGGCGCTTCAGTAGAGGAGGGCACTTCTGTGGAGGCGGGTGCCGGGGGGCGGGCCCGGCGGCCGTGGTCCTCGCGGCGCCTGCCCGTCGCCGCGTTGACGTTCGCCGCCGCCGTGGTGTGCGGTGTCCTCCTGTACGACGTGCTGGCCGTGCGCACGGCCGACCGTCCGCCCGCCCGGTGGCGGGCCGACCTGATGGGGTGGCTCACCACGCACGGCCCGGAGAGCGGCGCCTGGCCGGGTCTGGCGGCGGCGTTCGGGGTGTTCTGTCTCGGCGTGTGGCTGCTGGTGCTCGCCGTCACGCCGGGGCGGCGCGGCCGGCTCCCCATGCGCTCGCCGGTCGCGGGCGTGCACGCGGTCCTCGACCGGCGTGCGGTGGCGTCGCTGTTGCGGGACGCCGTGACGGAGCTGCCGGGGATCACGCGCGTGCGGGTCGATGTGGGGCGTCGTCGGGCACGCGTGCGTGCCGGGCTCGCCTTCGGCCTGCCGGAGGACGCGCACCGGGCGCTGACCGAAGCGGCGGAGCGGGCCCTGGCGGCGTGCGGGGTGGACCGGCCCCTGCGGCTCCGCGTCCGGCTGCGTCCCGTACCCGCCTGGCGCGCTCCGGCGGCGGTACCGGGGAGCGGTGACCGGTGAGCCGGCTCCGTGGCGGCGTCAACCGCGCGGCGCTGCTCTGTGTGGCCGTGGCGTGCGTCGGCGCGGGAGCCGTCCTTGCGACCGCCGCCGATGCCGTACGCGACCGGCTGCCGTCGGGCTGGCCGCGGCTCGGCGCCGACAGGGTGTGGCTCGACGGGCGGGACCTCGGCCGGTGGCGCGATCAGGGCTGGTGGACGCCGCTGGTGATCGCCGCGCTCTCCGTAGGCGTACTGCTGTTCGTCGTCTGGGTGCTGGCGCAGGTACGCGGCGGGCGGCTGCGGGAACTGCCTCTGGGGCAGCCCGACGTGACGCTGTCCGGGACCGCGCTTGCGGCCGCGATGGCGGAGCGGGCACGCGCCATCGAGGGGGTGGCCGACGCGCACGTACGCCTTCGGGGTACGTCGCGGCGGCTGCGCGCCCGCATCACGCTGGTCCTGCTGCCGGACAGCTCTCCGGAGACGGTCCTCCGGAGTCTCGCCCTGCACACGGTGGCGGAGGCGCGGGCGGCGACGGCTCCCCGCGCGCTGGACGCCGACGTACGCCTGAGGGTGCGGTCGCACAAGTCCCGGCGCCTGCGCTGAGGGGCGGGCGCCGGTGGCTCAACGGGCGGGGCGGCTCAGTGTTCGGTGAGCAGGCCCGACCGCAGCTTGGCGAGGGTGCGGGTCAGCAGTCGTGAGACGTGCATCTGGGAGATGCCGAGCACCGCGCCGATCTGTCCCTGCGTCATCTCCTGGCCGAAGCGCATCTCGATGATGTGCCGCTCGCGGTCGTCCAGTTGCTCGACGAGGGGTGCCAGGGCGTGCAGGTCCTCGAAGAGGTCGAGTGCGGGGTCGTCCTCGCCGAGGACGTCGGCGTAGTCACGGCCCTTCGAGCCGTCGTCCTGGTTGAGGGGGACGTCGATGGAGCCCGCGGTGTAGCCGTTGGAGGCGACGAGGCCGTCGTTGACCTCCCGCTCGCTGAGGCCGAGGTGGTCGGCGAGCTCCCGGACGGTGGGCTCGCGGTCGAGCTCGGCGCCGAGCGCCTCCTTGGCCTTCACGAGGTCGACGCGGAGCTCCTGGAGGCGGCGCGGCACGTGCACCGCCCAGGTGGTGTCGCGGAAGAACCGCTTGATCTCCCCGGTGATGTAGGGCAGCGCGAAGGTGCTGAACGCGACGTCGCGGGACAGCTCGAAGCGGTCGATGGCCTTGATCAGGCCGATCGTGCCGACCTGCACGATGTCGTCGACGTCGGTGCTGCCGCCGCGGAAGCGGGAGGCCGCGAACTGCACCAGCGACAGGTTCATCTCGATCAGGGTGTTGCGGGCGTACTGGTATTCGTGCGTGCCCTCTTCGAGGTGCTGGAGCCGGTCGAAGAAGATCTTCGACAGGGCCCGCGCGTCCTTGGGCGCGACGCTCCCCGCGTCCTCGACCCACGGCAGTTCGCTGCTGGACATCTCTTCCCAGGGGGCCGCGGCGAGGACTTCCTCATGCGTGGACGCCGCAGTCAACTGTGTGGAGGTCCTCACTAGTTCACCTTCGCTCGGGGGACGGCGGGCAATACGTCATCAGACCGCCTGCCCCATGGTCTCCCGGTTAACCCCCCGGTCCTGCCTGTTGCCCCGTTCCCCTCGCCGGTCGGTACTGTCACGATGCGGAGTCCAGGGTCCAGGGGGAGTCGCCCCCAGCGGGGGCGGGGTGGGGAGGCGTACATGCCAGAGGTGTTCCTGCGGCGGCTGAGCCGTTGGCAGGCGGAGATGCAGCGCGAGGCCATCGCCGACCTCTACGTGGAGGCCGTTCGGGGCATGGCCGGTGCCGGGTTCGGGGACCGGCGGGACTTTCTGCTCCGCTTCGAACACGACGTCCAGCAGACCGACTTCGACATGGTCGTGGCCGACTCGGCGGGTCTGGTGGGCTGCCTCTACGGGTACCGCGCCGAGCGCAGCGGTGCGTGGTGGGAGAGGTTCCGCGCCGTCCTGCCGCCGGAGGTCGAGGAACAGACCGCGTCGGGGCGGGTGTTCCTGCTGAGCGAGCTGATGATGACGCCTGCCGAGCGCGGCTCGGACGTCGCATCCCGCCTGCGGACGCTGCTCCTCACCCGGCACACCTCGGATGTCGTCGTCGCCGTCCTCAAGCCGGACGACGACCGGGGGCGGCACGTGCTGCAGGCGTGGGACTGGACGAAGCTGGGCGAGTTCGCACCCCAGCAGGAGGGCTGGCTGCGGCCGCCCTCGCCCCTGCCCTGACCGCTCAGCCGCCCCGGGGCCTGCTCGCCCGCAGGGAGTACATGAGGGGGACGCGGGGCCGCTCCGGGGGGAACCGGTAGGTGCCGTCGCGGAGTTCCAGCGCGCCGAACCGCGCGAAGAGGGTGTGGTCGCGCTCGCGCAGGAACTCGACGCGCAGCCCCGCGGCGGCGAGCGCGGACACCACGTCGCCGATCGGGTGCTGCCACTCGACGGTGCGGTTGTGGACGGTGGGCGTGACCGTGTCCGCGTATCCGCCGGGCGTCTCCTCGATCCAGGCGTCGCGCGCGAAGTAGTCGTGCTCGACGCGGGAGCCCGTGGCATCGTCCAGGACGTCGGCGAGCGGATGGAACTCGTTGAGGTAGAGGAAGCCGCCGGGGGCGACCAGCGAGGCGGCGGTCTCGGCCCAGCGCTGGATGTCGGGGAGCCAGCCGAGCGCGCCCACTCCGGTGTAGACGATGTCGTACGAGGAGTCGGGCACCGCCTCTGCCGCGTCGTACACGTCGGCGGCGACGAAGGTGGCCTGCTCCGGAGTGAGGCCGAGCTCGGCGGCGAGCTCCCGGGCCGCCTCGACGGCGGGCTCGGAGAAGTCGAGGCCGACGACGCGGGAGGCGCCGTGCCGCGCCCAGGACAGGGTGTCCAGACCGATGTGGCACTGCAGGTGCAGCAGGGACTTTCCGCGTACGTCGCCCACTTCCGCGAGCTCGTGTTCGCGCAGGGGGTCCTTGCCCGCGCGGAAGGCGGCGAGGTCGTAATAGTCGCTGGCGAGGTGGAGCGGGACGCGCTCGTCCCAGCGTTTCCGGTTGGTCTCGCGCCAGTCGGCGGGCGTCGGGGAGTACATGGCTCGAAAGTTATCCACAGGCTGGGGACTCCCGCCAGCGGATTGTCGGCGGGGCCAGGCAGTATGGGGGGCATGAGCGAGACGGGTGCGACGAGCGAGACGGGTACGGGTTCCTCGGGTGCGGGGTCCTCGGGTGCGGGGTCCTCGGGTGCGGATGCCATGCCGGACTGGGAGAAGCGGTTCAGGGCGCCGCGGGTGTCCCTGCCCGACTGGGCGGAGGACGCCCCGGGGCGCTCCCTGTTCGTGTCGAACGCGACGGGGACGTACGAGTTGTACGCGTGGGACCGGGCGACCGGCACCCAGCGCCAGGTGACCGACCGGCCGAACGGCACGACGGACGGCGCGCTGTCGCCCGACGGTGAGTGGATCTGGTGGTTCGACGACAAGGACGGCGACGAGTTCGGCGTCTGGCGTCGGCAGCCCTTCGGCGGCGGCGCCGACGAGCCGGCCGTGCCGGGTCTGGCCCCTTCGTACCCCGCGGGCCTCGCCCTCGGCAGGGACGGCGGGACGGTGGTCGTCGGCCGCTCCACGGACGAGGACGGCTCGACGATCCATGTCGTACGTCCGGGTGACACCGCCCCGGTCGAGGTTTACCGCCACCGTGAGTCGGCGGGCGTCGGCGACCTCTCGTACGACGGCACGCTGATCGCCGTGGAGCACACGGAGCACGGCGACGCGATGCACTCCGCGCTCCGCGTGATCCGGCCGGACGGTTCGACGGTCGCCGAGCTGGACGACACCAAGGGCGGCACGGTCGAGCTGGGCCTTGAGGTCCTCGGCTTCGCGCCGGTCGACGGTGACACGCGGCTCCTCGTCGGGCACCAGCGGCGCGGGCGCTGGGAGCCGATGGTGTGGGACGTCGCCTCGGGCGAGGAGAACGACCTCGCGCTCGGCCTGCCGGGCGACGTGAGCGCCGAGTGGTACCCGGACGGTTCCGCGCTCCTCATCGCGCACGGCTTCGAGGCACGCGGCGAGCTCTTCCGCTACGACCTCGCCTCCGGTGGGCTGGTGCGGATCGACACGCCCGCGGGCTCCGTCTCCGGCGCGACGGCCCGCCCCGACGGCAGCGTGGAGTACATGTGGTCGTCGGCGGCCGAGCCGCCGGTGGTCCGCTCCACGTCGGGCGGTGTGGTCCTGGACCCGCCCGGCATGAAGGCGCCGAAGTCCGTCCCCGTGGAGGACGTGTGGGTGGAAGGGCCTGGTGGCCGCATCCACGCGCTGGTGCAGCGCCCCGAGGGCTCCTCCGGCCCGCTCCCCACCGTCTTCGAGGTCCACGGCGGACCGACCTGGCACGACAGCGACTCCTTCGCGGCCGGCCCGGCGGCCTGGGTCGACCACGGGTACGCGGTCGTCCGCGTGAACTACCGCGGCTCCACGGGATACGGCAGGGAGTGGACGGACGCCCTCAAGCACCGCGTCGGCCTCATCGAGCTGGAGGACATCGCGGCGGTGCGGGAGTGGGCGGTGACGTCGGGTCTCGCCGACCCCGGCCGCCTGGTCCTGGCGGGCGGCTCCTGGGGCGGCTACCTCACCCTCCTCGGCCTCGGCACGCAGCCCGACTCCTGGGCGGTCGGCCTCGCGGCGGTGCCCGTCGCGGACTACGTGACGGCGTACCACGACGAGATGGAGGCGCTGAAGGCGATGGACCGCACGCTGCTCGGCGGCACGCCGGAGGAGGTCCCCGAGCGGTTCGCGGCCTCGTCCCCGCTGACGTACGTCGACGACGTCAAGGCGCCCGTGTACATCTCGGCGGGCGTCAACGACCCGCGCTGCCCGATCCGCCAGATCGACAACTACGTCGACCGCCTCGCCGCACGCGGAGCGGTCCACGAGGTGTACCGCTACGACGCGGGCCACGGGTCGCTGGTCGTGGACGAGCGGATCAAGCAGGTCGCTCTGGAGCTGGAGTTCGCGAGGCGGCATCTGGGGGCGTGACCGGTACGTCCGGGCCGCCCGCCGCCAGTTCGAGGACCAGGTCGGCGGCGCGGCCCACGCCGCCGGCTTCCCGCAGGCGCTCCGCCCAGTGTTCGGCGCGCTCCCGGAAGGAGCCCTCGGTGAGAATCCGCGTGATCTTGGCGGCCGCCTCGTCACCGGTGACGGCGTCCGGGCGGTCGACGGCCAGCCCCACCCCGCTGTCGACGGCGCGCCGGGCCACGGCGTGGCAGTCCAGCCAGGCGGGCATGACCAGCATCGGCTTGCCGTGGAAGACCGACTCGTGGAATCCGTTGGCGCCGCCGTGGGTGACGAACGCCCGGACGTGCGGGTGGGCGAGGACGGCGGTCTGTGAGGGGAGCCAGCTCTCGACCCGCAGATTGTCGGGCAGGGGTGCCGCCGGAAGCAGTCCCTGTTGCGACTCCGGCAGTTTCCACAGGAACGCGTGGTGCGGGGCGAGGCGGCGGACGGCCGCGAGCAGGGCTGCTATCTGAGCGCGCGACAGGCGCATGATCGTACCGAACCCCAGGTAGACCACCGAGGTGTGGTCGTCGAGCCACCGGGACAGACCGTGGTCGTCGCTGCGCACCGCATCCGGCTCCGATGGCAGGAACGCCCCGATGAGATGCGCCCGGGGCGGCAGAGCGAACTCGTACTCCAGGCCGAAGACCGAGGGGGCGAGCACCATCGCCGCCGCGTCGCTGTAGACGTACCGGTTGGCCGTGGGGTTCTTGATGCCCTCGGATCTGCACGCTTTGACATACGGGCTCCCGAGGGCGGGCGCGAGAGCGGCACCCAGTCGGAACTTGAACCAGACATTGGCAGCGTGCTGAGAGAAATTCATTCTCCTCGGCAGGCCGGTGACGGGGCTGGGATAGCGCAACGGCAGCCGGAAGGCGTAACTGGGCAGGCCCGGAACCGTCATGACGAAGGGAATTCCCCGCGTCATCGCCGCGTCCATGGAGGACGCGTTCAAAATGTCCACGACCATGAGCCTCGGCCGAAGACGGTCGATGACGCCCAGCATGTTCCGGTAAGTGCTGACCCGTATCCGAGGAGCGCTCAGGTGCTTGTTCACGATCGCCATGAATCCGTCCGTGCTCATCGGATCGCTGTGCTGCACCCTCTCGACGACGTCACTCTCGCCCATCTCGATTCCGGTCGGATGGGCCGGATCGAGGGAGACGAAATTGACCGGACTGCGTGTGGAAGCGGATTCGATTCTGGAGCGCGCGTCGTCATAGGACGCGAACCACAGGTCAGGGACAGCGCGGCGGGACAGCTCGGCGGCGACGGCCAGCACGGAGTTGAGCTGGCCGGCGGGTGAGGTGGCGGAGAAGAGGACAGGGCCGGTCGATGTGGTCATCAGCGACAGTGTCAGAAGACCGGAACTGATCGGTCCACTGCGGTACAGGGGCGCACGGAGGCGGTCCGGAGAGCCGGTAACCAGAGGTGGCGGGTGGTGCGCGCCGGAGCGTGCTGACGGAGAGCCCTCAAGGGTGGTTTAGGTATACGGCCACCACCCGGATGGAACTCCACTCACACGAACATTCTCGCCTCGGGGAGAACGTATGAACGCCACACAACACGTCTACGAGGTGCTGCGGCAGAGTTTCGGCGTCGACGCACAAGCCGTTCCGGACGATACCGCTCTTCAGCAGTTGCGGATGGATTCCCTCGCTCTGGAAGAGTTCCGCGTACTCATCGAGGAGCGGTTGGACATCGATCTCGACGACGCCAGGATCACCTCACGGGACACGGTGGCGCACCTCGTTCACGTCGTCGCCGCGAGGGCGACGTCGTGAGGCCCTCCCGTGTGGCGCCGTTCTCCGCCGCGGTGACGGGGGTCGGGCTGGTGACGGCGGCCGGCGCCGACGCCCCCCGTTCCTGGAAAGCGGTGGTGAGCGGTGGCGTTCCGGCCGGTGTGGGCCCGCATCCGGCCCTGGCGGGCCTGCCCTGTGACTTCGCCTACGCCGCCGACATCGACATGGCGGGGCGGCTCGGGGTGGCCGTGTCCCGGCTGATGGACCGGTTCGCCCAGTTCGCCGTCGTGGCCGCGCGTGAGGCGGTCGCCGACGCGGATCTGGACAGCCGCGCGTGGGACAGCGCCCGGGTGGGCGTCGTCATAGGCAACGCCCACGGCGGCCTCCCCTACTACGACGAGCAGCTCGCCCGACTGCTGGCACGCGGCCGCGTCTCCCCCAAGACCAGCCTGCTCACGCCCGTCACCGGGGCCACCGGCAGCGTGACGCGTGACCTCGGCGCGGCCGGGCCGAGTCTCGCCGTGTCCGCGGCCTGCTCCTCCGGCACCCATGCCGTGGGCGCGGCACACCGGCTCCTGCGCTCCGGAGAGTGCGACGTCGTGATCACCGGCGGTGCCGAGGCGGCCATCTGCCGCATGCTGGTCGCCAGCGCCTGCCAGCTGAAGGCGCTGTCCACGCGACGCGGCGCCCCCGAGACCGCCAGCCGCCCCTTCGACACCGGCCGGGACGGCTTCGTCTTCGGCGAGGGCGCCGGCATCCTGGTCCTGGAGCGTCCGGAGCACGCGCGGGCCCGCGGAGCGAAGGTCGTCGCGCGCGTCAGTGGCTACGGGGCCGCGACCGACCCCGGCGCGACCGTGGCCCCGACCAGCGACGGCGCCGCGCTGGAGCGCGCCCTGCGCGCCGCCCTCGCCGACGCCGGCATCTCCGGCGCGGAAGTGGACCACGTCAACGCACACGGCACTTCTACGCGGATGAACGACCTCGTCGAGAGCGAGGTCCTCGCGAAAGTGTGCGGCGAGCGCCCGCTGATCACCGCCAGCAAAGGCATGGTCGGGCACACGCTCGGGGCCGCGGGAGGCATCGAGACCGCGCTGACCGCGCTGGCCCTGCGCGACCAGGTCGTGCCGCCCACCGCCAACCTCACGTCGCTCGATCCCGGCGTCCGGGGCCGGGTCGTCACCCGGGCCGCCCGTCCCGCGCGCCTCGACCACGCCGTGAAGACCTCCATGGGCTTCGGTGGCTTCGCCGCCGCGCTGGTGCTCACCCGAGCCTGACGCCCGACGCCCGATGCCCGACGCCCGACCCTTGCGCCGACCACACGCTTCGTCGGCCCGAACACTGTACGGGGGAACCGAACCGTGCCGGACGAGACGATCCGCTCCATGACCGTGGACAACCTGCGGTACGCCTACCGGCTCCTCCGCGGGCCCGCGCCCCGCACTCACCCGATCGTCCTCCTGGGCGGCGTGTTCCAGGGGATGTACGACTGGGCCCCCATGGAGAAGGCACTGCTTCCGGTCGCCGACGTCGTGACCCTCGGCTCCGACACCGGGGACAGCACGGCGCCCGCCATCCCACTCGCACCGCACCTGCTGAGCCGAGCGATCGCCCAGGTCATCGACGACCTCGGGGCCGAGCAGGTCAACCTGTTCGGATACTCCTACGGCTCCGTCATCGTCCACCGGTACGCCCAGGCCCACCCGCGGCGGGTCGCACGCCTGGTGTTGGGCGGTGTGCCGTGGAACATTCCGGATGCCCGGAGGCGGCTCAAAGAGCGTGCGGCGACGTTTTCCGAGGGTCAGGAGGCTGCGCTGGCGTCCATGTTGGCCGAGACCATGCTGTGCATGGACCCCGACCTCCCGGTGCTGAACCGGGAGTTGGCGTACCGCTATGTCCGCCGGACGCTGTTGCAGCAGCTGCGGATTCCCCACGCGCGGCAGGCCCTGGAGCAAGGGAGCGACATGGTGTGCGACATGACGGCCGACGGCCTCGACGGCATACCCACGCTGGTCTTCAGCGGCGCGCACGACACCCTCATCCCCGTGCCGACCCAACGTGCCTTCGCCGCGACCATCGCGGGCAGCTCGTTCGTCGTCCTGGACTCCTCGGACCACTGGGTGCTGCTCGAGCGACCCGCCGAGGTGGCGGCCCTCGCGCTGCACCACTTCACGGACCTTCCGCCGGCCCCTCGCGGCACTCCGTGACCGGCCGGGCCCTCCCGCCGACCCCCACCAGGAGGTTCCCATGCCCGACATCGTCGCCACGATCCACCGTGTCCTCACCGACGACTTCGAGGTCCCCGCCGAGGCCATCCACCCGCAGGCGACCCTGGAGTCGCTCGATCTCGACTCGCTCGCACTGGCGGAGTTCTCCCTCATCCTTCAGGAACGCCTCGGTGTGAAGCCCGCCGTCGGCATCGTCGCCAAGACGACGACCGTCTCCCGACTGGCCGCTTCCCTCGCGGCCGGCCGTGACGCCGGGAGCACGGCATGAGCCGGACCGACATCGCGATCACCGGCATCGGCCTCGTCACCGCGGCGGGCGACGGCACCGACCCCACCTGGCAGGGCGTCCTGTCCGGCGCCTCGACCGCCACGCGCGACCCACGGCTGGCCGGTCTGCCGGTCGACTTCTCCTGCCGCGTGCCCGCCCTCGGGGACCTGCGCCACCGGATGGGCGGCCGCAAGGCCTGGCGCATGGGCCGTTTCGTCAAGCTCGCGGTACTCGCCGCGCGCGAGGCGGTGCGGGACGCCCGCCTCGACCCGCGCACCTGGGACGGCACCCGCGTCGCCGTGGTCATCGGCTGCAGCCTGGGCGGTACGTGGGAATGGGAGGAGCAGCACCAGCGCCTGCTGCACCAGGGCGCCGACAGGGTCTCCCCGCTGGCCACCGTGCACTTCCTGCCGAACATCGCCGCCGGCGAGGTCTCCATCGACCTCGGCGCCCGCGGCCCCGGCCTGTGCATCTCCACGGCCTGCGCCTCCGGTGCCACGGCGCTGGTCACCGCCCGCGACCTGCTGGCCCAGGACGCGTGCGACATCGCGGTCGCGGGCGGCACGGAGGCGTCCACCAGCCCCCTGACGACCACGAGTTTCCACCGCACCGGAGCCCTGTCCTCCCGCCGCGAGGACGTGGGCGCCGCCTCACGCCCCTTCGCCGCCGACCGCGACGGCTTCGTCATGGCCGAGGGAGCGGGTGTCCTGGTGCTGGAGCGGGCCCCGGACGCGCACGCCCGCGGCCACCGGCCCAGGGCGCTGCTTGCCGGCTGCGCCACCACTTCCGACGCGCACCACCCGACCGCCCAGCCCGAGGGCGCGCCGGGAGCCGAACGCGCCCTGCGGGCGGCGCTGGCCGACGCGTGCCTCACCCCGCGCGACGTCGATCATGTCAACGCGCACGGAACGTCCACCCTGGCCAACGACATGACCGAGGCCGCCCTCATCACCCGAGTGCTGCCGCACCACCCCACCGTCACGGCCGCGAAAGGGGTCCTGGGCCACAGCCTCGGTGCCGCGGGGGCCATCGAAGCCGCGCTGACCGCACTGACCATCCAGCACGGACAAGTGCCACCGATCGCCAATCTCCGGACCGTCGCCCCCGGCCTCGGCATCGACTGCGTCACCGCCCGGGCCCGCCCGCAACGGATACGCGCGGCCGTCAGCCACTCCTTCGGTTTCGGCGGGCACAACGCCGTGCTGGTCCTCGCCCCGGCGTGAGGAGACGTCGTGTGCGGCATCAGCGGATGGATCCGTTTCGACCGTGATCCCGACGGCGCCGTCGCACGCGTCCGCATCGAGGTCGTCCTGCACGAGTGCCGCGCAGGGCGGACCGGCGCCACCCCTCACACCGACACCGACAACCTCGACGTCACCGTCTCCGCCGTCCGCGACATGCTGGGAAACATCCTCATCCAGCAGGGCCGTGCCGGGTGCGCCCAGGAGTGAGGCGGGGTGGACCCCACAGATCGGTGGGGACGGGCGGCACCGTACCTTGGGGGTGTGTACCGGTTTCTGCTGACGCCCCGCTGGTGGGGGATCAACATCTTCGTCGTGCTGGCCATCCCCTTCTGCATCTTCATGGGGTCCTGGCAGCTCGGCCGCTTCGAGGACCGCGTACAGGATCACGAGTCCGCCAAGGAGCAGGTCGCTGAGCAGGCCGCGGACGCCCGCGGCGGCGCCGACGGCCGCCCCCTCGCCTCCCTGCTGCCCGTCGACAAGGAAACCTCCGGCGAGCAGGCCACGGCCACCGGCCGCTACGGGACGCAGCTCCTTGTGCCGGACCGGAAACTGGACGACAAGCAGGGCTTCTACGTCCTGACGCTGCTCCGCACGGACGACGGCAAGTCGCTGCCCGTGGTCCGCGGCTGGCTCCCCGGCGACGCGAGCGCCGCCAAGGCCCCCGCTGCCCCCAAGGGCAAGGTCACGGTGACGGGCGCCCTGCAGGCCTCGGAGAGCCCCGGGTCGAACGGCGTCAGCGCCGCGGGCGGCCTGCCGCAGGGCCAGCTCGGCGCGATCAGCTCCGCGTCACTGGTCAACCTCGTACGCGACGACGTGTACGACGCGTGGATCACCCTCGACAAGGCCGACTCCGGGATGAAGGCGGTCCCGGCGACCGCGCCCAACAACACGGGCCTGGACCTGAAGGCCTTCCAGAACCTCGGCTACACCGGCGAGTGGTTCGTCTTCGCGGGCTTCGTCCTCTTCATGTGGTTCCGGCTGTTCCGCCGCGAGGCGGAGGTAGCCCGCGACGCCCGCCTCGGCCTGCTCACCGAGTCCCAGGCCTGAGAGCCTGCCCCGAGCGGCCTGTGCCACCCGCCTAGGAAGCGGGCAGCACCCCGGTCCGGTACACCGTCCCCGCGCACGCGTTCGTGATCGTCGCGCCCGCCGACGGTGACCCCGCCTCGGCCGTCAGGGAGACCAGGACGCTGCCGTCGGCCACGCCGCCGTCCGCCCGGCCCAGTTGCGGCTCCACGCCGCCCTCCGGCGTTCCGCCGCTCGGAGTCCCGCTGCCGCCCTCGGAGGGCGACGGGTCGGGCGTGGGCTCTCCGCCGTCCGATGGGCACTTCTCCGACGGCAGCCAGGCGAACCGCACCTCGTACGCCGCGCCGGGCTGCAGCACCAGCGGGCTGGCCTCCTGGGACGGGTCGGGCAGGCCGAGCGCCGCGTCCCCCGCCGTGTGGTCGACGACGACGATCTTCGTGGGGTCGGCCGCGCCCTGCGCCACGGCGCTGACGGCGCCCGCGGCCTCGACCGTGCAGCTGCTGTCGGAGACGTTCGAGACGCGGAAGGAGCCGTACACCGAGCCGCTGGCGTCCGCGGGGTTCGCGCTGCCGGTGGCGCCGAGCTGGGCCGCGTCACAGACCGGCGAGCTGGCGGCCTCGGAGGTGGGGGGGTCGGGCGATCCCGTACCGCCGCCGCCCGTGCCGCCCTTCTCCTTGCCGTCCTTCTTGTCCTTCTTGCCCTTCTTGTCCTTGCTCTTGGACTTGTCGGGCTTCTTGTCGGTCTCCTTCGAGCCGCCGCCGGGACCCTTGCCCTGGCTCGAACCGCCCTGCGCGTCCTGGCTGTTGCCGGCGATCGAGGGGCGGTCGTCCGAGTCGCCCTTGGAGTTGGTGACGTGCACGAGGGCGGGGACCGCGGTGCCGATGAAGAGCGCGGCGGCCGCGATGCCGACGACGGCCTGGCGCTTGCGGGCCCGGCGGGCCGGGACCGCCTTCCGCAGGTGGTCGAGGGCGCGCTCGCCCGGCTCGATCTCCTGGACGGCCTGCCGCATCAGGCGCCGCAGCGCGAGCTCGTCGGCGCCGAGGTCGCTCTCGGACCCGGGGCCGTCTTCGGAGCCGAGCCCGCCGACCGCCCGAAGGCCGCCCGCAGGCTTCGCCCCACCGTCAGGCTTCAGCCCGTCCTCCGGGTCGCGCTCCTCACCCGCCGAACCGGGTACGTCGTCCGCACCGGACCCCTCGGGACCGTGGTTCACGTTTCCGTTCCTGCCATGGTGCTCGTTCCTGCCATGGTGCTCAAATCCGCCCTGCTCATCACGCTTGCGCTCACTCATGCCGGCGCCTCCATGGCGACCCGTAGGGCCGCGATGCCGCGCGAGCCGTACGCCTTCACCGAGCCAAGGGATATGCCCAGGGTCTCGGCGACCTGCGCCTCGGTCATGTCGGCGAAGTAGCGCAGCACGAGGACCTCGCGCTGGCGCCGCTGGAGGCCGCGCATCGCCTTGATCAGTTCGTCGCGCTCCAGCTGGTCGTACGCCCCCTCCTCCGCGCTCGCCATGTCGGGCATCGGCTTCGAGAGCAGCTTGAGGCCGAGGATGCGCCGGCGCAGCGCGGACCGCGAGAGGTTGACCACGGTCTGACGCAGATAGGCCAGCGTCTTCTCCGGGTCACGCACCCGCTTGCGGGCCGAGTGGACCCGGATGAACGCCTCCTGCACCACGTCCTCGCAGGACGCCGTGTCGTCCAGAAGCAGCGCGGCGAGGCCGAGCAGCGACCGGTAGTGGGCGCGGTAGGTCTCGGTGAGATGGTCGACTGTGGTGCCCGCGGTCATCGTGTCGTCAGCGCCCTCGCGCTGCGCCGGGATACGGCCGGGCCGCGTCGCGGGCATGGGTGCGATCACCGGCATGCCGCCGGTCGCGCGGGGACGCCGAGTAGGACGCAGCGCTGCCGCGCCTCTCGCCTGTACCGCTGTGAAGTCGAGTACCTCTGCCACGCTTGTTGGACACGCTTCCCCCCATCAGGGTTGTACGCATCCGGCATCGCGTTTGCGGCATGTCGCGCGGGCACCGCTCGTGACGATGCATCAAATGCCCCCATGCGTACCAGCTCTTCCCCTATGCCCCATTTAATTCCGGCGCTTGGGCCGCCCCTGAGGGCGACCGCTAAAGACGCCCCCCGTCCCGCCGCCGGTTGCAGTGATCAGACGCGAATCTTCGAACGCGGAGATGATCCAGTTCAAGCGTTCATGGTCACCGAGTTGGACACAGAACTTACACAGATCCCACAAAGGGCTCGCCCGTGGGGTGGTATGTACCAATCCGCGTAATCCGCGCGTTCCCTATGGCCGTTCGGCTCAGCCGGCCGTGAACTCCCCGGCCACCAGCTCGGCGATCTGCGCGGTGTTCAGCGCGGCGCCCTTGCGCAGGTTGTCCCCGCACACGAAGAGCTCCAGCGCGGTCGGGTCGTCCAGCGCGCGCCGCACGCGCCCCACCCAGGTCGGATCGGTCCCGACCACGTCGGCCGGGGTGGGGAACTCCCCCGCGGCCGGATTGTCGAACAGCACGACACCAGGCGCGGTGGCGAGGATCTCGCGCGCCTTGTCGACGGTGACCTCGTCCTCGAAGCGCGCGTGGACGGTCAGGGAATGGGTGGTGACGACGGGCACGCGCACGCAGGTGGCGGCGACGCGGAGCCCCGGCAGGCCGAGGATCTTCCGCGACTCGTCCCGCACCTTCATCTCCTCGGACGACCAGCCGTCGTCCTTCAGGGACCCGGCCCACGGCACGACGTTCAGCGCCACGGGCTCCGGGAAGGGACCGGTGTCGTCGCCCACGGCACGGCGTACGTCACCGGGGCTGGTGCCCAGCTCGCTGCCGGCGACGAGGTTCAGCTGCCGACGCAACGTATCGATGCCGTCGCGGCCCGCCCCGCTCACGGCCTGGTACGAGGAGACGATCAGCTCGCGCAGCCCGAACTCGGCGTGCAGCGCGCCGACGGCCACGATCATCGAGAGCGTCGTGCAGTTCGGGTTGGCGACGATGCCGCGCGGCCGCACGCGCGCGGCGTGCGGGTTGACCTCCGGGACGACCAGCGGAACGTCCGGGTCCATCCGGAAGGCGGCGGAGTTGTCGACCACGACGACGCCCTTGGCGGCGGCGACGGGCGCCCACTGCTCGGACACTTCGTCGGGTACGTCGAACATGGCGACGTCGACCCCGTCGAAGACGTCCTCGGACAGGGCATGCACCTCGACCTCCTCCCCGCGCACGGCCAGCTTGCGGCCGGCCGAGCGCGGGGAGGCGACGAGTCTGATCTCGCCCCAGATGTCGGCGTGCTGCGACAGGATCTGGAGCATGACGGTGCCGACGGCCCCGGTCGCTCCGACGACCGCGAGCGTCGGCTTACGGCTCATCGCCCGGTGCCTCCATAGACGACGGCCTCGTCCGTGTCGGAGTCGAGCCCGAAGGCGGTGTGCACGGCGCGCACGGCTTCGTTCACGTCGTCGGCGCGGGTGACGACCGAGATGCGGATCTCGGAGGTCGAGATGAGCTCGATGTTCACGCCGGCGTCGCTGAGCGCCTCGAAGAAGGTCGCGGTGACGCCCGGGTTGGTCTTCATCCCTGCCCCGACGAGCGAGATCTTCGCGATCTGATCGTCGTACCGAAGAGAGTCGAAGCCGATGGCCGACCGGGTCTTCTCCAGGGCGTCGATGGCCTTGCGGCCCTCGGCCTTGGGAAGGGTGAAGGAGATGTCGGTCAGACCCGTCGATGCGGCCGACACGTTCTGCACGACCATGTCGATGTTGACCTCGGCGTCCGCGATCGCGCGGAAGATCGAGGCGGCCTCGCCCGGCTTGTCGGGCACGCCGACGACCGTGATCTTGGCCTCGGAGGTGTCGTGCGCGACACCGGAGATGATGGCCTGCTCCACCGTGCGTTCCCCTTGCTGAGTCGACTCATTGCTGACCCACGTGCCCTGAAGCCCGGAGAACGAGCTCCGCACGTGAATCGGGATGTTGTATCGGCGTGCGTACTCCACACACCGGTGGAGGAGCACCTTGGACCCGGAGCTCGCGAGTTCCAGCATGTCCTCGAACGAGATCCAGTCGATCTTCCGCGCCTTCTTGACCACACGCGGGTCGGCGGTGAAGACACCGTCCACGTCCGTGTAGATCTCGCACACCTCGGCGTCGAGGGCGGCGGCGAGGGCGACGGCGGTCGTGTCCGACCCACCACGCCCCAGCGTGGTGATGTTCTTGCCCTCCTGGCTGACACCCTGGAACCC
Organism: Streptomyces sp. NPDC029674; assembly: GCF_044903205.1. NCBI lineage: Bacteria > Bacillati > Actinomycetota > Actinomycetes > Kitasatosporales > Streptomycetaceae > Streptomyces > Streptomyces sp. NPDC029674. Next base: position 256,970 of record NZ_JBJDPY010000002.1, read on the forward strand.
GGCGACGATGGCGATGTTGCCCTCGTCGATCGAGGTCCGGATGCGGCCCGGGGTCACGTCGATGATCCGCGCTTTGTTGTGGACGGAGTCGGTGATGACGCCGGCCTGGCTGCCCGTGAACGACTGGGCCTCGTGGCCCAGGTTTTTGATCGCCATGGCCAGCAGGGCCATCGAGATCCGCTCACCAGCGGTCAGCAGCATGTCGAATTCGCGTCCGGCAGGGATCGGGGATACCTGTCCGGCGAGATCGATCAACTCATCCGTCGTGTCACCCATCGCCGACACCACGACAACGACCTGGTGGCCGTTCTTCTTGGCGTCGACAATCCTCTTGGCGACCCGCTTGATGCCCTCGGCATCGGCTACGGAGGAGCCTCCGTACTTCTGCACGACAAGGCCCACGTGCGCTCCTCGCTCAGTCCGTCTGTTCCGCACTACTGCGGTCGGCTCAGTCTAACGAGCGGCCGAAATTCGCCTCGCAGATATCACATCGTGAGATGTCCCGCTCACAAGTTGATCACCACTGGCATACGTTCCCGCTCTTCGGGGCGTACGTTCCGGCCGCTCGGCTTGGCACATGCCCGGTTGGGAGCGGGGCACTCCGGAAAGTGTCCCGGGTCACAGGGTCTGGCGGCTTCTGGCCGGGGGCCTCAGGCGGCGTACTCCTTGAGCTTGGCCGTGTCCAGGGTGATACCGACGGGCTCGGGGAGCTCGACGGCATCGCCGAACGCCCGCCGGACGAGGCTGCGGTACCTCCCGTCCTCCGGATCCGCGTACACCCGCACCTCGCCCGCGTCCCGGTCGACGAGGAGATACACCGGAATGCCGGAGGCGGCATACCCGTCGGGCTTCTCGACGCGGTCGCGCCGGTCGGCATCCTGGTCGTAGGAGGTGACCTCAACGGTCATCAGCACGCCGGCCGGATCGGCCCACTGCCCCTGGCCCACGAAGTTCTCGTCCGGCGCGAGCACGCCGTCCGGGCGGGCCCGGCCCTTCCGGTAGCCCGCGACCTTGAGGCCCTGTTCGGGAAAGAGGGACAGCTCGGGGCGCTGCTGCATGCAGCACTTGATCAACCACATGACGATCTGGCCGTGGGAACCATCCGGCGCCGGCTTGACCTGGACCTTTCCATTGATGAACTCCAACCGCACCGTCTCGGGCGCACGGCTGGCCAGCTCCTCGAAGTCCTCGACGGACATCTGCGGCCGGTCGGTGGTCCTGGGGGTCATGGCGTCGCCTCCTTGACTCCATGGTGCCCGGGCCGGCACGTCCTGCACGCTCATACGCCGTCCCGGGGCGTCGGCAGTCCGGCGGCCCGGCGCAGCTCCGCCACCCGCTCGGTCACGTCCACGACGCCGTCGTCCGCCGCCGGGCCGGGGCGGGGGCGCGGCCTCGCGAGGAACGTGTCCGGGACGTACCCCGACCGCTCCTCCGGCGGGCAGCAGTCCAGGCAGATCCCGTCGACCAGCTCGACAGACGTCTCGGGCTCCTCGCAGAACGGGCAGATCATCACGGCTCGCGTGACGCGGGCGCGTGCCTTGGCGGGGGCCTGACGCTTGGGGGGCATCTTGTTCTCCAGTCTGTTGCGGGCGAGACCGCCCGGGTTGGTGACGGTGGGCGGCAGCGCGTCGGTGAGGGCGCGGGTGATGTCCTGCGGGGTGGCCCCGCGGGCGAGCCATTCCGCTGCGCGGGGCGCGAGCTGCTTGCACTCCTGCTCGGAGAGGGCCATGCGGGGGTCGGCGGTGCGGAGTTGGGCGAGCGTGCGGTGCGCGGTGCTCGGCTCGGGCGCCGGGGCTGCCGTCTCCTCCGGCTCCGGCTCGGTCACCCTTGCCAGGCCCGGCTGGTACGCGTCCGTGACGTCCCGCCCGTGCCGCTCCCGCACGAACTCGGCCCACCACTCGCGGGACTTCGGCTCCCTCGACCAGTACGTCCTGGTCACCCACCGCATCGAGTTGTCCTCGACGGTGATGTGTTCCTTGACCCAGCGCAGGTGACCGGCCTCGGTGAGGCGCCTGAGGGAGGTACGGGTGGCCTGCTGGCCGTAGCGGGGGTGTTCGGCGGCGATGACCTTGTGGCCCATCGCCGCCCCGTCGGGGAGGTGATCGACGAACGTCGCGAATTCCGCGTCGCGGGAGCCCAAGTGTGCGAAGTCGGGCTCGGTGTCCGGTTCCGCGTCACCCGCGAGGCGTTTGCCGTACCCCGATTTGGCCATGGGGTGGGACGGGGAGGGGAGGGCAGCATTAAGATTGGCGTAAGCCACGGTCGACCTCTGATCGATCGTAGGACTAGGCCTCGGGACCGGTGTTGGTAGCACCGACCGGGGCCGTTCTATTGCCGCGAACCTAGGGCGCCTTTACGTTCCGGCGCAAGCCGACTACGGAACGTCACTCTTGAGGGTGACGGAACGCGCAACTCCCGTTTTGGGTGGGTTGGTTGGGTCATTTTCTCCGGTGAACCAGACCCAGGAAGAAGCTCGGGTCCCGGGACTCAAGCTCCGGGCTGAACTGCGGCGATGAAGGTGGCCCAGGCGGGGGCGGAGACGGTGACCTCGGGGCTCGCGGGGAGTTTCGAGTCTCGGATATGGACATCCGGGCACGTGGACTCGCGCCCTTCCAGGGCGACTTCGAGGCAGGCATCCCCTTCAGGGCCGCTATAGCTCGACTTGAACCACCGGAGGGCCACTTCGAGGCAAGCGCCCCCCTCGTCGTCGCTGTAGCTCGACTTGAACCACTCCAGCTCGTCGTTCACAGCTCGTCCACCATCTGCTCGATGAAGCGCACCGACCCCTCACTACCGAGGGCCTCCGCGCGGATCACGCTAAGCCGCTCTGTGTACGAACTCACCACCTCGACATCCGAAGTGAGCTGACTCACGGATGAGCCGTCCGCGTAGGCGAAGCGCTCGCGGTCCTGAGTTTCGAGCAGAACCATCTGCCCCATGAGCGCGGAGGACATGGCCCGCCCGTAGGGCAGGACCTGGATGGAGACATTGTTGCGGCGCCCCATCTCCAGCATGTGCAGCAGCTGGCCCTTGTCCACGTGTGGACCACGCAGCACCGGCTCGTACAGAACGAAGCTGAACGCCGTCATCGGCTTCCGCTTCAGGAGTTCCGTGCGCTCCAACCGGCCCGCGACCCGTTCCTCGATGGTCTCGTCGTCCAACGGTGGCACGAAGGAGCTGATCAGCCTCCGGGCGTACGCCTCCGTCTGCAAGAGCCCGGGGATCAGCACAACCTCGTACCACCACAAGCTCACTGCCTGCTGCTCGTAATCCATGAAGTCCTGAGCCCGCGCCGGAAACTTCTCCGCCTTCACGTAGTCCTTCGCCGCGCTCAGCAACCCGTCCGCCCGGCACAAGTCATCCGCCGCGTCCAGAACGCGCGCCGTCGGCATCCGGACACCCTGCTCCATGGCCTTGATCGTGTCCGGCGCGTAATTGGCGGCGGCGCCCAGCTCCTCCCGCGTGACGTTCGCCTTCATACGCCACCGCTTCAACTGGTTCCCGCTGTAACGCCACGTCGGGTTGTACTGAACGGACACAGTGACCACCTCCGACGGATACAGCCGGGCGTGTATCCCCTCAGTCACTACCGAGCGTAACCCCACGCTCCCCACAGTGTGACCATGACGAACGCAATTCACTGGCCCGAGTGGGTCCCGCTGGCCGGGCACCAACTCCGGGTATCGGGCGTCCACTTCGACACCCTGCGCATTCAGGGCGTACGAGGGGAACAGGTCGCCGCCCGACTGCTCGCCGAGGCGGACGGGGACGCCGGCCCCGTCATCTGCGATGCGACGGGATTCCGCTGGATGTACTTCCTGGTGGCCCCGGGCACGGCCAAGGACCACACGTGGCCGCTGGGCGTACAGCGCTTCGGTACCCCGCGCACGGTGACGTACATCGGCATCCCGGCACTGGCGGGCAACACGTGGCCGCTGCTCTGGTACTCAGAGCCGACACCGACGGCTCCGTACGTGGGACCCGGGCGGCTGCTGTCCGCGTTGAGGCTGCACACGGAATGATCAGTCCGTGGCCTTCCTCGGCTGCAAGTCCCTCAGCCGGACTGCTGGCTCGGCGACTTCCGGTGCGGGTGCGCCAGTACGTACGCCTCGGTCGCCTTGCGCGCCGCCTCCTCGCGGGCCGCCCATTCGGCGTCGGACACCTCGGGGCGTCGGGCGCCCCCGTCTTCGTTTGCGTGCTCGGCTCGACGAGTGAAACGGTGAATGCCGCTTTTGGGGCACGGCTGCGGGCCGCGACGGCCGCACAGAAGTCAGGGCCGAAGGGCGGGAGCTACTTCACCGTCCGGAGGCCGAGCGGCCCCGCAATCTCCTCCGCCATCACCTTCCCCGCCTCCTCCTCCAGGCCCTCCGCCGCCAGGTCCTCGTCCGTGTCCAGGCCGTCGAGGTCTTCGAGGGGCTGGTTCAGGCGGACGTGGGCGACCAGGGACTGGAGGGCTCGGAGGGCGCCGGAGGCGGTGGAGCCCCAGTTGGAGAAGTAGGAGAACTGCCACCACCAGAGCGCTTCTGTGGTGCGGCCCGCCTTGTAGTGGGCCAGGCCGTGGCAGAGGTCCGCCACCACGTCCGCCAGATCGTCCGAGATGCGGCAGGGCACGGGGGCCTTGCGGGGCTCGTACGGGTCGAAGACCTCGGAGTAGACGTCGATCGGGTCCAGGAGGAGGGCCAGGCGTTCGCGGAGGTCGTCCACGTCCTGTTCCGGGCCGAGGTCCGGCTCGTACCGCTCCTCGGGGACGATGTCCTCGTGGGCGCCGAGGCGGCCGCCGGCCAGGAGCAGCTGAGAGACCTCCAGGAGGAGGAAGGGGACGGCCGAGTCCGGCTCGTCGCCCCTCGCGACCTCCCTGACCGAGACGATGAAGCTCTCGACCTGGTCGGAGATCTGAACCGCGAAGTCGTCCGGATTGTCGATCACGGTGTTCAGCGTGGCGTCAGACATCTAGGAGTCGTCTCCCCTCGAAAGCGCGGCCCAGGGTGACCTCGTCCGCGTATTCCAGATCTCCCCCGACAGGGAGTCCGCTGGCCAGGCGGGTGACCTTCAGGCCCATGGGCTTGATCATGCGCGCGAGGTACGTCGCCGTGGCCTCGCCCTCCAGGTTCGGGTCGGTGGCCAGGATGAGTTCCGTGACCGTGCCGTCCGCGAGGCGCGCGAGGAGTTCTCGTATGCGCAGGTCGTCCGGGCCCACGCCCTCGATCGGGCTGATCGCGCCCCCCAGGACGTGGTACTTGCCCCGGAACTCGCGGGTGCGCTCGATCGCCACCACGTCCTTCGGCTCCTCCACCACGCAGATCACCGAAGGGTCGCGGCGCGCGTCGCGGCAGATGTTGCAGAACTCTTCCTGCGCGACGTTCCCACAGGTCGCGCAGAAGCGGACCTTGTCCTTGACCTCGAGGAGGGCGTGGGCGAGGCGGCGCACGTCCGTCGGTTCCGTCTGGAGGATGTGGAAGGCGATCCGCTGCGCGCTCTTGGGACCGACGCCGGGCAGCCTGCCCAACTCGTCGATGAGGTCCTGAACCACGCCTTCGTACACGGAGCGCCTTTCCCGTAGTCATGCTGTGCTGCTGAGAGTGTCCGGCTTCTACGTACCGTAGTTGGCCGGGGGGTTTCTTAGAAGGGAAGGCCCGGGATGCCGCCGCCGCCCAGACCCTGGGCCAGCGGGCCCAGCTTCTGCTGCTGCAGCGCCTGCGCGTTCTCATTGGCCGCCTGGACCGCCGCGACGACCAGGTCCGCCAGCGTCTCCGTGTCCTCGGGGTCGACCGCCTTCGGGTCGATCACCAGGCCGCGCAGCTCGCCGGAGCCGGTCACCGTCGCCTTGACGAGGCCGCCGCCGGCCTGGCCGTCCACCTCCGTGCGCGCCAGTTCCTCCTGCGCCGCCGCGAGGTCCTGCTGCATCTTCTGGGCCTGCTGGAGCAGCTGCTGCATGTTGGGCTGGCCACCACCGGGGATCACGATCAGCTCCGTTTCGTACGGTCCGTCTGTACGGGTCCATCTGGCGGGGTTTCCGCCAAGAACGAGCCTACGTGGTCGGACGGCGGGTCGCCCCAGCACTCTTTCGAGTGAGATCTGCCGTCATCTGCCGTCTTCCTATACCTGATCAAGCGCCTCTTCCGGGCGGAAAAGCCGTGCACCAGGGGTCATGGCCACCCATTGGGCGGTAGGACTTAGTGTCGATACGCGCGATCTCGTAGAGGAGTGCCGGGTGAGCCAGCCGGAGATGCAGCCCGAGGGGATGCCCCCCGAGGGGCCGGATTCGGGGGCGGGGGCTCGGGTCGGGGATCTGACCGGGCGGGCCTTTCCCCTCGGGGACTGGGGCGAGCCGGCCGCGCGTCTCGACGAGCTGTACCGCTGGGTGGAGCGCGGCGCCCTGAACACCGCCGAGTGGTATCTCATCGACCGTGCCCGCAAACGGCGCGCGGCCCGGCTGCTGCGTGGTGGCGCCGCCCTCGGCGCCCTGGGCGCCGGCGTGCTGCCGCTGCTCGATCTGGCCGCGGGCGCGGGGCCCGACGCGTCCTGGGGGTTCGTGTCGCTCCTCGCAGGGGTGGCGTGCGTGGGCTGCGACCGGTTCTTCGGGCTCACGTCCGGGTGGATGCGGGACGTGGCGACCGCGCAGGCCGTGCAGCGGCGGCTCCAGGTGCTGCAGTTCGACTGGGCTTCGGAGAGCGTGCGCGAGGTGCTCGGGCCCGCCGAGGGCACCGCGGGGGAAGCGGCCGAGCGGTGCCTCGGGGTGCTGCGCCGGTTCTCCGACGACGTGACGGAGCTGGTGCGGGCGGAGACCTCCGACTGGATGGTGGAGTTCCGGGCCGGGCCCGTGCCGCTGGCCATGCAGGCGATGAGCCCGGCCGGTGCGCCGCGGGAGGCGCCGGCCTCCCCCGGGCGGTTTCCGCTGCCGCCCGGGGCCCGGCCGAACATGCCCCGTCAGCGGCCCCCCGAGCCCCGCTGACCGGCCACCCCCGTACGGCGGCGGTACGTCACCTGCGCCAGAACAAGTGGTGCGTCACGCCGCTCGGGCTCGGCACGACATCCAGGTGGTAGCGGTCGAGCAGGTCGTCGGGAGACTCCCAGAGCCGGACCCCGGAGCCCAGCTTCACCGGTGAGACCGCCACGTGCAGCGTGTCGACGAGGCCCGCCGCCAGGAACTGCCGGATGGCGGTGGCTCCGCCGCCGAGCCGCACGTCCTTGCCCTGTGCTGCCTCCCTGGCCTGTTCGAGGACTGTGGCCGGGTCGCCGCCGACGAAGTGGAACGTGGTGTCGGAGAGCGTGAACGAAGGGCGCTCGTGGTGGGTCAGCACGAAGACGGGCGTGTGGAACGGGGGCTCGTCGCCCCACCAGCCGCGCCACTCGTGGTCCTGCCAGGGACCGCGCTGCGGCCCGAACTTGTTGCGGCCCATGATCTCCGCGCCGATGTTGCGGTGGAAGTCCCGGACGAAGTAGTCGTCCAGACCCTGGCTCCCGCCCGGCTCGGTGCGGTTCGGCCAGCTCGCCGTCGCACCCGCCCAGGCCATCAGCTCCCGGGGGTCCGCGTGACCGAAGGGCCGCTCCAGGCTCTGGCCCTCACCGGTGCCGAACCCGTCCTGCGACACGACGAAGTTGTGCACCCTCAGCAGTTGGCTCCGCTGACTCATGTGGCTCCCTCTGGTAGTCGCGTACGAGAATCAGACCGGGCGGGGCACGGAAACTCATCGCTGATTACGTGAGTCGCTAGCTGTAGATGATCATCGAGCCCTGGGCCAGGCTCCGGGTCGCCGCCGCGTGCAGGCCCAGCCAGACGTGGCGCTCGCGCGCGAAGGGGCTCTCGTCCGGCGGGGACGGGGCCGCCGGTTCCTCCAGGGAGGTGGGGGCGGCCGGCGGGGCGGGGGGCAGGGGTGGGTTGGCGGGGTCTATGCCGATCGAGGGGGCCACGTACTCCAGCTCGCGCAGGAGCGCCTGCGAGGAGCCGAGCGGGCCGCCGCCCGCGAGGAGCTCGTCGTTGGAGAGCGGGGCCGGGAAGTCCACGGGGACGTACGCGCCCGCGTGGTCGTAGTGCCAGACCAGGTGCGACTGCTGGGCCGTGGCGTCGAACATCTCCAGGAGCTGTTCGTAGTCACCGCCCAGCGCGTCCACCGGCGTGACCTCAAGGCCGCAGATCTGGAGGAGGTAGGCGCGGCGCAGGAAATGCAGCGCGTCGTAGTCGAAGCCCGCGACCGGGGCGACGTCGCCGGACAGTCCCGGCATGTAGGCGAAGACGGGGACGGGCGGCAGGCCGGCCTCGTTCAGTGCCTTGTCGTAGACGGCGAGCTCTTCCGCGAAGGGGTTGTCGGCGCTGTGGCACAGCACGTCGACGAGCGGGACCAGCCACAGGTCGCAGGCCAAGAAGGACTCCTCGGGTCGGGTCGGGAAGGGTTGGGTGAGCGACGGACGGGGCGGTGCGGGCGGGCGTTTCGTTGCCGTGTGGTGCTTTGCGTGCAGGCAGCGTAGTTGGGGCCCTGTTCCTCTAGCTGCCCCTGTGCAGGTCCCATATCCATACGCCGCCCACCCACTTTCCGGGACGGCCTACGAGCGCGTCCACGGTCGCGCGCAGTTGTCCGTCGTTCCGCTGCGGCGCCAGGACGAGGAGGCCCGCGTTCCAGGACGTCAGGTCCCGGCGGACCGCGTCCCGCCAGGCGGGCGTGACCTCGGGGACGCGGCCCGATGAGCGGACGTCCCGCAGCAGGTTCGAGGTGTTGGTGGGCGAGGGGCCGTAGATGCCGATGCGGTCCGGGCCCCAGGGGCCGTTAAAGTAGCCGCCGGGGATGCGGAAGTCCAGGTCGGCGGTGGTCTGCCAGTGCAGGCCCTCCGCGTTGCCGGCGTCCGGGATCGGCACCGGGACGAGGGTCTCGCCGGCGCCGAGATACGTGCGCCAGGTGCCCTGCGCGATGAACGGCGGCACCTCCGCCCGGTCCACGGCCTTCAGCGGCGCGGGCAGGATCGGCAGCAGCGCGACGGCGACGGCCGCGAGCCCCGCGTACTGGTGTGTGCGCCGTGGGGCGGACAGCAGGCGGGCGAGGGCCAGCGCGAGGAGCATGCCGAGCGCCGGGGCGCACACCATCGCGACGCGCGACTCGATGACGGACTCGAAGAGGGGCAGGCCGGAGAGCGCCGCCCACGGGCCGGGCAGCACGGTGTCGGTCAGCGGGATGCGGAACTTCGGGCCCAGGGAGAGCAGGGCAGCCGCGAGCACGGTGAACGCGAGCGCCTTGACCACCGTGCGCTCCCAGAGGCGTACGACGATCGCGAAGGCGAGCGCGACGAGCGGCCAGCCGTAGAACGCGTTCTCCTCGGTGGGGTTCATGGCGAGGTGGTCGGCGGTCGCGTCGCTGCCCGCGAGCGAGCGCTCGGCGAAGGAGAGGAACGCGAGCGGGCTGTTGCCCGCGTTGTCGCCGTGCAGCACGCTCTTGTAGCTCTGCGGCCCGAAGAACTGCCAGTAGAGGGGGAAGGCGACCAGCGGGATCGTGACCGCGAGGGCGATCGCGAGGCCGCGCGCGAGCGGGCGCCACGCGGCCCGCGCCACGTCCCGGCGCACGGCCGCGTACGCGACGGCGAAGAGCAGCATGCCGAGCGCGGCCAGGAGGAGCGGTTCCTCGCCGAGGAAGATCTGGTACGTCGTGAAGAGGCCGAGGACGACTCCGTCGCGTACGACGCGGGTGCCCTCGCAGAGCCGCAGCGCCCTGTCGATGATCAGCGGGATCATGAACAGGACGATGAAGTTCGGGTGGGCGTTGGCGTGGCTGACCATCGGGGGCGCGAAGGCGGCGAGGGCCGCGCCGGTGGCGGCGGCGCCCCGGTGCGGCACGAGGCGTCCGCGGATCAGCCGGTACCAGGTGACGGCGGTGAGGGCGAGGCCGCCGGTCATCGCCACGTTCAGGGCGGCCGCCGGGCCGAGCAGCCAGGTCACGGGGGCGAGCGGGACGGAGAGGCCGAGCATGACCGTGTTGGCCATGAGGTTCACGCCGTCCGGGGCGTTCTGAAGGGTCGTGAACAGGGGGTTGTTCAGGTGGCGGATGTTGTCCGCCGTCACCGCGAAGAACCACTCCCACTGGTTCTGGTCCTGCATGGAGTCGGGGAAGTAGCGGTGCGCGGGGCCCGTCCAGCGGCCGGAGAAGAGGAGGAAGGAGAGGGCCAGGAAGAGGAGCGCGACCAGGACGTCGGCCCGGCGGACCGCGCGGGCCTTGAGGAGGGTCAGCTCGGCGAGGACCTTCACGTAGTCGAGCGGCCGGACCTTCGAGCCCTCCTGGTGGGACCAGCGCACGGGGACCTCGGCGACGGGCCAGCCGGACCGCCGGAAGTACTGCAGTATCTCGACGTCTATGCCCCAGCCGTGCAGCCTGGACGCGGCGAACGCCTCGCGGGCCCGGTCGCCGTCGAAGAGCTTGAAGCCGCACTGGGTGTCGCGGATTCCGGGGACGGCGACCGTGCGTATCAGGAAGTTGCCGGTACGGCCGAGGAGCTCGCGCAGGCGGTGCTGGTGGGCGCCGATGGTCGCGCCGGGGCGGGCGCGGGAGCCGATGGCGGCCGCGTGGCCGTCGGTGAGCGCCTTGTCGAGGTGGTCGAGCTCCTCGATGGGCGCGGCGAGATCGGCGTCGGTGACCAGGACGCGGCGGCCGTACGAGGCGAGGACGCCGAGCCGCAGCGCGTGGCCCTTGCCTCGGTTCCGGTCGCTGCGCACCAGCAGGACGCGGGGGTCGGCGGCGGACGCCTCGGCGGCGATCTCCGCGGTGGCGTCGGTCGAGCCGTCGTCGACGACGATCAGCTCCCACGCGCCCCGGTACGTCAGATCGAGGTGGTCGCGGAGCGCGGCCAGCGTGGGGCCCAGGCGCCGCTCCTCGTTGTAGGCCGGAACGACGACTGTCAGATCCACGCTCATGCAGCGGCCAGCCGCTCGATGAGGGACAGGGAGTGCGCGTTGTACTCCACGACGATCGCGTGGGCGGCGTCCGGGTCCCGGCGCACCAGCGCGTCGACGAGCTCGGTGTGCCGGGACCAGAGCAGGCCGCGCAGGTCACCGCCGCTGATGTCGCTCCAGCGCCGCAGGTGGGTGACGGCGCAGACCCACGACTTCAGGCGCAGCCTGTGCAGGAAGTCGGAGAGGTAGGGGTTGCCGAAGAGGGCGCTGAGCTCGCGCCAGAAGCGGAGGTCGTAGCCGATCAGGACGGTCAGGTCGCCGGCGCAGGCGGCGCGGGCCGCCTCCTCGCCGCGGCGGCGCACGGAGACGAGCGCGGCGCCGACGTCCCGGCGGGCACCGTGCGCCGCGAGATCGCGGAAGATGCCGTCGGCGACGAGGGCGCGGGCCTCCAGCATGGAGCGGTAGTCGTCCAGCGTGTGCTCGTGGACGCGGAAGCCGCGGTGCTGGTCGGCGTCGAGGAGGCCCTGCGCGGTGAGGTTGACCAGGGCCTCGCGGACGGGGGTCGCGGAGACGCCGTACTGCTCGGCGATCTCCTTGACCGTGAACTCCTGGCCCGGCTCCAGCCTGCCGGCGAGGACCTCGTCGCGGAGGGCGTCGGCGATCTGTTGGCGCAGAGTGCTGCGGATGACGGCGGGGCCGTCGGTGCCGGGCATCTGTTTCCCCCGCGAGGTCGTATGCGTGGTCGTGTGCGTGGTCGTGTGTGTGTTCCTTTACGAGCACGCCAGACTACGCGGGGGGGGGGGGGGGGGGGGGGGGGGGGGGGGGGGGGGGGGGCGGCCGCGCCCCCCCCCCCCCCCCCCCCCCCCCCCCCCCCCCGACCGTCACCCCAGGTGAGCCGGTGTTACACCGTGTGTTCGTCGGCCACCGAGAGCGCCGCGTCCAGGGCGGCCAGGCCCTCCTTCGCCTCCGTCTCCGTGATGTTGCACGGGGGCACGACGTGGGTGCGGTTCATGTTGATGAAGGGCCACAGGCCGTGCTTCTTCGCGGCGGCGCCGAACGCGGCCATGGGGGCGTTCGCCTCGCCGGTGGCGTTGTAGGGCACGAGCGGCTCGCGGGTCTCCCTGTTCCGCACCAGCTCCAGGGCCCAGAACATGCCGGTGCCGCGTACCTCGCCTACGGAGGGGTGGCGCTCGGCGAGCGCGCGCAGGCCCGGCTCGATGACCTGCGCGCCGAGCGTCGCGGCGTGCTCGACGACGCCCTCCTCCGCCATGACGTTGATCGTCGCGACGGCGGCGGCGCAGGCCAGCGGGTGGCCGGAGTAGGTGAGGCCGCCCGGGTAGGGCCGCTCGGCGAAGGTCTCGGCGACCTTCGCTGAGATGGCGACGCCACCGAGCGGCACATATCCGGAGTTGACGCCCTTGGCGAAGGTCATCAAGTCCGGTACGACGCCCTCGAAGTGGTCGACGGCGAACCACTCGCCCGTGCGGCCGAAGCCCGCCATGACCTCGTCGAGGACGAAGACGATGCCGTACTTGTCGCAGAGCGCGCGGACACCGGCGAGGTAGCCGGGCGGCGGGACCATGATGCCGGCGGTGCCGGGGACGGTCTCCAGGATGACCGCGGCGATCGTCTGCGGGCCCTCGAAGGTGATGGTGTCCTCGAGGTGCTCGAGCGCGCGCTCGCACTCCTGCGCCTCCGTCTCCGCGTGGAAACGGGACCGGTAGAGGAACGGCGCCCAGAAGCGGACGACGCCCGCCGTGCCCGTGTCGGAGGCCCAGCGGCGCGGGTCGCCGGTGAGGTTGATGGCCTGCTGGGTGCCGCCGTGGTACGAGCGGTACGCGGTGAGGACCTTGGGGCGGCCCGTGTGCAGGCGGGCCATGCGGGTGGCGTGCTCGACGGCGTCGGCGCCGCCGTTCGTGAAGAAGATCTTGTCCAGGTCGCCGGGGGTGCGCTCCGCGATGAGGCGTGCGGCCTCGGAGCGGGCCTCGATGGCGAAGGCGGGCGCGAACGTCGTCATCGTCGCCGCCTGCTCCTGGATCGCGGCGACGACCTTCGGGTGCTGGTACCCGATGTTGGTGTAGACGAGGCCGCTGGTGAAGTCGAGGTAGCGGTTTCCGTCGTAGTCCCAGAAATACGAGCCTTCGGCGCCGGCTATGGCCGGCGGGTCTATCAGCTCCTGTGCGGACCAGGAGTGGAAGACGTGTGCGCGGTCCGCGGCCTTCACGGCGGCGCCGACCTGGGGATTCGGCTGAGGGGTCATGGGGCCGAGGGTAGATGTCCACGGAGTGGACGGGACATGGGCGTCCTGTCGGGCGTGGGGGGTTGAACCCGACAGAGTGTCGGGTGGCGGGGGTTTTCGTTCCCCTGCGGCTTCTCGGGTGCGGGCTGGTGGGGGCTGGTCGCGCAGTTCCCCGCGCCCCTGGGTGGGGCGGGGCTCTGTCGGCCGCTCTGCCCAGGCCACCCGGGGCTTGTCTGGTTCGGCTTGCCGCCGGTGGGGGTTGAGCGCGCAGTTCCCCGCGCCCCTGGGTGGGGCGGGGCTCTGTCGGCCGTTCTGCCCAGGCCACCCGGGGCTTGCCTGGTTCGGCTTACCGCCGGTGGGGGTTGAGCGCGCAGTTCCCCGCGCCCCTGGGTGGGGCGGGGCTCCGTCGGCCGCTCTGCCCAGGTCACCCGGGCTTGCCTGGTTCGGCTTGCCGCCGGTGGGGGTTGAGCGCGCAGTTCCCCGCGCCCCTGGGTGGGGCGGGCATGGCGGAGGCGGTCATCCGGGGTCGTTCAGGGGCGCGGGGAACTGCGCGATCAGCCACAGCGGACCGGCAGCCGGGAAACGGGCGCGTGCTGGGCTTTCAGTCTTCGTCCGTGTCGGGGACGACCTCGGCCCGTGGGCCGGACTCCGTGCAGCGGAGTTCGTAGGGGAGGTCCTCCTGTTCGTCGTCGTCGGCCGGTTCCGCCTCCAGGTGGACGGCGGGGGCCGGGCCGCGTTCGACGTCGTCGTCTATGTGGAAGCCGTCCGCGGGGCTCCAGGAAATGAGGCGGACGGTGCCGTCGGGACGGCACTCCACCGTGGCGGAGCCGCCGGTGAAACGGACCGTCGACCGCTCGGCGGAGGGCGAGGCGGAGGGCGAGGGGGAGGAAGAGGACGAGCGGGAGGAGGACGGCGAGGGAGAGGGAGTCTCCGGGCGCACCGGAGGAGAGTCCGCGGCCTCGGCCAGCGCCCGCCGCACCGCCGACTCGTCCAGCGGACGACTGTGCGCCGCCCCGCCCCCACCGTCCGCGCTGGCCAACTGCCACGCGCCCAGCGCCCCCGCGGCCGTGCCCACGGCCACCCACGCCGCCGTGACGACGGCGTTCCGCCACTTCCTCATCCCGCCACTGTGCCGCATCGTTTCCTAACGTCCGGTTAAGGCCCCGACAAGTGCCCCGACAAGGACCCTGCCCGAGCCCGAGCCCCGCCCCTCACTACGGTGGTTGTATGGCGCATCTTCTCGTCGTCGAGGACGACCCCCAGCTCCGCGGCGCGCTCGTGCGGGCCCTGCGCGACAAGGGGCACGCCGTGGCGACCGCGCCGAGCGGCATGGCGGGCCTTGACGCGGCGGTGACCAGCGGGCCCGATCTGGTCGTGCTCGATCTGGGGCTGCCGGACGTCGACGGCGCCCAGGTGCTGCGCATGCTGCGTGCCGTCAGCGACGTGCCCGTCATCGTGGCGACGGCCCGCGACGACGAGCCCGAGATGGTCACGGTTCTGGAAGCCGGCGCCGATGACTACATCGTCAAACCCTTCGGCGCCGCCCAACTGGACGCCCGGATCAAGGCGGTGCTGCGCCGCCTCGGTGCGGCGGAGACGGAGGAACCCCTCCGCGTGGGCGCGCTCTCCGTCGACCCGATGGCCCGCGAGGTCACCCTCGACGGCACGGCCCTCGACCTCACCCCGCGCGAGTTCGACCTGCTCGCCTACCTGGCCCGCCGCCCCGGCCAGGTGGTCTCGCGCCGGGAGCTCCTCGCCGAGGTCTGGCAGCAGCCCCTGGGCGGCGCCGACAAGACGGTGGATGTCCACCTTTCCTGGTTGCGGCGGAAGTTGGGCGAGACCGCGCAGCGCCCCCGCTACCTGCACACGGTCCGCACGGTCGGCGTGAAGCTCGCGGCGCCCGAGGGCCACGTCACCCCCACGGACACGGACTGACCCATGCGCCGCAGCCTCCTCCTGCTCACCGCGGCGACCACCGCCCTCGTCCTCACCGCGCTCCTCGTCCCCCTCACGCTCCTCACCCGCAGCCACGCCGCCGACCGCGCCACCGCCGAGGCCACCGCCCGCGCCCAGTGGGTGGCCCACGCCCTGGGCCCGGCCCTGGCCACCGCCGGCGAGCGGGAGACGGCGGAGCAGACGGTGGAGAGCGTCAACGGGAAGGGGCTGCCCGCCACTTCACTGATCCTGGCGGGTGGTGAGGCCATCGGGCCGCACCCGCGCGGCGGTCCCGTCGTCACCGACCCCGTCCGCCTCGCCCGCACCGGCCGCGCCTTCACCTACGAGACGGACTCCGGCGGCCGCCTGGTCCTCGTCCCCGTGCAGGGCGCCAAGGACGGCACGGCGGTCGTTCAAGTCACCATCACCGAGCGGCAGTTGTACGCGGGCACGCTCGCGTCCTGGCTGGTGCTCGCGGGCATCGGCGTGGGCCTCGTACTCCTGGGGCTCCTCCTCGCCGACCGCCTGGGCGCCCGTCTGGTGGGCGCGACCCGGCGCCTCGCCGGCACCGCGGACCGGCTGGCGGCGGGGGACCTGACGGCCCGCGCGACGCCGGAGGGACCGCCCGAGCTCCGGCTGATCGCGGGCGAGCTGAACCGTCTCGCGGCCCGCATCGACGAGCTGCTCACCGCCGAGCGGGAGAACGCCGCCGACCTCGCCCACCGCCTGCGGACCCCGGTGGCCGCCCTGCGCCTGGACGCGGAGACCCTCCGCGACACGGACGAGGCCCACCGCATCGCGGCGGACGTCACCGCCCTTGAACGCAGCGTGGACGACGTGATCCGCAAGGCGAGGCGGCCGCTGCGGGCGGCGCCGCGCGCGGATCTGGCGGCGGTGGCCCGCGAACGCGCCGCCTTCTGGGCGCCCTTGGCGGAGGACCAGAGTCGGAGTGCGCACACCTCGACACCCCCGCACGAAGTTCCCGTCACCGTCCCCGCCGACGAACTGGCCGCCGCCCTGGACACCCTGATCGGCAACGTCCTCGACCACACGCCGCAGGGCACCGCCTACCGCGTCACGGTCCGCGTCCTGCCCGGCGGCGAGGCGGAGCTCACCGTCGCCGACGAGGGCCCCGGCTTCCCCGACGCGGCCTCCCGCGACCGCGGCACGAGCGGCGCGGGCTCCACGGGCCTCGGCCTGGACATCGCGCGCCGCACGGCCGAGGAGGCGGACGGCCGCTTCGAGGCGGTGAGCACGGCCGACGGCGCCAGGGTCACCCTGACGTTCCCCCAGCCGCACCCTGCGGGCCCGCCGCCCGAGGGAACGCCGTCCGCACCGCCCGCGCCCACTTGTTGATGCCCAGCTCCGGCCGGACCGCCGCGTACCCCCCGCAGTACTTGGTGAACTCCGCGGCACGCACCCCGAACCGGTGCAACACCCGGTCCGCGTCCGTCAGATGCCCCTTCGTCTTCGTCTCCACCAGCACGAGCCCGCTGTCGGCCGCGGCGCTGCGCCCCGTCGCCGTGTCCCGCACGACGAGCCCCGCGTCACACGTGATGCGCTGCCCGTCGGCGACGAAGGTCGCCCGCTGATAGTCGGTGACCAGCGAGGGGGTGAGCCCGCCCGGCGCCTCGATGCCGTACGACCCGCGCAGCACACCGGCGAGGAACCCGAGCCGCACCGCGTCCAGGACGTGGTCGCCGTCCGCCATGCGCTGGCGGTGCTTGACGGTCTCGCCCCGCCCGCTCTTCAGCTTGATCTCGAACTGCCGCTCCCCGCTGTCCCGGTAGACCCGCTCCCGGATGCGGTAGCGGAGCCGCCGCCCCTGCCGGTGCTCGTGGAAGGTGAGCAGGTCAGGGGTGTCGTAGTACGTCGAGTGGTAGCGGAACCAGCGCTTTCCGCCGATGCTGAGCGCCCGGAAGGGCCCGCCGGCCCGCCGCGGGTCGGTCAGCAGCGCGGCGAGGTCCTCGAAGATCTCCACGGGTACGAGGTAGCTGTTGTCGTAGCGGGCGAGCAGCTCCGCCCTGGTGTTCACCTCGTCCAGCGAGATGGGGTGCGCGGCGAGCGCGGCGCGGCCGATGGCGCGTACGGCGGGGTTCACACGGTCTCCTTCTGGTGGCCGGGGGTGATCGTGCGGGACCGGGTCGTGCGTCGTCGTACCTTCAACTCCCCGTGCCGGTGCGAAGGTTCCGGCTGACGGAAACGGACTTCCAGCACCATGAGGTCGCGTACGTAGTCCACCTCCTGGACCGTCCACCCCAGCGGCCGCCCGAGGCGCCGCTCCAGCTCGGCCCGGAGCGGGGCCTCCTCGCGGTAGACGGCGTCCAGCGTGACGACCGCGCGCCGGTCGCCCGCGAACAGGCGGGGATGGTCGGCGCCGTACATCACGACGAGCAGGACGCCGGAGAGCAGGGCCGCCACGGGCAGGCTGAGCGCGGGCAGACCGCAGAGCAGGCCGAGGACCAGGGTGATGAAGTAGTACGCCACCTCCTGGTGCTGCAGGGCGTCGGAGCGCAGCCGCACGATAGAGAGCACCCCGAAGAGGCCGAAACCGAGGGCGAGTCCGCCGTCGCCGCCGACGGTGCCGAGCCCGGCGACCACCGCGAACAGGGCGACGTTCAGGGCCAGATACGCGGGGACGAGCTCGCGCCTGTGGTGGCGCGGATAGAAGACCCCGAAGGTCAGCAGGGCGACGGCGGCCAGGTCGAGGCCCAGGTGGGCGCTGAGGGTCAGTGTGCTGTCCATGCCGGTGACGCTAGGGAGCGGCGGGTTAAGGCCGCCCCTCGTGGACGTTAAGGAAGCGCGGGCCCCGGTCCTGCTTGACAGCACGCTGCCTTTTTGACAGCATACTGTCACCTGATACGGCATCTGGAGGCCCTCATGTCCCGCAAGCCCGTATACCTGGCCGTCTACGACACGTTCGCCGACTGGGAGACCGGCCACGCCACGGCCTGGCTCGCCCGCGTCGGCTACGAGATCCGTACGGTCGCCCTCACCACCGCCCCCGTCACCTCCATCGGCGGCCTGCGCGTCCAGCCCGACCTGGCCCTCGGCGAACTGCGCCCCGAGGACGGACCTGCCGGCTCGCTGCTGATCCTGCCGGGCGCCGACCTGTGGGACACGAGCGAGGACCTCGCGCCGTTCGCGCGCACGGCCCGCGCGTTCCTGGCCGCGGGCGTGCCGGTCGGCGCCATCTGCGGCGCCACGGCGGGCCTCGCCCGCGAGGGGCTCCTCGACGACCGCGCGCACACCAGCGGGGCGGCGATGTACCTGGCCGCCACCGGCTACAAGGGCGGCGAGCGGTACGTCGAGACGGACGCGGTCACCGACGGCGACCTGATCACCGCGGGCCCGACCGAGCCCGTCGCGTTCGCCCGGGAGATCTTCGGCCGGCTCGGCGACGTCTTCGAGGGCGAGAAGCTCGACGCGTGGTACCGCCTCTTCCACGACTCGGACCCGGCCGCGTACGAGACGCTCAACTCGTGACGAGGGAGGAACAGATGGCACGCGCACGGCAGGACCTGCTCAGCCGCGCCGCGCTGACCGTCTTCCGGCTCAACGGCCAACTCCTCGCCGTGTCCGAGGAACTGGCCAGGCCCGCGGGGCTGACCGCCGCCCATTGGCAGGTGCTCGGCGCCGTCCTGCGCGAACCGCTGCCCGTCTCCGGGATCGCCCGCGCGATGGGCATCACGCGGCAGAGCGTGCAGCGCGTCGCCGACCTGCTCGTACGCAACGGGCTCGCCGCGTACGAGCCGAACCCGGCCCACCGCCGCGCCAAACTCCTGCGCCCCACGGACGCGGGCCTGGCCGCCGTCGCGAAGATCGACCCGGGCCACGCGGAGCTGGCGGAACGCCTCGCCGCGGCGCTCGGCACGGACGGATTCGCCGAAACGGTACGGGTGTTGGAGCGGTTGTCCGCCGCGCTGGACACGGTCGCCGCCGGTGATCCGGAACCCGTTACGGAACCGTAGAGGTAAGCCCGCCCCACCCTGTCCCACGGCCGCACTATCCTCACTCTGTTGCACACCAATGGGGGAGGTCGGTGCGGCGATGGAGAAGCTCGTGCCCGGGGATCCGCAGCGAATCGGCGCGTACCGGCTGCTGGCGCGGCTCGGCGCCGGCGGCATGGGGCAGGTGTACCTCGCGCGGTCGGACCGGGGCCGCACGGTCGCGGTCAAGCTGGTCCGCCAGGAGCTCGCCGTGCAGGAGGAGTTCAGGAACCGGTTCCGGCAGGAGGTGCGGGCCGCGCGGCAGGTGGGCGGGGCGTGGACGGCGCCGGTCCTCGACGCGGACACGGAGGCGGCGATCCCGTGGGTCGCCACGGGGTACGTCGCGGGGCCCTCGCTGCAGTCCGTCGTCTCGCGCGATCACGGCCCGCTTCCCGAGCGGTCGGTCAGCATTCTCGCGGCCGGGCTCGCGGGCGCGCTCAAGGACATCCACGCGGCGGGCATCGTCCACCGCGACCTCAAGCCGTCCAACGTCCTGGTCACCATCGACGGCCCCCGCGTCATCGACTTCGGCATCGCCCGCGCGCTGGAGACGGTCACCGACGGCGGCCTCACCCGCACCGGCGCGCTCGTCGGCTCGCCCGGCTTCATGGCACCGGAGCAGGTGCGCGGCGATCGCATCACCCCGGCGTGCGACGTGTTCTGCCTCGGCTCCGTGCTCGCGTACGCGGCGTCGGGGGCGCTCCCCTTCGGCACGGCCAACAGCGGTGTGCACGCGCTGATGTTCCGTATCGCGCAGGAGGAACCGGACCTGGGAGGCCTCCCCGAGAGCCTCGCCGACCTGATCGCCACGTGCCTCCGCAAGGACCCGGCGGCCCGCCCCTCCCTCGACGAGGTCCTGGACCGCACAGGCGCGGCCGACACCCTCGGCGACGGCCACACCATCGACCCGTGGCTGCCGGGTGCGCTGGTCGCCCAGCTCGGGCGGCATGCGGTGCAGTTGCTGGACACGGAGGATCCGGAGGAGCCGGAGGCCCCGGGGCGGCCGGGGGAGGCGTCCCCGAGGCCGCAGGAGGGGTCTGCCGCGGGCTCGGGGGCAGCGGGGGCGGCTTCTGCGGGATCAGGGTCAGCTGCTGCCGGCCCAGGTGCGGGGGCGGCCGGCGCGGGACCGGGCGCGGGTGCGGCCGGTGCAGGTTCAGGGGCGGCCGGCACAGCGCCAGGCACCGCAGGGGGAGCACCACGGGCGGCCGGTGCAGGGCCAGGCGCGGCCGCAGCAGTATCCGGGGCCATCGGCGCGGGGCCGGGAATGGCCGGTGCAGGGGCGGCCGGTGCAGGGCCCGGCACGGCAGGCACAGGACCAGGGGCGGTCGGCGCGGGATCAGGCGCGGCCGCAGCAGGATCCGGGGCCATCGGCGCGGGGCCGGGCATGGCCGGTGCAGGGGCGGCCGGTGCAGGACCCGGCACGGCAGAGGGAGCACCAGGGGCGGTCGGCGCGGGATCAGGCACGCCCGGCGCCGCATCCGGGGCCACCGGCGCCGGACCAGGGACGGCCGGCGCAGGCGGCGGCAGCGGTGGTGGAGCCACGCCCCCGCCCCCCGGCGCGCCCGGCGCCACCCCCCTCGACCACCTGCCCACCATGGTGTCCGGGCAGGCCCCGCCCCCCACACCGCCGCCCGGCGCCCCGGTGTACGGCTACCCCCACCAAGGCCCGCCCCACCAAGGCCAGCCCCACCAAGGCGGCCAGCCCCACCAAGGCCAGCCCCAACCCGCCCCCTACGGCTACCCGCACCACCACCCCCACCAGCCAACCGGATACGGACCCACACCCCCGTACGGGCCCGCCCCCCTGCCCGAGCCCCCGCGCCGCAGTGCCCGCTCGACCGTGGCGTTGGTCGTCGTGGCGGTGATAGTGGCCATCGGGGCGGGTGGCGCCGTCTACGCCGTGATGGATGGGGACGGCACCGAGGGCAGGCGCGACGACGCCAGGAACAGTGCGAGCAGCTCGCCGACGACTCCCGGGCCCACCTCTCCGACCCCGGAGCCTTCCACTCCGAGCCCCACGGCACCGAAGCCGGACAAGGGCACGATCCCGGACAAGTACCTGGGCTCGTGGAGCGGCGGCCTCACCACCGACACCGGACACAGCACCCGCGAACTCACCCTCCAGCAGGGCGAGGTGGGCGACACCGTGCTGTCGGTGACGGCGGACGGACCGACCGAGGACGGCGGCACGTACCACTGCGTCTTCCAGGGCAAGCTGGAGTCCGCGTCCGGCGACCGGCTGCACATCGGCCCGACCGAGGTCACCGTCGGCGAACCCATGTCGTCCTGCACGCCCGGCGAACCGAGCGTCATCACGATCCTCGGCAACGGCAAGCTGCGGCGCGCCAACACGGACGGCAGCGGCGAGCTGACGTACGACAAGGGCAACTGACCGGGAGCGTCCGGCGTATGCGGGGAGGCAGCTGAACGCGTGGCGAACAGCGGCCGTCCGGACCGGGAAGCCGCCGCGCGCCCGCACCGCGCCGCCTACCGTCACCGCCCATGGACTGGTTGAGCGCCGAGAACACCATCGCCGTGCTCACGGCCGCCCTCGGCCTGATCGCCACCGTCGGCGCGCTCTGGTACGAGCGCCGGGTGCCGCGCCGCAAACGCATCGGGTACCGCGTCCAGTTGGACACGGCGATAGGGGACAACGTCCGTACGGGCGGCGCCAATACGCGGCTCGGGCTGTTCGACGAGACGCCCGAGATGTCCGACGCCACGCTCGTGCTGCTGCGCGTCGAGAACGACGGTTCGCAGGCCGTGACCGACGCCGACTACAGCGGGCGCGCCCTGCACGGGCTCACCGCCGTCTTCACCGGCCGCACCGTCCGCGGCCTCGCCGTCACCGCGCCGTCCGGCGACGACCACCTGATGGAGCACTTCACGCCGGGCGCGGGCCTGCGGTACGAGGGCAGCACGCTGCACATCCCGCGCGTCCCGCTCAACAGGGGCCAGCACTACAAGCTCCTGGTGCTGCTCACCGGCGGCCCGGTCGGCGGCGAGGTCACCCTCTCCGGCGGCATCCAGGCCGGTGAGGTGCGGCCCAACCGCTCCACCACCCTCGACGGCAAGCCGCCGCTGCTGTCCCGGCCGGCGCAGCTACTGACCGTGCTGCTCACCCTGTCCGTGATCACGCTGGCCTCGATCATCGTGCTGCGGGACACCGACCCGCCGCCGATCGAGTGCGCGACGGGCGAGCTGACGGTGCTCGGCTCGACGGCGTTCGCGCCGGTCGCCGAGGAGCTCGCCGACAAGTACGAGGAGGACTGTCCGGGCTCCGACATCACGGTCAGCGCGCACGGCAGCGCGGCGGGCGTGCGGGAACTGGACGACCAGGGAAGGAAGTTCGGGCGGGCGAAGGGAGACGGGGCGCCGCCTCTGCTCGCCTTCTCCGACGGGCCCAAGTCCGACGGCTTCCCGCGGCTCGCCGAGACGCGCGTGGCGGTCTCCGTCTTCGCGCTCGTCCTCAACGACCGCGTGCCGCTGCGGAACCTGACCCTGCCGCAGGTGCGCCGCCTCTACCGCGGCGACGTCCGCAACTGGAAGGAGCTCGGCGGCCCCGACCTGCCGGTGGTCCTCGTCAGCCGCGGCTCCAGCTCCGGCACTCGTGACACGCTCCAGCGCCGCGTCCTCGGCGGCAGCTTCGAGATCAAGGCGTCGTCCAACGACTGCATGGGCAAGGACGACAGGTCCGTCCCCGTCACCCGCTGCGAACTCGACTCGACCGACCAGGTCCTCGACGCCGTCGGCCGCATCCCCGGCGCCATCGGCTACAGCGAACTCCGGGCCGCCACGGGCCTGAAGGGCCTGCACCGCCTCGACCTGGAGGGCCACGCCCCCTCCACCGACCAGCTCCTGAAGACCGGCTATCCCTACCGCGAGATCGAGTACGCCTACACCTACGGCCTCCCGCCCGCCGACTCCCTCGCCGCCGGTTTCCTCGCCTACGCCCGCGGCACGGGCCTCGACGTCATCCGCACCCACGGCCACCTGCCGTGCGCGACCCCGGAGGGCCTGCGTGTCTGCGGCGACGACTCGGGGCCCGGCTGACACGAAGGGGTGGGCCGCACCGAAGTGCGGCCCACCCCTTCGCGTGGCTGGTGGGCGGCTCAGACGAACGAGTTGATCTCGATCGTCTCCGTGCGGCCCGGGCCCACGCCGATCGCGGAGATCGGCGCGCCGGACATCTCCTCCAGCGCCTTCACGTAACCCTGCGCGTTCTTCGGCAGGTCGGAGAAGGTCTGGGCCTTGGTGATGTCCTCGGACCAGCCCGGCAGCATTTCGTAGATCGGCTTCGCGTGGTGGAAGTCGGTCTGCGAGTAGGGGAGTTCCTCGACGCGCTTGCCGTCGATCTCGTACGCCACGCAGACCGGGATCTGCTCCCAGCCGGTGAGGACGTCGAGCTTGGTGAGGAAGAAGTCCGTCAGGCCGTTCACGCGGGTCGCGTAGCGGGCGATCGGGGCGTCGAACCAGCCGCAGCGGCGGTCACGGCCGGTGGTGACACCGCGCTCGCCGCCGATGGTGCGCAGCGCCTCGCCGTCGGCGTCGAAGAGCTCCGTCGGGAACGGGCCCGCGCCGACGCGGGTCGTGTATGCCTTCAGGATGCCGATGACGCGGCTGATCTTCGTCGGGCCGACGCCGGTGCCGGTGCAGGCGCCGCCGGCGGTCGGGTTGGACGAGGTGACGAAGGGGTACGTGCCGTGGTCCACGTCCAGGAGCGTGCCCTGGCCGCCCTCGAAGAGGACGACCTTGTCGTCGTCGAGCGCGTTGTTGAGGATCAGCGTGGTGTCGGCGACGTACTGCTTGATGTTCTCGCCGTGCTCGAGGAGCTGCTCGACGATCTGCTCCGCCTCGATCGCGCGGCGGTTGAACACCTTGGTCAGGAGCTGGTTCTTCTGCTCCAGGGCCGCCTCGACCTTCTGCTGCAGAATCGACTCGTCGTAGAGGTCCTGCACGCGGATGCCGGTGCGGTTGATCTTGTCGGCGTAGGTCGGGCCGATGCCGCGGCCCGTCGTGCCGATCTTGCGCTTGCCGAGGAAGCGCTCGCCCACCTTGTCGACCGTCACGTTGTACGGCGTGATGATGTGGGCGTTTCCGCTGATCAGGAGCTTCGACGTGTCGACGCCGCGCTCGTTCAGACCGCTCAGCTCGGAGAGCAGGACCGACGGGTCGACGACGACTCCATTGCCGATGACAGGCACACAGTCCGGGGAGAGAATCCCGGAAGGGAGGAGGTGCAGCGCGTACTTCTGGTCGCCTACGACAACCGTGTGGCCGGCGTTGTTGCCGCCCTGGTAGCGCACTACATAGTCCACCGAGCCACCGAGCAGGTCAGTGGCCTTTCCCTTGCCTTCGTCACCCCACTGAGCACCGAGCAGCACAAGTGCGGGCACAGGCGTACACCCCTTCCGGGCGGGGCATGTCCAAGGTCAGGGGCCGTAGCCGCCGTATGGGTGTGCCTTGGATGCTGCCCCGGAATAGACGAAGCCCCTGGCGCAATAGCGCAAGGGGCTCTTGCACAAAGATGCTACCCGAGGTCTCAAAGAACGGCTAAAAGAAAGGGCGCACGTTGTCGGCTCGCGACCAGCTCCTAGTCGTCATCGACCCGGTCGCCCGGCGCACCGACGGTGAGTCGGTACGGATCGCGAAGGACGTGCTCAGTGCGAGTGCGGCGATCCGTGTCTGCCTGCCCGACGGCCCCGAGGACTTCACGAAAGCCCTGGCCAGAAGGGGTGCGCGGCGTCTCGTGGTGATCGGCGACGACCGGGCGCTGCTGCGGGCCGTGGGGGTGCTCCACCGGGAGCGGGACCTCGCCGGATGCGTGCTTTCCGTCGTGCCGGTGGGGGCCGCGCAGACGCTCGCGCGGGGGCTTGGAGTGCCGGTCGGGGCGGTCGCCGCGGCGCGGGCCGTGCTGGAGGGGACGGAGCGGCGGCTCGATCTGCTGGTGGACGACAGCGACGGGGTCGTCCTGGGCGATCTGCGCATTCCGCCCGTGGGGGCGACGGCCGCCGCCGCGGACGCCGCGGTCGGCGCGGCCCCCAGGGTGCCCGCCGGCGCGCCCGACGCGGGCCACGCCTGGCTGCGGACCTGCCAGTCCTTCGTACGCACCCTCGCCGCGCTGCCTTCGCGGCCCGCGTCGGTGGTGGGACGCTCGCCCGCGCGGCTGCGGATCGAGGCGGACGGCGTCACGCTGGTCGACCTGGACCAGCCGGTCGAGACCGTCCACGTCACCGCGGGCCACGGCGGCCTCGCCCAGGTGGAGGTCCGGCCGGCCTCCGTGGGCGCGGAGGCGGCCCCGCTGCGGGTGCGGGCGCGCACGGTGACGGTGTCCGGGACCGACTTCCGCTACCGGGCGGACGCGGTGGTCGGGGGCCCGGTGCGGACGCGGACCTGGACGGTCCACCCGAGGGCGTGGGGGCTGACGCTGCCTCGGTGACACCTGAGGTAGTGGCCGGCCGGTCACACCTCTACGAGGAGTTCCTCCAGCCCCCTGATCACGAAGTTCGGCCTGCGTGCCGGCTCCGCGGCGAGGCGCAGCCGCGGGGCCCGGCGCAGCAGCGCGCCCAGGGACGCCGCCAGTTCGATGCGGGCCAGCGGGGCGCCGATGCAGTAGTGGATGCCCGCGCTGAAGGAGATGTGCGGGTTGTCGCGGCGGGTCAGGTCGAGGCCGGCGGGGCGCGTGAAGACCGCCGGGTCGTGGTTGGCGGAGCCGAAGAGCAGTGCCACCTCGGAGCCGCGCGGGATCAGCCGGCCGTCGACCTCGATGTCGTCGAGGACCCAGCGTTCGAAGAGCTGGAGCGGGGTGTCGTGGCGCATCAGCTCCTCGACCGCCGTGGGAATCAGCCCCGTGGGGTCGGCGCGGAGGGCGGCGAGCTGGGCGGGGTGGCGGAAGAGCGCGTACCAGCCGTTGACCGTGGCGTTCACCGTCGCCTCGTGGCCCGCGTTCAGGAGCAGTACGCAGGTCGAGATCATCTCCTGCTCGGTGAGCGACTCCCCCTCGTCGTGGGCGGCGATCAGGGCCGAGACCAGGTCGTCGCCCGGCTCCTTGCGGCGGACGGCGATCAACTCCCGTAGATACGCCGTGAATTCGAGGGACGCGCGCACCGCCCGCGCCGCCGTCTCCTCGGGCGGGTTCAGCTCGTACATGCCGCAGATCGCCGCCGACCAGGGCCGGAGGAGCGGGCGGTCGCTCTCCGGGATGCCCAGCATCTGCGCGATGACCGCCACGGGCAGGGGCTCGGCGACCCGGGCCGCCAGGTCACCGCCGCCGTCCGCCACCAGCTCGCGCGCGAACCGGTCCGCCAACTCCGCGACATAGGGGCGGCGTTGCTCGACGGTGCGAGGTGTGAACGCCTTGGAGACGAGGCGGCGGATGCGGGTGTGCGTGGGCGCCTCCAGGTCGAGCATGCCGTTGTCGTTGAGGACGTGGAACGGCTCGTGCTCGGCGGGCGGGGCCGGGCGGCCGAACTCCTCGTGGGTGAACCGGTGCAGGTAGGTGCGGCCCAGGCGGCGGTCGCGGAGGAGGGCCGCGACGTCCGCGTGGTGGGGGATCAGCCACTGGCCGGTGGGGGCGTAGAAGTGGGCCCGGCCCTTCTCCCGCAGGGTCGCGTACGCCGGGTAGGGGTCGGCCAGGAAGTGCGGTGACGAGGGGGCGAAGACCTCGGAGGCCTCGAAGGCTGCGTCCATGGAGGGACGCTAGCCCCGCGCCCCTGCGTGGCACTACCCCGGCGTGACCAGCCGCGCCTCGTACGCGAACACCGCCGCCTGCGTGCGGTCCCGCAGACCCAGCTTCACCAGGACCCGGCTGACGTGCGTCTTGATGGTGGACTCGGCGACCACCAGGCGGGAGGCGATCTCCGCGTTCGACAGGCCCTGCGCGATGAGGACGAGCACCTCCGTCTCGCGCTCGGTCAGCTCGCCGTACTGCTGCGCCTGGACGGCCGCCGAGAGCCGCGGCGCCTCCGCCAGTTTCGAGAACTCCGTGATCAGGCGGCGGGTCACGGTGGGAGCGAGCAGCGCTTCACCGGACGCCACCACGCGTACGCCGTCCGCCAGCTGGCGTGCCGAGGCGTCCTTGAGGAGGAACCCGGACGCGCCCGCGCGGAGCGCCTGGTACACGTACTCGTCCAGGTCGAAGGTGGTCAGGACGAGCACCTTGCACCCGTCCGCGCCGCCCGCGGACGCGACGATCTCGCGGGTCGCCTCGATGCCGTTCAGCTCGGGCATGCGGATGTCCATCAGGACCACGTCGGGCGCGAGCTCGGCGACCTTGGCGACCGCCTCCCGGCCGTTCACGGCCTCGCCGATCACCTCGATGTCGGGCATGGCGTTCAGGAGGACGGAGAAGCCCTCGCGGACCATCATCTGGTCGTCGGCGATCAGGACCTTGATCGTCATGCGTCTTCTCCCGCCGGGTCGAGGCGGTCCGCGAGCGGCACCGGCAGGAACACCGTCACCTCGTAGCCGCCCTCGGCCGTCGGCTCCGCCGTCATCTCGCCGTTCAGCATCGTGACCCGCTCGCGCATGCCGGTGATCCCGTGGCCCGCCCCCGGCGACGGCTTGACCAGGCCGGTCGCCGGGCCGTTCACGATGCGCAGGCCCAGGCCGCCGAGGACGTAGCCGACCTCGACGCGGGCCGCGGCGCCCGGCGCGTGACGCAGGCTGTTGCTGAGCGCCTCCTGCACGATGCGGTACGCCGAGAGCTCCACGCCCTGCGGCAGCTCGCGGACGGCTCCGGTGATCA
Source organism: Streptomyces sp. NPDC029674 (assembly GCF_044903205.1). Lineage (NCBI taxonomy): Bacteria > Bacillati > Actinomycetota > Actinomycetes > Kitasatosporales > Streptomycetaceae > Streptomyces > Streptomyces sp. NPDC029674. Next base: position 284,749 of record NZ_JBJDPY010000002.1, read on the forward strand.
CCTTGTCGACGGTCAGACCGGCGTCGCGGACGTTGTCGAGGAGCCGGTCGAGGTCGGCGAGCGTGGGCTGCGGGGCGTCCGGCGCCTCGTAGTCCTCCGCCCGTACGACACCGAGGACGCGGCGCAGCTCGGTGAGCGCGGACACCGCGTTCTCGCGGATCGTGACGAAGGCCTGCTCCAGCTCGGGCGGCGGGTTCTCCACGCGGTAGGGCGCGGCCTCCGCCTGGATGGCGACCACCGACATGTGGTGCGCGACCACGTCGTGCAGCTCGCGGGCGATGGTGGTGCGCTCCTCCAGGAGCGTGCGCTTGTCGCGCTCGATGGCGGTGACGGTGCGCTGCACGGTGACCTCGCGCTGCGCCTCGCGGCGGACGTGCACCACGGTGGTGATCAGGAGCGCGAGCGCGGAGAAGAACAGCATCGGCGGTGCGTCGGACGAGCTGGCGCCGCCGAGGAAGGCCTCCGCGAACAGTCCGTACGCCGCCGTGCCGAGCCACATCCACGCGGCGGTGCGCGGGCCGGTCCTGGCCGCGACCACGACCATCACCACGATGTGCGCGAAGAAGGCGGGCGGCGTCCACGGCCACCCGTCCCAGGTGTCGCCGAGCACCGCCGTGAACGGTGTCGAGACGATCGAGACCCAGTAGGCACCGACCGGCCTGACCAGCGTCATCAGGACAGCGGCCGCCGGGACGAAGCCGGCCAGGAGGTACGCGACCTCGTTGCCGCCCAGACCCACCTGGTAGGCGATGAACACGGTGCAGAGCGCGGCGGCGATCACCATGGCGTGCGGGGCCCAGACGGCATACCCGCGTATCCGCTTGGGGAGGAGTCGGGCCGGCCACCCGCCCGTGGTCCTGGGAGGCAGCAGCCGGTAGGCGAAGGGGTCGCGGAACAGCGCCTCGCGCAGGCCGCCGAGGGCCTCCCGCACCAGGTGGTATTCGGGGCTCTTCGGGCCTCTGGCCTTGAGCTGCTCAGTCGTATCGGTCACGTCTACGAAGGTACGGGGGCGCGGACGGGCGGTCGTCCGCACCAGGACGGGTTCGGGGAGGTCCGTCGCAAGTACTACTCGGAGGCCTCAGAGGCCGTTGTTCGACGGGCGGACCACCCCGGACTCGTACGCGAACACCGCCGCCTGCGTGCGGTCGCGCAGGCCCAGCTTCACCAGGATCCGGCCGACGTGCGTCTTCACGGTCTGCTCGGCGACCACGAGCCGCGCCGCGATCTCCGCGTTCGACAGGCCCTGCGCGATCAGGGCGAGCACCTCCGTCTCCCGCTCGGTGAGGTCGCCCACGCGGGCCTTGAGCGGGCCGCGCGCACCGCCGTCCATCCGGGAGAACTCCGCGATGAGGCGCCGCGTGATCCCCGGCGCGAGCAGCGCGTCGCCCGCCGCCACCACCCGGACCGCCTCGGCGAGCTGGTCCGCCGAGGCGTCCTTGAGCAGGAACCCGGAGGCGCCCGCGCGCAGCGCCTCGTACACGTACTCGTCGAGGTCGAAGGTGGTCAGGACGAGCACCCGCACCCCGGGCAGGGCGGACGTGATGCGGCGGGTCGCCTCGATGCCGCTCAGTTCGGGCATGCGGATGTCCATCAGGACCACGTCCGGGACGAGCTCGGCGACCTGGGCGACCGCGTCAGCGCCGTCGACGGCCTGGCCGGTCACCTCGATGTCCGGCTCCGCGTTCAGCAGGACGGAGAAGCCCTGTCTGACCATGATCTGGTCGTCGGCGATCAGAACCTTGATCGTCATGGCGTGGTCTCTCCGTGGGTCGGCCGAGCATGGGCAGAGGTGGTGGGCAGGAAGGCGGAGACCTCGTAGCCGCCGTCCGGGGTGGGTCCTGTGGCCAGATCGCCGCCGAGCATGGCCGCCCGCTCGCGCATGCCGAGCAGCCCGTGGCCCGCGCCGGGCGAGGGCTGCGCGGGGGTGCGCGCGCCGGAGTCGGTGACCCGGACGGTCAGCCCGGCCCGCGTGTACGTGAGGCCGATCCGCACCGTCGAGCCCGGCGCGTGCCGGATCGCGTTGCTGACCGCCTCCTGCACGATGCGGTACGCCGACAGGTCCACGCCGGGCGGCAGCGGCCGCGGCTCCCCCGCGGTCTCGCGGCGGACGGTCAGCCCGGCCGCGCGCGCGTTGTCGACGAGGCCGTCCAGGCGCTCCAGGGTGGGCAGCGGTGACTGCGGGGCGGCCTCCGGGTCCTCTGGGTTCTCGGAGCGCAGGACGCCGAGGACGCGGCGCAGTTCGGTGAGGGCCTCCAGGGCGTTCTCCCTGATGCCCGCGAGGTTCTCCCTGAGCTCGTCGGGCGGGTCCTTCACCAGGTGCGGGGCGACCTGCGCCTGGATGGAGATCACGGACATGTGGTGGGCGACCACGTCGTGCAGCTCGCGGGCGATGCGGCTGCGCTCCTCCAGGAGGGTGCGGCGGGCCCGCTCCTCGGCGGTGAGCGTCTCCTGCTCGACGAGCATGCTGCGGGCCTCGCGGCGGCCGCGCAGCAGCGTGCCGATGAGGGTGACGGCGCCGAACACGACCGCCGAGAGCGGCACCGTGGTGTCGTACTCGCCCGGGCTGATCGTCTGCTGCACCACTCCGGGCACGCCGACGCTGAGGGCGCACGCCGCCCAGGCGGCCCGGGACGGCAGCCGCAGCGTGAGGAGCAGCAGCACCGCGGCGTGCGCGATGAGGGCGGGCGGGCCCCAGGGCCAGGGCTCGCGCCCCGGTCCTGCCGGCATCGTCGCCAGGGCGGCGGCCGTCACGTTCACCCCGAGCGACAGCCACCAGGCGGGGACCGGCCGCACCAGGGCGAGCAGGAGCGCCGCGGCCTGGCCCAGGGACAGGAAAGTGCCGACCGTGTATCCGAACCGGTAGCGCTCCGACAGCTGGTCGAGGTTGCCGAGCGTCGTGCCGATGGTGATCCACACGACCACGACGTGCGGCAGCCAGCGGATCAGCCGCGGTCTCCAGAGCGGTGGCAGGGGCATCGGCGCGGCCGTCCACAGCTCCTTGCGCAGGCCCCGCACTCCGGACACGACGGCGCCGTCGAACCGCTCGCTGTCGCCGCGCGCGCGGCCGTCACCCTGCACAAGATCAACTCTAGGCACGCCGCACCACCTTCGCTCCCCCGTTCTCCCTTTCGCGGCTCCCCCGGCTCCCCCGGCTCCTCCGGCGCTCCTGCCGCCCCCGGCCCCCCTGCTCGTACGTCCGGAACGCAGCCCAGCACACCGCGAGCCCCAGCCCGAACACCGGCAGCCAGCCCAGGCGGGCGAGCACCCAGCCCGGCCCGTCCGGCACCGTGTGCAGGCCGGGCAACGGGCCCCCGGCGAAGACGCTCCCGGGGAGCAGGCCGAGCGCGGTGACCGCCATCAGTGCCGTCTGGTGCCAGAGGAATACCGTCATCGCCGAGAGGTTCACGACGGCCACCGCCGCCCAGGCCGCGGGCGCGCGCAGCCACCGCGCCAGGGGCTCCCGCAGCAGCAGCGCCAGGCCGCACTGGGCGAGGCCGAAGGTGACGGCCGCCAGCGTGGGCGGGTTCAGGTTCGACACCGGCTCGCCCGGGACGCCGACCATCGATGCGGGATAGCCGCCCCACAGGATCAGCCCTGCGGTGGCCACCGCGCCCCCCACCAGGAGCACCCGGCCCGAGCGCCGCGTCAGCTCGCCGCGCGTCCACGCGGCGCCCAGCGTGTAGGGCACGAGCCAGCCCGCCGCCATGTTGACCCAGCCCAGCCAGGCGGGGCCGCCGAAACCGAACCGTAGGAGATCCACGTGGAGAACGACGGCCAGCGGCCACAGCGGGTTGAGGCGCCGCACCAGCGGTGTGGCCGCGGTGAGAACGGCGAAGGCCAGCAGGAACCACAGCGGCGAAAGCGCCAGCTTCACCAGCGTGTGCACCGTGTCCGGGTCCGCGCCCGACAGGACGAGGCCCGCGGCCACGGCGGCCCACAGCACGAGCACGGCGGCGACCGGCCGGAAGAGGCGGCCGAGCCGGGCCGCGAGCCACGGCAGGTAACCGGTGCCCCGCTTCCGCGCCGACGCGTAACCCTTCGTCGCCACGTGCCCGCCCACCAGGAAGAACACTGCGAGGGTCTGGAAGACCCAGGAGACCGGCGCCAGCCACGGCATGTGCTGCAGCGGGCTTGCGGCGCGGAGCGTGCCGCCGTCCGACACGAGGGCGGTGACCAGCCAGTGGCCGCCCACGACGCCGAGGATGGCGATGGCCCGCAGGGCGTCGACGGCACGGTCGCGGTCGGGCGGTGTGGCGGCGTCGAGGCGCCTGGCGAGAACCGATGGCTGACGCTGATGCTGACGCTGACGCTCACGCATGAGTGACCTCCGGGTCCTCCCCGCGCACGATCCGCGCGAGGTTGCCGAGCGGGACGGAGCCCGGCTTCAGGTAGTCGCTGTGGCCGCCGTCGCCCGCATCGAAGACGCGGGCGCCGAAGCCGGCCGAGACCGGGTCGGTGCCGAAGCCGACGGTCGTGCCGAAGAAGTCGGCGCTGGTGTGCGGCACGTCGGCGATCCAGTCGCCGGCGCCCCGGCCCGCCCAGATCCGGGCCCGCGTGTGCAGGTCCGCGGCCTCGCCGACGCCGGTCCCCGGGCTGCCGTACAGCGCGATGTCGGCGACGTCCAGGCCGCGCGGGCCCGAGGCGGCGCTGCCGCACACCACCGAGCCGTACGAGTGGCAGAGCAGGGACACGCGCGCGTGGCGGTTGATGCCGTGCAGGGCGCCGACGAAGGAGCGCAGCGCGGGTGCCGCGTCGTCCGCGCGGCCCGTGGTCAGGACGGCGGGGCTGACCGTGCCCGGCGTCTCGTAACCGAGCCAGGCCACGACGGCGGTGCGCGGGCCGAGCTCGGCGCGCAGGGCGAGGGCGCCGGACCGCAGTCGGCCGTACGAGTCGATGGACGTGTCCGAGCCCGGCACCAGGACGGCGACGCGGTCCGCGTGCGCCAGGTCGCCGAGGACTTCGGCGGTGCGGCCCGCGCCCCGCCCGTCGAAGGCGAGGAACTGCCGGCCGGGGGCGGCCATGGCGCGCAGTGCCGCGGCCCGCTCCGCCGCGCCGTACCCCTCGGCGAGGGCCGCGGCCTCGGTGGCGTTCGCCCGGTTCGCCGCGTACGCATCGGGGAGGGTCGCCGCCGTGACGCGGCCGAGGGCGGCGGGGGCGGGGGCCGGGATCTCCGGGCGCGCGGCGCCCGAGACCGGGACCACCACGGCCGCGGCGACACCGACGGCCAACAGAGTGCGGCGCAGCCGCCCGGCCCGGAACCTCATCGTGCCCTGCCCTTCCGCTCGTTCGCGGGCCGGTGCTCCGACTCGCTCTCACGGAAAGGAAGTTATGGATCAGGCGCTGTCGCCCACATCACGCTGGGGTATACAGCCGCAGGTAGCTCTCAGGTATTACGGGTATCCCCAGGGTGGGCTGGAGGGGCTGGTCGGGGGTAGCCCCGGGCGACGGCGCGTCAGAACGCCAGCTGGGCGATCTCCTCCGCGACCACCGCGCACGCGTCCGCCGCCGGGTCGATCAGCGGGAAGTGGCCCACGTCCTCGAGGAGCGTGAGCCCCACCACCTCGCCCGCCTTCGCGGCCGCGTCGGCGTACGCCTCGGCCACCGCCTGCGGCACGACGATGTCGGTACGGCCCTGCACCACGGTCGTGGCGATGCCCGTCGGAAGCAGCGCGGCCGGGTCGGCGTACGGCAGCCGCTCCTCGAACCTGCCGTCACCGCCGAGGAGTTGAGCCGACGCGCCGCCGCAGACCGCCAGCTCCTCGGCGGTGCGGAGGTCCGCGATCGGGGCGAGCGCGACGACGCCGCGCAGCGGGGCCGGGCGGTCGGTGCGCCACGGCGCGCCGGCCGGCAGGACGTGCCGCGCGGCCGCCCAGAGCGCGAGGTGGCCGCCCGCCGAGTGCCCGGTCACGACGGTGCGGCGCGGGTCGGCCGACGGCAGCGCCTCCCGTACGAGCGAGGGCAGCGCGTCGAAGGCCGCGGCCACGTCGTCGAAGGTCTCGGGCCAGCGTCCGGCCACCGGTCCCGTGCCGCCCTGCGCGGGGATCGGACTGCCCCTGCGGTACTCGACGTTGGCCACCGCGAAGCCCCGGCGGGCCAGGAAGTCGGCGAACGGCGTGACGTGCCGCCGGTCGTAGGGCGCCCGCCACGCGCCGCCGTGCAGCAGGACGACGAGCGGCGCCGGGAGGCCCACGTCGCCCTTGGGCGCGTAGAAGTCGACGACCTGGTCGGGGTGGTCGCCGTACGCGGCGGTGGTGTCCGGCTCCACGGCGGGATGCGAGAAGGCGGCTTCGGCCTCGGCGGCATCGCGGGCCACGGCGGCGTCGTCCGGCATGCGGCAACCTCTCAACGGCAGTGCGGCTGGGCGGACTCGCCCCCGCCCCTCCGGGACGCGGAGGGGCGGGAGCAAGATCCGCCGGACGTTATCAGCCCAGTGTCTCCGCGAGGACACGAGCCGCCCGCTCCGCGTCCGCGAAGGACACGTACAGCGGGGTGAATCCGAAGCGCAGCACGTCAGGGGCGCGGAAGTCCCCGACGACACCCCGCTCGACGAGGCGCCGCATCACGTCACCCGCGCCCTCGCAGCGCAGCGCGACCTGGCTGCCGCGCTCGGCGTGCGCGGCCGGGGTGAGGGACTCGACCCGCCCCTGCGGTACGTACGCCCCGACGCACCGCAGGAAGAAGTCCGTCAGGGCGAGGGACTTGGCGCGCACGTCGTCGACGGAGACGCCGTCCCAGACGTCGAGCGCCGCCTCCAGGGCGAGCATCGACAGGATGTCCGGCGTGCCGACGCGGCCGCGCCGCGCCCCGTCCACCGCCTCGAACTCGGGCCGCATCCCGAAGGGTTCGGCGTGCGAGTTCCAGCCGGGCAGCGGGGAGTCGAAGCGGGGCTGCAGGCCTTCGCGTACGTAGAGGTAGGCGGGCGAACCCGGCCCGCCGTTCAGGTACTTGTAGGTGCAGCCGACCGCGAGGTCCACGCCGTGCGCGTCCAGGCCGACGGGCAGGGCGCCCGCCGTGTGGCACAGGTCCCAGACGACGAGCGCGCCCGCCGCGTGGACCGCCGCCGTCAGACCGGGCAGGTCGTGCAGGCGTCCGGTGCGGTAGTCGGCGTGGTTGAGCAGGACGGCGGCGGTGCGCTCGCCGAGTGCGCCGGGCACGTCGCCGGGCGCCACGGGTATGAGCCGGCAGCCGGTGAGGCGGGCCGCCGACTCGGCGATGTACCCGTCCGTGGGAAAGGTGGTGGCGTCGACGACGATCTCGTCCCGCACCGCACGCCCCTCATGACCTTCTCTCGCCATACGGACCGCCGCGACCAGCGCCTTGAAGACGTTGACGCTGGTCGAGTCGCCGACGACGAGCCGGCCCGGCGCGGCGCCGACCAGCGGGGCGATGCGGTCGCCGATGCGCTCGGGCGCCGTCCACCAGCCGCTCTCCTCCCACGAGCGGATGCGGAGCTTGCCCCACTCGTGGGTCATGACCTCGGCGAGCCGGCCCGGCACGTGCGCGGGCAGGGCACCCAGCGAGTTGCCGTCCAGGTACACCGTGTCGTCGAGGACGAACTCCTTGCGCTTGGCGGCGAGTTCATCACGGGAGTCCAGCGCTTCCGCCTCGCTCCGCAGGTCAGACATGGCTCCTCGCAGTCCACAGCTCGGGGAACACGTTCTTCGACGCGCGCTTCTCCAGCCAGGCCACGCCCGCCGAGCCGCCCGTGCCCGTCTTGGCGCCCATGGCGCGGCGGGTGGCGACCAGGTGGTCGTTGCGCCAGCGCCAGACCAGCTCGGCGACGTCGGTGAGCGTCTCGCCGAGGCGGGCCAGGTCGGCGTGCTCGTCACCGGAGTAGAGCTCGGTCCAGACGGCCTCGACCTCCGGGGAGGGCTCGTACCGCTTGGAGAGGTCGCGCTCCAGGACGGCCGCCGGGATCGCGTACCCGCGCCGCGCGAGGAGGCCGAGCACCTCGTCGTAGAGGCTCGGCTCGTGCAGCGCCTTCTCCAGCTCCGCGTGGACGCGGGACGCGCCCCGGTGCGGGACGAGCATGGACGCGGACTTGTCGCCGAGCAGGAACTCCATGCGGCGGTACATCGCGGACTGGAAGCCGGACCCCTCGCCGAGCGCGCTGCGGTAGGAGTTGAACTGGGCCGGGGTGAGCTGGGCGAGCGGCCGCCAGGAGGCGTTCAGGGCCTCCAGCTCGCGCAGGCTGCGCTTGAGCGCGTTCTGCGCGGTGGGGATGTCGTCGCGCCGCAGGGCGTGCGCCGCGGTCTCCCACTCGTGGACGATCACCGTGAACCACAGCTCCATGACCTGCGTGGTGACCAGGAAGACCATCTCGCCGGGGTCGTCCGAGCGCAGCTGCTGCAGATGGGTGAGGACGTCCGCCTGGACGTAGTCCTCGTAGGGGGTGGTACCTGCGAAGTCGAGGTTCGGGCTCTCCGCCTCATGGACCTCGGTGGACGCCGCGCGCTCCTCGGGGGATGCCTCATGCGTCTCTGGGGACATCGCTGTCTCCTCGATACGTACTCCGGGTAGCGGTCCGCCCCTGCCGTTACCGGCACGGGGGCCCCGGTCCCCACCGGCATCTTCCGCAACTTTCCCGCAATCGGCAAGGCACCCGCCCCGCCCCCACAGCACCGAATATCGTACGCAGCTGTCGCCCTCCGCAGCCCTGGCGGGGCCCGGCCTCAGCTCCGGGCGCGGCGCCGCTCGCGGCAGGCCCGCAGATGGGCGGCGTTCCCGCAGCCGCGCACCGAGTGCCAGACACCGCTGTTGTTGCGCGAGCGGTCGTAGAACGCGGCGGCGCAGGGTTCGTTCCGGCAGATCTTCAGCCGCCGCCAGAGGTCCGAGGCCTGGGCGAGCAGCGCCTCGGCGAGGACCGCGGAGGCCAGCCAGCGCGCGCCGGCGCCCTCCGGCTCCACGGTCAGGGCGCCGTTGCCCGAGAGCGCGACGACGACCGGCGCCGAGGTGAAGCGCACCGCGTCGCCGCCCCGGTCGCTCACGGCCAGCGCACGGCGCAGCTGATCCCGCAGACAGCGCAGCTTCGGCAGGTCCTCCGCCGTCAGGGCCAGCCGCACGTCCCCCCGCCCCGACCCCTCCGCCCAGCCGCGAACGGCCAGGTCGGCCCAGTCCTGGGCACGGTCGAGCGCCCCGTCGGCGAGCAGGTCGACGGAGTCGGGGTGGCCGGCGGGCGCGGTGTTCAGGAGCTCCTGGACGAGGGCGAGGCCGCCGGGCGCGGGGGTCAGACAGAAGCGCTCGGTCGCGGGCCAGTTCATGCCGTTCACGGTACCCGCCTCGGCAGCGACAGGAGTAAACGCCTTACAGTGCTGTCATAGGCACTTGAGAACCACCTCCAGGGAGAGCACATGGACGCCGCCGCCGCCGCCACGGAAACCACCGCCTCACGAGCCGCCCGGCTCCTCGGCCGCCCCTTCGACATCAACGGCCTCAGCCTGCGCAACCGCATCGCCATGGCCCCCATGACCCGTGAGTTCTCGCCGGACGGCGTGCCGGGCGCGGACGTGGCGGAGTACTACGCGCGCCGCGCCGCGGGTGGCGTCGGCCTGATCGTCACCGAGGGCACGTACGTCGACCACCCGTCGGCCGGCAGCAGCCACCGCGTACCGCGCTTCTACGGAGAGGCCGCCCTCGCCGGCTGGCAGCGCGTCGCCGAGGCCGTGCACGCGGCCGGCGGCAAGATCGTCCCGCAGCTGTGGCACGTCGGCGCCACCCGCGACGAGGGCCAGGGCCCCATCCCCTCCGCACCCCCGGCGGGCCCCTCCGGCCTCGCCCTCGACGGCACCGCCAAGGGCCACGCGATGACCGGCGCCGACATCGACGCGGTCATCGGGGCGTTCGCCGACAGCGCGGCCGCCGCCGAGCGGATCGGCTTCGACGGCGTCGAACTGCACGGCGCGCACGGCTACTTGATCGACCAGTTCCTCTGGGGCACCACCAACCGCCGCACCGACGGCTACGGCGGCGACCTCGCGTCCCGCACCCGCTTCGCGCGCGAGATCGTCGAGGCGGTGCGCGCGGCGGTCTCGCCGACGTTCCCCGTGATCTTCCGCTTCTCGCAGTGGAAGGCGGACGCGTACGACGCGAAGCTCGCCTCCGACCCCGCCGAACTGGAGGCCCTGCTCGCCCCCCTGGCCGCCGCGGGCGTCGACGCCTTCCACGCCTCCACGCGCCGCTACTGGCTCCCCGAGTTCGACGGCGACGACCTGAACCTCGCGGGCTGGGTCAAGAAGCTCACCGGAAAGGCCACGCTGTCCGTCGGCTCGGTCGGCCTCGACAAGGAGTTCCTCGGCGCCGGCTGGACGAAGGAGACCGCCACCACCGGCATCGATCTGCTGCTCGACCGCATGGAGCGGGACGAGTTCGATGTGATCGCGGTGGGCCGGGCGCTGATCGCTGACGCGGAGTGGGCGGACAAGGCGATGGGTGGCCGCCTGGGCGAGGCGGCGCCGTTCGATGCGAAGCTCCTGGGGGCCTTGCGTTGATTCTTCGGGTGCGGGCACGCTGTGGCTGGTCGCGCAGTTCCCCGCGCCCCTAAAAACACCCCCGGCGCCGCAGCGTCAGCCCGTCCGGGCCGAAGTCTCACCCGTCCGGGCGGGCGGCAGTTTCAGCCCGTCCGGCGATTGAGGACGAGGCCGTTCAGGCCGAAAAGGGGGTCCGGGGGCAGAGCCCCCGAAGCTGGGGGTCCGGGGGCAGCGCCCCCGTGACAGCACCCCGGACCCCGCGAACGTCAGCCGAGCGTCTTCGCCGCGGTCTCCGAAGAGTCCCGCAAGAAGCCCGCGCAGCGCTCGTACTCCTCCTGCTCGCCGATCGCCTGCGCGGCCCGCGCGAGGGCGTGCAGGGCGCGCAGGAAGCCGCGGTTGGGCTCGTGCTCCCACGGCACCGGGCCGTGGCCCTTCCAGCCGCTGCGGCGCAGGGAGTCCAGGCCGCGGTGGTAGCCCGTACGGGCGTACGCGTACGACTCGACGACGCTGCCCCGCTCGTACGCCTCGTCGGCGAGCTGCGCCCAGGCGAGCGAGGACGTGGGGTACTTCGCGGCGACGTCGGCGGGTGCCGCGCCGTTCGCGAGGAGCTCGCGCGGCTCCGGGTCGTCGGGCAGGTGGGTCGGGGGCGGTCCCCCGAGCAGATCCTTGTGAATGGCCATGGGACCAAGTCTGCGGCATGCCGTTACGGCGAAGGCCCCGGGTCACCGACCCGGGGCCTTCGGCGCGTGGAACGCGAGGTACTACTTCAGCTTCGTCCCCGTGGAACGCAGGTTCGCGCACGCCTCGGTGACGCGCTGCGCCATGCCGGCCTCGGCGAGCTTGCCCCAGGTGCGCGGGTCGTACGTCTTCTTCGAGCCGACCTCGCCGTCGACCTTCAGGACACCGTCGTAGTTCTTGAACATGTGGTCCGCGACGGGGCGCGTGAAGGCGTACTGCGTGTCGGTGTCGAGGTTCATCTTCACGACGCCGTTCTCCAGGGCGGTCGCGATCTCCTCGGCGGTCGAGCCGGAGCCGCCGTGGAAGACGAAGTCGAACGGCTGCGACCCGGCGGCCTTGCCGTACTTGGCGCCGACACCCTCCTGGAGGTCCTTCAGGAGCTCGGGGCGCAGAACGACGTTGCCCGGCTTGTAGACGCCGTGGACGTTGCCGAACGAGGCGGCGAGGAGGTAGCGGCCCTTCTCGCCCAGGCCAAGGGCCTCGGCCGTGCGGAGCGCGTCGTCGACGGTCGTGTACAGCTCGTCGTTGATCTCGTGGCTGACGCCGTCCTCCTCACCACCGGTGGGGGTGATCTCCACCTCGAGGATGATCTTCGCGGCGGCGGCCTTCGCGAGCAGCTCCTGGCCGATGGCCAGGTTGTCGGCGAGGGTCTCGGCGGAGCCGTCCCACATGTGGGACTGGAACAGCGGGTTCTGACCGGCCTTGACGCGCTCGGCGGAGACGTCGAGGAGCGGGCGGACGTACCCGTCCAGCTTGTCCTTGGGGCAGTGGTCGGTGTGCAGCGCGACCGTGATGTCGTACTTCTTGGCGACGATGTGCGCGAACTCGGCGAGCGCGACCGCGCCGGTCACCATGTCCTTGCTGTGCTGGCCGCCCAGGAACTCCGCACCACCGGTGGAGATCTGGATGATGCCGTCGCTCTCGGCCTCGGCGAAGCCGCGCAGCGCCGCGTGCAGCGTCTGCGAGGACGTCACGTTGATCGCCGGGTAGGCGAACTTGCCTGCCTTCGCCCGGTCGAGCATCTCGGCGTAGACCTCGGGAGTTGCGATGGGCATGTGTCCGCTCCTTGTGATGTGCGGGTGGGTGCTGTGCTGCTTGGACCCTGACCTGGGGGCGACGACATTGTCGCCCCCATCTTTCCAGACGCGACGGTCCCTACGGACCCGGCCGTCAGTCCAGGCCGAGGTCGTCCTTGGAGTACGCGAAGAGGTACGGCACACCCGCACCCTCGGTGATCTTCTCGCCGGCGCCGGTGGCGCGGTCCACGATCGTGGCGACGCCGACGACCTCGGCGCCCGCCTCGCGGACGGCCTCGACGGCGGTCAGCGGCGAGCCGCCGGTCGTGGAGGTGTCCTCGACGACCAGGACGCGGCGGCCCTTGATGTCGGGGCCCTCGACGCGGCGCTGCATGCCGTGCGCCTTGGCGGCCTTGCGGACGACGAAGGCGTCGAGGCGCTTGCCGCGGGCGGCGGACGCGTGCAGCATCGCGCCGGCCACCGGGTCGGCGCCCATGGTCAGACCGCCCACGGCGTCGAAGTCCAGGTCGGCGGTCAGGTCGAGCAGGACCTGACCGACCAGCGGGGCGGCCTCGCCGTCGAGGGTGATCCGGCGGAGGTCGATGTAGTAGTCGGCCTCCATGCCGGAGGAGAGCGTCACCTTGCCGTGCACGACGGCCTTGTCCTTGATCTGCTGCAGCAGCTCGCCGCGTACGTCAGTCATGCCCTAGAGCTTAAAGCCGACGCCAGGTCCAGGTCGTCGCCGTCTCCAGGGGCTCGATGGGGGTGACCAGGCGCGGGTCGGTGTTGAGGCCGTTGGGCGGTCCCGTCTGCGGTTCGACGCAGACCGCGGCCTCCTGCTCGTCGTAGACGACGACCCACTGCTCACGGCTCTTGACGTTCACTTCGAGCCGCTCGGGCCAGGTCAGCGTCACGTCGACACCGTCCGGCATGCCGAAGCAGTCGTCCCAGGGGCCGGGCTTCGGGTCGACGCGGTGGCCGGTGGGGAGGTGGTCGTCGCCGCGCTCCTCCTGCCAGGCGGGGTCGAAGTCGATGCGGACGGGCTCGCCGCCGCCGTCGAGGACCCGGTTGAACCAGGGGTGCCAGCCGGCCTGCGCGGGGAACGAGTCGCCGTACGTCTCGATGCCCAGGCGCAGCGTCAGCTCGTCCTCGCCGAGTTCCACGATCTGGGTGACGCGGCCCGGGTGGGGCCAGGGGTCGGCCAGGTCGTACGTGAAGACGGCCTCGGTCTTCGACGTCCGTGCCGTACGCCATTCGGCGTCCCGGGCGAAGCCGTGGATGGCGTGCGGCGGGGAGTTCAGCGGCATCTGGTGGACCACCGCGCCGTCGCGGAACCGCCCGTCCCTGATCCGGCCGCACCACGGCACCATCGGGAAGCAGCCGTACTTCTTCCCCTGGCGCAGCAGCTCGACGCCGCCGACGCGCAGACTTCCGATACGGCAGCCGTTGCCCGGCTGCACCGTCACTTCCGCGTCGCCCGCGGTGAGGATCACGTCTTCGGTACTCACAGGGCCGACCCTACGGCGTAACCGGTCAGCGGCGGCGGCGCAGGGCCCGGCCGACGACGATCGCCGACGCCAGCGCGAGCGCGGCGGCGGGCGCGGCCCAGCGGAGCGTGGCGTTGGCGGTGAGGGACTCGGGGGCGGGCGCGGGCGCGTACCGGCCGCGGGGCGGGGCGTGGTCGACCTCCTCGGCGCTGCGGCCGATCATGGTGCGGCGCGCGTGCGCGGCCTCGGCGGGCGGCACGTCGATGTCCCCGATGTCGTCCATGGTGTCGAGGTTCTCGAGTTCTTCGAGGTCCTCGAGGTCCTCGATGCCGTCCACCTCGTCGAGGACGTTGGTGTCGTCGAGGTTGATGCCGTCGTCGTCATCGTCGTCGTCGGCGTCGACATCATCGAGGTCATCGGCCTCGGTGACGGTCTCGCTCGGCGCCGTGTCGGGCGGCGCCGCCGCGCCGAGCCCCTCCGCGAACCGTTCCAGGAGCCGGTGCACGGTGGACTCCACAGCCTGTGCGGAACCTTCCGTGATCCGGCCGTCGGCGGTCGCGCTGCCGCCGAACACGAGCGTGGTCCCCGCGACGGCCGGCACGAGCCGCACGGTCAGCGTCAGCTTCACGGACCCGGAGCCGCGCACCTCCGCGCCCTCGCCCTCGACGGCGTACGTGCCGTCCGGGCGGGCATCGGTCCTGGCCGCGCCGCGGTACGTGATGGTGTGTCCCCCGACGCGCACCTTGAGGCGGCCGGAGAGCGGCTCGGCCGTCTCCTCCGCGTCGCGCTGAAGCCCGGGGACCGCCCCGGCGACCCGCTCGGGGTCGGCCAGGACCTGCCGGAGCCGCTCTGCAGAGACCGGAACGAACACCTCATGCTCCATGGCAGGGGAGCCTACCCACGCGGCAGCCACTTGTACGACAGTTCACCGGTCCGTGTGTCAGTTCGCGTAACGCGGATGCACGAGGGTGGAGGGCGGCAGCCCCGGCTGCCGGGTCGGCCCGGCCGCCCGCGCCCCGGCACGCACCACGTCCGACCGGGCCGCGCGGAGCAGCACGGACCGCGTCCGCGAGGCGAGCACGAAGCCCCAGTCGCTGGGCGCCCCGGCCCCCTGCGCCGTGCGGTCGGGCCCGGCGGCGAACCCGGAGAGCCGCCCGCCGACCCGGTACGCCACCGTCCGCAGCCCCGCCGCGCGCAGCGTCGCCTCCACCGTCCAGAAGGCGCGCGGCCTGGCCGACAGCGGCCCCGCGTGCACGGCGATCCTGCCGCCGTCGGTGAGGACGCGGGTGGCGAGGCCGTAGAACTCCTGGGAGTACAGCTTCGTGCTGGCCGTGATGCCGGGGTCGGGCAGGTCGGAGATCACCACGTCGTACCTGGCGCGGGCCTGGCGCAGCCAGCTGAACGCGTCGGTGTGCACCGCCCGCACCCGGGGGTCGCGGTAGGCCCGGCCGTTGAGCTCGCTCAGGGCCGGGTCGTGCCGCGCGAGGTCGACGACGGCGGCGTCCAGTTCGACGATGTCGACGCGGCGCACGCCCGGGTGGCGCAGGATCTCGCGGGCGGCGAGGCCGTCGCCGCCGCCGAGGACGAGGACGCGCGCGTGCGGCCCGCGCATCGCGGGTGCGACGAGGCCGCGGTGGTAGCGCTTCTCGTCGCGTCCGCTGATGCGCAGCCGGCCGTCGAGGAAGAGGTCGAGGGAGCCCCGCCGGCCGCCGGTGAGGACGACCTCCTGGACGTCGGTCTGTACGGCGACCCGGATGTCCCCGCCGTACACCGCGCGCCGCGCGGCCCGTTCGAAGTCGTCGACGAGCACGGCGGCGGAGGCGAGCAGGGAGAGGACCACCACGTTGGCGGTGAGCAGCACCCAGCGGGCGCGCACGCTCAGGTCCTGCCGGAACAGGCCGAGGACGAGCGCGCCGCCCGCGACGGCGTTGACCGCGCCGGTGAACAGGGCGCCCGTCAGCTGCCCGAACACCGGAAGCAGCAGAAAGGGGAAGGCGAGCCCGCCGACCAGGGCGCCCACGTAGTCGGCGGCGAACAGGTCGGCGACGGCGCCGCCCGCGTCCTGCCGCCGGATGCGCTGGATGAGCACCATCAGGAGCGGCACCTCGGCGCCGATGAGGATGCCGATGGCGAGGGAGAACGCGACGAGCAGGTAGCGCGAGCCGCCCGCCCACACCTCTCCGCTGTCGCCGGACCACGCGAACGCCGCGTACAACGCCATGGCGCTGCACCCGCCGACCAGCGCGAGCGCCGCCTCGACGAGGCCGAACCAGGCGGCGGCGCGGCGCCGCAGCCGCTTGGCGAGCAGCGACCCGATGCCCATGGCGAAGACCATCACGGAGAGCACGACGGAGGCCTGGGTGACGGAGTCACCGATCAAGTAGGCGGCGAGGGCGACGAGTTCGAGTTCGTAGACGAGGCCGCAGGCGGCGCAGACGAATACGCCCACGAGGACGAGGAACCGTCCTGTCCGGGGTGAGACCGGCAACCGCACCGACGAGTCGAGCACGTTTGGAACGCTACGTCACCACCGGCTCACGCCGAGTCCCCCACATGGGTGCAACTCCCCCTCAGAGCATCGCGGGCAGCGGCACGCGCGCACCCACCCTCGTCCGGGTCGCCACGAGCTGGCCCTCCTGGGGGTACGCGTGCCAGGTGCGCCACATCAGGGAGCCTTCGTGGCGCTGGGCGAGCAGCGCGGTGAAAGCGTGCGGGCTGCCGGGGAACACGCCCGCCAGACCGTGCGGGTGTTCGGCGACGAGTGCGAGCAACTCCTGTGCCCGGCCCGCGAACTGACCCGGCGACAGAGTTTCCACCCGTGCCGCGAATTCGTACTCCCATTCACCCACGCGTTTCGAAACGCCGAGCGGAAGGGGCGTACTGCTGCCCGGGATGCAGGCCACGGTCTCTGAACAACCGCCCTGTTCGTCCTCCAGGAGTACCTGGTGCGAGGCCCCGAGCAGTCTCAACTGCATTTTCGCGTCGGCCAGTTCCAAATCGAGGGTGGCCAGCGCGGGCAATGGCTCGCGCCCCAGGGCCCAGGCCAGGTCCTCGGCGCGCGTGTCGGTATAGACGGTCTTCAGGGTTGTGAGCATGGGTCGGCTCCGCTAACACTCAATGGAGGTGGGGCCGGCGCACCCGGAGAACGGACTCCGGGAGGTCGGAATGCCGGCTCGTGCCCACAAGAACGTCTTACGGGTATCCCGATCGCGGTCTGTGAAACCTGTGGAAACCTGTGCCGGATGTACCGGACGTCCGAGGGCGGTGCTGACGTTTCAGAGGGAATCATGGTCGGCGACGCTGCCACTGCGTTTTTACCCAAGTACGTGTCGTTTCCATCCCCATGAGGGCCACACAGTTCAACTGTTCAGTACAGCCATCCCGGAACGCCCGGGCGCCCGGCGGGAATTGCCTGCCCCGCCGGGCGCCTCGTGGGAATCGGTGGACCAGCTGCCCCGTGTCAGCTGCCTCCGCCGCATCCGCCCCCGCCACCTCCGCCGCCGCAGGAGGAGCTGCCGCCGCCGCACGACGAGCCGCCGCCGCAGGAGTGCCCGCCGCCGCCGTCGCCGCCCCCGGCCCACCAGCTGCCGCCCGACGAACCACCCGACGCCGTGCCCGAGGTCGTCCACCGCGACCTGTCGCGGCGCCGGCCCCGCCCCCCGTAGCTCATCGTCGCGACCAAGGCGAAGATCAGCACCGCAACGAAGACGAAAGCCACGAACATGGCCCTCACGCTCCTTCCGTTCCCCCGCAGCAGGTCCCCCGTGGGCCGGCTCCTTGCGTGTCAGGGAGATGCCCTGGGCCAACCCGGCCCAAAGCAGAGTTGAGGAACTCCAGAGGTTCGGCGCAGGATGGCCGCCATGACGTCCTCCTCCGGCCCCTCCGGGCGCGAGCGCCCGCTGCTCAACCGCCGCCTCGCCGAGTTCGGCACGACGATCTTCGCAGAGATGTCCGCGCTCGCGGTGACCACGGGCGCGATCAACCTGGGCCAGGGCTTCCCCGACACGGACGGCCCCGAGGCCGTGCGGGAGGCCGCGGTGCGGGCGCTGCGCGACGGCCGCGGCAACCAGTACCCGCCGGGCCCCGGCGTCCCGGAGCTCCGCACGGCGATCGCCGCGCACCAGCTCGCCCGGTACGCCCTCTCGTACGACCCCGACCGCGAAGTCCTCGTGACGGCGGGCGCGACCGAGGCGATCGCCGCGTCCCTGCTCGCCCTCGTCGAGCCGGGCGACGAGGTCATCGCCCTCGAGCCCTACTACGACTCGTACGCCGCCTCGATCGCCCTGGCCGGCGGCACACGCGTCCCCGTCACCCTGCGCCCCCGCGACGGCCGCTTCGTCCTCGACCTGGACGAGCTGCGCGACGCGGTCACCGACCGCACCCGGCTGATTCTCCTCAACACCCCGCACAACCCGACCGGCACCGTCCTCACCCGCGCCGAGCTCACCGAGATCGCGAAGCTGGCGGTCGAGCGCGACCTCCTGGTCGTCACCGACGAGGTCTACGAACACCTGGTCTTCGACGACGCCGAGCACATCCCGCTCGCCACCTTCCCCGGCATGCGCGAGCGCACGGTCAGCATCGGCTCGGCGGGCAAGACGTTCTCGTTCACGGGCTGGAAGGTCGGCTGGATCACCGCGTCGCCGGAGCTGGTCGCGGCGGTCCGCTCGGCGAAGCAGTTCCTCACGTACGTCGCCTCCGGACCCTTCCAGTACGCCATCGCCGAGGCGCTCGCCCTCCCCGCCTCCTACTTCGACGACTTCCGCGCCGACATGCTGGCCAAGCGGGACCTCCTCGGCGCGGGCCTCACGGCGGCGGGCTTCGACGTCTACCGCCCGGCCGGCACGTACTTCATCACGACCGACATCACCCCGCTCGGCACCACCGACGGCTTCGCCTTCTGCCGCTCGCTCCCGGAGCGGGCGGGCGTCGTCGCCATCCCGAACGCGGTCTTCTACGACCACCGGGAGGCGGGTGCGCCCTTCGTCCGCTTCGCCTTCTGCAAGAAGACGGCCGTCCTGGAGGAGGCGGTGACGCGCCTCAAGTCGCTGGCGGGCTGACCGCCCATATGACGTGAGAGAGCCCGGCGGGGTGATGTGCACCCCGCCGGGCTCTCACGCGCTTACGGCTGCCTGGCTCAGGCCTGTTCGTCGCCCGGCTTCTCTTCGCCCTCGGCCGCGTCGACCTCGGCCTCCAGGCCCAGCTGCTCCACGAGCCAGCGGTCGAACTCGATCGCGGCACGCACCCAGCTGACCGTCGACGACACGAAGTGCTCCAGCGAGACACCGGTGCCGATCAGCATCTGCGCCTCGCCGATGAGGCGGACCGTGCCGTCGTCGTGCGTGTGGCTGTAGACCTTCGGCCACAGCGTGCGGCGGTTCCAGTCGTCGATCGACTCGAGAAGCCGCTGCTTCTCCTCGATCTGGTGCGGCCGGTCGTAGAACGTCCGCACCGAGAAGACCTGCTGGTCGTCCTCGCCACGGAACATGAAGTACGTACGGAACTCCTCCCACGGCGCCGCGAGGTCACCCTCGTCGTCGACGACGTGCTTGAGCTCCATCTGGTCCAGGAGCTGCTTGACCAGGTCCTGGTCGGGGACGACGGGGCCCGCCGGTCCTGCGCCCTGCTGCGGATCGGGCTGTCCCCCGAAATTCGGAATCGAGGACGGGTCGATGCTCACGTTCTTGTGTCCCTTCGTACGGATTGCCGCCATCCTCTCCCAGGAGGCCCCCCGGGGGGCAAGCCCGGAGCCCCGTCTGCCCGGTTCCTGTCGCTCCCGACTGCGGGCAGTGGTCCGTCCTCGCGCAGTTCCCCGCGCCCCTGGGCGGGCGCTCCGCGCCCCGTCAGGGGCGCGGGGAACTGCGCGAGCAACCACAGAGACGCCGCACCCGGCGGGCTACAGAGACTTGCCCGTAGGGGTGCCCTGCGCCGGGCCGACGATCAGGCCGTCCTCGAAGCGGTCGACGCGGACCACGTCGCCGTCCTTGACCTCACCCGAGAGGATCTCCTTGGCGAGGCGGTCGCCGATGGAGGTCTGGATGAGGCGCCGCAGGGGCCGCGCCCCGTACGCCGGATCGTTGCCCTCGTCCGCCAGCCAGGCCAGCGCCTCGGGCGTGACGTCCAGCGTGAGCCGGCGGTCCGCGAGCCGCTTGGCGAGGCGGGCGATCTGCAGCTCGGCGATGTGCGCCAGCTCGTCCTTGCTGAGCGCGGAGAAGACGACGAGGTCGTCGAGCCGGTTGAGGAACTCCGGCTTGAAGGACGACCGGACGACCTCCAGTACCTGCTGCTTCTTCTCCTCCTCGGAGGTGAGCGGCTCGACCAGGTACTGGCTGCCCAGGTTGGACGTAAGGACCAGGATCGTGTTGCGGAAGTCGACCGTCCGCCCCTGTCCGTCGGTGAGCCGGCCGTCGTCGAGCACCTGGAGCAGGATGTCGAAGACCTCCGGGTGCGCCTTCTCGACCTCGTCGAGGAGGACGACGCTGTACGGGCGCCGCCGCACCGCCTCGGTGAGCTGGCCGCCCTCCTCGTACCCGACGTACCCGGGAGGCGCGCCGACGAGGCGGGCCACGCTGTGCTTCTCGCCGTACTCGCTCATGTCGATGCGGACCATGGCCCGCTCGTCGTCGAAGAGGAAGTCCGCGAGGGCCTTGGCGAGCTCGGTCTTGCCGACGCCGGTCGGGCCGAGGAAGAGGAACGACCCGGTGGGCCGGTCCGGGTCGGCGATACCGGCGCGCGTGCGGCGCACCGCGTCCGACACGGCCCGCACGGCCTCGGTCTGGCCGATGAGCCGCTTGCCGAGCTCGTCCTCCATGCGCAGCAGCTTCTGCGTCTCGCCCTCCAGGAGCCGCCCGGCGGGGATACCGGTCCAGGCGCCGACCACATCGGCGATGTCGTCGGGACCGACCTCCTCCTTCACCATGGTGTCCTTGGACTGGGCGGCGGCCTCCTCCTCGGCCTCGGAGGCCGCTTCGAGGTCGCGCTCCAGGGCGGGGATCTCTCCGTAGAGGAGCTTGCTCGCGGTGTCGAAGTCGCCGTCCCGCTGGGCGCGCTCGGCCTGCCCGCGCAGTTCGTCGAGCTTCTCCTTCAGCGCGCCGACGCGGTTGAGGGACTGCTTCTCCTTCTCCCAGCGGGCGTTCAGGCCGCGCAGCTCCTCCTCCTTGTCGGCGAGGTCGCGCCGCAGCTTCTCCAGGCGCTGCTTGCTCGCCGGGTCGGTCTCCTTGCTGAGCGCCAGCTCCTCCATCTTCAGCCGGTCGACGGCGCGCTGGAGTTCGTCGATCTCGACGGGCGAGGAGTCGATCTCCATGCGGAGCCGGGACGCGGCCTCGTCGACGAGGTCGATGGCCTTGTCGGGGAGGAAACGGGAGGTGATGTACCGGTCGGAGAGCGTGGCGGCCGCGACGAGCGCGCTGTCGGCGATCTGGACCTTGTGGTGGGCCTCGTACCGCCCCTTGAGGCCGCGCAGGATCGCGATGGAGTCCTCGACGCTCGGCTCGGCGACGAGGACCTGCTGGAAGCGGCGCTCCAGAGCGGGGTCCTTCTCGATGCGCTCCCGGTACTCGTCCAGGGTGGTGGCACCCACCATCCGCAGCTCACCGCGGGCGAGCATGGGCTTGAGCATGTTCCCGGCGTCCATGGCGGAGTCGCCGCCCGCGCCCGCGCCCACGACGGTGTGCAGCTCGTCGATGAAGGTGACGATCTGCCCGTCGCTCTCCTTGATCTCGGAGAGGACGGTCTTGAGCCGCTCCTCGAACTCGCCGCGGTATTTGGCGCCGGCGACCATCGCGCCGAGGTCGAGGGAGACGAGCCGCTTGTTCTTCAGCGACTCGGGGACGTCCCCCTTCACGATGCGCTGGGCGAGCCCTTCCACGACGGCGGTCTTGCCCACACCGGGCTCACCGATGAGAACGGGATTGTTCTTGGTCCGCCGCGACAGCACCTGGACCACCCGCCGGATCTCCTGATCCCGCCCGATGACGGGGTCGAGGCGCCCTTCGCGCGCCGCCGCCGTGAAATCGGTGCCGAACTTCTCCAGCGCCTTGTACTGACCCTCGGGGTCGGGTGTGGTCACCCGGCGCCCTCCCCTTGTCTTCTCGAATGCGTCCAGCAGCTTCCTGCTGCCGGCCCCGTGCTGAGTGAGTACGTCCCCGGCCTTGCCGCCCTTGGCCGCGATGGCGATGAGCAGGTGCTCGGTGGACAGGTAGTCGTCCCCGAGCTCCTTCGCGCGCTGCCCGGCGTCGGACACGACGGCCAGCAGCTCGCGGTCGGGCTGGGGCGGCGCGACGGTGGACCCGGTCACGCTGGGCAGCCCCGCGAGGACGCGCTCGGTGTCCCCGCGCACGGCGGCCTGGTCGGCGTCGACCGCGGCGAGCAGGTCGACGATGTTCTCGTTGTCCTCACCCTCCAGCAGCGCGAGCAGCAGGTGCGCGGGGGTCAGGTCGGGGTGACCGTCCTTGACCGCGCGGCTGCTGGCCGCGTTGATCGCGTCCCGGCTCCTGTTGGTCAGCTCGGCGTCCACGTGCGCCTCTCCTCCTTACGGGGTCCTGCGGAGTCCTACGGAGTCGTGCGCGGGCCATGGGGTCCCGGCTTCCGGGTCCCCCTCCCACACTGACTTAGTCAACGTACACAAAGTTGAGTCTATTCCACTCAAGGAGGGGCTGGAAAGCCCGGGCGGCTATGTTCCCTGGTCATGGCCCCGACCCCGCGCATAGACCCGTCCCGTCCGCCCGAGCCCTACCTCAGCTTCTGGCGTGAACGGCACCTCTGCACCCTGACGACGCTCCGCCCGGACGGCACCCCGCACGTGGTGCCGGTCGGCGTGACGTACGACCCGGAGGCGGGGGTCGCCCGCGTCCTCGCCCGCAAGACGAGCCGGAAGGTCGCGCACATCCTGGCGGCGACGGGCGTGGACGGCCCCGGGGCACGGGTCGCGGTCTGCCAGTTCGCGGGCCGGCGCTGGGCGACGCTGGAGGGCCACGCGGCCATCAGAACGGAACCGGAGGCGATAGCGGAAGCGGAAGACCGCTACGAGGAACGCTACGAACGCCGCCCGTCCCCGAACCCCGACCGGGTCCTGATCGAGATCACCCTGACCCGAGCACTCGGCAAGGCGTGACACCGCGCCCGTACGTACTCCCACTCCGGCACACACCACAGCGGCGCCACCGTGTTCAGGTCCACGGTGGCGCCGCTGCTGGGGGAAGCGCCTGCGCGATTTACAACGACGGGGGAATCGCGTCAGGCACTGCGGGGGGTGGCTGTGATGTTGTCCGAGACGCCCATGGCGTCCGGGCCCTGCTGCTCCTGCTGTCCGACCATCTGGTGGTCGCGCCGGTCGAGATTGACGAACACCATCCCGTACCGGATGGCACACCGCACAGGCTGCGGCGCACCTCTGGGCCGCCGCAGGCACCGGTACGCCCGTATCTCCTCCTCGTCATCACGAGTGACGACGATCGGCTCACCGAGCAGGGTCACCATCAACGAGTCACCGCGGTGGGGGATCGCGGTCACCAGATCGATGAAGTGCCAACCGGAGCGGTAGGCGGTGGCCATTTCTCGGCGGAAGGTGCGGTCGTCGGGAGGGGTGCTCATGCCGTGACCCCCCTCACCGCGGAGGGCTTACTTCCGGCCGACTTGGCGCCCCAGACAATGTCGTCCTTCGAGTCCGCCGCCCAGACGATGTCCCCGGCCGGGCCAGACGTCCAGACGATGTCCTGCGTCCCCATCCTCGGCTCTGAGGCAACCGCCTTGGCGCTTCCGGCTCCTGATCCCAGATCAAGGCCGCTGAATGCACTGATGGCCAACCCAGCGGAGAAGGTACCGACAAGTACCGAGCGAAGCATTCCCTTGCGCATAGCGGGCTTCGTCCTCACTTCCATAGCGACTCTCCCCCGGCCTTCCAAGACGATGGCTCATTCAGCCATGCGAGCACCACAGGACCGATGCATCATGTTCCTGCACGTTCAGGACCCTGGGGGGTGGAGGCATGACAACAAAAAGCCCAATTGGGACACATCTGCACTCCGTGGTTGAACTATGCGCCGACGGCAAGCGGCTTTACGCCAGTGCGCTGCGCACCGGACGCGTCCGCCGCAGCGAAGCGGAGGCCGCGCCGTGCCTGATGGAGTTCGCCCTTTTGCACCCCGACCCGGACGACCCGGACTGGCTACGGCCGGCGTCGCCCACCTCCGTGCTGGCGCAGCGCCTCCACCCCATCGAACGGGAGATTTTGCAGCGCAGGACCCTCGCCATCGAACTCACTGATGCCTTTGAGCCATTCATGGCCATCAGCGCGCTGGACCGCCCTGCCGACCATGCCATCACCGTCCTGGAGGGCGCGATCCGCATCAATGCGGCCATCGACGTCGCCACCGCGGAATGCCAGTCCGAGATTCTCACCGTCCAGCCCGGCGGCGGGCGAAGCGAAGCGGTCCTCACCGAGGCAGTGCAGCGGAGCCAGGGAATCATCGAGCGCGGCATCACGATGCGTACGCTCTACCAGCACACCGCCCGGCACAGCCAGGGAACCATTGCCTACGCCGAATACATGAAACAGGGCAAGGTCGAGGTGCGCACTCTGGAGGAGCTCATAGAGCGACTCATGATCTTCGACCGTTCGGTCGCCTTCATACCCGCTCAGGACGATCATCAAGTGGCCCTGGAGATCCGGCACAGCGGCCTCGTCGGTTACCTGGCAAAGGTATTCGAACAACTCTGGCGTCGCGCGTCCCCCCTCCTCGACGAGGCACCTTACGACCCTCCGACCGGAGGGATCACCGGCGTCCAGCGCTCCATAGCCAAACTCCTCATCGAAGGCCACGTCGACGAGGCCATAGCCCGCCGCCTCGGCATGAACGTCCGCACCTGCCGCGCCCACATAGCCAAGATCGCCGCCGCACTCGGCAGCGGCAGCCGCGCGCAACTCGGCTACCTGATCGCCCAGTCCGGCATCCTCGACCAGGACCATCCGAAGTGACCGGACCAGCGGCAGGGAGCACACATGGCCTCGAACCACGTACCGCACCCCGTCGAAGAGCTGTGTGAGGCGGGGCTCAGCATCTACGCCCGCGCCTTGCGTGAGGGGCGTGTCCCTGATGAGGCCGCCGTGGAAGTCCCCTGCCTCGTCGACTTCGGCCTCCTCCACCCGGACCTCGACGACATGCGGTGGCTGCGTCCCACCGCACCGGCCGTCGCTCTCCCCCGCCTCCTGCGCACCATCGAGGACCAGGTCGCCCTTCACCGCCACCGCGAAGACAGACTCACCACGCTGTTCGAGCCGTTCCTCCTCGACGCTCCCGCCGTGGCCACCAGCACGTCCCCCGCCGTGACCGCCCTCAAGGGGATGCCACGCATCCAAGCGGCACTGGAACGAGCCATCAGCGACGCCTCGGAAGAAGTACTCATCATTCAGCCCGGCGGAGTCCGCCCGCCCGAATCCCTGGAGCGGACTCGCCCGCGCGAGCAGCGGATTCTGTCCCGCGGGGCACGTATGCGGACGCTCTACCAGCACACGACGCGCCATGCGCTCCCCGTGATCGCCCACTACGAACAGCTCGTCGGCGACGTCGAGGCGCGCACCCTCGACGAGGTCACCGAGCGCCTCTTCGTCTTCGACCGGACCGTGGCCTTCATCCCGGCCAGCAAAGACCGCACCATGGCCCTCGAACTCCGCCACCCCGCCCTCGTCGAGTACTTCACCACCACCTTCTGGCGACTGTGGCGTCTGGCCACCCCCATGTGGCCCCAAGCCGCTCCCCAACCCGCCGAGAACGGCATCACCACCCGGCAGCACGCCATCGCCGGCCTCCTCGTCGAAGGCCTCACCGACGCCGAAATAGCCACCCGCCTCGGCATGAACATCCGCACTGCCCGCGTCCACATCGCCAAACTCGCCGCCACCCTCGGCAGCAACAGCCGCGCCCAACTCGGCTTCCTCATCGGCCGGTCCGGGATTCTTGACCATGCCGATGGCAGGCGTACCGGCGTCGGTACCGAGCGTGAGGATTCGGACACGTAGAAGCAGCCGTCCAGAAGCAGACACTTCAACTACGGCATCCGGTCCGCCCTCTCCACGCCTGCATAGAATCGCGTCGCTTCAACCAGGCAGGAGGGGGCTCGCATGGCCACGAAGCACTTACCCCACACTCTCGAAGAGCTCTGCGAAGCCGGTCTGTCCGTCTACGCCCGGGCCCTGCGCGAAGGCCGGATCCACCGCAGAGCCACCGAACCGGCCCCGTGCCTCCTTCACCTCGGCCTTCTGCAGCCCGGCGTCGACGACACGCAGTGGCTGCACCCCACCAGCGCCACCGTCACCGTCCTCGACGGGCTCGACCGCATCAACTCGGCCATCGACCGCGCCATGAACGAGGTCACCGAGGAGTTCCTGGCCGTCCAGCCCGGGGGGACGCGGCCGCCCGAGACCTTGGCCGAAGTCTTCCCCCGGGACCAGGCGATCCTCACCCGGGGATGCCGGATGAGGACGCTCTACCAGCACACAACGCGCCATTCTCTGCCCGTCCTCGCCTACTTCGAGCAGCTCGACGGCGACACCGAGGCGCGCACTCTCGACGAGGTCACCGACCGGCTCTTCGTGTTCGACCGGACCGTTGCGTTCATTCCGGCGAGCAAGGACCGCAGCGTCGCCCTCGAACTGCGCCACCCCGCCCTCGTCGAGTACTTCGCCACCACCTTCTGGCGGCTGTGGCGGCTCGCCACGCCCATGTGGCCGCAGGCCGCGCCGCAGCCCGCCGAGGGCGGCATCACCCCACGGCAGCGCGCCATCGCCGGGCTCCTCGTCGAAGGCCTCACCGACGCCGAGATCGCCGACCGGCTCGGCATGAACATCCGCACCGCCCGCGTCCACATCGCCAAACTCGCCGCGACCCTCGGCAGCAGCAGCCGGGCCCAACTCGGTTTCCTGATCGGGCAGTCCGGGATTCTGCGGCGCGCCGAGTGAAGCGTAAGCGTGTAAGCGTACGGATTGTCGCGGTTCGCGCGGGCCTCAGCTCGCTGCGGCGCAACAAGATGGCGCTACCGGACCCTGCGTCCGGCCTGCACAGTGGACGGCAGCGGAGGAGGCAGCCCCAGCCAGCCGGCCGGTGAGCCTCTCCCGCTTCCCCTGAACGCCCCGGGTCGGCTGCCCCCCGTAGCCATCCGGGGCGTTCGCCGTCGTACGGCCGGACCGGGTCAGCCGCCCGCCTCCTTCACCCACTCCCGCAGCAGCGCCTCCCGCACCCCCGCCCGCGGCGACCCGCCCTCATGGCGGCGGCCCCAGTCGGACATCGCGGTCAGGGTGGTGAGGAGGGAGCCCGCGCCCTCCGTGAGGCGGGACAGGAGTTCGCGGGAGAGGTCGTACTCCGTTTGGGAGTAGCCGACCGCCGCCGCCGTGTACGCCGTCAGTTCCGTGTCCTCGCCCTCGGCGTCAGTGAGACGTACCGTCACCGTCGGGGCCTCGTCGCTGCCGCCGAGGCCCACCGTCAGGGCCAGGTCGACCACCGCGCCCACCTGCCGCTTCAGGGTCTTCACCGGAACGTTGTCGACGGTCAGCGCGTGTATGTCCTCCCACGGCCACACTCCGGACTGCTTGTCGCCGAGGGCCAGTACGCCCTCCGGCGTCAGCCGCACCCCGGGGGCGAGGCCTGCCGGCTTCGCCCCCACGTACACATCGCCCTCGGCGATCCAGAACAGGCCCACCATGGCCATGGTCAGTTCAACTCCCCGTACCCAGACCCTTACGTACGCATTGAAGCGGGGCCGGGAGGTCATCACCTCCCGGCCCCGCTTCAGAGTACTCAGCCCGTGATCAGTGACCGGGCCATGGAAACTACTGTTCGGTCGACCGCTTCGGCCGCCACACCACCAGCGCACTCGCCTGCTGCACGTCCTGGTAGGGGACGAGATCGCGGCGGTACGAGGCGTGCACCGCCGCCTCCCGCTGCTGCATCGCCGCGGCGGCTCCGTCCACCGCCGCGGAGAGCTCCGCGACACGGGACTGGAGGGCCGCCACCTGGTTCTCCAGCTCGATGATGCGCTTGATGCCGGCGAGGTTGATGCCCTCTTCCTGCGACAACTGCTGCACCGTGCGGAGCAGTTCGATGTCGCGGGCGGAATAGCGTCGGCCGCGGCCCGCCGTGCGGTCCGGGGAGACCAGCCCGAGACGGTCGTACTGCCGCAGCGTCTGCGGATGCAGACCGCTCAGCTGGGCGGCCACCGAGATGACGTACACGGGTGTCTCGTCGGTGAGTTGGTACGGATTACGACGACGGCCGACCCTATCCATGGGGTCACGCTCCCTTCGCGGCCTGGAACAGTTCTGCCCGCGGGTCGTCGCCCGCAGTCGCCTTGCGGTAGGACTCCAGGGCTTCCTTCGCGGAGTCGGAGAGAGATGTCGGAACCGACACCTCCACCGTCACCAGGAGGTCGCCCCGGGTGCCGTCCTTGCGGACCGCGCCCTTGCCGCGGGCCCGCATCGTACGGCCGTTGGGCGTGCCGGCGGGGAGCTTCAGGGTGACGGGCGGGCCGCCCAGGGTGGGCACCTTCACCTCGCCGCCCAGCGTCGCCTCGGGGTACGTCACCGGAACCGTGACCGTCAGGTTGTCGCCCTTGCGGCCGAAGACCGGGTGGGTGTCGACGTGCACGACCACGTAGAGGTCGCCCGCCGGACCGCCCCGCTCGCCGGGCGCGCCCTTGCCGCGCAGGCGGATGCGCTGCCCGTCCGAGACACCGGCCGGGATCCGCACCTGCATGGTGCGCGACGACTTGGCGCGGCCGCTGCCGCCGCAGACCTCACAGGGGTCCTGGGCGATCAGCCCGCGGCCCTTGCAGTCCATGCACGGGTCGGTGAGGGAGAACCCTCCGCCGCCGCCCCGCGAGACCTGGCCCGTGCCGACACAGGTCGGGCACACGCGCGGTGTGCCGTTCTTGTCGCCGGTGCCGGAGCACGCCTTGCAGGGTGCCTGGGAGGACATCCGGAGCGGCACGGTCGCACCGTCCACCGCCTCCGTGAAGCTCAGCGTGACCTCGGACTCGACGTCCTGGCCGCGCCTCGGCTGCGTACGCGTACCGGCTCCGGCACCCGCGCCGCCGCGGTTGAACAGGCCCCCGAAGACGTCACCGAGGCCGCCCCCGAAGCCGCCGCCGGCCGCTCCACCGCCACCCGGGGCGCCGCCTCCGAAGAGGTCGCCCAGGTCGAAGTTGAACGATCCGCCGCCGGCTCCGGGGCCCTGCCGGAATCCACCGTTGCCGAAGAGAGCACGCGCTTCGTCGTACTCCTTGCGCTTCTTGGGGTCGCCGAGGACGTCGTTCGCCTCGGAGATCTCCTTGAAGCGCTCCTCCGCCTTGGTGTTGCCCTTGTTGGCGTCCGGGTGGTTCTCGCGTGCGAGCTTCCGGTACGCCTTCTTGATCTCGGCTTCGGTGGCGTCCTTGGGGACGCCGAGGACCTTGTAGTAGTCCTTCTCGATGAAGTCCTTGGTGCTCATCCCCGACGTCCCTCCTCACTCATGTCGCTGCCGTCAGCCCTCGTCCGGGCCACCGGTCTCCTTCTCGTCCGTCTTCTCCGCGGCCGCGGAGCCCGCAGAGTCGGCAGAGCTGTCGGACTCGTCGCCCTTGACGGTCTGCGCGCCGGGCTGCGGCTCGGCGACGGCCACCCGCGCGGGGCGGATGGTGCGCTCGCCGATCCGGTACCCCGGCTGCAGGATCGCGACGCACGTCGTCTCGGTGACGTCCGGTGCGTAGCTGTGCATCAGGGCTTCGTGGATCGTCGGGTCGAAGGGCTCGCCCTCCTTGCCGAACTGCTGCAGGCCCAGCTTGGCGACGACGGTCTCGAGAGACTCGGCCACCGACTTGAAGCCGCCCACCAGCTCGCCGTGCTCACGGGCGCGGCCGATGTCGTCGAGGGTGGGGAGGAGCTCGGAGAGGAGGTTCGCCGAGGCGATCTCCTTCACCGCGACCTTGTCCCGCTCCACCCGACGGCGGTAGTTCTGGTACTCGGCCTGCAGCCGCTGGAGGTCGCCGGTGCGCTCGTTGAGCGCGGTGCGCACCTGGTCCAGCTGGGCGGTCAGGCCGACATCCTGGGCGTCCTGCGCGTTCTGCGCGGACGTCTTGCTCGCTGCTGCGTCCCCGGCCGGGGCCGCCGCGCCCTCCTCGGTGGAGGGCTCGGCGGCCTTCGGCGCCGCGTCATCAGGGGTGGCGCCGGAGGGGACGTCAGGCTTCTCGGCGCTCTCGCCGAAGCCCGGGGTCTCCTCGGTCATCAGGCGGCGCCGCCCTTCTGGTCCTTCTCGTCGTCGACGATCTCGGCGTCGACGACTCCGTCGTCCTCCTTGGCCTGGTCGGCACCGGGGGCAGCGCCCTCGGGACCGCCCGCGGCCTGCGCGCCCTGGGCGTCGGCGTACATGGCCTGGCCCAGCTTCTGCGAGACGGCGGCGACCTTCTCGGTGGCGGTGCGGATCTCGGCCGTGTCCTCGCCCTTGAGCTTCTCCTTCAGCTCGTTGACGGCTTCCTCGACCTCGGTCTTCACGTCACCGGGGACCTTTTCCTCGTTGTCCTTGAGGAACTTCTCGGTCTGGTAGACGAGCTGCTCGCCCTGGTTGCGGGACTCGGCGGCCTCGCGGCGGGCGTGGTCCTCGTCCGCGTACTTCTCGGCCTCTTCGCGCATCCGGTTGACCTCGTCCTTCGGCAGCGAGGAGCCACCGGTGACGGTCATCTTCTGCTCCTTGCCCGTGCCGAGGTCCTTCGCGGTCACGTGCATGATGCCGTTGGCGTCGATGTCGAAGGAGACCTCGATCTGCGGGACGCCGCGGGGCGCCGGCGGCAGACCGGTCAGCTCGAACATTCCGAGCTTCTTGTTGTACGCCGCGATCTCGCGCTCGCCCTGGTAGACCTGGATCTGCACGGACGGCTGGTTGTCCTCGGCCGTCGTGAAGATCTCGGAGCGCTTGGTCGGGATGGTCGTGTTGCGCTCGATGAGCTTCGTCATGATGCCGCCCTTGGTCTCGATGCCGAGGGACAGCGGGGTCACGTCGAGGAGCAGGACGTCCTTGACCTCACCCTTGAGGACACCGGCCTGGAGCGAGGCGCCGATGGCGACGACCTCGTCCGGGTTCACACCCTTGTTGGCGTCCTTGCCGCCGGTGAGCTCCTTGACGAGCTCGGCGACGGCGGGCATGCGGGTGGAGCCACCGACGAGAACGACGTGGTCGATCTCGCTCAGCTGGATGCCCGCGTCCTTGATGACGTTGTGGAACGGCGTCTTGCAGCGCTCCAGGAGGTCGGACGTGAGCTGCTGGAACTGGGCGCGCGTGAGCTTCTCGTCCAGGTGCAGCGGGCCCTCGGCGGAGGCCGTGATGTAGGGCAGGTTGATCGTGGTCTCCGTGGAGGAGGACAGCTCGATCTTGGCCTTCTCGGCCGCCTCGCGCAGGCGCTGGAGCGCCATCTTGTCCTTGGAGAGGTCCACGCCGTGGCCGTTGTTGAACTGCTTGACCAGGTAGTCGACGACGCGCTGGTCCCAGTCGTCACCACCGAGGTGGTTGTCGCCGTTCGTGGCCTTCACCTCGACGACGCCGTCGCCGATCTCGAGGAGCGAGACGTCGAAGGTGCCGCCACCGAGGTCGAAGACCAGAATGGTCTGGTCGTCCTTGTCGAGGCCGTAGGCAAGGGCGGCGGCGGTGGGCTCGTTGACAATACGCAGGACGTTCAGACCCGCGATCTCGCCGGCCTCCTTGGTGGCCTGGCGCTCCGAGTCGTTGAAGTACGCCGGGACGGTGATGACCGCGTCGGCCACCTTCTCGCCCAGGTACGACTCCGCGTCGCGCTTCAGCTTCTGCAGGATGAACGCCGAGATCTGCTGGGGGTTGAACCCCTTGTCGTCGATGTCCACCTTCCAGTCGGTGCCCATGTGGCGCTTGACCGACCGGATGGTCCTGTCGACGTTCGTGACCGCCTGGCGCTTCGCCACCTCGCCGACGAGCACCTCGCCGTTCTTCGCGAAGGCGACGACGGACGGCGTGGTCCTGGCGCCCTCGGCGTTGGTGATGACGGTGGGCTCGCCGCCTTCGAGAACGCTGACGACGGAGTTAGTCGTGCCCAGGTCGATGCCGACCGCACGTGCCATTTCGGTTCCTCCAGATGTACTTCTTGAGTGGATCTCGCTCAAGTATGCGTGAGCGCTGCGCTGGCGTCAACAGAAGTGAGTCGAGGGGACTCAACTCTTATCCCCTGCTTACGCGCAGGTAGGGGCGCCTTCCGGGGGCCGGCTTTCGGCTGCGGGTGCGTTGTGGCTGGTCGCGCAGTTCCCCGCGGCCCCTGAACGGCACCACCGCGACCGGCGACGTCACGCGCTCAGGGTTGCCTGAGCGACGCAGATCACCGGGTTGCTGGCTACAGTGCGGCGGAGTAAGTGGGTAGTCTCAGACGGACTGCATAAGTTACCGCTTAGTAATAGTTCGCCTCGCAGGCCCGAGGAGCCCCCAATGCAACTCGCCGCGATCATCGTGTCGCTGGTCCTAATCGCGGTCGGCGTCGCGCTGTTCGGCCGTGCCATCGTGCAGATCTACAAGTTCGTACGACTCGGCCAGCCCGTGCCCGCCGGTCTCAGGACCGACAACCCCGTCCAGCGCACCCTCACCGTGGTCAAGGAATTCCTCGGCCACACGCGCATGAACAGGTGGGGCATCGTCGGCTTCGCGCACTGGTTCGTGGCGGTGGGCTTCTTCTCGCTGCTGCTGACGATCGTCAACGCCTTCGGCCAGCTCTTCCAGGCCGACTGGATCCTGCCGGTCATCGGTGACTGGGCGCCGTACAACGTCTTCGTCGAGTTCATCGGCACGATGACCGTGCTCGGCATCCTGACGCTGATCGTCATCCGGCAGCTGAACAAGCCCGGCAAGCCCGGCCGCAAGTCCCGCTTCGCGGGCTCCAAGACCGGTCAGGCGTACTTTGTCGAGTCCGTCATCCTCATCGTCGGCGTCTGCATCTTCACGCTGCACGCCCTCGAAGGCGCGCAGCACCACGTCGACAGCTACGAGGCGTCGTTCTTCATCTCGTACCCGGTGGTCCAGTGGTTCGCGGGGATGGACCTCTCCACCCTCCAGAACCTCACGTACTTCTTCGCCGGGCTGAAGATCGCGACCTCCTTCATCTGGATGATCGTGGTCTCCCTCAACACCAACATGGGTGTGGCCTGGCACCGCTTCCTCGCCTTCCCGAACATCTGGTTCAAGCGCGAGGCGAACGGCGCGACGACGCTCGGCGAGCTGCAGCCCATGACGTCCGGCGGCGAGCCGATCGACTGGGAGGACCCGGCCGAGGACGCCGTCTTCGGTGTCTCCCAGGTCGAGCAGTTCAGCTGGAAGGGCATCCTCGACTTCTCCACCTGCACCGAGTGCGGCCGCTGCCAGTCGCAGTGCCCCGCCTGGAACACCGGCAAGCCGCTCTCCCCCAAGCTCCTCATCATGTCGCTGCGCGACCACGCGCACGCCAAGGCCCCGTACCTGCTCGCGGGCGGCGGCAAGACGATGGAGGGCGACGAGAAGGCGACGGAGGAGCAGCTCAAGGACGTGCCCGCCGCGGCCCTCGCGGAGGCCGAGCGCCCCCTCATCGGCACGCACGAAGAGAACGGCGTCATCGACCCGGACGTCCTGTGGTCCTGCACCACCTGCGGCGCCTGCGTCGAGCAGTGCCCGGTCGACATCGAGCACATCGACCACATCGTCGACATGCGCCGCTACCAGGTGATGATCGAGTCCGCGTTCCCGTCCGAGGCGGGCACGATGCTCAAGAACCTGGAGAAGAAGGGCAACCCCTGGGGCCTCGCCAAGAAGCAGCGCCTGGAGTGGACGAAGGAAGTCGACTTCGAGGTGCCGGTCGTCGGCAAGGACATCGAGGACCTCACCGAGGTCGAGTACCTCTACTGGGTCGGCTGCGCCGGCGCCCTCGAGGACCGCGCCAAGAAGACGACGAAGGCCTTCGCCGAGCTGCTCCACATCGCGGGCGTCAAGTTCGCCATCATGGGCGGCGACGAGAAGTGCACCGGTGACTCGGCGCGGCGCCTGGGCAACGAGCCGCTGTTCCAGCAGCTCGGCCAGGAGAACGTCATGACGCTGAACGCGGCGTTCGGCGAGGAGTTCGACGACGACGGCAAGGTGACCGACGAGTCGCGCAAGCCGAAGACGGCCAAGAAGATCGTCTCGACCTGCCCGCACTGCTTCAACACCATCGCCAACGAGTACCCGCAGCTCGGCGGTGACTACGAGGTCATCCACCACACCCAGCTGCTCCAGCACCTCATCGACGAGGGCAAGCTGATCCCGGTGACGCCGGTCGAGGGTCTGATCACGTACCACGACCCCTGCTACCTGGGCCGCCACAACAAGGTCTACACGCCCCCGCGCGAGATCATGTCGTCCGTCCCGGGCCTGCGTCAGCAGGAGATGCACCGCCACAAGGAGCGCGGCTTCTGCTGTGGCGCCGGTGGCGCGCGCATGTGGATGGAGGAGCGCATCGGCAAGCGCATCAACACGGAGCGGGTCGACGAGGCGCTGTCGCTCAACCCGGACATCGTCTCCACCGCCTGCCCGTTCTGCCTCGTCATGCTGACGGACTCCGTCAACGGCAAGAAGAACGACGGCCAGGCGAAGGAGTCCCTCCAGGTCGTGGACGTCGCGCAGCTGCTTCTCGACTCCGTGAAGACGCCGGTCGACCCGGCGGGTGACGCCGAGTCGGTGGACGAGCCGGAGCCCGAGCCGGTGAAGTAACGGGAGTACGGACATGGTGCAGGCCGGTTCCGCCTTCGGGCGGGACCGGCCTGTTCGCGTTCGCACCGCTTACTGCTGCGCTACTTCGGGTCACGGTTGAACTTCGACGTCGACCAGAAGTAACCGAGCACCGCGAGCCCCACGCACCACCCGACGGCCAGCCATCCGTTGTGGCCGATCTCGCTGCCGAGCAGCAGGCCGCGCAGAGTCTCGATGGCGGGGGTGAACGGCTGGTACTCGGCGACCGGCTGGAACCAGCCCGGCATCGCGTCGACCGGGGTGAAGGCGCTGGAGAGGAGCGGCAGCAGGATCAGCGGCATCGCGTTGTTGCCGGCGGCCTCGGCGTTCGGGCTGACCAGGCCCATGCCGACCGCGATCCAGGTGAGCGCCGTGGAGAAGAGCACGATCAGCCCGAACGCGCCCAGCCATTCGAGGGCGGACGCGTCGGTGGACCGGAATCCGATGGCCACACCGATGGCGCCGACGAGGACGACGCTCGCGACCGACTGCAGCACGCTGCCGATGACGTGCCCGATGAGCACCGAGGGCCGGTGGATGGCCATCGTGCGGAAGCGGGCGATGATGCCTTCGGTCATGTCGTTGCAGACGGAGACCGCGGTTCCTATCACGGTGCTACCGATGGTCATCAGGAGCAGTCCGGGTACGACGTACGCGATGTACGCGGAGCGGTCGGGCCCGCCCTGACCGAGGCCCGAGCTCATCGCGTCGCCGAAGATGTAGACGAAGAGCAGCAACAGCATGACCGGCGTGAGCAGCAGGTTCAGGGTGAGGGACGGGTAGCGCCGGGCGTGCAGGAGGTTGCGGCGCAGCATCGTGGACGAGTCGCGTACGGCGAGGGAGAGGCTGCTGCTCATCGGGCGTTCTCCTTGGGCTGGTCGTGGGTGGCCGCTGCCGGGCCGGTGAGGGCGAAGAAGACGTCGTCGAGGTCGGGGGTGTGGACGGTCAGTTCGTCGGCCTCGATGCCGGCGGAGTCGAGCCGGTCGAGGATGGCGCGCAGGGCGCGCTGGCTGCCGTCGCTGGGAATCTGCAGGGCGAGCGCCTCGTCGTCCGCGGTGACGTGGCCCAGGGTGCGGGCGGCGGTGCGGTAGGCGTCGGGGTCGGTGAAGCGGAGCCGTACGTGTCCGCCGGGGACGAGCCGCTTCAGTTCGTCGGCGCTGCCCTGGGCGGCGATGGCACCGTCGTTGAGGACGGCGATGCGGTCGGCGAGCTGGTCGGCCTCCTCCAGGTACTGCGTGGTGAGGAAGACGGTGACGCCGTCGGAGACCAGCCCGCGGATGATCTGCCACATGTTGTGGCGGGAGCGGGGGTCGAGGCCGGTGGTCGGCTCGTCGAGGAAGATGATGCGCGGGCCGCCGACGAGGGTCATGGCGATGTCGAGGCGCCGCTTCATGCCGCCGGAGTAGGTGGCGGCGGGCTTCCCTGCGGCCTCGGTGAGGTCGAAGCGCTCCAGCAGGTCGGCGGCGACCCGCCGGCCCTCCCGCTTGGACAGGTGGTGCAGGTCCGCCATGAGGAGCATGTTCTCCTCGCCGGTGATCAGGCCGTCGACGGCGGAGAACTGTCCGGTGACGCCGATCGCGGCGCGTACCGCCTGCGGTTCGGCGGCGATGTCGTGGCCCCCGATGCGGGCCTCTCCGCCGTCGGCGGTGATGAGGGTGGAGAGGATCTTCACGGCGGTGGTCTTGCCGGCGCCGTTCGGGCCGAGCAGGGAGAAGACGCTGCCGGCCGGCACGGCCAGGTCGATGCCGTCGAGGACGGTCTTGTCCCCGTACGCCTTGCGCAACCCGTACGCCGCGATGGCCACGTCGTCGTCCGTCATGGTGACTGCTCCTTCGGAAGCTGCGGGGGGGGGGTGTCGGTCTGTCGGCCTATCGGCCTGTCGGTCTGTCGGTCTGTCGGTCAGAGGCTGCGGGCGCTGATGTCGCCGTAGGAGGTGGTGGCGCGGATGTCCAGCCCGGCGTCGGGGCCCTCGGCGTTCATGAGGGCGTTGTGGATACGGCCGTAGGTGGTGCCGGCGTCCAGGGAGGCGGAGACGCCGCGGGCGACGCCGACCGAGATCGCGCCGGCCTCGGTACGCAGGTCGAGGGTGCCGCGCACGGCCTCGGCGACGCGGATGTCGCCCTTCTGGACGTCGACCTTCGCGGGCCCGGTGAGCCGGCCGACCGAGACGTCCCCGGCCATGAGGGTGAGGCGGGCATCCGCGGCCTCGTCGAGCTTGACCGACCCGTGGGCGGCCTCGAAGGCGATGTCGCCGAGCCGCCCGACGCCCCGCAGTTCACCGGCGGCGACCTTCGCCTCGACGTGCGACCCGGCGGGCAGCTGAACGGTCACCTCGACCGAACCGGAGCCGCCGCCGAGAAGGCGGTTCTTCGGCGCGGCGGCCTCGATCCGCAGGACGCCGTCGCCGTACTCGACCGCGATGCGCTCCGCCGCCTTGACGTCCTTGCCGTTCGAGGCGTCCGCGGGCCGGACCTCGACGGCGGTGTCGGCCCGGTCGGCGGCGATGAACTGGATGCGGCCGGCGGGGATGTCGAGGACGGTGGCGACGGGGGCGGGGGTGTTGAACTTCTGCATGGTGTGCTCCTTGGGAGTTGTGCTGCTTGTTTCCGACACCGCAAAAGCTACGTTGCGTTTGCGGGGCAGGCAACGCCTAAGTTGCACAACTCCCTTATCGCCGCAGGTGGATGCACCTATTTCGTTGCACCGCCTAGAAATTCAACGCAACACAAAAAGGCCCGCCCGTTGCAATGACATAAAACTGAACGCTAAGCTGACAACACCCAGACACTCAGGCGCCCAGACGCCCACCAAGGAGGCCTTGATGCCGGGAGGCAGACTCACCCAGCAGGAACGCCGGCAGATCGCGTCGGGCCTGGCCGACGAGCTCGCATACGCGGAGATCGCCAGACGACTCGACCGCCCCACCTCGACGATCACGCGCGAGGTCATGCGCAACGGCGGCCCCACCGCCTACCGCCCCGACCTGGCCCACCGCGCCACCGAACAACGCGCCCACCGCCGCAGGCAGGCCGCGCCCCGCAGGACGCAGGCGTCCTCCTCGCGGACCCATGGCCGCGACGACGAGGCGGTCCGTGAGTACGAGGAGCTGCTCGCCACCGTCTTCATGCAGTCGGGCCTGCCCAAGATGACCGCCCGGGTACTGGTCGCCATCTCCACCAGCGACGCGGGCAGCCTCACCGCGTCCGACCTGGTCCAGCGCCTCCAGATCAGCGCGGCCTCCGTCTCCAAGGCGGTCGCGTTCCTCGACAGCCAGGGCCTCATACGCCGGGAGCGCGATGAGCGCCGCCGCGAGCGGTACGTCGTCGACAACGACGTCTGGTACCAGTCGATGATCGCCAGCGCCCGGGCCCACACGCAGCTCGTCGAGACGGCGCGGCAGGGTGTCACCATCCTCGGCCCCGACACCCCGGCCGGCGCCCGCCTCGAAAACGTCGCGCGCTTCGTCGACTTCGTCTCCGAGGCCATAGTCCGCGCGGCGGAACAGGCCCGAGCGATCCTCTATACGCAGCCGCAGCGGGACCCCGAGCCCGGCACGGAGCCTCGGTGACGGAAACTTCGGTGGGCCTGCGCCTTCGACGGTCACCGGGGCCGCCCGGTTTTTAGCGGAGTGTGGCGCCTCCGGGCCGCCAGTAAAGGGCGCTCCTACGTCGCGTCGGCTCCGCCGATTCCGCTCCGCTCCACCCTTGACTGCCGCCCCTCCACCGCACGCAAACCTTGACCCGGACGGCCAGGGGTGGGGACTTCGGGGCTCCCTGCTCGGGTCATCCCCTTTCACTGCCGGGTGCGGACCGCCCCAACGTGAGTCCCCGTCACGGTCGAGGCGCCGCCCCCGGCTTCGCCACTCGGGCCATCACCTCTCGCTGCCGAGTGCGGACCGGCCCATCGTGAGCGCACGCCACGGTGAGGGCGCGGCCAGCACTCCGGCTTCGCCACTCGGGCCACCGGCTCTCACCGCCGGGCGCGGGCCGGTTCATCGTGAGCGCGCGCCACGCTTGGGCACGGTCTCCGGCCTTCGGCGTGGCGGACCCGGTCGGGGACCTACTTTGGAAAAGTAGTGAACCGGATCGGCGCGCGCCCCCCTGCCACGCCCCACGCTCCGCCAACCGGTCAGGCATACGAACGGACTCCCCGCTCGGGCCACCCGCTCGCGCTGCCGAGTGCGGACCGGCCCAACGTGGACGGGCATCACGGTCGGGGCTCGGCCAGCCCCCGGCTTCGCCACTCGGGCCACCGGGTTTCGCTGCCGGGCTCGGACCGGCCCAACGTGAGTCCCCGTCACCGTCGAGGCGCCGCCCCGGCTTCGCCGCCAGGGTCATCCCTCTCGCCGCCGAGTGCGGACCGGCCCATCGCGAGCGCGCGCCACGTTCACGGCTCGGCCAGCCGCCCGGCTTCTCCGCTCGGGTCATCGGCTCTCGCCGCCGAGTGCGGACCGGCCCAACGTGAGCGCACGCCACGCTTGGGCACGGTCTTCCGCGTGCTCTCGCCTGGATGCTCCGGTCGGGGACCTACTTTGGGAAAGTTGCGAACCGGGTCGGCGCGCGCCCCCCCCTGCCGCGCCCCGTGCGCCTGTCGTGCATGCCCATCCGGGGGTGGGAATCGGCTGGCGGCTGGGCCCTTGTCGTCGGCAGCGGGCGCGGCCTGCCCGCCCACGGCCTCCCACGGCCTGTCATGCCTGTCGCGCATGCCCGTCCGGCGCGGGAATGGGGCATAGCGGGACCACATGCCGGGGGCGTATTGGTTGTGAAGGGGGGCGCGTGGCGCACGCATTCGCAACTTTCCCAAAGTAGGTGCCGCCCCGCGGCAAGTGCCCGCCGCCTGTCAGCACTCAGCACTCAGCACTCAGCACTCAGCACTCAGCACATCACCCGTGGCTTCCGCTCGCGGTGGGCCACCGGCCCGCCCCGGCCGTGAAAGGTGATGGCCCGAGCGGCGAAGCCGGGCGACGCCTCGACCGTAACGGGGACTCATGCTGGGCCG
This sequence comes from Streptomyces sp. NPDC029674, assembly GCF_044903205.1. NCBI lineage: Bacteria > Bacillati > Actinomycetota > Actinomycetes > Kitasatosporales > Streptomycetaceae > Streptomyces > Streptomyces sp. NPDC029674. The sequence goes on from NZ_JBJDPY010000002.1 coordinate 324,219, forward strand.
GTCCGCACCGGGCAGCGCGAGCGGGTGACCCGAGCGGGGAGTCCGTTCGTATGCCCGACCGGTTGGCGGAGCGCGGGGCGCGGCAGGGGGGCGCGCGCTGTTCCGGTTCACTACTTTTCCAAAGTAGGTCCCCGACCGGGTCCGCCACGCCGAAGGCCGAAGACCGTGCCCCAAGCGTGGCGCGGCACACGATGAACCAGCCCGCGCACGGCGGCGAGAGCAGGTGGCCCGAGCGGCAAAGCCGGGGCCTGGCCGCGCCGAGAACGTGGCATCTGCCCACGATGGGCCGGTCCGCACGCGGCAGCGAGAGCCGATGACCCGGGCTGAGAGGCCGGGCGGGTGACCGAGCCCAGACCGTGGCGGGCACCCACGATGGGCCGGGTCGCACCCGGCAGCGAGAGCCGATGACCCGAGCGGCGAGGCCGCGCGGGTGACCGAGCCTTGACGGTGGCGGGGGCTCACGTTGGGCCGGTCCGCACCCGGCAGTGAAAGGGGATGGCCCGAGCAGGGAGCCCCGAAGCCCCCACCCCTGGCCGTCCGGGTCAAGGTCTGCGTGCGGTGGAGGGGCGGCAGTCAAGGGTGGAGCGCAGCGGAATCGGCGGAGCCGACGCGACGTAGGAGCGCCCTTTACTGGCGGCCCGGAGGCGCCACACTCCGCAAAAAACCGGGCGGCCCCGGTGACCATCAAAGGCGCAGGCTCACCAACGTTTCCGTCACCGAGCGACGGTTGACGCCCGCGTTCACCTCACAGCCACCCCACCACCCCCACCGCACAACCCTTCATACGCCTCACGAGTCACACACCCGCAAGCGTTACCCAAAGGCTCGGGAGCCCCACGTGCGCGTAAGAAACCTGGCCGTCACCGCCACCGTCGCCGCCCTCGCGGCCACGGGGCTGACGCTGCCCCTGGCCGGTCCGGCGAGCGCCGCCTCCTCCCTGAAGGACGACTTCAACGGCGACGGGTACCGCGACCTCGCGATCGGCTCGCCCGGCTCGAACTCCGTGACCGTCACCTTCGGTTCGGCGAACGGCGTCGCCGAGGACAGGGCCGTCACCGTCACCCAGAACACCTCCGGCGTACCCGGCGTCACGGAGCCCGGCGACGAGTTCGGCGAGAACGTGACCAGTGGGGACGTGAACAGGGACGGGTTCGCGGATCTGATCGTCGGCGCGCCCGGCGAGCAGGTGGCGGGCAAGCCGTCCGGCTCCGTCTCCGTCATCTGGGGCGGCAGCAACGCCTTCACCTCCGGCGGCCGCGCCCTGAACTCCCCCGCCGGCACCACCGGCCGCTTCGGCGAGGCCACCGTCTGGACCGACCTGGACTACGACGGAGCACCCCAGCTGGCCGTGATCAGCGGCGACAACTGGTGGTTCTACCCCGACGGCGTCCCCGACGGCCCCCCGATCGGCCTGGAGGTCGACTTCCTGCCCGAGGACGTCCGCCTCGACGGCATGATCGCCGGAAACTTCAAGTACAAGGACGGCGTCGGGTTCGTCCTGTACGGCGAGCGCGCGGACGGCAGCGTCTACACCGCCCACATGAACGGCGGCGTCGGCGACTACGGCTACCGAGCCGAGGTCATCGGCGCGGACGCCCCCTCGACCGTGACCCGCGACGCGGCCACCGCCGGTGACGTCAACGGCGACGGCTACGACGACCTCATCACCGGCAACTCCGGCGAGGCAGGAGCGGCGGGCGGCGAGGGCGGGTCCGTCACCGTACGGCTCGGCGGCGACGGGAAGTTCGGCGCCCCGGTGACGTACGACCAGGACAGCACGGGCATCCCCGGCACCGACGAAGCGGGCGACCGCTTCGGCGGCTCCGTCTCCGCGGCCGATGTGACCGGCGACGGCCTCGCGGACCTCGCGGTGGGCGCGCCCGGCGAGACGATCGGCACGGTGACCGGCGCCGGCAGCGTGACCCTCCTCAAGTCCACGGCCGGCAAGTTCACCTCGGGCAAGGCCTGGCACCAGGAGACCGCGGGCGTACCCGGCGTCGGCGAGGAGAACGACCGCTTCGGCACGTCCGTCCGCCTCAAGGACATCAACAAGAACGGCCGGGCCGACCTGGCCACCGGCGCGACCGGCGAGGACATCGGCACGACGCGCGACGTCGGCGCCGTGTGGGTCCTGCGCGGCACGTCGACGGGGCTCACGTCGTCCCACGCGGCCTCCTTCAACGGCACCGACTTCGGGGTCGGCGGCACGGAGGCGGGCTTCGGGCGCACGGTGCGCTGACCTGTCCCGGCCCGCCCGATTCCGGCCCACCCCAGCCCGACCCGTGGCGCCAACTCCTCAACTCCCTCAACACGTTGGAGACCTCTCCATGTCCCCGTACATGCACAAGAGCACACGAAGCAACACGCGCAACAAGCTCCTCGCCGCGGGCGCCCTCTGCGCCGCCACCGCCCTCGGCGTCACCGGCCTGACCGCGGGCAGCGCGTCCGCGGCCCCCGCCCCCTCGAAGATCCGCGCCGACTACAACGGCGACGGCTACGTCGACCTCGCCGTCGGCGTGCCGAGCGCCACCGTCGGCGGCCACGCCAAGGCCGGTTACGTCAACGTCGTCTGGGGCGGCGCGTCCGGCCTCGGCAAGCACGGGTCGGCCACCGTCAGCCAGGCCACGTCCGGCATACCGGGCACCGCCGAGGCGGGCGACAAGTTCGGCTACGCCGTCGACTCGAACGACATGAACGGCGACGGCTACAGCGACCTCGTCGTGGGCGCGCCCGGCGAGGCGACCACCGCCGGATCGGCCGCCGGCACCGTCGCGGTCGTCTGGGGCTCCGCGACCGGCTTCAAGGGCGGCTTCACCGCGGCCAACGGCAACATCGACAGCGCCCGGTACGGCTCGCTGCTCACCACGGGCGACTTCGACAAGGACGGCGACAAGGACATCGCCTTCAACTCGCACTTCGACGAGTCCGACGCGGTCGTGACCCGGCCGGGCCCCTTCACCACCGGCTCGCCCGCCGAGCTCACCCGAGTCACCGGCTGGCACTTCGCGGGCCCGTCCGCCCTGGCCGCCGGTGACTTCGACGACGACGGCGGCGATGACCTCGCCATCTCGTACCACGGCATGGAGGTCAGCGGCACGACCGTGCAGAGCCGTGCCTCGGGCGAGTGGAAGGAGACCTGGTACACGGCCGACAGCTCCGACACCGCGCTCGCCACCGGCGACTTCGACGGGGACGGCACCGCGGACCTCGCTGTCGGCAACATGCGGCCGAACCCCGAGGCCGAGGGCACGTACTGCGAGGACATCCTCGGCGGCGCCATCGCCGTCATCTACGGCAAGCAGGGCGGCAAGCTCGGCGACGGCGGCTCCTCCTGCACCTCCCAGAACAGCCCGCAGGTCGGCGGCACGGCCGAGACCGGCGACAACTTCGGCGCCCGGCTCGCGGCCGGCAACCTCGACCGGGACGGCATCGACGAGCTGATCGTCGGCGCCGACGCGGAGGCCGTCGGCACCGCCCAGAACGCGGGTACGTACTGGGTCCTCGCCTCGTCCGGCACCGGCGGCGACCTCTCCGGCCCCGCCTTCAGCCAGAACACCGCGGGCGTCGCGGGCACGGCGGAGGCCGACGACCACCTCGGCGCGGCCGTCGCGGCCGGCGACTACAACGGGGACTCCTACCCGGACGTCGCGGTGGGCGCGCCCGGCGAGGACGGGCAGAAGGGCGGCGTCTGGTACGCCCCGACCCCCAAGGACGGCCCGAACCCGGCGGTCACCTCGGTGACACCGGGCAAGCTGGGGCTCGCGGGGGCGCGGGAGTACGGGATGGTCCTGGGGCGGTAACTCGGGCACCGTCACGGTTCCCGCACCGTCGATCACCGGCTTCGCCGAGTTCGTCCTCAAACGCCGGACGGGCTGATCCTCAAACGCCGGACGGGCTGAAACCCAGCCCGTCCGGCACAAGCCGCCCGAACCCGCCCATCACCCCCAACTCCCGTCCGCCGTACAACCCTTACCCCCCACCGCGGGTCTCCCCATAGCCGATCACGGCGTGAAGCCAGGGCCAACGCCCGGTGAACACACCCACCGGCACCCATCGACCGCGGATGCCCGCCAGGCATCCCCGCATGCCGCAGGAGACCCGCATGGCCAAGCACAAGCGCACCGCCACCACCGTCCGTTCCAGACGCACGCGCCTCGCCGCGGCGACGGCCACCGCGGCCGCGCTGACGGGCGGGCTGCTCGCCGTCACGGCCACCACCGCGTCCGCCGCGCCCGCGGACCCGCTGCCCTCGCACGAGGCCGACTTCAACGGCGACGGCGTCGCGGACCTCGCCACCTCCGCGGCCGGCGCCAACGTCGGCGGCAAGGACGGCGCGGGCCAAGTCACCGTCACGTACGGCGGCTCCACGCTGCGCCACAAGACCTTCAGCCAGAACAGCGCGGGCGTCCCCGGCTCCGCCGAGGCGGGCGACACCTTCGGCTACGACACCGCGTACGGCGACTTCGACCGCGACGGCTACGACGACCTCGCGGTCGCCGCCCCCGGCGAGGACGTCGGCAGCGACAAGGACGGCGGCACCGCCCAGATCCTGTGGGGCTCCGCGAACGGCCTGTCCGGCGGTACGACGGTGAAGGACCCCCGCCCGGACAGCCACGACTACTTCGGCGGGCCCATCGAGGCCGGCGACTTCGACGGCGACGGCACCACCGACCTCGCCATCGGCGCCCGGTCCGGCGCCGCCACCATCGACGTACTCAACGGCAAGATCTCCCGCAGCAGCGGCACCGGCAGCAGCCGCTACACGGTCAAGCCCGCCATCCAGGGCGGCGAGGGCGCGGGCCCCTTCAACCTGCACTCCGGCGACGTGAACGGCGACGACCGGGAAGACCTCATCGTCGACGGCTACTCCAGCGGCGACGGCTACAACGCCAACCTGTGGGTGCCCGGCACCGCCGACGGCCTCAAGACCACCAACCAGCAGCGGCTGCCCGGCGGCGTCATCACCGACGTCGGCGACACGGACGGCGACGGCTACGGCGACATCATCATCGGCCTGAGCTGGGACGACGGCATCGACGGCGCCAACAAGGGCGGCACGGTGTATGTCGCGCACGGGGCGGCCAACGGCCCGTACGGCGAGACGCAGGTCTTCACGCAGGACAGCTCGGGCGTGCCGGGCTCCGGCGAGAAGGGCGACTCGTTCGGCGGCGAGCTCGACCTCGGCGACATCAACGGCGACGGTCACCTCGACCTGGTCGTGGGAGCGGACGGCGAGAACCTCGACGGCGTCACGGACGCGGGCTCGGTCACCGTCATCTACGGCAAGTCGGACGGCTCGGGCCTCTCCACGGCCGGCGCGGAGTTCCTCGACCAGAACACGCCGGGCGTGCCCAACTCCAACGAGGCGTACGACCACTTCGGGGCGGACATCCACGTCGACGACCTGAACGGCGACGGGCGGGGAGACGTCATGGTCGGCGCGTACGGCGAGAACGGCGGGAACGGCGGGTTCTACCCGCTGACCAGCAAGAGCGACGGCTCGCTCACCGGCTCGGCCGGCGTCTACACGTCGACGGTGGGCATCTCGGCGACGGGCACGCCGCGCCTCGGCATGAACTTCGCCGACTGACACACCGCTCTTCGCCGGGCCCGCACCTCCCGATGCGGGCCCGGCCCCATCCCCTTTGCACAACCCTCCCCCAACGCCGCATGTCACACGAGTGAAGCGCCGGCTCACCGTCACGCGCCGCGTGGTGGTCAAGCCGCCCCGACGACACAAGAGTTGGAGTCCCCGTGCGCACACGCACCCTCGCCCTCGCCGCGGCCACCGCCCTCGCCGCCACCGGCCTCACCCTCCCCCTCACGACGACCGCGCACGCCGCACCCGCCCCTCTCATCAGCGACTTCGACGGCGACGGATACGCCGACCTCGCCGTCGGCGTGCCCAGCGGCACCGTCGACGGCAAAGCAAAGGCCGGCTACGTGAGCGTCGTCTTCGGCGGCGAGGGCGGCCCCGGCTCGAACGGCGTGCGCCGCATCACCCAGGCCACCGTCGAGGTCCCCGGCACCCCGGAGACCGGCGACCGCTTCGGCGGCGCGGTCACCACCGCGTACATAGACGACGACAAGTACGCCGACCTCGTCATCGGCGCCCCGGGCGAGGACATCGACGCCAAGACGGACGCGGGCTCGGTCACCGTCCTGTACGGCACCGGCGACGGCTTCTCCGTGGCCAACACCGCCGCCCGCGGCGACAAGGCGGGCGCCGCCTACGGAAACGCCCTGACCGCCGCGGACTTCACCGGCGACACGGACGTCGACCTGGCGATCGGCGGCAAGGACCAGGTCGTCTACAACGCCCACCCCCTCACCGACCGCACCCAGCCCCTCATGGCCAGGCCCATGGGCGGCCGCGCCCCCGTCATGACGACCGGCGACTACAACTCCGACGGCCGCCCCGAGCTGGCCGTCGCGTACTACACGCAGAACCAGCCCAACACCCAGTCACACGTCCAGCTGTACGACTACACCAAGGACGAGTACAGATTCCTCCTGACGTGGAGCAGCGACAACAGCGCCGCCAACGCCCTCGCCACCGGTGACTTCAACGGCGACGGCCACGACGACCTCGCCCTCGGCAACTGCCGCGAGATCGCCGACGAGAACATCGACGACCCGTGCGGTCCCGAGGAGATCGCCAAGGGCGGCGGCATCCACATCCACTACGGCGACGGCAGCGGCCTCGTCTGGGAGGGCCAGACCCTCAACCAGGACACCCCCGGCGTCCCCGGCGTCGCCGAAACGGGTGACGACTTCGGCAACGCCCTCGCCGCCGCGGACATCAACGGCGACGGCAAGGACGACCTGATCGCCGGCGCCCCCGGCGAGGCCATCGGCAGCGCCGCCCGCGCGGGCAGCATCACCGTCCTGAAGGGCGGCGCGAAGGGCATCCTGAACGCGGACGGCGCGGCGGTGGGCGCGGTCGCCCACCAGCAGAACTCCCCGGGCATCCCCGGCACGGCCGAGAAGGGCGACGCCTTCGGCGCCAACCTCCTCGCCGCCGACCACGACGGCGACGGCCGCCCCGACGTCTCCGTGGCGGCCCCCGGCGAGAACGCCTCCGCGGGTGGCGTCTGGGAGCTGCCCGGCGGCGGCGCGACCGGCACCAGGACCATCACGCCCAACTCCATCGGGCTGCCCGCGTCTTCGCACCCGTACGCGTACGGCTCAGTACTCGCCCGCTGACGCCACCCCCGGCCCGGTGGCTGCCCCGTCAGGGATCCCCTAAGGGTTGTCACAGGTCGGCCGCAAAGCCCGTCTCCTCCCGAGGAGGGACGACCCCACCCCCGAAGACCAGGTACGTTCGATTCGTGGCTGGATTCAGGATCGGACGCGGCCGGGACAACCGCGCCGCGCGACCGCAACAACAACCGCGGCAGCAGCCGTACGGACAGCAGGCCCCCCAAGGCGGCCGGCAGCCGTACGGCTACCCACCCGCGCCCTCGAACCCGCAGCGCCCGCAGCCGCCGTACGCCGGTGGCGGCGGTGGCGGCGGCCAGCAGTGGCCGCAGCCGGGATCCGGAGGCAGCAACCACGGCGAGCCGGAGTACTTCGGCGGCCCCGACGCCCACGGCCAGAGCCACGGGTACGGGCCCCAGGGGGGCGGGGGTGGCGGTGGCTACGACCCGTACGCGGCCAACAACCCCGGCCACACCCAGGCCTTCTCCATCGGCGAGGACCCCTACACCCAGGGCGACACCTACCGCGCCGGCCAGGCACCCGCCGCGCCCATCGGCCCCCGCCTGCACTGGAAGGAGCTGCTGCGCGGCATCGTGCTGCGCCCCGGCCCCACCTTCCTCCACATGCGGGACTACGCGATGTGGGGCCCCGCCCTCGTCGTCACGTTCCTCTACGGCCTGCTGGCGATCTTCGGCTTCGACGACGCCCGCGACGACGCGATCAACGCCACGCTGTCGTCCGCGGTGCCCTTCGTCCTCACCACCGGCATCGCGATCACGATCAGCGCCTTCATCCTGGGCGTGGTCACGCACACCCTCGCCCGCCAGCTCGGCGGCGACGGCGCCTGGCAGCCGACGGTCGGCCTCTCCATGCTGATCATGTCGCTGACGGACGCGCCGCGCGTGGTCGTGGCGATGTTCCTCGGCGGCGGCCAGCCCTTCGTCCAGCTGCTCGGCTGGGCGACCTGGCTCGCGGCGGGCGCGCTGCTCACGACGATGGTCAGCAAGTCCCACGACCTGCCGTGGCCGAAGGCGCTGGGCGCGTCCACGATCCAGCTGCTTGCGATCCTGTCGATCATCAAGCTGGGCACGTTCTAGTACGTACGTGACGCACGTACGCGAGAAGGGCCCGGGGACGACGAGTCCCCGGGCCCTTCGCTCACGCCGCTCACGTCAGGCGTGTCAGGCGTGTCAGGCGTGTCAGGCGTCAAGAACCTGCCCGGCCCGCTTCACGACGGGCGGCTCGACGCTCCACGGGAAGTTGATCCACTCATCGGTGCGCTTCCACACGTACTCGCACTTGACGAGGGAGTGCGACTTCTCATAGATGACGGCGGACCGCACCTCGGCGACGTGGTCGAGGCAGAAGTCGTGCACGAGCTTCAGCGTCTTCCCGGTGTCGGCGACGTCATCGGCGATGAGCACCTTCTTGTCGGTGAAGTCGATGACGTTGGGCACGGGCGCGAGCATGACGGGCATTTCCAGCGTGGTGCCGACCCCCGTATAGAACTCCACATTCACCAGGTGGATGTTCTTGCAGTCGAGCGCGTACGCGAGCCCGCCCGCGACGAAGACGCCACCGCGGGCGATGGAGATGATGACGTCGGGCCGGTACCCGTCGTCGGCGATGGTCTGCGCGAGCTCGCGCACGGCCGCACCGAACTTCTCGTAGGTGAGATTCTCCCGCACGCCACCCGTACCGCTACCGCTGCTCATGTCACCACTCATACCGCTGCTCACACCTGTGTCCGATGGAAATTGAGGAAGGAACGGGAGGCGGTGGGCCCGCGCTGCCCCTGGTAACGCGATCCGTACCGCTCCGAGCCGTAGGGCTCCTCCGCGGACGAGGTCAGCCGGAACAGACAGAGCTGCCCGATCTTCATGCCCGGCCAGAGCTTGATCGGCAGGGTCGCCAGATTCGACAGCTCCAGGGTCACGTGCCCGCTGAACCCCGGGTCGATGAACCCGGCGGTGGAGTGCGTGACGAGCCCGAGCCGTCCGAGGCTGGACTTGCCCTCGAGGCGGCTGGCGAGATCGTCGGGCAGGCTGACGACCTCGTACGTCGAGGCGAGCACGAACTCACCGGGGTGCAGGATGAACGGCTCGTCGCCCTCGGGCTCGACGAGCCGGGTCAGATCGGCCTGCTCGACGGAGGGGTCGATGTGTGGATAGCGGTGATTCTCGAACACCCGGAAGTAGCGGTCCAGCCGCACATCGATGCTCGAGGGCTGCACCATGGATTCGTCGTACGGGTCGATCCGAACCCGTCCGGAGTCGATCTCGGCCCGGATGTCCTTGTCTGAGAGAAGCACGCACCGAGGATACGCAGAGCGCGCGGGCCCTCCCCAATCGGACAGGACCCGCGCGCTCGGCAATACCCGCAAAGCTACGGCCGGCTACCGCTTCCGACCACTCTGCTACCACTCACAACCGCTCACTACCGCTCACTACCGCTTCTGCAAGGCAACCGGCACGGCGTGCCGGAGCCGGGCACACCGCGGACAGCGGATGAGCCGGCCGGGACCGAGCCGGTCCGCCTGCTGCATCGGGAACGAAGCGGTGCTGAACACGTGCCCTTCGGCACATCGGACGACGGTGCGCTCCATCAAGTCCTTGAGTCCCTTCCCCAGTCGTAGGTGAGCTCGTACGTACCCGTACGCACTCGTCTCTCGCTCGCCTCCGAGCCGACGACGAACGCCCACATTACGGTATGAAAGGGACGGCCCTCCAGGCGGCACGACCACATCCCACGGTACGCCTCAACTCCCTCCCACCGCACGGCGCATCCCCCTCCCGAACACCACACGGGCCCCACGGCGAGAGCGCCGGGGGCCCGTGATGAGGTACAGTGTGCGACGGTACGACACCGCTTCAAGCGGAGTCTTTCGCGGGTGTAGTTTAGTGGTAGAACATCAGCTTCCCAAGCTGAGAGTGCGAGTTCGATTCTCGTCACCCGCTCCACGAAGAAGGCCCAGGTCATCGACCCGGGCCTTTTTGCTGTGCGATCTTGGTCAGTCGCCGCGTGCCACATCCGTGCCAGATGCTTGATCATCCGGCTTCCGTGCCACAGCCCGCCGGGCCTTCCGAACACTCCGGTCGAGCATCCCCGCGACCTCCTGCTGACGCTCCTCCTCGGAGTGCTGGTAGATCATCGCCGCCTTCTCGGACGACTGACCCGCGCGGACCATCGTGTCCTTCAAGGTCGCACCAGATCGGGTCGACAGGGTGTGCCCGGTGTGGCGGAGATCGTAGAACCGGAAGTTGTCCGGCAGACCGGCGACCGTGCGCGCCCTACGCCAGTACTTGCCGAAGGTACTCCGGCGGAATGGCGCTCCCCGCTCGCCGACGAAGACCAGGCCGTTCGGTCCCTCCTCGGCGAACGACTCCATGTGCCAGCGGACCTCACGCTCCAGGAACGCGGGCAGGTAGATCGTGCGGGTACCGGCGTCCGACTTGGTGTCGCCGGGCGCGCGTCGCCCGTTCGTCCTCTCAGGTTCGGCCGTCCGCACGGTGATGCGCAAAGCGTCGAGGTCGACGTCCCGGCGGCGGAGCCCGGCCAGTTCTTCGGGCCGCGTCGGGCCGTAGGCGCCGAGGTAGACCATGAGGCGCCACCGCATGCCGACCGCTTCAGCGAGGGCATCGACCTGCGCGACGGTAGCCGTAGGCCGTTCCTGTGCCTTCTCGGCGCCCGCGCCCTTGATCCGGCACGGGTTGCGGCGGATCAGGTCGTCGTCGACGGCGGTCTCCATGATGGCCTTGAGAAGGCGGTACGCCTTGGCCGTCGCCGTCTTGGCGCCGGTACGGAGACGCTCGGTGCGCCAGGTGCGGACGCGGGGTGCGGTGATCTCGTCGAGGTCGTCATCACCGAAGGTCGGCAGGATGTGGCGGTCCAGGAGGTACCGGTACAGGTCCCGGGTGAGCACGCCGAGTTCGCGTTCCTCGACCCACTTGTCGGCGTACGCGCGGAAGTTGACCGCTCCGGCCTCCGGGTCCCGCCAATCACCTCTACGGATCTCCGTCTGCTTCTCGGCCAGCCAGTCGTCAGCATCGGCGGTCGTCTCGAAGGTGAACGGCGCTGGGCGCATCACGCCGTCCGGCCCCGGATACCGCGCCTGGTATCGCCCGGACGGCAGCCGCCTGATCGCGCCGAAGCGGCGACGCCTCCCCCTGTTGTTCGCCATCAGGCGGCCCTCCCGTAGCGAGCGCGGGACCGCTTGATCGGCTCGACGGTGTGGGAGGTGATGAACTCCTCGACCGCGCTCTCCGGGATGCGCACGTGGCGGCCGACCTTCACGTACCGGATGCGCCGCTCCTCGATGAGCCGACGCGGGAAGCGGGCCGTCGTGCCGAGCAGCTCGGCGACCTGGTCGACGGAGAGATGACGCTCAGCCACGGGTGGGCTCCCCTTCCGTTCCGGGGGCGGGTTCGAGGGTTTCGGCAAGCCAGGCTTCGGCGTCGGTGAGGCCGGTTCCGGCGTAGCTCCAGTGGGCGAGGACGAGGGTCGAGTCCGGGGCGGCCTGGTCGTCGGTGACGGCTTGAGCTCGGCGCCATTCGGCTCGGGCGTCGCGGAGTGCGCCGAGGGTGGTGGAGTAGCGGCGGGACTTGGTCGAGAAATGGCCGCGGAAGCCGAGCATGTGAGCCCAGGCCCGAAGCCGGAGGTCCGCGAGTTCCTTTCGTGCTCCGAGAGTCCAGGCGGTGCGGATCATGCGGCGGGCGTGGTCGCTGATGTCGAGCTGGGCGAGTTCCGCGAGGAACTTGAGGGGCCGGTCCAGCGCACCCGTGGCAGTCTCCGCGCCCTTGGTCGCGTACTTGGCGATGTACGCGGCGACGGCCCGCTCGGTCAGCTCCTGGCCGCCGTCGAAGTCGGCGGAACGGATGGTGCGTACGTCGAGTTGGCGGCCGAAGGTGAAGGCGTGCGCGCGGTTGTCGATGACCGGGCCATCCACGCGGGCAGCGGTCGCAGCGGCGCGGATGGCATCGGTCAGCAGCTCGGGGTTTGCCCAGGCCGGGGGCGGGGTGTCGCCGCCGTCCGGGCCGTCGATGCGGATGACCGCGTGGAAGTGGACCGCACCGCGTTTCTGGTACTCGGCGACCTTGGCGAAGGAGACCCGGGCGTACTCGCGGAAGGCGCGTTGGGTGAGGCCGGCACGCTTGGCGACCTCCCGGCGGAGGTAGATCGAGAAGCGCCGCCAGAGCAGGCCCGCGTGAGCGTTCCAGAGCACGGCTGCTTCGTAGTCGTAGGTGTCCGGGTCGAGCGGGGTACCGAGGGCCGTGTCGTCCTGGTCGTGGAGGATGCCGCAGCGGCAAGGGCGGACCGTTCGGGCCGGGCCGGTGGGGCGGTTGTGGACCGGGCCGAAGCCGGGGGCGGTGAAGGTGGCGAAGACGCGGGGGTGAGCGGCGACGCGTTCGGGGACGCCCTTGCCGCCGCGCAGCCCGGAGGTGATCAGGTGGAAGGTATCGCGGCGGTACACCTCCGCGCAGGCCGGACAGCGGGTCGTACGGCGGTTGTTGCAGCGGACCAGGAGGTGACCGGCCGGCAGGGTGGCCGAGTCGAGGTGGTGGACGACGTTGCCGATCTCGCCCGTCCGGGTGTCGACGGTGTACTCGGTGCGGTGGCCGTCGAGGCGGACCGGGTGCGTGCAGCCGCCGAGGCCGGAGAGCTGACGCAGGAGCGCGGGCATGGTGCCGGTTGCGGCCAGTTGACCGAGTTCGCTGAGCGGGGGCGGGGTGGTGCGGGTAATGATGGCTTCTCCTTCTGGCTTCGGTCAGGAGGGACAGGGCCCCCGGGGCGGCGGATGCTTGGCGGTATCAGGGCCGCCCCGGGGGTCTGGCAGTGCTGGCGTCTAGCGCCGCCGCTGGTCGCGGAGCATCGAGCGGATGACCACGGCGCACACCGCGACGGAGACGGCCGAGACGGCGACGGCGGCCAGGAGCGCGGTCAGCACGACCCCGCCGACGAGGACGGCCACGACCGCCCCGCTCGTGATGGAGATCTGAGGCGCGGACCGCCGCACGGGCGTCGGGTCGGCCACCGTGTGGTGGTGGGCGGGCGGCGGGGTCGGGCTGTCGGGGTACTTGGGCAGGAACACGGCGAAGCTCTCCTTACCTACTCGTCTAGTCATGTGAGCCGTTTACGACGTCCACGCCGGAGCGCGTGCCGGATTCGATGGCCGGAGCCATGAAGGTGTGCGAGAGCCAGAAGCCGAAGAGTGCGATCACGACGACGATCCACGTACGGACGCCGAGGAACTTGACCGCTCCCCAGGCGAAGAGGCCCAGGACGAACACGAGCGGCAGGCTGACGGTCACGGGAACGGGTCCTTTCAGCAGGCGGGGCAACGGTGAGTCCGGGCGGCCAGCTCGGCGGCGGCGCGGCTGTCGTAGTCGGCGGAGAAGCCGCAGCGCGGTGCCGTGCATGCGGCGGTGTGCTTCTCGCGGCCACGGCCGTTGTACGCCGTGCCGACCTGGACGGGACCGATACGGATGACGGAGCGGAAGCAACGGTTGGCGCTCATGTGGATCTCCCTTCAGGACGTTCCGGGCTTTCAGAGCTGAGCGGCGATGGCGTCGGCCATGGGCATCGGGACGCCGAGGCGGGCGCGCAGGGTCGTGGTGTCGATGGCAGTGCCGGTGCGGGCGTGGTGTTCGGTGGCGACTTTGCGTGCGTGGTCGACCAGGGCGGCCGGGACTGGGACGGTGGTTGAAGTCGGGGTCGGCTCGGGCTCGTTGCCCGGAAGCGGCGGGAGCTCCGGCACGGGATCGGGCGCATCCTCCTGGTCGTCGAGGCGTACGGGGTCTTGGTCGCCCTCGCTTGTCTCGTGCCGGATCGGCGCTGAGTGGGCGAGGAGCGTCCCGCCGAGGAAGGCGACCGCAGGCCAGCCCGCAACGAGAATGCGGAGCCAGGCCGGCACATGGTTCAGGTCGAGCAGACCGGCGGTGGCGACGTTCGCGCCGAGGGAGGCCGCGAGCGCGATGACGAACCAGCACCAGCCCGCGGCTTTGCTGTCACCGGTCCGCAGTCGACGCCAGGCGGCGACGAGCAACAGGTCCACCGAGACCGGATAGGCCCACGCTTTCCACCCGTCCTGACCGGCCGCCGAGGCGACGTCATGCAGGTGGGCGAAGGACAAGGCGGCGGCGATGACGGCCTGTACGAGTACCGCATCGATACGGGCCAGTTGGGCGCGCATGCTGCGGCTCCTTCCGGATTCAGGCATGGCAGGGGTAGGGACGTGGCGCGAGACGGTCACGCCGACCGGGGTGGGAGGGTGCGGCTCAGCCGGTGACCGGTCGCGGCTGCACGGCCGGGGTCGGGGACTCGACTGGCTGCACGGGCACGGAGGGCCGGAAAGGCTTCACTGCGGGCAGATCCGGGACCAGGTGGGCCGAGGCGCGGCACGTCTCGGCGGCATCGGCCAGGGAGAGATACGGCGTACGGATGCGGGACCAGCCGCCGGAGGTGTCGCCGACGACGGCGAGGCCGGGCCGTTCGGCAGGTATGGCGCAGGCGGCGGAGACCGCTTCGGGGGCGATGTCACCGAGCGCCATTTTCGCGGAGGCTTCGTCGTTCACGCGGTGGCAGACCCGCCCGGTGAGCTGGGCCCGCAGCATGGTCGCGCCTTTGCCGAGTTCAGCACCGAAACGCTGCCCGCAGACCTCCAGATAGATACCGGCGGCGCGGCCGAGCTGGGCGAGACGGATGAGTTGGGTGACCATCTCGTCCCGTCGCTCCTCCTCCTTCTTCGTGGCGACGAGGAAGAGTTCCGCGACTTCATCGACGAACAGCACCACGGGCACGGGCCGTTCGTGCTCCGGAAGTCCCCAGATGTCAGAGGTGATCGTTTCGTCGGGCGTGCCCGGGGCGATCCCTTGCCGGGCCTTGATCAGGTCGTACCGGTTCTCCATCTCCTTGATGAGCACGGGCAACAGCTCAGCGGCCTGCTCAGGGTCGGTGGCGAGGGCCGAGAGCCGTGGGGCGAAGGGGGCCAGCTCCACGCCGCGCTTGCAGTCGATGCCGATCAGGGCGACGCTCTGCCGCGCGAGTCCGGTGACGAGGTGCCGCAGGTACATGGATTTGCCCGACAGAGTGGCGCCGAGGCAGAGACCGTGCGGCACGGTCCGGTAGTCACGTACGAATGGCGTCGCGTCCTCCCGCAACGCTACGGGCACTTGCAATGTGCCGCCCGCGACTTTGCGCGGCATGCGGACCTTGCTCAGTACGTCGTAACCGACGAGCCGTAATTCGACCACGCCAGGCTTGACCGTGGTGACGTAGACGGCGTGCACCCCCCACGCATGCCGCAGACGTTCGGCGGAGGCGGCCACGTCGGCAGGTTCCTGGCCTGGAGCAAGCCGCAGACGGAGCCGCAGACCGGTCGTGGTCGGCCGGATGAGTCCGCGACGAGGCGGCACAGGCCGGATCTCCCGGCGGCTGGTGACCTGCGTCGCCAGCACGCGCAGACGAGACGGCACCACGGTCAGACCGCATGCCTCCATTACCGAGCCGTACGAGCTGAGCAGCCGGGCCGTGGACATCGGCAGGCCGACGGCGGACCAGTAGACCCCGGGGTGGTTGGCCCGGGTGTAGGCAGCCCCGCCGCCGAGCGCGGCGACAGGACCACCCACCTCCAGAAGAGTCGTCACATCGGTCATCAGGCCGAGGCCCCCATGGCGGCCGGGAAGGCGGCCGGGGTGACGGCGGCGCAACGGTAGGCGATGCCGTGCCGCTGCTGGCCGTTGAAGACGCTCTCCCACGGGCGGGCCACGAGCCCCGGAAGCGAGACCGGCGCACCGAGCGTCAGCCCGTCGGACACTCCGCTCTCCGGGACGGTCACCTTGATCAAGGACGACTCGCCCTCCTCGATGTAGACGACGCCGATCGTCATCAGCGCTTCACCGCTGGTGGCGTCCTTGGCGATCTCGCCGGTCTGCCGGTCGCGGACCTTGGGCTCGGGCGCCTCAGTGAGCAGGATCGTCGCGGCCGAGGTCTCCACACGAATGGTTCGCAAGGTTCTTCCCATCTACTCGTCTATACAAGATGCAGCGTTCGAACCCGATCTCCGGGAACGCCGACCACTGTGCCACACAACTTGCCAACTCGTCTATACGAGTAGGCCTGTTGGCGCATACGAGTTCGGGGGGGGGGGGCGGACCACCGCGCGCCACGGCCGTCAGGCCCTCACGTGGCCGGGAGCTGGTACGACAGGACGTAGGCGTCCGCCGCCATGACGGTGTCGCAGACCTCCACGGCCCGCCCTTCGGTGTCGTACGCGGTGCGGATCAGATGGATCACGGGTACGCCGGAGGACAGCCGCAGCGTCTTGACCTCAGACGGTGCGGGCATCCGTGCCCGGATCTCCTCCTCGAAGTGGTCGAGATGGTGGCCCAGCTCTTCGAGACGGGCGTAGATGCCGCCGGGGCCGGGGTTGGGCTCGGCGATCTGCGTACCGCGCGCAATGTCGAGCGGGAGGTACGAAGTGGCGAACTCGACCGGCCGGCCATCGAGCAGATACCGACGCCGACGAGCGAGCACGCGCCGCACAGAACCAAGGCGGGTGGCGATGTCCTGCGTGGCCCTCTCTTCCTTGACCTCCAGGCTGTCGACCTGAGGGTGACTGCCTGCAGCGTCAGCCTCCACGATGAAGGCGGACTTGCCCTGTTCGCGATGGCGCCGGGCGAAGCGGTCGGAGGCCAGACGCCGCACTGGTGGCCGTGGCCGCACGAAAACGCCCTTGCCATGCTCGGCATGGACTAGGCCCTCGCCTTGCAAAATCGAGAAGGAATTCCGAACGGTCATCCTGGAGACGCCGTAGTGCTCGACGAGTTCAGCCTCGGAAGGCAGCTTCTCGCCCTCCTTGAATCGCCCGCGGTCAATGGACTCGCGCAGCTGGTCAGCGATCTGCCGGAAGACTGCACGATCACTCGTGGGGTCAACAGCGCCGAGCAGGCCGGGAAGGGACGTCACGTGTACTCCTTTAGGTATCTAGACGAGTGGGCGAGTGTTGTTGCTACGGTGGAGAGCCTAGCCATCCGAGAGGGTCGAGGACCTTGAGCACTGACCGTCCGCACTCCGTGAGCGTCGCCGGAGTCATCGTCGACGACCATGGCCGGGCCCTCCTGATCAAGCGCCGCGACAACGGCAAGTGGGAACCCCCGGGCGGCATCCTCGAACGCGAGGAGACCATCCCCGAGGCCCTGCAACGCGAAGTCCTCGAAGAGACCGGAATCAAGATCGCGCTTCCGGCGACCCTCACCGGCGTCTACAAGAACATGACGGGCTTGATCGTCTCCATGGTCTTCCGCTGCGAGGCCGCCGACGGCACGCCCACCACCGGCGACGAAACCCGAGCTCTGCGCTGGGCCACCCGCGACGAAGTGACCGAACTCGCCGATGAGGCTTACGCGATCCGCGTCCTGGACGCACTCGACGCGGTTTCCCCGCCGGCCATCCGCGCCCACGACGGCATCAAACTCGTCTAGCTCGAACCCGCTGCACACGGCGGCCTACCAGCACGAAGGAACTTGTATGCACGAGTATACGAGCACCGCCCGAGTCTGGGGCCTCACTTGCCCAGGTTTCCCCGAAGAGATCAGTCGGGCCCGGCGCTGGACGCGGGACATCCTGCGCGGCTCACCACTCGCGGACGCCGCCGAACTCATCGTGAGCGAGCTGAGCACGAACGCAATCCTGCACACGGCCAGCGGGCGTCAGTCGGGCAGCTTCTCCCTGGCCATCGAGGTATCCCCGCAGATGGTCACCCTGTCAGTCACCGACGGCGGCGGCACGGGAACCGCCCCCAAGGTCGAGCACCAGGACGAGGAGGCGGAACACGGCCGGGGTCTGGACATGGTCAGCGCCATCGCGCACCGCGTAGTCGTCAACGACAGCGACCACGGTCACACGGTCACCGCGGCTTTCTTCACCGAGGCCGACAGGGGAGGCCAACTATGCGGATGAGCGGGCCCCGACGCGGCTACTGGTGCGAGTGCTGGACAGAGTCCACCGCCACGGACGGACAAGCGGGGCCGCAGCTACGAGCGTCGTTCGACGCCTACTCGGCGCCACAGGCGGATCGGTGGGTAGCGGTGGCCCTCCGGACGATCTCCCCGGCACTGAACACTCACGCTTCAGTCGAAGCCTGGGAGTGGCTATACGAGGGCCGCGTCCGCACCCGCAGAGCCCTTCTCCAGATGCAGCCCTGCACGGTCTCAGTGACTCACGCGGACACGCGCATCACCTGGACGATACGACCAGTCCTCTTCCTGCCGCTCGCACACCGCCAGGCGGCGGAACTCCCAGCCTGCACACACGACTTCAAGCCCCGGCAGACGGACTGAGTTACAACTTTCTCTACTGGTTCAAGTCCCGGCGCCGCTCCGCGCCGCCGGGCGGGCTCACGGCTCCGCTCGGGGCGCCGCTCCTGCCTTCGGCCCGCTCCGCCCCGGCTGCGCCGACGCCCGCCCACACACGGATAGGGCCAGGGCCATAAGGCGAACACCGGACCCACGGCGGTCCCGGTCAAGGACATGCCTCCGGCGGGGGCGCTCTGACTCTGGGATGGCGGGGGCGCCGCTTGCGAGTGCCGGCCGGATGGGGTTGGCGTGGAGAGCTCCCATCCCGTCCCCCATCGACCCAGGCAGAGCCGAGCGGACGCGGCCCAGGGCGTCAAGGTCGTTCGTACAGTGGCGCGCTCCACCTTGACGCCCTGAACCACGCCCGCTCCACGGTGTGTGGGTCGACGGCGGACGGGATGGGAGCTTGGGTAAGTGGTGGGTTCCGACTGACAGTCGATCGAGGTAGGACGGATCGACCCAAGGCAACCGATGCACCTCCGGGTAGCGCTTGTCGAAAGCGCGCTTCCCGAGCATCCTACAAACATACGGCTTAAGTGATTCACCGAAGGGAGAAAAGTTGTGCAAGATCAAAACGCGGATGAGGTGAGCGTTCAAAATGACTGGGAATCTCGTAAGGCTGACATTCGAACGCATGCCATGGACTTCACTGTTGATGAGCTAGAACGGATTTTTGCCCAAGGCGACTTGGTCATTCCACCTTTTGCGCGTCCGCCGATTTGGAGCCTGACTCAAAAGTCGCAGTTTATTGAGTCGCTCTTGTTGAATATTCCGGTCCCGTCGATCATTTTTGCCGAGAACCCGGAGACCTATCAGTATTCAGTACTCGACGGAACGCAGCGCCTCGATGCCGTGTTTTCCTACCTGCACGGGGATTTCGCACTCACGGGTCTCAGTAGCCTCGCTTCGGCAAACTCGCTCAAGTTCAATGAGCTGCCGCTACGCATGCAAATCCATTTGCGTCGATCCTCAATGCGCGCTGTCATTATCAGCTCCGAGTCAGCCTCTGACATCACAACAGCCGTTTTCTCTCGAATCAACACGGGAGGGACCAATCTTTCTGTGCAAGAAATGCGCAATGCTACGCAGCAGGGGCCCCTCAATTCTCTCACAATTGAACTTGCCCAGTTGCCTGACTTTCAGCAAACTCTTGGCCGCACAGGGTCGGTGTTTGTTAGGAGTCAACGAGACGTGGAACTTGTGCTGCGCTTCTTCGCCCTCTCTGAGGAAAATTCGAAAGAGTCACCTCCTTCACAGCAGGCGTTTACGGAGTTCTTGCGGAAGAATAATCAGGCCTCATCTGCAGAATTGAAGAGGTATCGCGACTCTTTCGTTAATTCGCTCCAGAAGTGCCTAAGTGCATTTGGGGATGAGTCTTTCAGGAGGTGGCGTCCCGAACTCGGTCGAGCTGAACAGCGGTTCTCCGTTCCGGTCTATGACGCGCAGATGTTGGCAGTCGGCAAGTTCCCGGCCGCTTGGATCGTTAACCATGCGCCTGTGATTCGCTCGGGGATGCGTAAGCTCTTCGAGAATGCCGAGTTTGAAGATTCGCTAAAGAATACAACCAGGGCCTCATTGGATTCGCGAGTTGGTGCAGTTGCGGAGATGATTGAAAGCGTCGCGAGGTAGCGATGCCTACTCAAAAGTTTAGTACCCAACTCGACGACGTTGAAGACCTTCTAAATCTGGCTGAAGCAATTACGCTTCGCCATCCAGCGTTTTCGTATTTGCCAAGCAGGCCGACACCAAGTCCCATCCTCGCGGGAGCGGTGGTGCTCC
The DNA here is from genome assembly GCF_044903205.1 of Streptomyces sp. NPDC029674. Taxonomy (NCBI): domain Bacteria; kingdom Bacillati; phylum Actinomycetota; class Actinomycetes; order Kitasatosporales; family Streptomycetaceae; genus Streptomyces; species Streptomyces sp. NPDC029674. The sequence goes on from NZ_JBJDPY010000002.1 coordinate 344,549, forward strand.
TATGCGCAAGATTCGAGGAGTTTATCAAAGATGTCGTCGCTTACGCGCTAGAGCGGCACGGCGATGCCACCCCGCGACTAATGCTGTGGGATCTTCCGGAACAGCTCCAAGTATTGCTCATTTCTAAGAATATGAATGCGGCGCTCCAGGCGAAGAGATTTGGGAAAACGCGCGACTCGGCCGACCGGATAAGCGAGGGAGTGTCGGCAGCGAAAGGGATCGTTGCGGGGGCGATTAACGCGGATCATGCAATTGAAACTGGCGGGAATCCGGGGCCTGATACCGTGTCTGAACTAATGAAACTCGTCGGCGTTGAAAAGCCGTGGCCTCAAATATCGAAATACTTTGAGGTTCACTATATGGCGCCATCGAATCCTGGGCTTTCGGGGATGGCGCTAGGGAATTTGCAAGAGCGCTTGAGGGAACTTGTGAATCTACGAAACGTTGTCGCGCACAGCGGCGCGAGAATCCCAGCATCGCCAGCAGAAATTCGATTTAATGTTCATTTTGCGAGATATCTCGCAGACGCGATTTATCAGGTGCTGAAGGACTTTGTCGAAACTTACGCACAGTCCGTTGGGCGAGTCCCCGGACTCTGGACCCCCTGATGCGCAGTTTTGTGCGGGTCTGTACCTGGGCAAATCCGCGTGTTGCACCGCGTAGTCTGATCACCGAGCCCAGGTGCCAGTGGTAAGCCGTGCCTCGACCAGAACGCCTGGTTCGGGGCCGGCCTGGAAGCTAGCTGGTCAGGCACTGGAGCAGGCGGTGGTTTCGGGCTGTCCCTGGGCCGTCCAAGGCCGACCAGCAGTGACCAGCGGCGACCGACAGTGACAGGTTCCGGAACCGCCGACCCCAGGTCAGCTTCATCCATCTGCGACACTGGTACAGCTATGCCTAATCCCGGAGAACTGAACTCCGCGCTCAGAGAGCGGCCCAGTACCGGCGCTTGGGCTGTGCCATAGCCGTGCCAGGTCGAGCGGGGAACCACGGGGAACGGCGGGCAACGGGCCATCGGCATCGAGGGCCCACCAAGTCACTTCTCCGCAGGTCGGACGCCCAACTCCCCCTAGAACACCCGAGCTTCCCAAGCTGAGAGTGCGAGTTCGATTCTCGTCACCCGCTCTTGTTGGAACCCCCGGGTCTTGGGCCCGGGGGTTTTCTGTTGCCCAGGGTCAACGGCTCCCGTGACGGCCCCCACGCCCGTAAGGGGTGGCGAGGTTACTGCCAGAAGATCTCTTCGACGACGATCTGCGGGTCGTCCACGCGGTGCATGAAGATGTATCGGAGCCAACCGCGGTAGTTGTCGAAGTACAGGATGCGCGGGCCCTTGGGGCTGGTGGACCGTGCTGGTTCGACTCGTATGGCGTCGGGCAGTTCGGCGTCCGCTTCGATGCCGCGGAAGTACGGGTCTTTCGCTGTCACCAGTTCGGCGCGTGCCGCGTCAACGATCTTCCGTACGTGCTCGGGTAGGGCGTCGCGCGCCGCTTGGGCTTTGAGGGCCCAGTCCATCTGCCAGGGCGGTCCCATGAACACGTCGTCGCTCACCGGCCCGGCTCCGTGCGGGCGGCCATGTGCCGAATGTTGGACGCTTCCTCCAGGAGCTTTTTGGCTTCGGCGAGGTCGGTGGCTTCGGTGGCACGCGCTTCGAGGTCGGTCAGGTGAGCTTCGAGGTGCGGGTCCCGGGCGATGGCGTACTCGCCCCACCAGCGAGCCATGAACGCCGGCACGGGGCCGAGGTCGAACGTGTCGGCGATCGCCCGCTTCCAATGGGCGTCGAAGTCGGTGAGCAGTTGCGGAGCGTGCTGAGCGATGGCTTCGCGCAGTGCCTTGGGGGTTCTCTCCGGCATGGGTGGAGTGCCGGGTGAGTCGGTAGCAGCGGTGCTCATACTCTGTCCTCCGTCGGCCCTCGCCATTCCGGTTCTGGAGCCTACCGCCGCGGCTCAGGCCACGCAGAGACTCGTGCCAGGCTGTACCGAAACCGGGCCTACGCCTACGGGCTCGACCTGAGCGGTGGCCGACAGAGGCACCCGCCGCTCCGGAATCCGCCATCACGGACAGTCCAACCGGTGGCGAGATGCACCGCTCGACCGACGCAGACAGGTCTTCCCTTGGCCATCGGCTGAGCCCGGCCGTCGCCGAGCATGGCCAGACATTGTTGGCGCCGCAAGGCCATTGCCTGCGCCCCAGGGCCCGTGAGCCTTGGCTCAGGTGCGGCGCGCTGTCCTGGGGTTGCCGTACACCGGCGCAGCACGGGCTCAGTGGAGCGTGACTCGGGAGCTGCGGAGTACGGCACCCGCCACGCCACAGCGTCTATGCGGTCACCTGGCCGGTTTCCAGTCCGTGTCGAGGATGGCAGCGTGTACGGCAGCGACGATCGTCGTGATGGTGAGGACCAGCCCCTCCCAGTTTCTTGAGTTGCCGAGAACGGTTGCCACGGTGACCGAGCCGTAGATGATCACTGCGTAGATCACGGGCGCAGCCATGCTGACGACGCGCTTCTTGGCCGCGATGAAGAACAGCGGCGGTGCCAGAAGGCCGGCCGACGCCACGATGGCGGCGATCCAGACCACCTTGTGCAGGGTCTTCGCGTACATACGAGCTTGGATAGGAGCGTTGAGGTGCGAACTGCTCATGGTCCCCCTTGCTTCGTTCGGGCCCTCAGTGTGACCTGGCTCACGCTGCGGTGGCAGGTGACATGGAGACGCCGCGGAGCGCGCGTCAGCACTTCGCGCCCTGCCCTGCCGAAAGCGCCCCTGCCGGCGCCGTTCACGACCGACAGCGTGTTGGAGAGCTCGTCCCTTCGGTGCGGCGCACGTTCAGACGATCGGGGGGCGGCCCAGGCGCGTCATGTGGGCGACCGTGCGCCATCGCATTGGCCGGCGGGGACCGCCGGAGGTGAGTACGCCCTCTCGGAAGCCGCCGGACCATGCACGCAGGCCGTCCCAGGAGCGTGTCCTGGCCAGAGTGACCGCCGTCCAGACGCCGAGGTAGACGGGGACGAGGAGGGCGGGGAGGTGGCGCTTGGCCAGCCACACGCGGTTCCGGGCGGTCATCCGGTAGTACACCGCGTGTCGGGCCGGGGAGGTCTTCGGGTGCTGGAGCAGCAGCGTCGGCTCGTACACCACCCGCCACCGCGCATCCAGCGCCCGCCAGGCCAGATCGGTCTCCTCGTGGGTGAAGAAGAACGCGTCCGGCCACGTGCCGATCTCCTCCAGCATCCGCATCGACAGGGCGTGGCCGCCGCCGAGGAACGTGGTGACCTCGCCGCCCTGCATCGGGTCCTTCGCTCGCAGCCGGGGCACATGTCGGCGCTGTGTCTCCCCGTGCTCGTCGGCGATGCGGAACGACACAATGCCCAGCCGGTCGTCGGCCGCGTACATCTCTGCCAGGTGGCTGAGCACGTCGGCGTCTACGAGGAGACCGTCGTCGTCCAGGTCCACCAGCACGTCCACGTCACCGGATCGGCGCAGCTCCTCGATGGCCGCATTGCGCCCGCCGGACACGCCCAGGTTCTCCAGCAGCTCCAACCCGTGTACGTAAGGCGGTAGTTGAGGCAGTGGTGCGCCGTTGCCCACCACGACCACCCTCGTCGGCGCCAGGTCCTGCTTGGCCACCGCGTCCAGCAGCGCCCGAAGCTCGGCGGGGCGGTTGCCCATGGTGAGGATTGCGATGCCGAAGCGCGGGTGACTCACGAGTGGACTCCGTCCGTACGCCGTGCGAAGCAGGTGAGCCTATCGGTCGCTCAGGTAACTCGGGTTGATCATGCCGCTCAGGTCGCTCAGGCCGCTCAGGTGGTTTTGGGAGAAAGCAGAAGCCTCGTCGTCCGGTGATGGCTGCGGCGTAGGCTTTCGGCATGGAGCCGCAGGGGTACGGAGAAGCCCTCGGCGTGGCCGTGACGGTGCGGGGGCGCCTGGTGCCGTCTGTGTTGGTGAGGGGCGGATCCCCTTGGGTCGCGCGGGAGTTGGGGCTTGGCGGCCGAGGCTGTGGCTCGGTGGGTCTTGAGCGGGGTTCCCTATCTCTGAGGAGAGTGGCATGACGCCCCAACAGCAGCTGGCCGACGTCTTCGTGGCCTTGGCCGGCAGCTCGACGGATGGCTCAGTGGAAGGTGTGGGGGAAGGTGCTGGGGAAGGTGTAGCGGGAGGGGGGCTTGATGTTTGTCGGACCCTCGGTGTTCTGGCGGGGCGTACTCCCGCGCTGCTCGGCGTGCGGGCCGCTTCCGTCGTGTACGTCCCCGGTGGGCGCGACGAGATCCGGGTGAGCGGCTCCGATACCGACGTCTCCCTCCTGGAGCGTGAGGCCGTCAGCTGGCGTGAAGGGCCGGGGCATGTTGTTTCTGAGGGTGTCGCTGCGTGGCCTGAGGCCCCTGCCGCTCTTGGGTGCGGGCCGGTGATGCGGCGCTGGCCGCGTTACGCGCCGCGGGCCCTTGCTCTTGATTACACCCACGTCGTTTCGCTTCCTCTCCGCGTCTCCGCGGGCAGCCTCGGGGCGCTCGTCCTGTTCGCCGGGCGCGGAGACGTCTTCTCCCCCGGCGCGCTCAGGCTCGGACAGTCGATGGCCGACTTCACCGCCGTCACCCTGCACCGCGCCCGCGAGGCCGAGCAGAGCCGAGTGCTCGCCGGTCAGTTGGAGCGGGCGCTGGCCAGTCGCGTGGTCATTGAGCAGGCCAAAGGGGTGCTGGCGGTGCGCAGGTCGCTGTCCGTGGATGACGCCTTCGACGCGATGCGTGCGCATGCCCGTTCCCATCGGCGGGTGCTGAGTGAGGTGGCGCGGGAAGTTGTTGAGGGGCATGCCGATCCTGAGTTGGCCGGGTAGGTGGTGGGGGGGAGTGATGAGGGTAGGAGCGGGTGGGTGGGGTGCGGGTCCGTAGTGAGGGTGCGCGGCAGCGGGACGTGAGCGGTACGGCAGTGGAACGTGTGCGGTGGCGGTCAGAGTAGTGAGTGTCAGCAGGTCAGGCGCTGGTTGTTGTCACGGACCGGGCAGCTGTCGCGCCAGCACCACGTAGCACTCATGCGCCATGCATCCGTCATGCGCCACTCACGGGGGACTTCCCATGCGTACGTTCCGTAGCCGCACCACCGTTCTCGCCGCCGCCGGCGCGGCCGTTTTCGCCCTCTCCCTCACCGCCTGTGGCGGGGGCGACTCGGACACGAAGTCCGCCGGGTCGGCGGCCTCGGAGAGCACCACCGTCTCGGTCGGCGACTCCAAGACGGACGGCTCGTCGGGGTCCTCCGGTTCGTCGGGGCAGTCCGCGAAGGGCGGGGCCGCCGCGAAGGCCACCGTCGCCGCCGGGGGTTCCGGTTCCGGTGCCGCCGCTCCCGCCTGCACCACCAAGGACGTCAACATCAGCGCCGCCCGCCACGGTGGTCCGCCCTACACCCACATCGTGCTGACCGCGAAGAACACGTCGGGCCACAGCTGCAAGATGAACGGCTTCCCGGAGATCCAGTTCCTGGAGAGCCACAAGCAGAACGTGCCCGCCGTCGCCAAGAGCAAGCCCGCCGCCCCCGTCGTCCTGAAGGCCGGCGCCCCCGCGTATGCGCTGGTCAAGCTCTCGGACGGTGGCGTCGACGAGAACAACGAGCCCGTCTCCGGCTTCTCCGTCACGTTGCAGGGTGGGGGCGGTCAGGCTGCCGTCACCGCACCGGGCAACGGTGGCATCGCCGTCGACCCGGCGAAGGCGCTGACCGGCTACTGGACGTACGAGCTGCGTAACGGCGCCGACGACTTCTGAGAGTGTCCAGCGGGCCGGTCCGGGCGGGCTGGATGGTGCGGGCGTTCCGGACGTTCTGTCTACAGTCTCCCGGCGAGGCGGGCCAGGACCACTGCCTCTTCGGTGCCTTCCCCCGCACCGAAGATGTGGGGCCCCTAGCCCGTCTCGCCGGGTACGCAGGTAATGGTGGCGGTGGTGTTGTTGTTCCGGCCGTTCTTCTTCGCCGCGAAGCTCACCAGTTCCGTGGGGGGAAACCGTGCTTGTGTGCCGCTGCCACCACCAGCAGTACCGGGGCCAGGAGCAGCAGGATCGTCCAGGGGAAGGATGACGTTCCGACCAGGCCGAGCAGGATGCCGCCGATGACGCCGCCGGCGGCCATCGCGATGTTCCACAGGGTGACGAGCATGGCCTGTGCCGCGTCCGCCACGCCGCCGCCCGTGCCTTCTTCGTTCTCCGCGCCCCCCATCTCGCTGGTCATACCCGTCTCGTACGCCTCTCCCGCCTCGCCCGCGGCGGTCTGCAGGAGAGTCGGGGCGCCGCCCCAGCCCAGGCCCCACAGCGTCACCGCTACGTACACGAGTGCTGAAGTGTCGGAGAAGGCGGCCAGTACTGCGGCCGCGACTCCGACCAGGATCACGCTCGCGAGCGTCAGCGCGCGCAGCTTGCGGTGGATCAGTGCGCCCACGATCCAGATGCTGGCCAGGGACGCCGCGCCGAAGATGAGGAGAACGAGGTCGGTCGAGCCACCCATGCCGAGCTCGTCCAGGAACGCGGCAATGTACGTGTAGAGGACCGTGTGCGCCAGGACGAAGACGAGGGTGACGAAGAGGACCGGCATCACACCGGGTACGCGGAGGGTACGCAGCATCGGTGTGCCGGCGTCGCCACGTTTCTTACCCGGGTAGTCGGGGACGAGGGCGGAGATCCAGGCGAGCAGGCCCACGGTGAGGCCCGTCATGACGAGGAACGCGACCTGCCAGCTGAGCACCTTGCCGAGGAACGTACCGGCGGGCACGCCCAGTGACAGGGCGACCGGGATGCCCGCCATGGCGATGGCGATCGCCTTGCCCTGGAGGTGGGGCGGCGCCATGCGGCGGGCGTATCCGGCGAGCAGCGCCCAGGCGAGTCCCGCGGCCACGCCGGCGACGAAACGGGCTCCCATCGTGAGGGAGTAGTTCGTCGAGAACGCGGTGACGGTGTTGGCGGCGGCGAAGCCTGCCATCGCCGTCAGCAGCAGTCGCTTGCGGCGCCAGCCCGCGGTGGCGGCGGTCAGCGGTATCGCGGTGAGCGCGGTGCCGATCGCGTAGACGGTGACTGTCTGTCCCGTCGCCGACTCGCTGACGCCGAGGTCGGCGCTCATCGCGGGCAGCAGGCCCGCGGGCAGCGTCTCGGTGAGGCTCGTGATGAAGACGGCGGTGCTCAGGGCGAGTAGGGCGAGGAGGGGGAGTTGTTGGGGTTGTTGGGGTTGTTTATGGGGGCGTGTGGGGGTGGTTTCTGTTGTGGGCATGGGGTTGGTCCTTGTCAGTGCGTGTACGGGTGCGGGGGTGGGAGTGCGGGTGCGTTGGTGGGGGTTTCCGTTGCCAGGCGGAGTGCGGTGGCGGCCGTCTCGTCCGCCGGGCCGCGGCAACGGGTGAGCGTGGTCAGGGAGTTCGCCGTCGGGTCGTCGGCCGATGCGCCGGTCAGGACTACGGAGGCGCCCTCCCGTAGGAGCCGGAGCAGTTCGGGCGGGGGTGGGGCGGGGAGGCCGTCTTCGGCGTGGACGAAGAGGAAGTCGATGTCGCCGAGTCGTGCCTGGATGGCTGAGGCGAGTGCCTCGGCGGCTGTCGAGGGTGGCGGAGAGGGTGGGGAGGGCTGGTTGGCGCGGATTATGTGGGTGTGGGGGCCGACCTCGGTGGTGGTCTCCGTCAGGTCCGCGTCGGGGTCGGCCGTCAACAGGACCTCCGCGCCGCCCTCGACCAGCCGTTTCGCGATGGCCAGGCCCAGGCCGGTGGCACCGCCGATGACGACGGCTTTTCTGCCTGCGTACTTGGGCATCCGCGTTTCTCCTCCGACTTGTGATGTGCCAGGTCGTGCCTCGGTGGTCGTTTCCGTTGGGCAGGGACGACTGTGCTCGTCAGCGCTTCGGGGTCGCTGATGGTCCGCTGACGATCGAGGGCCAACCGTTCCGGCGGGCAGGAACGGGGCGGTGTGTACGGTGATCCGCATGCGGTTCGGGGTGCTGGGTCCACTGGCGGTGTGGGACGGCGAGGGGGAACCGGTGAAGGTTCCCGAGGCGAAGGTCAGGGCGCTCCTCGCCGACCTTCTGGTGCACGAGGGGCGGCCGGTCTCCGTCGACCGGCTCATCGACGACCTCTGGGGCGAGGCGCCGCCGGGCAATCCGGCCAACGCCCTCCAGGCCAAGGTCTCCCAGCTGCGCCGCGCGCTGGGCCGCGACCGCGTGGTGCGCCAGGCGCCCGGTTACCGGCTGCGGGTGGATGTGGCGGCCGGTGATGAGGTGGACGCGGATCGTTTCCGCGGCCTGGTCGTGGAGGCGCACGGTGTCTCGGATCCGCGGCTGCGGGTGCAAGTGCTGAGCCGGGCCCTTGAGTTGTGGCGTGGGCCCGCGTACGCCGATCTCGCCGACGAACCGTTCGTACGGGCGGCAGCCGATCGGCTCGCGGAGCAGCGGCTCGCCGTGGTGGAGGAACAGGCGGAGGCACGCCTCGCGGTGGGCGACCATACGTTGCTCACGGGTGAGCTGGCGGACCTCGTCGCGCAGCATCCGTTGCGGGAACGGCTGCGGGGCTTGCAGTTGCGGGCGCTGTACCTGGCGGGGCGGCAGAGTGAGGCGCTCGCGTCGTACGCGTCGCTACGCAAACGGTTGGCGGAGGAGCTTGGTCTCGACCCCGTCCCGAGTTGGTGTCCCTGTATGAGGCGATTCTCCGGCAGGAGGTGGGGGTGGGGGCGGCTTCCCTGGGCCCGGTGGGGTTGGGGGAGCCGGCAGGCCCGGTGGGGTTGGGGAAGTCGGCAGGCCCGGTGGGGTCGGTTGTGCCGATGGGGTCCGGGGAGCCGGCAGGCCCGGTGGGGTCTGGTGGGAGCTTGGGTGCGGGGACGGAAGCGGGGGCGGGGCGGAACGCCGGGCCGGGCGTAGGGCTGGCCGCGAGGTCGGATGCGAGGTCCGGCCGAGGGCCAGGTGTAGCGCTGGGCGCGGGGCCGGATGCGGGGTCCGGCAGACGGCCAGGTGTAGCGCTAGGCGCGGGAGCGGATGCAGGGCCGGGCGCAGGGCCGGGCGCAGAGCCGGGCGCGGGAGCGGATGCGGGACCCGGCGGAGGGCCGGGCGCGGGACCGGGCGTAGGCCAGGGTGCGGGGTCAGGTTTCGGGGTGGGGGCGTCGGCCGTTGCCGGGGCGGACGTCGGAACCGGGCGTCCTCGCGTCCGTACCAATCTGCCCGCTCCCCTCACCCCTCTCGTCGGACGAGAGCCTGCCGTGAGGCGGGTCGGGAAGCTTCTCGGGGGCGGGCGTCTCGTGACGCTCACCGGGACGGGGGGTGTCGGTAAGACGCGGCTCGCGGTGGAGGTTGCCGGTCGGCAGGTGGGTGGGGGCGCGTTGGGTGCCGCCTTTCCAGACGGCGTCTGGCTCGTCGAGTTCGCCGGGACGCGCGGCGGTAGCGGCGTCGCCGATCTCGCGCAGGCCGTGGCCGGCGTCCTCGGCCTCCGGGACGATGTGCCGTCGGGGCCGCCGCCTGGCCACGGTCCCACCGGGGGCGGAGGCGGGGGTGTCGGGGACCCCGGCTCCCCCGCCGCGCGGCTCGCCGACGCGCTGCGCGACCGCCGTACGCTGCTCGTTCTCGACAACTGCGAGCAGGTCGTCGAGGAGGCCGCCGAGCTCACGGATACGTTGCTGCGTGCCGCGCCGGGGCTGCGTGTGCTGGTTACGAGTCAGGAGCCGCTGGGGCTCACCGGTGAGGCGGTGTTCCTCGTGGAGCCGTTGCCGGCTGAGGACGCGGTCAGCCTGTTCGTGGCTCGGGCCGGGGCCGCTGCGCCCGGTTTTTCGCTTCCCCGTGGCGGCGCCGAGGAGGCGGCCGTCGCGGAGATCTGCCGCCGCCTCGACGGCATACCGCTCGCCTTGGAGCTCGCGGCTACTCGTGTACGCGCTTTGGGCGTACGGGAGTTGGCGGACCGGCTCGGCGATCGGTTCCGGCTGCTGACCTCGGGACAGCGCGGCGCCCCGGCCCGTCAGCAGACGCTGCGGGCGATGATCGACTGGAGCTGGGAGCTGCTCGGCGCGCCCGAGCGCATCGTGCTGCGCCGGCTGGCCGTGCATCGCGACGGTTGCACGCTGGAGGCGGCGGAGGCGGTGTGCGCGGGTGACGGGGTGACCCGCGAGGAGATCCTGGACCTGGTGACCCGCCTCGTCGACCGCTCCCTGGTCGTCATGGTGCCGGGGGCCGATGGGGCGGCCCCGCGCTACCGGTTGCTGGAGTCCGTGTCCGCGTACGCCATGGAGCGGTTGCGGGAGATGGAGGACCTGACCGGCGTACGGGAACGTCATCTCCGCTATTACCTGGCCCTCGCCGAGCGGGCCGAGCCGCATCTTCGCGGGAGCGACCAGTGGGTGTGGCTGGGGCTGCTCGACGCGGAGGCGGCGAACCTCCGGGCGGCATTGGATGCGGCTGTGCGGGGGGCCTCCGGCCGGGGCGGGGGTCACGTGGCTCGGTCGGCCTCCGGCCAGGGTGCCGAAGGGGCCGTGTGGTCGGCCTCCGGCCAAGGGACCGACGAGGTCGCCCGGTTGGAGCCCGGCCACGGCGGTGCCGAAGAAGCCTTGCGGCTTGGGCGCGCCCTCGTCTGGTGGTGGTTGCTGCGAGGGCGGTTGACCGAAGCCCGGCGTTCGCTTTCCGCGGTGCTTGATGCCGTGCCCGAAGTGACGGGAGCAGCCGGACCGGACCGAGCAGTCCGAGTGGGCGAGCTCCGCGTGCTGCGGGATGCGTTCGGGCTGCTCACCGGGGTGCGGAAGGACGCCCGCCGCGGCGCCGTCGTGGCTGGGCGCGCAGTTCCCCGCGCCCCTGAAGTCGACCTCCGCAGTCTCTGGCTCTACGCCTACGGCCTCTTCAGCGCCGGGGACCCCGCCGCGAGCGAAGAGGTCAACGCGCGGGTGCTCCGCCTCGCCGACGAGTCCGGGGACCGGTGGGTCACGGCCGCCGCGCTCGCGCTCCGCGCGATGCATGCCCTGATCCGGGGCGACCTCGAGACAATGGGCAGCGCCGGTCGACGCGCGGCAGGGCTCTTCGCCGAACTCGGGGACCGGTGGGGCGAGTTGCAGGTCGTCACGCCCCTCGCCGCCCTCGCCGAGATCAGAGGCGACTACGACGAGGCAGCGCGCCGCCAGGAGGACGGCCTCGGCATCGCCCGTGAGCTCGGGCTCCAGGCGGAGGTCGCGGCGCGGCTCTCTGGGCTCGGGCGGCTCGCGCTGCTCACCCGGGACTGGGGCCGAGCCCGCGAACTCCACACGCAGGCGCGCGACTTGGCGGACGAGCAGGGTTACCGCTACGGCGAGATCCACGCCGAGATGGGCCTCGCACTCGGCGCGCGCCGCGTCGGCGACCTGGCCTCGGCGGAGACGTATCTGCGGCGCATCCGCGACCGCCACGCCGACGTGTCCTCACCGGCGGGCGACCACCTGCACCACGCCGAGCTCGGCTTCATCGCCGAGCTGCGCGGTGACGGGCCCGGCGCCGAGGCGCACCACCTCCGCGGCCTCGAAACAGCCCGCCTGCTCGCCGAGCCACGTGCCGTCGCCCTCTCCCTGGAGGGCCTGGCGGGCGCGGCGGCCGTGTCCGGTACGCCGGAGCGGGCGGCCCTGCTGCTGGGCGCGGCGGACGCGGCCCGCAGGAGTGTGGGGGCGCCGCTTCCGCCCGCCGAACGCGGCGACGTCGACCGGATCACGGCCGCGGCGAAGGCGGCCCTGGGGGAGTCCGCCTTCGCCTCGGCGTTCGTACGCGGCGCGCGGCTCGACCCGGCGCGGCTGCCGGAGGACGTGACCTGACCCGCCCGGTCCGGCCCAGCCCGGCCCGGGCGCCGGACGACGTGACCTGACCCCGGCGTGACCCACCACGTCGCACATACCTTCGGCTCCCGCCGTTCCTCCCCGATACAGTGGGCCGTTCAGAGATCTCATGGGGGGCTTTACATGGCACTGTTCGGAAACGCTCACACCGTCGACCCCGCGAAGGCGCAGAACGACTACGCGCGGCTGCTCGGCCACGGCGAGCAGGTGCACGCCGCGTACACGCTGATACGCGACACCATGCTGTTCACCGACCGTCGGCTGATCATGGTCGACAAGCAGGGGATCACCGGCAAGAAGGTCGAGTACCACTCGGTGCCGTACCGCAGCATCACGCACTTCGCGGTGGAGACGGCGGGGCACTTCGACCTCGACGCGGAGCTGAAGATCTGGATCTCCGGCAATCCGGCGCCGATGCAGAAGACGTTCACCAAGGGCGTCGACATCTACGAGGTGCAGGCGATCCTGACGCAGTTCGTGGCGCGCTGACGGACCCCGCCCTACGGGGCCGGCTCCACGACTCCCGCCAACGGGTCCTTCCCGCATGCGGCCTCCGCCTCGCTGAACTTCACTGGGGGGACCAGGTGAAGGACGACGAGCCAGCGAGCTACGGAGGCGGCATGGCCAGGTTCGGGGACAGATACGGGTACGGCGACAGGTACAGGGCGTCCGGGGCGGCCGCGGCGGCGTGCGTCGCGGCCCTCGCCCTCCTGACCGCCGGCTGCTCCGACGGCGACGGCGGCGGCAACGTCTCCGACGCGGCCAGCAAGGCCGCCTCTGCCGTGGCCTCCGCCTCCGCGCGGGCCGGCGAGAAGATCCACGAGATCAAGGGCGGTATCGACGCCAAGGGCGACGTACGGCTCGGCAAACCGTCGACCGACGGGGACGGCCGCACCACCGTGAAGGTCACGGCCGACAACACCGGTGACTCCTCAAAGTCCTTCGCCGTCCAGGTCACCTTCAAGAACGCCGACGGCAAGCTCCTGGACACCGTCGTGACCAGGATTTCCGACGTCCCGGCGGGCAAGTCCAAGGACGCGACGGCCCGCAGCACCCACAAGCTCGACGGTGGCGTGAAGGCTGACGTCGCTACCGCCGTGCGGTACTGACCGGCCAAGGTGCGGGCCGCCCCCACGGAGTTGGCATGCCGATGCCTTTCCTCCGCCTCCCGCGTGTGCTTGCCTGGTGGCCATTTCGGCTGACTGGGGCGGGAGTTGCCGTATGCGGAAGCGGAAGCGCGGTCTTTGGGGCGCGGGGGTACTCGCGGGGGTGCTTTTACTGGGCGCCTGTGGGGACCCCGGGTCCGGGGGCGGGGGCGGGGGCGCGGTGCCGGCCGACCTCCCCGATGCGACGGGTCGTGCGACGGGTCCCGCTGCGGCTCCTGAGTCGCCGGCGCCACCGTCCGCCACGACCCGGCAGCGTGCCGCGAGAAACGCCCCGGACACCCCGGACGCCCCGGACAAGCCCTCCCCCAAAGTCCTCTACCTCGGCGACTCCCTCGCCATGGAGAACCAGGACGTCCTCGGCGCGCAGCTCAAGGACCGGCTCGGTGCGCGGTACCGCAGCGCGCCCTACTCGGGTACCACCCTCTGCGACTACCTCGACGGCACGGGCAAGGACTCCCTCGTCCCCGACAAGGACAAGGCCGCCGCCCTCGTACGGGCGCAGCGGCCCGACTACGTCGTCCTCCAGTTCTGGGGCAACGCGTGGGGCTACACGCCGTGCATGGACGGCATCACGTACGACAAACAGCGCGCGAAGTACTTCGACCGGTACGCGGCGGATGCGCGGCGCCTCGCCGCGCAGATCCGGGGTGCGGGAGGTGGGCGGACCCGCGTCGTGTGGGTGCTCCAGGGGCCCGACCCGATCACGCCCGACCGCGTGCGGCGCGTCAACGCGATCTATCAGGCGCAGGCCCGCGCCTCGGGCGGCCTCGTCGCCGACGCGGGCAAGGCGGTGGCGCCCGGGGCGGACCGCTACACGTGGGTGGAGAAGCTCCCCTGCACGGCGTACGAGCGTGAGCATTCCGCGTACTGCACGGAGCCGGGTGCGGGGCTCACGGCCCTCCACCGCGACAAGGATTACCTGCACTTCTGTCTGGCGCCGACCACGGCCAGGTCCCGGCCATGCCCGGTACGTTCCCCGGGCATCCGGCGGCTGACCTCGGTGATCACAGAGAGGATTCGTGCCGATCTCCGTTGACGGGGGCGGTCACCGAAAAGCCGGCCTTCCACATCACCCGTTCGGCCCCGCCCCGCTCGCCGCGCCCCAGCGCGCGTCACACGCTGTGAAGCCCCGTCCCCGACAGAAACAGGGGTGGATCATGAGCAGCACCGCCGCGCCCGGCGACCACCGCCCCGGTGGAAACGCGCCGCACGAGCCCCACCACAAGCACGCCGTCGCCGAGTCCCCCTGGGCGGCCGGCGGGACGATGTTCGCCGGTGTCCTGATGATGGTGAACGGCATCCTCGGCATCTTCGAGGGCATCGCGGGCATCGCCAAGGACGACGTCTACGAGCGGATCGGCGACTACGTCTACAAGTTCAACCTCACCACGTGGGGCTGGATCCACCTGATCCTCGGCATCCTCGTGGCCGTCGTCGGCTGGGGGATCCTGAAGGGCGCGAGCTGGGCGAAGGCGAGCGGCGTCGCGCTCGCGGCGCTGGCCATCGTGGCGCAGTTCCTGTGGCTGCCGTACACGCCGATCTGGGCGCTCATCTCCATCGCGATCGGCGTCTTCGTGATCTGGGCGCTGTGCAACGACCGCTCGGACGTCGCCGGGCCCTGACGGCAGGGCCCTGACGGCAGGGCTCGTGGGCTCGGCCTCAGAACGGCGCCGGGCCGCCGTTTGCCGCGACCGTGTCGCGCACCGCCCGGACGAACGCCTCCGTCCGGGCGCTGACGCCCGCCGTCCGGTGGATCAGCGCCACATCCGCGGACGGCACGTCCCGCAGGGGGACGAAGGTGACGCCGGGGCGCGCGTAGTACTTCTCCACGGAGGCGACAACCGGGGATACGCCCTGGCCCGCCGCGACCAGCGTCATCAGTTCCTGGAAGGACGCGACGTCCTGCCCGCGGCGGATCTCGCGGCCGCTCGGCGTGCGCGGCGGGACGTGGAAGTCCCACCAGTACGCGGGCGCGCCGTTCACGACGCCGAAGAACGTCTCGCCCGCCAGCTCCTCCAGCGAGACCGACGCGCGACCCGCCAGCGGGTGGCCGAGCGGCATCGCGAGCATGCGGGGTTCATTGATGACGACCGGGCCGACGGTCAGGTCCGGCTCCCGCACGGGCAGGCACGTGAAGAGCACGTCGATCTCGCCGTCGCGCAGCGCGCCCAGCGGGTTCTGGTACTGGGTCTCGCGCATCCGCACCTCGACGTTCGGGCAGCGCTCCCGGTACGCCGCAAGGACGGGGCCCGTCAGCGTGCCCGCGCCCGCGCCGAGGAAGCCGACGTGCAGCTCGCCCTCGACGCCCCGCGCCGTGTCCTTCGCGCGAGCCAGCGCCGCCTCCATCTCCTTGTGGAGCGGCGCCATGTCCTCGTACAGCTGACGGCCCAGCGGGGACATCCGCACCACGCGGCTGGTGCGTTCGAAGAGCGGGGCGCCGATCTTGCGCTCCAGCTTCTTCAGGGTCTGGCTGACCCGGGCCTGGGAGAGCAGGAGACGCTCCGCGGTACGGCCGAAATGCAGCTCCTCGGCCAGGGTCAGGAAGGTCTCCAGCTCTTGCCGCTCCACCGCATACCCCCTGTGACCTGCATCGATAAGCCTGAGCGTGTCGATCGTTGCACAGATCGCCGTTGATGGGGCAGCGCGATCGGCGGATCTTTGAGGAGTCAGGACGGCGACCCACCGGAAGGGCGCCTTCCACCTCAACTCCCCGGAGCTTCCGATGATTTCGCGCGCCCGCACGTCCCGTACGACCCTCGCCGTCACCCTCACCGTCACCGCCACCGCCGCCGCGCTCGCCCTGACCGCGGGTCTCGCCGTCACCGGCGCCCACGCCTCACCGCCCCCCGGCCACCACGACAAGGCCACCTCCTGGACCGCCGCCTGGGCGAGCGCTCCGCAGCGCCCCAGCACCGGCTTCAAGCCCAACTGGTCGGAGGCGGGCTTCGACAACCAGACGCTGCGGCAGGTCGTCCGCGTCACCGAGGGCGGCGACCGGGCCAGAATCCGGCTCTCCAACGCGTACGGCAGCTCGCCGCTGCGGATCGAGAGCGCCACCATCGCCCGTACGGAGAAGGGGGCGGCGGTGGAGAAGGGGTCCGTGCGACGGCTCGCCTTCGGCGGGAAGCGGGCGGTGACGATACCCGCGTACGGTCAAGTGGCGAGCGACGCCGCCGGGTTGGACCTCGACGCATTCGAATCCGTCACCGTCACCCTGCACCTGGCGGGCACGACCGGGCCCGCCACCTTCCACTCCCAGTCCTTCGCGACCAGCTACCGCGCGGACGGCGACCACTCCGCCGACACCGCGGGCCGCGCCTTCGGCGAGTCGACCGAGTCCTGGTACTACCTCGCGGGCGTGGACGTGGACGGCGGGGAGCGGCAGCGGCGCGACGGCGTCGTCCTCTTCGGCGACTCCATCACCGACGGCTTCGCCTCCTCCACCGACCGCGACCGCCGCTGGTCCGACGCCCTCGCCGAACGCCTCGACGAGGCAGGGAAGCCGAGGCCCGTCCTCAACGCCGGCATCGGCGGGAACATGGTCCTCAACGACTCCGCCTGGTACGGCGAGAAGAGCGCCAACCGTTTCGCTCGGGACGCCCTCGACCTGCCGGGTGTCGGCACGGTCGTCGTCCTCGAAGGCGTCAACGACATCGGCTTCAGCGAGACCGACAAGCCCACGTACAAGCCGGCGCCGGTCGTCTCCGCCCGCGAACTCATCAATGGACACCGCGAGTTGATACGGCAGGCCCGGGCCAAGGGCGTCAAGGTCGTCGGCGCCACCCTGCTCCCGCTCGGCGGCTCCGACCACTACGGCGAGCGCGCGGCCGCCGTGAGCGACGAGTTCAACGCATGGGTGCGGACGTCCGGCGAGTACGACGCGTACGTCGACTTCGACAAGGCCCTCGCCGACCCCGAGGACCCGGAGCGGATCGCGCCCGCGTACGACAGCGGCGACCACCTGCACCCGAACGACGCCGGGTACCGGGCGATGGCCCGGGCGGTGGACCTGGCGGCGCTGTGATGAAGCCAGGCGCTCATTCGGTCGTGTAGTAGCGGTAGAACGTCACCGCGAAGACGCCCGCCGCGACCACCAGCGCCATCACGGTGGACCGCAGCACGCTCGCCCCGCCCAGACTGTAGAGAAAGCCGAACGCGATGCCCGCGAACGCCGCCCAGGACAGGGCGCGCGGCTCGCGCGGGAGCGCGGACGCCACCCGGTGCAGGGCGAGCATGAGGGCGGCGAAGACCAGGCCGCCCACCACCCCGAGCATGACGTTCCCGGTGGTGATCGGCCCGCCGTCGCGCCGGATCGCGCAGGCCCAGAGGCCGTAGACGATGCCCGCGAGCAGGGCGAGGGCCGCCCAGCGGGTGGCGGGGGTCGCGGACGCCCGTGAACGGGGCACGGAGTGGACGGGAGCGGTGTGTGCCATGACGGTTCCCTTCTCGGGTTCGGCCGTACATCAGCGGCCCGGCCGTACATCGGCGGCCCGGCCGTACATCAGTGGTCGCGGTACGCGCACGGGCAGTCCCGGTGGTCCCGGTCGTGCCACTGCGGGCACGGGTCCTGGGACGACGGGCAGCTCGGCACGTGGCGGCCGCCGGTGTCGATGTACGCCGCGCTCACCCAGCCGCGGGCGCCCTCCAGCCAGTACCAGTGCGGGTCGCCGTGCACGGTGGTGCCCCGGACGGAGCATTTGACGCGGTCCTCGCTGCCGTACGGCATTTTCTCCAGGACCGTGCCATGGGTGCTCGGCTCGTCCCTGACCTTCAGGTCGGGGCCGGAGACGACGGTGCCCCAGATGACGCTGTCGTCGTTGTGGGCGGGACTTGCGGACGTAGTGGCGGTGGCGGTGGCGGCGGTGGTCGCGGTCAGTACGGCCGCCGCGCAGGCCGCCCCCAGGTTCAGAGCGATTCGCATGATCAGCCTCCTCGCCCCCTCATCCAGGAAACACCCGTTCGGCCCAGCGCTCCACCGGAGACGGTCCTAGTCTGAAAACCGATGAGTTTCCGGGGCGGACCCGGTCTGCCCTTCCGACGACATTCGTCGAGAGCACTCCTTGAGCACTCTTTGAGCACTCCTTGTGAGAAGGCGGGCGGACATGAGCAGCACGGCCATCGAGACCGCGGGTCTGGTGAAGACCTTCGGCGACAACCGCGCGGTCGACGGCATCGACCTCACCGTCCCGGCCGGCACGGTCTACGGCGTGCTCGGGCCCAACGGCGCGGGCAAGACCACGGCGGTCAAGATGCTCGCCACCCTGCTGCGCCCCGACGGCGGCGAGGCGCACGTCTTCGGCCACGACGTGGTGCGGGAGGCGGACGCGGTACGCGGCCGGGTCAGCCTCACCGGGCAGTACGCGTCGGTCGACGAGGACCTGACCGGCACGGAGAACCTGGTCCTGCTCGGCCGCCTCACCGGGCACGCCAAGAAGGCGGCGCGCGAGCGGGCCGGGCAGCTGCTCGAGGCGTTCGGTCTGACGGACGCGGCGGCCCGGCAGGTGAAGAACTACTCGGGCGGCATGCGGCGCCGCATCGACATCGCCGCGTCCATCCTGAACACCCCCGACCTGCTCTTCCTGGACGAGCCGACGACGGGCCTCGACCCGCGCAGCCGCAACCAGGTCTGGGACATCGTGCGGGCGGTCGTCGGCCACGGCACGACGGTCCTGCTCACCACCCAGTATCTCGACGAGGCCGACCAGTTGGCGGCCCGTATCGCCGTCATCGACAAGGGCAAGGTCATCGCCGAGGGCACCAAGGGGGAGCTGAAGGCGTCGGTCGGCGCGGGTTCGGTGCATGTGCGGCTGCGGGAGGCCGCGCGGCGCGAGGAGGCGGCCCGGCTGCTCGGCGCGGTGCTCGGCGCGGAGGTGCAGCTGGAGCCCGATCCCGTCGCCCTGACAGCCCGCGTCGGTACACACGGCGAACGCGACGGCGACGGCGGCGGCGCCGCGGACCAGGCCTCGCGCGCGCTCGCCGAGCTGGCCCGCGCCGGCATCACCGTCGACAACTTCTCACTGGGCCAGCCCAGCCTGGACGAGGTGTTCCTCGCGCTGACCGGCGCGGACGCCGGAACCGGTTCGGGCACGGACGCCGGAACCGGTTCGGGCGCGGACGCCGGATCCGGTTCGACCGAGCTGAAGGAAGAGGCCACGGCATGAGCACCGCCACCACCACCGAGAGCCAGGATCTCGCGCCCGTCAGGACCGAGTCCCTCGCCGAGCTCCTGATCGCCACCGAGCGTCCGCCCAGGCCGACCGCGCTCTCCGCCTGCCTCACCTTCGGCTGGCGCGCCATGCTCAAGATCAAGCACGTGCCGGAGCAGCTCTTCGACGTCACGGCGTTCCCGATCATGATGGTGCTGATGTACACGTACCTGTTCGGGGGCGCGCTCGCCGGTTCCCCGTCCGAGTACATCCAGTACCTGCTGCCGGGCATCCTCGTGATGTCCGTCGTCATGATCACCATGTACACGGGCGTCTCGGTCAACACCGACATCGAGAAGGGCGTCTTCGACCGCTTCCGTACGCTGCCGATCTGGCGCCCCGCGGTGATGGTCGGCTACCTCCTCGGCGACGCCCTCCGCTACGCGATCGCCTCCGTGGTCATCCTGACCGTCGGCCTCATCATGGGCTACCGCCCGGACGGCGGCTTCGTCGGTGTCGTGGCCGGGATCGCGGTCCTGCTCGTCTTCTCCTTCGCCTTCTCCTGGATCTGGACGATGTTCGGGCTGCTGCTGCGCACCGAGAAGTCGGTGATGGGCGTCAGCATGATGGTGATCTTCCCGCTGACGTTCCTCAGCGACATCTTCGTGAAGCCCGAGACGATGCCGGGCTGGCTGCAGGCCTTCGTCAACAACAATCCCATCACCCACGCGTCGTCCGCGGTCCGCGCCCTGATGGACGGCACGTCGCCGGCGTCGGAGCTGGCGTGGACGTTCGGCTGGGCGCTGCTCCTGGTGGCGGTGTTCGGGCCGGTGACGATGCGTCTGTACAACCGAAAGTAGGCGCTGTTGCCCCCATATGCAGTCGCCCCGGTCGCGTCCCGCGTGACCGGGGCCTTCCCTTGGACGCGTGCCGAAAAGCGTCCGCGCCGCCCTGTCCGCCGTCCTCCTCGTCCTCGCCTGTCTCCTGGTGCCGGTCGGCGCGCTCGCCGTCTGGGCGAAGTACGAGATCGGGGACCGGGACAGCTACGTCGCCACGATGGCGCCGCTCGCCTCCGACCCGGCGGTGCGTGCGGCGGTGGCGGACGCGGTCGCCGACTCCGTGTCGAAGGAGATCGACGTGGGGCCGCTGCAGGGCGCGGTCGAGTCGTTCGTACGGGACGCGGTGCGGTCGTTCACCGAGACGGGGGCCTACAAGACGGCCTGGAACGCGGCGAACCGGGCGGCGCACGACGCGGTGCAGTCGGCCCTGGACAAGGACACGGACGCCGGCAGGAACGGTGAGGTCACCATCGACCTCGCGCCCATCACCGAGCAGGTCAAGCGGCAGCTGGAGAACGACGGCGTGCCGTTCGCGTCGAAGATCCCGGTGAGCCACACGGAGGTCACGGTCCTGGAGTCCGACGACCTCGGCCGGCTGTGGCGCGGCTTCCACGCGCTGCAGGTGGCGGGCGTCTGGCCCGCGGTGGCCGCGGCCGTCCTCGCCGTCACCGGCATCCTGCTCGCCGCCCGCCGCCGCCGTGCGGCCCTCGCCACGGCACTCGGCATGGCCCTCGCCGCCGCGGCCCTGGCCGCCGCGGTCGCGACCGGCCGCGCCCTGGCCCTCGACGACCTCCCCCCGGACATCTCGCGCGACGCGGCGGGCGCGGTGTACGACGCGCTGACGGAGACGGTGTGGGTGACGGCGTGGGTGATCATCGCGACGACCCTGCTGATCGCCCTCGCCGCCTGGCTCACTCCGCGCCTGCGCCGCCCGAGCCGTTAGGGAAATTCACGGGCGGAGACGGGCCCGGGCCGCCGGGGAAACTCGCGGGCGGAGACGGGCCCTGGTCGATTACGGTCACCGACCATGTGCACGCCACCGACGACCACGACGACCGCCGTCCGCCCGACGACCACGCTCTGGCGGCCCACGGGCCCCGAGGAGCTGGCCCTCGTCGCGGCCTCCCGCTGGACCGCCTGGCCGCCACGCCTGCCCGAGCAGCCGATCTTCTACCCCGTCCTGAACGAGGACTACGCGATCCGCATCGCCCGCGACTGGAACGTCCCGGCGTCCGGGTCCGGCCACGTCACCCGCTTCGAGGTCGACTCCGCGTTCCTGGAGCGCTATCCCGTCCGGCAGGCGGGCGGCGAGACGATCCTGGAGCTGTGGGTCCCGGCCGAGGAGCTCGACGAGTTCAACCGGCACATTGTGGGGCGCATCGAGGTCGTCGGCGAGTTCCACGCGCGCCCCTGAGAGGCGCGCCGGCCGGCGCCCCGTCAGGGGCGCGGGGAACTGCGCGAGGACGGACCACAACCCGCACCCGGCGACCGGGCAGCAACCCGGCGGGCAACCGTCGTCGGCCGCGCCTCGTCTCTGAGGGAGGATTCCGGCTGCGGCAAGCGACGGCCACCGACGACGAGAGGTCCGGCCCCTTGAACAGTGCGGGTGAAGCAGGCAGGGCGGGCGGCGTGGCCGTCGAGGCGGGGCACGAGGACGACGTGGCGGCACCGGAGTCGCGGCGGCGGGCGGGGCGGGCCGCCGTGTGGGGAGCCGGGGTGCTGCTCGTCGGGGTGAGTGCCGTCGTCGGGTTCCGGGTCGCCGACTCCGACGGGGTCACGCCCGTGCCGCAGCTGCTCGCGTTCCTGCCCTGGCTGCTCGTGCCCGCCGGGGCGGGGCTGTTGATGGCCGTGCTCGGGCGGTGGCGGGTCGGCATGCTGTGGGGCGTCGTCGTGCTCGGCCTCGTCGCCTGGTACATGGAGCCGTACGGGAACACCGACGCGCCGCGCGGACGCGCCGTCACCGAGCTGCGCGTGCTGACGTCGAACGTCGAGTTCGGGCAGGGCACGGCCGGGCTGGTCAGGGCCGTCCGCGAGGAGCGGCCCGATCTGCTGTTCGTCGAGGAGTGCGACCCCGGCTGCGCGGCCCTCCTCCGCAAGAAGCTCCCCCGCGCCGACTACCCCTACCGCGAGGCCGTCGAGGCGTACGGCGCCGAGGGCTCCGTCATCCTCGCCAAGTTCCCGCTGAAGCGGGCGGCCGGCGTCGAGGCCACGCTCGGCATGCCCGGCGCCGTCGCCGACGTCGAGGGCCACCCCGTACGGGTACAGCTCGCGCACCCCATGCCGCCGCTGCCCCGCGGGGTCGGCCTGTGGCGCTCCGAGATGCGCAAGCTCCAGGAGTACGCGGCCGCGGGCGGCGACCGGCCCACCATCATCGCCGGGGACTTCAACGCCACCCAGGACCACGCCGCGTTCCGTGCCGTCCTGGACGAGGGGCTGCGCGACGCCGCCCGGCTCGCCGGGTCCTCACGTACCCCGAGCTGGCCCACCGCCGCGCCCGCGCCGCTCGGCGCGCAGATCGACCACGTCCTCGCCACCCCGGACTTCGCCGCCCGCGACGCCCGCTTCCTGGACATCGGGAACACCGACCACCGGGCGCTCGCCGTCACACTGACCCTGTACAAACCGGAAACAGAGCGTTGACCCTCCGGCCAGGGCAAGTTACGTAAAGCACCGATAATGGGCGCATGCCCCGAGAGTCCCGTACCGTCCGTCCGGCCCGTCCGGTCTCACTGAGCCCGCTCACCCCGCCCGACTGGCTGGTCAGGTCCCTCAAGCCGCAGTCCGCGCCCATCCCCTGGGCGGCCGTCGCCCGCGCCTCCGTGGCGATGGCGCTCCCCCTCGCCCTCGGCATCCTCGCGGGCAGGCCGACGTACGGCGCGCTCGCCTCCATGGGCGCTCTCTCCGGAGTCATCGGCGACACCGCGGACGCCTACCGCATGCGGATCTTCAACATCGCCGTGCCACAGCTCTTCGGCGCCATCGGCGTCACCCTCGGCTCGCTCGTCTTCGGGCACGGCTGGGTGGCGGTCGGCGCGGTCACGTTCGTGGCGCTGGTCTCCGGGATGATGTCGACGATCGGCGCCGTCGCCTCCGTGTCGGGCCTGCTCCTGCTGCTCAACTGCGTGGTCGGCGCCGGGCTCCCCATGCCGGGGGAGTGGTGGCTGGCCCCGGCCCTGATGACCGGCGGCGGGCTCCTCGTCCTCACGCTCGCCCTGCTCGCCTGGCCACTCCGCTCGGGCGTGCCCGAACGTACCGCCGTCGCCGCCTCGTACCGCTCGGTGGCCGCGCTGCTCGACGCGGCGGGCACGGACGCGTACGGCGAGGCGCGCACCGCCGTGACGGCCTCGCTGAACCAGAGTTACGACCTCGTCCTCGCCCGGCGCACCCGCGACCACGGCCGCAACCCCGAACTGGTGCGGCTCGTCGCCCAGTTGAACGCCCTCATCCCCGTCCTCGAAGCCGCCCCCGCCGCCGACCAGGCCGCCCGGCACGCCTGCGTACGCCTGCCGCCCGAGGTCCCCGCCGCGGTGCGCGCGCTGGCGGACGCGGTGGAGCGGGGCGCGACCGTGCACGCCACCGTCAGCGCACCGGCCACCCGCGCGGCAGCCCGCATCCCCGAACCCCAGGACCACGCCGCCCGCGCCCTCGACCACGCCGTGCTCCACGCGGCGGAGACCCTCGCCGACCCCGACCCGCTCGGCGTCATCGAGACCGACGACCGCCTCGGCCGCCCCGCCGACCTGCGCGTCCGCGCCCGCCGCGCCGCCCGCAACGTCGTCCTCTCCGGTACCTCCTGGCGCTACGGCCTGCGCCTCGCCCTCTGCATCGGCATCGCCCAGGCCCTGGTCTCGCTCATCGACGTACCGAGGTCGTACTGGGTGGCGCTCACCGTCACCTTCGTCCTCAAGCCCGACTTCGGCTCGGTCTTCTCCCGCGCCGTCCTCCGCGCGCTCGGCACCGCCGCGGGCCTCGTCGTCGCGGCCGCCGTCCTCGCCGAAGTCCCCCACGGCTGGTGGGACGTCCCCGTGATGATGCTGCTCGCCCCGCTCATCCCGGCCCTCACCACCCGCGGCTACGGCTACCAGACGGCGGCGATCACCCCGGTCATCCTGCTGCTCTCCGACATCCTCAACCACCAGGGCCTCGGCCTCGTCGTACCGCGCCTCGTCGACAGCCTGATCGGCTGCGGCATCACGCTCGTCGCCGGCTACCTGCTCTGGCCGGAGAGCTGGGGCACCCGGATCGGCGACCGGCTCGCGGACGCGGTGGCGGACACCGCGCGGTACGTGGAGTGCGCGTTCGGCACCGACGGCGAACCCGCCGAACGCGCCCGCATGCGCCGCGGCCTCTACCGCGACCTGTCCGTCATCCGCTCCGAGTTCCAGCGCGCCCTGACCGAACCCCCGCCCACCGGCACGCGGGCGGCCGCCTGGTGGCCGCTGGTCGTCGCCGTCGAACGCATCCTCGACGCCACGACCGCGGCAAGGGTCCGCATCCGGCACGGCGCGGAGCCCCCGACTCCGGAGGAGGTGGCCGAAGTAGCCCACGAACTGGAGGGCCTGGCGGACCGCCTACGCAAGTCGGTGATCCTGGAGAAGGGCCACGCGAACTTCACGGACGACTCCAAGGAGAGCGTCCTGGAGCCGTTGCGGCAGGAGGTGAGCGCGGCGAGAGCTGTGGCGTCACCGAAGGCTGGGTAAAGGGGCGCGGGGAACTGCGCGACCAGCCACAACCGGCCCGCAGCTCCCCGCCAACGATCAGTCCCGTTACAGCCCCGCGCTAGCGGACCTTGTGCAGCGCCTTGGCGAGGCCGTTCGCCCAGAGCTGCTCCACCTTGCCGCGCTCAGCCGCATCCGGCTGCGCGTTCGTGCAGGAAGGCCCGGGCCCCCCACCCGACATCAGCTGACTGCAAGGCCCGTCATACGTGTCCGGCAGCCCCAGCACGTGCCCGGTCTCGTGCGCGGTGACACGCGTCGAGTCGTACTCCTGGTTCTGCGCGTGATCCAGGAAGATGTAGCCGTTGCCGTGCCCGTCCGTGCTCGCGTACGAGCCGCGCGGGTCGTTGCCCTCGCGGTACTCGAAGCTGGCGCCCGAACTGCCCTCCTGGAGCTTCACGTTGGAGACGGCGCTGTTCCATATGGACGTGGAGCTGGCTATCTGCTGGGCGAAGGAGGGCGCGCCGGACGCGTCGTACGTGACGGTCACGGACTTCGCGCCGGGGTTCGCCGCGCGCTTCTCGGCGACCGCCTTCACGACGGCTTCGAAGAACGCCTTGTTGGCCTTGGCCTCCGCGGCCGAACCCTCGTACTGGGCGTACGAGGCCACGGGGGCGACAGCGGGGCCGGGGGTCGCGGCGGACGCCGAGGTCGCGCCGAGTCCGGCCACGGTGAGGCCGAGGACGGCGGCGACAGACAGGTAACGCTTGTTCATGTGTGGGGGGCTCCCTACTCGTTCCACGACCGCGTGGGGGCGGTCGGTGAAAGGTGAACGGTTCGGTACCGGTGAGTGTCGGGGAGCGTGGGGCGCGTGGGGATGATGGCAACTCGCGATAGTCCGGAGCTATCGCCGGGGCCCGGCCTGCCCAGAACGGCCGGTTCTCATGGGGTTTGAGCGTCTGGTGCGGCGGCCGTACCGCCTCTACGCTCAACGGCCATGGAGCTCGAGGTCCGGCACCTCCGCGTGCTGTGCGCCATCGCCGACACCGGCAGCCTGCACAAGGCCGCGCGGCAGCTCGGCATGAGCCAGCCGTCGCTCACCACGCAGCTGCGGCGCATCGAGCACGCGCTCGGCGGCGAGCTCTTCTCCCGCGAGCGCACCGGCTGCCGCCCCACCCAGCTCGGCCGGGTCGTTCTCAGCCGCGCCCGGCCCCTCGTCACGGAGATGCGGGCGCTGGTCGCCGAGACGAGGGCGGCCGCCGCCCGCACAGCCGAGGGCCCGCAGCTGCGCATCGGCTCCACCGCGAGCCGCGCCATACCGGGCTGGCTGCGCAAGCTGCGCGCACGCCTGCCGGGAACCGAGATGTCGCTCCAGATGGACGTGTCCGCGAACGCGCTGCTGCGCATGGTGGCGACCGGCCGGCTCGACATCGCCTTCGTGCACGAGGTGGAGGGCTGCCCGCTGCGGATGCCGGAGAGCCTGCGAAGACGGATACTCCTCGACCGGGAGCCGCAGTTCGTCTCCCTCGCCGCCGACCATCCGGCGGCGGACCGCCCCGTCGTACGCCTCTCCGACCTCGCGGACGACCGCTGGATGGTGGACCCGACGGTCGACGGCGAGTGGGACGGCCTGCGCCGCGTCCTCACCGCCGCCGGACTCAACCCCCCTGTGCTGCACGGCGATTACCTCACCGCTTCGTCCCTCGTCGCCACCGGCGAGGTCGTCACCCTCTGCCAGCCGACCTCACGCGGCAGGACGGACATGGCCGTACGCCCCCTGTACGGCGACCCCCTCGGCGTACGCCTCATCCTGACGGCGCGCACCGAGGAAGAGCTCGACGCGGTGTACGGCGAGCTGGAGGCGGCCTACTGGGAGGCGGCACGGCAGGCCCCCGCCTACACGGAGTGGCTGCTGCGGTCCGGCGACGCCCGCGGGACGGCCGGCGGGACGCTGATCCCGGCCACCCGCTGACGACCGCCGAACCGCACTCCGACTGACGTCACACGCCGATGTCGCGGCCGTCCTCGCGCCACACCGCGACGACCGACGGGCGGACGATCTTGCCGGGCCCGTCGGGCCAGGCGCTCGCCGGCTTCTCCACCGACGCCCCGTCGATCTCGCCCGGGTGCTGCACGGCGACGAGGACGCGCCGGTCCTGGATGATCGGCCCGCAGGTCTCCGCGCCGTTCGGCATGGTCAGGAACTGCTTGAGCTCGCCGCGCCGGTCACCGCGCGTGGCGACGCCGAAGAGGCCGTCGTGCGAGCCGAGCTGGTTGCCGTCGGTGGAGATCCACAGGTTGCCGTGCGGGTCGAAAGCGACGTTGTCGGGGCAGGAGATCGGGGAGACCCGCTCCTTGGGGAAGCCCGCGAAGTACGTCGAGGGGTCGTTCGGGTCACCGGCGACGAGGAAGAGCGACCAGCCGAAGGACGTCGCGTCCGCGCGGTTGCGGCGCTCGGTCAGCTCCAGGATCTGCCCGTGCTTGTTGAGGTTGCGCGGGTTGGCCTCGTCGGCCCCGGCCTTCCCGGCCTTGCCACGGTCGGAGTTGTTCGTCAGCGCCACGTACACCTTGCCGGTGTGCGGCGACGGCTCGATGTCCTCGGGCCGGTCCATCTTCGTGGCGCCCACCTTGTCACCGGCGAGGCGCGTGAAGACGTACACCTCCTCGGCGGTCATGCCGTCGACGTGCGAGACGGCCTTGCCGCCCGGCCCGGCGGTGGCGAGCGGAATCCACTTGCCGCTGCCGTCGAACTCGCCGTCCTCCGGCAGCGTCCCCTTGCCGTCGATCTCGTCCGCGGGCGAGTCACCGGTGAGCTTGGCGACGTACAGGGTGCCCTCGTCGAGGAGCGACAGATTGTGCTCGTGGGCGGCCCGGGACGACCCCTTGGCCATCCGCTTGCTGCTGACGAACTTGTAGAAGTAGTCGAACTTCTCGTCGTCACCCATGTAGACGACCGGGCGGCCGTCGTGGGTGAGGCGCGGCTGCGCGGCCTCGTGCTTGAACCGGCCGAGCGCGGTGCGCTTGCGCGGAGTCGAGTCGGGGTCGTACGGGTCGAGCTCGACGACCCAGCCGAACCGGTTGGCCTCGTTGGGCTCCTGGGCGAGGTCGAAACGGCGGTCGAACCGCTCCCACTTCCGCTCGGAGGCGGCACCGGTCACGCCGTACCGCTTGAGGCGGGCGGCGGTGGTCGGGTCGGTCACCTTCTCCGCATTGGCGAAGTACTGATTGAAGTTCTCCTCACCGTGCAGCGTCGTGCCCCACGGGGTGGTGCCGCCCGAGCAGTTGTTGAGGGTGCCGAGGACGGTGGTGCCGCGCGGGTCGGCCTTCGTACGGACGAGGGGGCTCCCCGCGACGGGCCCGGAGAGGCGGAAGGGGCTGGTGGCGGTGAGGCGCCGGTTGAGGTGATGCCGGCTGACGGCCCGCAGCTTCCCGCTCCTCCGCTCCCCTTCGACCACGACGACGGAGAGACCGTGAGCCGCCCAGGCGATCTCGACCTGCTCACGGGTCGGGTTCTCGGGGTCGTACCCCTTGAACATCAGGATCTCGTCCGTGTACTCGTGGTTGGCGACGAGCACCTGCCGCCCGTGCTCACGCCGAAGCGGCAGCAGACTCAGAAAGTCGTTGTTGTAACCGAACTGCCCGGCCTGCGCCTTGGCGGTCTGCTTGTCCGCGTCGAAGGCGGGGGCGCCGCGCAGGATGGGCTCGCCCCAGCGGATGACGATGTCCTGCTCATACCCGGCGGGGACGGTGACGGCGTCGGCGGTGTTCGGCGCGACGGGCGCGAACCGCAGTCCGCGCGCTCCCTTGCTCTTCTTGTCACCCTTCATGTCACCGGTACGACCGGCGGGTGCTGCCGCGACGGCTTCCGGGGCGGCCGGACCCGCTATCAAGGCACCGCCCGCGGCACCGGCGACGGTCACCACGGCGGCGGCGCGCATCATCGAACGACGGCTGAGCGCACCGGCGATGACATCGCCGACGTACTCGTTCTCGCTGGTGTTCGGCACCTCGCCGAAGCAGGCGTCGCCGCAGCGGAAGCGGCAGGTCAGGGCGGAACGGCCGCCGCTCCCCTGATGCGAGGTAATGATCGGCAGCAGCTTGCGCACGGGTCCTCCGTCGTGTGGCGTGGCCTGTTTTCGCCGTGACGCTATGGGCGGTATTCGGCAGGCCGACGGCCGGAGAGTGAACGGAGAGTGAATCCGTGGCGCACGGGAAGGAGTTGAGGCCAGGCTGGCCTGTGGGGTGATGTGGAGGTGATGCGGGCGAGTGAGGAGCGAGGCACCACTCGGCGACCGCTCGGCGACCGCTCGGCGACCCTGCCCAAGATCGCCTACAGCGGCGGCTAACCTTACGTGTCCGCCCTGGCCAGGGATTTTCGGAATCAACTCACGCGAAGGGTTGCGCACATGGGCATTCTGAACCGCCTGCGGAACGCGTTCGGACGGTCACGCAAGGAGAGCGTTCCGGAGGCACGGGAGCCTGAGCGTGCGGAGCGTGCGACTGCGCCGGAACAGGAGGCGACGCCCTCGGAGCGGGATGCGGCACCCTCGGAGCAGGATGCGACTCACTCGGAGCAGGTGACCCTCCCGTCCCCCTCCCCCGAGCCGACCCCACCCCCCAAGGCCTCGATCCCGTCCCCGAGCCCCACGGTGGACGACCTGGTAGCGGCGGCCTTCGACAACGTGACGGTCCCGCAACCTTCACGGGAGCCGGGGCCTGAGGCGACGCCTAAGACCGAGTCCGAGCCGAAGGCTGAGGCGACCCCGGAGGCGGAGGCTGAGCCGAAGGCTGAGGTGACGTCCGAGGCCGACCCCGAGCTGAAGGCTGAGGCGACGTCCGAGGCCGAGGCCGAGCCGAAGGCTGAGGTGACTCCTGGGCCCGGGCCGGAGCCGACGGCTGAGACGACCCCCGAGGCCGAGGCCGAGCCGAAGGTCGCCCCTGCCCCGCAGGCGGACGAGCCCGAGGCCGAAGCCGCTACCGCTGTGGGCAATCGTCCCGCTGGGCGGGACGGGTGGGCACAGCCCCCGGCGCCGAGCACCGACAACGAGGGCGCCCCTGAGGCCGACCCGGAGCCGAAGGCTGAGGTAGCGCCTGCGGCCGAGCCCGAGCCGAAGGCTGAGGTGGCGCCCGAGGTCGAGACTGCTCCGGAGGTCACCTCCGAGCCGGAGGCTGAGATCGCTCCGGAGGCCGACCCCGAGCCGAAGGTCACCCCCGCCCCGCAGGCGGACGAGCCCGAGGCCGAGACCGAGACCGCTCCCGCTGTGGGCAATCGTCCCGCTGGGCGGGACGGGTGGGCACAGCCCCCGGCGCCGAGCACCGATGAAGAGGGCGTTCCTCAGGCCGACCCGGAGCCGAAGGCTGAGGTGACCCCGGAGGCCGACCCCGAGCCGAAGGCTGAGACGACCCCCGAGGCCGCCCCCGAGCCGAAGGCTGAGACGACCCCCGAGGCCGACCCCGAGCCGGAGGCTGAGGCGACCCCCGAGGACAAGGCCAGCGACACCCCGGGCAACGGCAAACCCGCCCACTCCCCCGCAAAGCTGAAGTCCAAAGCCCCGGGGCTGGCAACCGCGTACAAGGCAGCCGGCGCAGCCCTGAAGAAGCGGAACCTGACAGGAGTCCGAGCCCAGGTCTACCTGGTCCTCGACCGCTCCGGCTCCATGCGCCCGTACTACAAGGACGGCTCCACCCAGAGCCTCGGCGAACAGGCCCTCGCCCTCGCCGCCCACACGGACCCCGAAGCCACCGTGCACGTCGTCTTCTTCTCCACGGAGATCGACGCCACCGGCACCCTCACGCTCCCCGAGCACGAGAACCGTATCGACGAGATGCACGCGGCAGCGGGCCGCATGGGCCGCACGAGCTACCACCGCGCGATCGAAGAGGTCGTGGAGCACTACGAGAAGTCGGAGCACAAGGAGAACGGCACCCCCGCCCTCGTGATCTTCCAGACGGACGGCGCCCCCGACGCGAAGG
This sequence comes from Streptomyces sp. NPDC029674, assembly GCF_044903205.1. Classification (NCBI taxonomy): domain Bacteria; kingdom Bacillati; phylum Actinomycetota; class Actinomycetes; order Kitasatosporales; family Streptomycetaceae; genus Streptomyces; species Streptomyces sp. NPDC029674. Next base: position 375,080 of record NZ_JBJDPY010000002.1, read on the forward strand.
GCCCGGCGACCCAGGCCCTGAAGGACGCCGCCGCACATCCCCTCTTCTTCCAGTTCGTGGCGTTCGGCGAGCACGACGCGAAGGGCTTCGACTACCTCCGCAAGCTGAAGGCGGACAACGCGGCCTTCTTCCACGCGGGCCCGACCCCGCGCGAGCTCACGGACAAGGAGCTGTACGAGGGCCTGCTGGCGTCCTGGCGCCCATAGCCAACCCGACGTACGCGATTCCAGGGGGCGTACCGGAACCCACCGGTCCACCCCCTGGAATCGAGGTGAGTGGATCTTCACAGGGCCGTTAGGATTTCGACCATGGCGGCCACTGGATCCGAGAAGCAGGGGACGAGCGAAGACGCGAAGGCGTTCTACGTGACGACCCCCATTTACTACGTCAACGACGCTCCTCACCTGGGCCACGCCTACACGACCGTTGCAGGGGACGTGCTCACGCGCTGGCACCGTCAGCGCGGCGAGAAGGTGTGGTACCTCACCGGCACGGACGAGCACGGTCAGAAGATCATGCGCACGGCCGAGGCGAACGACGTCACCCCCCAGGAGTGGTGCGACAAGCTCGTCACCGAGGCCTGGAAGCCCCTCTGGGAGCACCTGAACATCGCGAACGACGATTTCATCCGTACGACGGAGAAGCGTCACACCGACCGCGTGCAGGAGTTCGTCCAGGATCTCTACGACAAGGGCGAGATCTACAAGGGCGGCTACGAGGGCCCGTACTGCGTGGGCTGCGAGGAGTACAAGCTCCCCGGCGACCTCATCGAGGCCGAGGACGGCACGAAGCTCTGCCCGATCCACAAGAAGCCGGTGGAGCTCCTCAAGGAGGAGAACTACTTCTTCAAGCTGAGCGAGTACGGCGACAAGCTCCTCGCCCTGTACGAGGCGAACCCGGGCTTCATCCAGCCGGAGTCGGCGCGCAACGAGGTAGTGAACTTCGTCAAGCAGGGCCTCCAGGATCTCTCCATCTCCCGCTCCACCTTCGACTGGGGCGTCAAGGTCCCCTGGGACGACAAGCACGTCATCTACGTCTGGGTCGACGCGCTCCTGAACTACGCGACGGCGGCGGGCTACGGCGCGAACCAGGAGAAGTTCGAGTCGACCTTCCCCGCCGACGTCCACCTCGTCGGCAAGGACATCCTCCGCTTCCACGCGGTGATCTGGCCCGCGATGCTGCTCGCGCAGGGCCTGCCGGTACCCGGCAAGGTCGCGGCGAACGGCTGGCTGATGGTCGGCGGCGAGAAGATGTCGAAGTCGAACCTGACGGGCATCAAGCCCCAGGACCTCACCTCCCACTTCGGCGTGGACGCGTACCGCTGGTACTTCCTGCGGGCGATCGCCTTCGGCAGCGACGGCTCGTTCTCGTGGGAGGACTTCACGGCCCGCTACACGAGCGAGCTGGCGAACGACTACGGCAACCTCGCGTCCCGCGTCGCGGCGATGGTCGGCAAGTACTTCGGCGGCGAGCTGCCCGAGGCGACGGCGTCCGGCGACGCCGAGCAGGCGGTCCAGGACGGCCTCGCCAAGGCGGTCGCGACCGCCGACCGCGCGATCGGCGAGGAGCTGGACTTCCAGGGCGGCATCCTGGCCGTCTTCGACTTCATCAAGCAGGTCAACGGCTACATCACGGAGCAGGAGCCGTGGAAGGTCGCCAAGGACGACAGCCCGGAGGGCAAGGCCCGCCTGGCGACCATCCTCTACACGGCTGCGGAATCCCTCCGCGCGGTGGCGGTCCTCCTCAACCCGATCATGCCGGAGACCTCCCAGAAGCTCTGGGACTCCCTCGGCGCGGAGCCCCTCCTGGGCGCCCTCGCCGACCAGGACGTCCGCACCGCCGGCACGTGGGGCACGCTCCCCGCAGGCGCGACGGTGACGAAGGGCGCGGTGCTCTTCCCCCGCCTGGAGGAGAAGCCGGCCGCGTAGCGGTACGCAGTGCAGCATTGCCGGGAGGTCCCGGTGCCGCCCCCCGATTTCCGGGGGCGGCACCGGGACCTTCCCGCATCAGCGGGCGGACGTACGTACGTCAGGCTTCGTCGCCATCGAAAAGGTCGGCGGCGTCGGTCACGCGCAGCGCCCGATGGGTCCAGGCCTTGAGCTGATCCATATCGGTACAGGCGCTCACCCGCTCACGAACCAACGGCGGCACGGAAAGCTCCCGCGCTTCGAGGATCTCCAGGACCACCTCGGCCCGATCCTCGGCCCGGCCCTCTTCCCGGCCCTCTTCCCGGCCTTCTTCCCGGCCTTCTTCCCGCTCCTTCACCGCGAACGGGTGGTCGAAGAAGTACTTGGTCGACATCATCAGTTCCTCCCAGATCTCCCTTGCCCGGGGGTCCACCAGACCGGACCGGGTGAGCTGCGCGAACACCGCCGCGCTGTTGGTGTCGATCGTCTCCAGGGCCGTAGCCAGTGCCTTCAGTATGGCGGCGGAGTCAGGCCCCTTTCCATGTGTGATCGCCGAGAACACCGCAAGGGGGACATCCCTCTCGGCCTCGTGCCGGTCCGTGATCACCGGCACGTTGTCCGGGCCCAGGACCAGCGGACGAACGGTGAGCGAGGACCAGCCCGGCAGCCCGAACTGGATGGGCTTGGCAGCCCATCGAGCGGTCGCCGCGCTCTGCGTCACGACGATCAGCACCGGCTCGCAGTGGTACTTCTCGTAGAGGTACGAGAGGTAGTACGGCCAGCTGCCGCGCTTGGACTCGTCCTTCTTGCCCTGTGACTCGATGACGAACAGATAGTTGCCGTCGTCGGTGTCCACCCTCAGCAGGGTGTCGCAGCGGCGCTCGACCGGTTCGATCTCCGTGAGGTCCACGTCGAGGGTCATGATGTCCCGGGGTTCCGGAAATGGAACGTGGAGCAGGCGCTGGAGGGATCGGACCAGCAGAGCCGTGTCCTTCTGGAAGATCCGGTGCATCGCTTCGTGTGACGAGCTGACCATCGGTTCTCCTTCCTGTTCGGCATGATCAACGACCTAAGCCGCACTTAGTTCGCACCAGACGTGCTTGCCGGGCTCCGTGGCCCCCGGGTGCCAGCCCCACCCGTCGGCGCAGGCCCGCACGAGGTCGAGGCCGCGCCCCTGCTCGTCACCCGCGTCGGCGGTGCGCGGAGGCGGGGCGGGCGGCGTGGGGTCGGCGTCCCAGGCCCCCACGCGGAGGACTCCGTCGGAGTAGCGGACGCGGAGGGCGGCGGGGCCCTTGGTGTGCCGCACAGCATTGGACACGAGCTCTGTGGCCAACAGCTCGGCCATGTCGGAGAGTTGCGGCAGGCAGTGCATCGTGAGGATGAGGCGGAGGGCGCGGCGGCAGATGGTGACGGCGCGGAGGTCGTGGGGGATGTACAGGGTGTACTCCCAGGGTTCGCTTCCAGGCATGCGAGAACTCCAGCGGGGGCGAGGGGATTTGGCGGACGCGGCGGGTATGCAGGGCGGTGGCTGTGTCACCGTCGTCATGGCATGACGGGGTGGTGCGCTTCCGGTTCCCCGGTTCTCGCAGCGTGTGCGACGCGTCACTGACGGTAGAGCAAAAATTTTTCCTCGCGCAAGCCGATGCCGTAATCTGACCACCGAACGAGGCATGGACACGGGACAGTTGAGAGAGGGGGGTGGACGTGGCGCCGAGAAGCCAACCCACCGCCCGCCAGGTACGCCTGGGTACTGAGCTGCGCAGACTGCGGGAGGCTTCCGGGTTGAAGGGGCGCGAGGTGGCGGCACTTCTCAGCTCCACCTCCGCGCAGATCAGCCAGGTGGAGGCCGGCCTGGCGGGTGTGAGCGAGGAGCGTGTGCGACGACTCGCGGCCCACTACGCGTGTACCGATCAGCCATACATCGATGCCCTGGTCGCCATGGCCGCCGACCGCACGCAGGGGTGGTGGGAGGAGTTCAAAGGAGTCCTTCCGCCACCGTTCCTGGACACCGCCGAGCTGGAACACCACGCGACCTTCCTGCGTGAGGTCGTGATCGCCTATGTTCCGGGACTCTTCCAACTCCCGGACTACGCCCGCGCGGTCTACTCGTACGTGATGCCAGGGATACCGAACAGCGAGCTGGAGCCACGGCTGGAGCACCGCATGAAGCGGCGAACGGTCCTTGAGGGAGACCACCCCACCCCGTACGAGGCGATCGTCCACGAGGCAGCTTTGCGCATTCGTGTAGCGGACCGCCGGGTCGCTCGCGCCCAACTAGAGGCGATCCTGCACCAGACGGAGCACGACCACGTCAGTGTGCGGGTCATTCCGTTCGACCAGGACGACTTTGCCGGTGCCGGAGCCACGATGATGTACCTCGGAGGCCCACTGGCCAGACTGGACACCGGGCTCAGAGATTCCCCGACCGGCACCGCGGTCATCGACGCCGAACCCCATCTCGTCCGGCTTCGAACCCTGCTCAGCCAAGTGGAGAAGTCATCGCTCGCCCCCGCACAATCGCGGGACTTCATCCACCACATGCTCAAGGAACTGTGAGGCGCCCGCATGAACCAGGTCCACTGGCAGAAGTCGTCGTTTTCCGGCGGCGGCGACGGGGATACCTGCATAGAGCTGGCGAGCGCCGATGCCCACATCCGCCTCCGCGAGAGCGACTGCCCCGCCGTCGAACTGGTGACTGATCCCGCCGCCTTGGTCCGGCTCCTGCGTGTCATCAAGGAGGGCGAAGGATGAGCGCCACCGCCTGGCAAAAGTCATCCTTCTCGGGCAGCGGGGACGGCAACAACTGCGTGGAACCGACCGCCGCCGACCCACACGTCCGCCTCCGCGAAAGTGACGCTCCTGCCGTTGAATTGTCAGCTGGCGCAAAGGCTCTGGCTCAATTCATGCACGCCATCAAGGCGAGCGGGCAATGAACGCCACCCGCTGGCAGAAGTCAACCTTCTCCGGCGGCGGCGTGGGTAACGACTGCGTGGAACTGGGCAGCACCGGGACCCACATCCGCCTCCGCGAAAGCGAAGACCCCGCCACGGAACTGCTCACCGCCCCGGAAACCCTCGCGGGACTCCTGCGTGCCCTCCGGGCCGGGGGCCCTCTCAGCCCACGGCCCTAGCCGTGGGGAGGGGAACGTTTCCTCCGCACTCGAAAGGGTGATCCCCCTTCCCGAGTGGGGAAACTCGGCCCTTGATCCGCCTAGCTTCCTCACATGGTCACATCGCAACACGAGGCCTCGCACAGGATCTTCCAGGACCGCCCCGAGCTCCTGACGCCGGTCTTCCGGCTCCTGGGCGTCGCGCTGCCCGAGAATCCGACCGTCGAGGTGATCACGCCGGACGTCACCGAGACCCGGCCCATCGAGCGCCGCGTCGACACCCTGCTCCGGGTCAGCGCCCCGAACGGCCGCGCATTCCTGCTGGTCGTAGAGGCTCAGCGGCGCCAGGACCGGGAGAAGGCGGTGAGCTGGGGGTACTACCTGACGTACCTCTACTCGAAGTACCACATCCCCGCCCTGCTCCTGGCCGTCTGCCAGGACAAGGCCACCTCGACCTGGGCGCTCGGCCCCTTCCGGATCGGGGTGGAGGGATGGACCGCCCTGAGCGTGCACCCACTGGTCCTCGGTCCCGACAACGTACCGATGATCATCGACCCCGAAGAAGCCGCACAGGACCTGCCCTTCGCCGCTTTGTCCGCGTTTACGCATGCGCATGGCCCGGAGCACATGGCCATACTGGAGGCACTGGTCACCGCCCTGGGATCAACCGGCGACCGCAAGACGTTCGACCACTACTGGCAGCTGCTGGACGCAGGCCTGGGCGACACTCCTGCCCGAGCCGCTTGGAAGGACTTGGTGAAGATGGCTGCGGATATCTACTTCCCCGGACAGGGCACACTCGCCGAGGAAAAGTACCTCGAGGGTCAGACCGAGGCGATCCTCCGCTTCCTTGAGGCGCGCGGCGTCCCCCTCTCCCACACCGCCCGCGAACGCATCGCAACCTGCACCGACCTGCGTACCGTCGACCGCTGGCTCACCCTCGCCGCCACAGCAACCGACGCGGACGACCTGTTCAGCGACACGGAGCACCCTCAGGAGCAGGGCGAGTAAGCCCGGACGGACGACCGCGTACGGGGCCGGGCCCGGGCCTCACGCCCCGTACGTACCCACCAACCGCGCCAACTGCCGCCCCACCGCCCGCAACGGCTCCTCACTCCGGGCGACCTGCGCCGTCACCTCCGCGCCCTCCAGCGCACTGATGACCGTCGACGCCACCTCGCGCGCGTCCTGCGCCGAGAATCCCGCCCCGAGCAGCCGCTCCTCCACGATCCGCTCCCAGCCGCGCAGCGCCTCCGCGCAGACCCGCTGGATCTCCGAGTCGGTGCCGAGGGTCTCCAGGGCCGCCGCCGTGACCGGGCAGCCGTCGACCCAGCCCGACTCCCGCAGTCCCACGGCCAGTTCGCCCGCGCAGCGCTCGATCGCGGCGCCCGGGTCGGCGTCACCACCCGCCAGCCCCACCCGCAGCAGCTCCGCGAACTCCTCCGCGCTGTAAGTGATCGCGGCCACCGCCACGGCCTCCTTCCCGCCGGGGAAGAAGTGGTAGACGGAGCCGAGCGTCGCCTCCGCCTCCTTGGCGATCTGCTTGATCCCGGTGCCCACATAGCCCTGCCGCTGGATGAGGCGGGCGGCGACGACGACGATCCGGTCGCGCGTACCGAGGGCCGCGCCGGCCGCTTCGCCGGGGGCCGGGGCCGGGGCTGGGGCTGAGCTCTTCTGGGGCATGCCCCCACTCTACCCACTCACTAAGTAGAGCGTTCGTTCTAGAGCTGTGCTACGTTCTCTCCAGTCGCTGGATAGAGCGATCGTTTTAGTAACGCACCGCAATCGTCTGGAGTCACCCATGCCTTCCTCGCCCCAGCCCGCCCCCTCCGTCACCGTCATCGGCCTCGGCCCCATGGGCCAGGCCATGGCCGCCGCCTACCTCGACCGCGGCTACGACGTCACCCTCTGGAACCGCACCCGGTCCCGCGCCGACGCCCTCGTGGAGCGCGGCGCGGTCTTCGCCGACAGTGCCGAGAAAGCCCTGCTCGCCAACGAGTTGGTGATCCTCAGCCTCACCGACTTCGACGCGATGTACGCGATCCTGGAGCCCGCCAAGGCGGCCCTCGCCGGCCGCACCGTCGTGAACCTCAGCTCGGACACCCCGGAGAAGGCACGGGCGGGCGCCCGCTGGGTGACCGAACTCGGTGGGACCCACCTGACCGGTGGCGTCCTGGTCCCGCCGCCCCTCATCGGCACCGCCGACGCGTCGACGTTCTACAGCGGTCCCCGCGAGGCGTACGACAAGCACCGCCCCGCCCTCGAAGTCATCACCGGCAAGTCCGACTACCGGGGCGAGGATCAGGGGCTCGCCGCGCTCATGTACCAGCTGAACATGGTCATTTTCTGGCCATCAATGATCGCCTATTGGCAGGCCGTCGCCATGGCTGCCGCCCACGGCATCACCGCCGCCGAAATCGCCCCCTACGCCACCGAAAACTTCGCCGGCATGGGGCACTTCATCGACTTCTACGCGCCCCGCATCGACGCGGGCAACCACGCCGGTGACGTGGACCGCGCCTCGATGGGCCTCGCCAGCATGGAACACGTCGTCCACACGGCCGCCGACGCGGGCGTGGACACCGCGTTCCCGGACGCCGTGCACGACGTCTTCCGCCGTGTCGTCGAGGCGGGGCACGGGGCGGACAGCTTCTCGCGGGCCGTGGAGCTGATGGCGAAGAAGTAGAAGAAGCAGGAGGAGCAGAAGAAGGAGCGGCAGCAGAAGGAGCAGATGGGGTGAGGGAGGCCACCTCCCTCAACAAACCGCAGTTCCGGCCCGGTTCGACTGCCCACTCAAACGAGGGGTATGTCTCACGGTGAGCTAAGTCATGCGGAGAGGAGGCTTAAATTGACGCCGCCTTCACATCTCCCTACGTAGGCTTCACCACATGGCCACGACTCCCTCCCCCGACCGCCGGCGCTCCGCCGACGAGGTCAATGAGGACATCCGTGCGCTGTGGCTGCGCGCGGGAGGACGCCTCCGTCCCGACGAACGCGCGCTGTACGAACAGCTCGTGACGGAGTGGGCCGAAGCAGAGGCCAACTCCTCCCCGACCCACGCCGCCTGAGACAGCCGCCCCGTTTCGGGGGGCAGCCGCCCGTCAGGGGCGCTGCCAGGGGCGCGGGGAACTGCGCGCCCAGCCACAACGCATCCGCACGCGACAGCGAACAGCAAAAGGCCCCGGAACCAAAGGTTCCGGGGCCAATTACGTACCCGCTACTGCGCCGCAGGCTTCGGCGCCACAGGCTTCCGCAGCGAAATGTTGAGCTCCCGCAGACGGGACTCGTCCAGCTCCGTCGGCGCCCCCATCATCAGATCCTGCGCGTTACCGTTCAGCGGGAACGCGATCGTCTCCCGGATGTTCGGCTCATCGGCGAGCAGCATCACGATGCGGTCGACGCCGGGGGCGATGCCACCGTGCGGCGGCGCGCCGAGGCGGAACGCCCGCAGCATGCCCGCGAACTCGTGCTCGACGGTCTCCGCGTCGTAGCCCGCGATCTCGAAGGCCTTCAGCATGACCTCGGGCTCGTGGTTCCGGATGGCGCCGGAGGAGAGCTCGATGCCGTTGCAGACGATGTCGTACTGCCACGCCAGGATGTCGAGCGGGTCCTTCTCTTCCAGGTCCTTCATGCCGCCCTGCGGCATCGAGAAGGGGTTGTGGGAGAAGTCGATCTTGCCGGTCTCCTCGTCCTTCTCGTACATCGGGAAGTCGACGATCCAGCAGAAGCGGAAGACGCCCTCCTCGAAGTGGCCCGCGCGCTTGGCCGCCTCGACGCGGACCGCGCTCATGATCTTCGAGACCTCGTCGAACTCGCCCGCGCCGAAGAAGACGGCGTGACCGGCCTTCAGGCCGAGGCGCTTCGTGAGCTCCTCGACGTTCGCCTCCGTCAGGAACTTCGCGATCGGGCCCGTCAGCGAGCCGTCCTCGGCGACGCGCACCCAGGCCAGGCCCTTGGCGCCCTGCTCGACCGCGTAGTCACCGAGGCCGTCGAAGAACTTGCGGGACTGCGACGCCGTGTCCGGCACCGGAAGCGCACGCACGTGCTTGCCCGCGAACGCCTTGAACTCCGAGCCCTCGAAGATGTCGGTGATGTCGACCAGTTCGAGCTTGGCGCGCAGGTCCGGCTTGTCGTTGCCGTACTTCAGCATCGACTCGCGGAACGGGATGCGCGGGAAGGGGGACGTGACCTCGCGGCCGCCGCCGAACTCCGTGAAGAGCTCCGTCATCAGCTTCTCGATGGGCTGGAAGACGTCTTCCTGCTCCACGAAGCTCATCTCGACGTCGAGCTGGTAGAACTCGCCCGGCGAGCGGTCCGCGCGCGCGTCCTCGTCGCGGAAGCAGGGCGCGATCTGGAAGTAGCGGTCGAAGCCCGAGATCATCAGCAGCTGCTTGAACTGCTGGGGGGCCTGGGGCAGCGCGTAGAACTTGCCGGGGTTCAGGCGGGACGGGACGACGAAGTCGCGCGCGCCCTCGGGGGAGGTCGCGGTGAGGATCGGCGTCGCCATCTCGTTGAAGCCGAGGGCCACCATCTTCGAGCGGATCGAGGCGATCACGGCCGACCGCAGCATGATGTTGCGGTGCATGCGCTCGCGGCGCAGGTCCAGGAAGCGGTACTCCAGGCGCCGCTCCTCGTTCACGCCGTCCTCGGCGTTGATCGTGAAGGGCAGCGGGCCCGCGGCGCCGAGCACCTCGACCTCGGCGGCCTCGATCTCGATCTCGCCGGTGGGCAGCTCCGGGTTCACGTTGTCGGCGCCGCGCGAGACGACCTTGCCGTCGACGCGGACGACCGTCTCCTTGGAGAGCTTGTCGAGCGTCTCGGCCGCGGGCGTGCCGGGGCGGGCCACCAGCTGCGTGATGCCGTAGTGATCGCGGAGATCGATGAAGAGAATGCCGCCCAGGTCTCGGCGATTGTGCAGCCAGCCGCTCAGCCGGACGTCGGTGCCGACGTCAGAGGCGCGGAGCTCGCCGCAGGTGTGGGACCTGTACCGATGCATCGTCGTTCATCCAGTCTTCGCGAATAGGGGAGAGAGCAGACGCTCACAAGGCTACCGTCCGGCCGAAGATCGGTTTCCGGATATCGCCGCCGGCCACCCGCCGGGGGGCCGGATGCGGCCGGGTTCGGTGGCGGCTTGCCTGTACATCTTCCTAAAGTGGGTCAATGCGCACCGACGATCCCCTTCTGCAGGTGGGGGATGACTCCCTGCCTCCCGTCCGGGACGTCCTGGCCGCCATCGCGACCGGGCTGTGGCGCTGGGACAACGCGTCCGGGACCGTCACGCTCGACGCGGAGGCGGCCCGGCTGCTCGGCCTGCCCGAGCGCGCCCAGACGCTGTCGGAGGCGGCCGTACGCTCCCGCTTCCACCCGGTCGACTGGAACGAGATCTACGGCACCGTCCAGCTCGCCGTCGCCGAGGGCACCCTCGCCGAGGCCCGGCTGCGGATCATGGACGAGACGGGGCGCCGGGTCCTGCGCACCGTGCGCAGCCGCTCCAAGCCGGTGATGCACGGGGCGACCGAGGCGTACGAGCTGGTCGGCACCCTGCAAGAGGTGACGGAGCCCGCGCCCGGCACCGCCGCCCGCACCCCGGTCACCGGCGACTGGCGCCGCTCCCGCGAGGCGTTCCTGCTGGACGCGGGGCGTGCGCTCGCCGAGGCACGCTCCACGGAGGAGGTGCTGCGGGTCGCCGCCGGGCTCTCCATGCCGGGGTTCTCGCCGGACGGGCTCGCGGTCTTCGGGGTGGAGGCCGAGCGGCTGACGATCATCGGGCACCACGGGCATCAGCCGGGCGACGACGGGCCCTTCTCCGCGATGCCGCTGGACACCGACTATCCGGCCGCGGAAGTGGTGCGCACCGGCCGTGCCGTCTATCTGTCCACCCCGGAGGACTACCGCAGGCGCTATCCCGCCTCCTGGCCGCTGGCCAGACGCTTCGAGCGGCAGTCGTGGGCGTTCCTGCCGCTGACGGTCGCGGGCCGCACGATGGGTGCGTGGATGGCGGCGTTCACGTATCCGGTGTCGTTCACGCCCGACGAGCGTTCCGTGCTGACGACGGTGGCGCGGATGCTGGCGCAGGCCCTGTCGCGGGCCGGTGTCGCGGAGTCGGAGCGGGAGCTGACGGAGGGGCTTCAGCGGTCGATGCTGCCGATGCTGGGCCCGCAGATCCCGGGGATGAGCGTGGCGGCCCGCTATGTGCCGACCGGCGGCGGGCTTCAGGTGGGCGGCGACTGGTACGACATGATTCCGCTGCCCAGCGGCCGTATCGCGTTCGTCATCGGCGACGTGCAGGGGCACGACGTGCGCGCGGCGGGTCTGATGGGGCAGCTGCGGATCGCCCTGCGCGCGTACGCGTCGGAGGGGCACCGCCCGGACGCCGTCCTCTCGCGCGCGACCCGCTTCCTGTCGGGGATCACCGAGTCGATCACGTACGGGTCGAGCGGCACGGGCGCCGACGAGGCCATGGAGTACGACCCGCGCTTCGCGACCTGCCTGTACGTGGAGGCCGACCCTGCGACCGGCGTCCTTGAGATGGCCCGCGCAGGCCACCCCGAGCCCGCGATACGCATGAGCGACGGAACGGTTCTGCTGCGTCCCACCGCGGGCGGCCTGCCGCTCGGCATCGACCCGGACGCCGACTATCCGACGACCCGGCTCGTCCTGGAGCCCGGCGAGACCATGCTGATCTGCACCGACGGCCTCATCGAGACCGGCGGCCACGACCTGGACAGCGGCTGGTCGCGGATCAGGACGATCCTGGAGGAGTACGCGGGCGACGGCGACCCCGAGAGTCTGGAGCAGCTCGCCGACTCGCTCGTCCAGGCCGTGCACGGGCCCACGTCGCACTACACCACGGGCCCGCTCGCGGACCGCCGCGAGGACGACATAGCGATACTGCTGCTGAGCCGGACGGGCCGCCCCGAGCAGCGCAGGGACGCCCGCCGCACGGTCATGACCATCGCCCAGGCCGAACCGGAGCGCATCGCGGGGGCCCGCCGTCACCTGCGGGACCTGCTGCACGACTGGGCGGACGACGACCAGGTCGACTCGGCGGTCCTGATGGTCTCGGAGATGCTCACCAACGTCCTCGTGCACACGGACGGCGACGCCCTGATGGTCGCCGAGGTCACCGGCGAGCCGGGCGCGCGCAGGCTGCGGGCCGAGGTCGCGGACGGCAGCGACGACCTGCCGCACAAGCGCAGGCCCGGCGAGCTCGCCTCGTCCGGGCGCGGCCTCGTCCTGATGGAGCTGCTCGCCGGGGCGTGGGGCGTGGACCCGCGGGGCGACGGCAAGAGCATCTGGTTCGAGCTCTACGAGGACGCGGGGTCGCCCGCGGACGGTGGCGGCACGGGTCCCGCCGCGTAGCGCGAGCGCAGCTCGGAGACGATCCCGAAGGCCGCCGCCGTCAGCGGCACCGCGAGGAGCATGCCGATGATGCCGGCCACGGACGCCCCCGCGGTGATGGCCAGCATCACCACGGCCGGATGCATCTGCACCGTCCGGCTCTGGATCACCGGCTGGAGGATGTGCCCCTCAAGGACCTGGACGGCGAGGACCACGCCGAGCGCCCAGAGGGCGATGGCGAAGCCGCGGTCGGCGAGGGCGACGAGGACGGCGACCGCGCCGGACAGGAAGGCGCCGAGGTAGGGGATGTACGCGCCGACGAAGACGAGCGCGCCGAGCCCCACCGCGCCGGGCACCCGCAGGATCAGCAGTCCGACGGTGATGCAGAGCGCGTCGATGAACGCGATGATCGTGGTGCCCCGCATGAAGCCCTCGATAGCGCCGAAGGCCCGGTGCGCCATCGCCTCCACGACGTCGGCGGAGCCGCCGGGCGAGAGCGAGCGCAGGGCTGCCATGGCCCGCCCGGAGTCGCGCAGGAAGAAGAAGACCAGCAGGAGCGCGAGCACGGCCATGGCGATGACCTCGCCGACGACGCTGAGTCCGTTGAGCACGCCGGACGCGGCGGTCCCGCCGAACTTGCCGAGGAGTTCCTTGGCGTTGGACGCCATGTCGTCCAGCGAGGTGCCCGCCGCCCCGAAGTACTTCGCGACGTCGTTCGCGGCCTGCTTCAGGGAGGCGATGATCTGGTCGCCGGTGTCGATCAGCGCCTTCACCACGATGTAGGTGACGCCGCCGACGACGGCGACGACGGCCGCGCACGTCAGCCCCGCGGCGAGGGAGCGCTGCACCTTCATCCTGAGCAGCCGCCGGTACAGCGGGCCGAGGAGCGCGGTGCCGAGCAGGGCGAGCAGCACCGGGGTGACGGCCGTCTTGAGGATGACGCAGAGCCAGACCCCCACGGCGGCGACGCCGGTGACGAGGAGTGCGACGACGCACCAGGCGGCGACGCGGCGGACGGACTCGGGCAGGAGGGTGTTCACCCCTCCTACCCGAGCACGGGGTCACCTGCCGCGCACGTTATGTACGGCCGGGGACCGGACCGGCGCCGGACCTACATCCCGTGCACGGCCGGCACCCTGCCGAGCCGGCCCTTCTGGAAGTCCTCGAAGGCCTGCTGCAGCTCGGCCTGACTGTTCATCACGAACGGGCCGTAGTGCGCCATGGGCTCCCGGATCGGCTGCCCGCCGAGCAGCACGATCTCCAGGTCGGGGGCGTGCGCGTCCTGCCGCTCGTCGGCGCGGACGGTCAGCGAGGACCCGGCGCCGAAGACCGCGGTCTGCCCCATGTGGACGGGGCGCCGCTCGGCGCCGACGGTGCCGCGTCCGGCGAGGACGTACGCGAGTCCGTTGAACTCCTCGCGCCAGGGCAGCGTGACCTCGGCGCCGGGCCGCACGGTCGCGTGGATCATCGTGATCGGCGTGTGCGTGATGCCGGGGCCCTCGTGCCCGTCGAGCTCACCGGCGATGACGCGGAGCAGCGCGCCGCCGTCGGGGGTGGAGAGCAGCTGGACCTGGCCGCCGCGGATGTCCTGGTAGCGGGGGTCCATCATCTTGTCCTTGGCGGGCAGGTTCACCCACAGCTGGAGGCCGTGGAAGAGGCCGCCGGACATGACGAGGGACTCCGGCGGCGCCTCGATGTGCAGGAGGCCGCTGCCAGCCGTCATCCACTGGGTGTCGCCGTTGCGGATGGTGCCGCCGCCACCGTTGGAGTCCTGGTGGACGAAGGTGCCGTCGATCAGGTACGTGACCGTCTCGAAGCCGCGGTGCGGGTGCCAGGGGGTGCCCTTCGGCTCGCCCGCCTCGTACTCCACCTCGCCCATCTGGTCCATCATGATGAACGGGTCGAGGTACTTGTAGTTGATCCCCGCGAAGGCCCGGCGCACCGGGAACCCCTCGCCCTCGAAGCCGCTCGGCGCCGTGGTCACGGCGAGCACGGGGCGCGCCGTCGCGTCGGCCGCCGCCGCCACTCGGGGCAGGGTCAGCGGGTTCTCGACAGTCACTGCAGGCATGGTCGGTACCTCCTCGTTCACTCACTTTAGTTGAACGTAGAACTTTCTGCCACTGGGAACGAGCGAAGCCCGGAGGGAATTCCCTCCGGGCTCCAGGGGTGGCTTGAAGCGATCTACGAGTGAGCCGGCGCGGCGGTCACGTCCTAGCCGTACATACGGCGCATCGCGAAGTCGACCATCTGCTCCACGGCCTTCGCGTCGAAGACCATGCGGTGCTCGCCCTCCATGTCGAGGACGAAGCCGTACCCGGTCGGGAGCAGGTCGATGACCTCCGCGCCGGTGATGACGAAGTACTTGGAGTCCTTGCCCGCGTACCGGCGCAGCTCCTTGAGGGAGGTGAACATCGGGATCACGGGCTGCTGCGTGTTGTGCAGGGCGAGGAAGCCGGGGTTGTCACCGCGCGGGCAGTAGACCTTCGACGTGGCGAAGATCTGCTGGAAGTCCTCGGCGGACATCGACCCCGTCGTGAAGGCACGCACCGCGTCCGCGAGGGACGGCGGCGAGGGCTCGGGGTAGAGCGGAGGCTGCTGGCCGTAGCCACCGCCGGGCATGCCCTGCATCTGCTGCGGCGGCGGCTGCGCGCCCGGCGGGGCGTACTGCTGCTGGGCGCCGGGATTCTGGTCGTAGCCGTACATGCGCGTAAGCGTACTGAGTCATGGACGTCACAGATGGGCGGTTAGGGGTTGCGCCTTATTACCGACGGGTAGCATCATCGTAGCTACTTGCTGGTATTCATCCACTTTCCTGCTTACGGAGCCTTCGCCATGGGCCACTACAAGTCGAATCTCCGCGACATCGAGTTCAACCTCTTCGAGGTGCTCGGCCGCGACAAGCTGTACGGCACCGGCCCGTTCGCGGAGATGGACGTCGACACCGCCAAGAGCATCCTCGACGAGCTGCGCCGCCTCGCGGAGAACGAGCTGGCGGAGTCCTTCGAGGACGCCGACCGCAACCCGCCGGTCTTCGACCCCGCGACCAACACCGCCCCGGTGCCCGCGTCCTTCAAGAAGAGCTACCAGGCCTTCATGGACTCCGAGTACTGGCGCCTCGGCCTGCCCGAGGAGATCGGCGGCACGACCTCCCCGCGCTCCCTGATCTGGGCGTACGCGGAGCTGCTGCTCGGCGCGAACCCGGCCGTGTGGATGTACTCGTCCGGCCCCGCGTTCGCCGGCATCCTCTTCGAGGAGGGCAACGAGGCGCAGAAGAAGGTCGCCCAGATCGCCGTCGAGAAGCAGTGGGGCTCGACGATGGTCCTGACCGAGCCGGACGCCGGTTCGGACGTGGGCGCGGGCCGCACCAAGGCCGTGCAGCAGGAGGACGGCTCCTGGCACATCGAGGGCGTGAAGCGCTTCATCACGTCCGGCGAGCACGACATGTCGGAGAACATCCTCCACTACGTCCTCGCCCGCCCCGAGGGCGCAGGACCCGGCACCAAGGGCCTCTCCCTCTTCCTGGTCCCGAAGTACAACTTCGACTGGGAGACCGGCGAGCTGGGCGAGCGCAACGGCGTCTACGCCACGAACGTCGAGCACAAGATGGGTCTCAAGGCCTCCAACACCTGCGAGATGACGTTCGGCGACCAGCACCCCGCCAAGGGCTGGCTGATCGGCGACAAGCACGACGGCATCCGCCAGATGTTCATGATCATCGAGTTCGCCCGCATGATGGTCGGCACGAAGGCCATCGCGACGCTCTCGACGGGCTACCTGAACGCCCTGGAGTACGCCAAGGAGCGCGTGCAGGGCCCGGACCTCGCCCAGTTCATGGACAAGACGGCCCCCAAGGTCACCATCACGCACCACCCGGACGTCCGCCGCTCCCTCATGACGCAGAAGGCGTACGCCGAGGGCATGCGCGCCCTGGTCCTGCACACCGCGGCCGTCCAGGACGAGATCCAGGTCAAGGAGGCGGCGGGCGAGGACGCGTCGTCGCTGATCGCGCTCAACGACCTCCTCCTCCCGATAGTCAAGGGCTACGGCTCGGAGAAGTCGTACGAACAGCTGGCACAGTCGCTCCAGACGTTCGGCGGCTCGGGGTACCTCCAGGAGTACCCGATCGAGCAGTACATCCGTGACGCCAAGATCGACACCCTCTACGAGGGCACGACGGCGATCCAGGGCCAGGACTACTTCTTCCGGAAGATCGTCCGCAACCAGGGCGCCGCGCTGAACGGCCTCGCCGAGGAGATCAAGAAGTTCCTCGCGGTCGGCACGGGCGGCGAGACGCTTGCCGGCGCCCGTGAGGAGCTGGCCAAGGCCGCCGTCGAGCTGGAGGCCATCGTCGGCGTCATGCTGACCGACCTCGCGGCCACGGAGAAGGACGTCAAGTCCATCTACAAGGTGGGCCTGAACACCACGCGCCTGCTGATGGTCTCCGGCGACGTCGTCGTCGGCTACCTGTTGCTGCGCGGTGCCGCCGTCGCCGCCGAGAAGCTGGAGACCGCCTCCGCCAAGGACAAGGCGTTCTACGAGGGCAAGATCGCCGCCGCCAAGTTCTTCGCCGCGAACGTCCTGCCGGGCGTCGCGACCGAGCGGAAGCTCGCCGAGGGCGTGGAGCTGGACCTGATGGAGCTGGACGAGGCGGCGTTCTAGTCAAGGACGCCCCCCAGGCAGCACGGCGCCTCCTGAGGCGCCCGTACAGCTCCTGACGCACCACGACGGCCCGCCCCGCCCCGGGGCGGGCCGTCGTGCGTCGGCCACCCGGGGGTCGGGAGCCGCACCACCGGTTGAAAGCGGTAGCTAGGCTGGCTGGCATGCGCACACCCTCCGGGCCCTTCGACCGTGGCCACACCGAAGACCTCATGACCTTCCTGGCGGCCGCCCCTACGCCGTACCACGCCGTGGCGAGCGCCGCCGAGCGGCTGGAGAAGGCCGGTTTCCGGCAGGTCGAGGAGACCGAAGCCTGGGACGGTACGACCGGCGGAAAGTACGTGCTGCGGGGCGGCGCCATCATCGCCTGGTACGTGCCGGAGAACGCCGCCGCGCACACCCCCTTCCGCATCGTCGGCGCCCACACCGACTCCCCGAACCTGCGCGTGAAGCCGCAGCCCGACGCCGCCGCCCACGGCTGGCGCCAGGTCGCCGTGGAGATCTACGGCGGGCCGCTCCTCAACTCCTGGCTCGACCGGGACCTCGGCCTCGCCGGACGCCTCTCCCTGCGCGACGGCACCACGCGGCTCGTGAACATCGACCGGCCGCTGCTGCGCGTGCCCCAACTGGCCATCCACATGGACCGGTCCGTGCACACCGACGGCCTCAAGCTCGACAAGCAGAAGCACATGCAGCCCATCTGGGGCCTGGGCGACGACGTCCACGAGGGCGACCTGATCCGCTTCCTGGAGGACGAGACCGGGCTCGGCGAGGGCGATGTCACCGGCTGGGACCTCATGACGTACGCCGTCGAGGCGCCCGCCTTCCTCGGCCGCGACCGCGAACTGGTCGCGGGCCCCCGCATGGACAACCTCCTCTCCGTGCACGCCGCGACGGCCGCCCTCACCGCCGTCGCCGCCCAGGAGGAGCTGCCGTACATCCCCGTGCTCGCCGCCTTCGACCATGAGGAGAACGGCTCGCAGTCCGACACCGGCGCCGACGGGCCGCTCCTCGGCGGCGTGCTCGAGCGGTCCGTGTTCGCGCGCGGCGGTTCGTACGAGGACAAGGCCCGCGCCTTCGCCGGCACCGTCTGCCTCTCCTCCGACACCGGCCACGCCGTGCACCCCAACTACGCGGAGCGGCACGACCCGACGCACCACCCGCGCGCCAACGGCGGCCCGATCCTCAAGGTGAACGTCAACAACCGTTACGCCACGGACGGTTCGGGACGCTCCGTCTTCGCCGCCGCGTGCGAGAAGGCGGGCGTGCCGTTCCAGTCGTTCGTCTCCAACAACGCGATGCCGTGCGGCACCACCATCGGCCCGATCACCGCCGCCCGCCACGGCATCAAGACCGTCGACATCGGCGTCGCGATCCTCTCCATGCACAGCGTGCGCGAACTGTGCGGCGCCGACGACCCGCACATGCTGGCCAACGCGCTGGTGGCGTTCCTGGAGGGCTGAACTCCGAATGCCTGTGTGGCTACGAAGGTCCCGGGTACCCGGAGGCTTCGTAGCCACTAAGCAGGGAGGCGGTTCCTATGGGCCTCGGCGGATGCATCATCCTGATCGCCGTGGGTGCCATCCTCACGTTCGCGACCGACTGGGAAGTGGACGGGCTCAACGTCACCGTCACCGGTCTCATCATGATGGCGGTGGGCCTCATCGGTGTCGCCGTCTTCACCAGCATCGCCCGGCGCAGGCGGGCCGTGGTCCCGCCGGCCACCCAGACGACCGTCGTCGACCCGGACCAGCCGCCGCGCACCTACTGACCCGGACTTGTCCGATGTGCGACGGTACGGGGTAGTCATGCCGTCATGAGACTTCTCGTACGCGACCGCGTGCTCGGCATCGGCGACGACTACTGGATCGAGGACGACCGGGGCCGCAAGGTCTTCCTCGTCGACGGCAAGGCGATGCGCCTGCGTGACACCTTCGAGCTGAAGGACACGCAGGGCAACGTCGTCATCGACATCCACGCCAAGATGCTGGCGCTGCGCGACACGATGGTCATCGAGCGAGCGGGCGACCCGCTCGCCACAGTGAAGCGCAAGCGGCTGTCCCTGTTGCGCAACCACTACCGCGTCGAGCTGGTCGACGGCACGGAGCTGGACGTCAGCGGCAAGATCCTCGACCGCGAGTTCGCCATCGAATACGACGGCGAACTCCTGGCCGACATCTCCCGCCGCTGGTTCCGCGTCCGCGACACCTACGGCCTGCACATCACCCGCGACGACGCCGACCCCGCCCTGCTCCTCGCGGTCACGGTCTGCGTAATCCGCCTGTCGGAGAAGGAGCGGGAGGCCGAGGATTGAGTCTTGGGCGCGGTCCTCGTGCGAAAGCTGCGCGCGGAAGCTGCGCGCGAGGACTGCGGCGAAGCTGCGTCCTCAGGGGCGCGGGGAACTGCGCGACCAGCCACGACGCACCCGCAGCCGCATCCGCACCCGAGCACCGCGGCGCAGCCGCATCCCCAGGGGCGCGAGGAACTGCGCGACCAGCCACCACGCACCCGCAGCCGCACCCGCACCCGAGCACCGCGGCGCAGCCGCGCCCCCAGGGGCGCGGGGAACTGCGCGACCAGCCACCACGCACCCGCAGCCGAAGAGACCACGGCAAACTCGCGGCGGAGCCGCGGCTCAGGGGCGGGGCGGCGGGGCCTGCCCCAGGAGGCGATCCTTCAGCGCCGGGAACTGTTCCCGGACAGCCCCCACCTTCCCGAGGTCAAGATCGACGGTGAGGACCTCCTCACCACCCCCCGCCTCCGCGAGCACCTCACCCCACGGATCGACGACAACACTGTGCCCCGCCTGGGGAACCCCCGCGTGCGTCCCCCCGGTCCCGCACGCCAACACGTACACCTGGTCCTCAACCGCCCGCGCCCGCGCGAACAACAACCAGTGCTCGCGCCGCCGTTCCGGCCACCCCGCCGGCACCACGAACATCTCCGCGCCCGCGTCGACGAGCCCCCGGAAGAGCTCGGGGAAGCGCAGGTCGTAGCAGGTCGCAAGACCCACCGTGGCCTCCGGCGTGCGGACAGTCGTCAGCTCGGAGCCGGCCGCCATCATGACGGCCTCCCCCTTGTCGAAGCCGAAGCGGTGGATCTTCCGGTAGGAGGCGGCGAGTTCACCGGCCGGGGAGAAGACGAGCGAGGTGTTGTAGAGGGAGCCATCAGGGTCACGCTCGGGGATCGAGCCCGCGTGCAGCCACACACCCGCGTCGCTCGCCGCCTTCGACATCGCGTCGTACGTCGGACCTTCCAGCGGCTCCGCCTCGCCCGCGAAGGACTCGTACGCGAAGGCGCCCGTGGTCCACAGTTCCGGAAGAACGACCAGATCCGAGCCCTCCCGGGCGCTCACCTCGCGTACCAGCGAAGCGACCCGCGACCTACGGGAATTGACCGGTTCGTCCTCGTCTACGGCGATCTGGATGAGGGAGGCGCGCACACTACCACCGTCCTGGCATTCGAGCCGTCAACACGGGCCTACGATCGTCACACGAAAGCACTGCCGGGGTGCCTGTGGGCAGCGTAACTTAACGTCTCAGACACCCACCGCCCGCGTACGACCGCAAGGGGTCCCGTGAGTCTCCATCCCAGCCTGCAGAACTACGCCGATGCCTGGACGCATTCCGTTGAGGCGATATCCGAGCTGGTGTCGCCCCTCGCCGAGGGAGAGTGGAACTGGGCCACCCCCTGCCCCGGCTGGTCGGTGCGCGACATCGTCTCCCATGTCATAGGCCTCGACTGCGAGATGCTGGGCGACCCCCGCCCGATCCACACCCTGCCCCGCGACCTGTTCCACGTGCAGACCGAGGGCCAGCGGTACATGGAGATGCAGGTCGACGTGCGGCGCCACCACACCGCGCCGGAGATGACCTCCGAGCTGGAGTACACGATCATCCGCCGCACGCGGCAGCTGCGGAACGAGTCGCGGGACCCGAGCACCAAGATCCGCGGCCCGCTCGGCACCGAGCAGACCCTCGAACTGGCCATGCGGATGCGGGCGTTCGACGTGTGGGTGCACGAGCAGGACCTTCGTACGACGCTGCGCAAGCCCGGCAACCTCGACTCCCCGGGGGCGTACGTCGCCCGGGACCTGCTCCTCCAGGGCCTCCCGAAGGTCGTCGCCAAGCTGGCGGGCGCGCCCGCGAACTCGGCCGTCGTCTTCGACGTGAGCGGCCCCGTCGAGTTCCTGCGCACGGTCCGCATCGACGCCGACGGCAAGGGCACGGTCGACGGCGCGCCCTCGCTGGGCCCGCTCGCCACCTTCGGTCTCGACTGGGAGACGTACTTCAAGCTGGCGTGCGGCAGGGTGACGTACGCGTCGGTCGCGGACCGGATCAAGGTCGAGGGCGACCACGACCTGGCGGACGCGATCCTGCGCAACTTCGCGGTGACGCCGTGACGCCGTAGCCGTATGAGTATGAGTCAGACCGGCACGTGCACGGCCTCCACCCGGCTGGAGACCAGCCGCTCCCGCTCCCTGCGCACCGCCCGCGACTTGAGCCGCAGGATCTGGCAGAGCCCGAGCGCCTCAAGCACGAAGACCGCGGAGAACGCGACCCGGTAGTTGTCGCCGGTCGCGTCGAGCAGCACGCCGATCGCGAGCAGCGTCGTCATGGAGGCGACGAAGCCGCCCATGTTGGTGATGCCCGAGGCCGTGCCCTGCCGCTCCGGCGGGTTGGCGGGCCGCGCGAAGTCGAAGCCGATCATGGAGGCGGGGCCGCAGGCGCCCAGGACCGTGCACAGGACGATCAGGAGCCACATCGGGGCATGGTCCCCGGGGTAGGCGAGGGTGGCCGCCCAGGCGGCGGCCGTCGTCCCGATGGTGCCGAGCGCCAGCGGGAGGCGCGCGGCGTGGTGCCGGGCCACGATCTGGCCGTAGACGAGGCCGATGGCCATGTTGGACAGCACGACGAGCGTGAGCAGTTCACCGGCCGTCGCCCGGGACAGGCCCTGCGCCTCGACGAGGAACGGCAGGCCCCACAGCAGCAGGAACACCATCGCGGGGAACTGCGTGGTGAAGTGCACCCACAGACCGAGCCGGGTGCCGGGCTCCCGCCAGGACAGGGCGATCTGCTTGCGGACGTAGGCGGCACCGGTGTGCCGCACCGGCTCCGGCTCGTGCCCCTCGGGGTGGTCCTTCAGGAACAGCGTCATCAGGACGAGGACGACGACACCGCAGAGCGCGCTGCCCGCGAAGGCCGCGGTCCAGCCGACGGAGTGCAGCAGCCGGGCCAGGACGAGGGTCGAGACGAGGTTGCCCGCCATGCCGACGAGGCCGGCGAGCTGGGCGACCATCGGGCCGCGCCGGGCCGGGAACCAGCGCGTGCCGAGCCGCAGGACGCTGATGAAGGTGAGCGCGTCACCGCAGCCGAGCAGGGCGCGGGAGACGAGCGCCATCCCGTACGTGGGCGAGAACGCGAAGCCGAGCTGGCCGACCGTGAAGAGGACGACACCGATGGTCAGCACCTTCTTGGTGCCGAGCCGGTCGACCATCAGGCCGACGGGTATCTGCATGCCCGCGTAGACGAGCAGCTGGAGTATGGAGAAGGTCGACAGCGCGGACGCGTTGACGTGGAAGCGGTCGGCGGCGTCGAGCCCGGCGACGCCGAGGGACGTCCGGAAGATGACGGCGACGAAGTAGACGGCGACGCCGATGGACCAGACGAGGACGGCCTTCCGGCCGCCGGGCGGATCCCCGGGCAGCGAGACCGGGGCGGTGGCGGAGCTCATCGGACCTCGCCCCGCGCCAGGTTCTGGAACCAGCCGACGTGCCGGGTGACCACGGCGACCGCCGCCTCCGCGTCGCCGCGGCGCAGCGCGTCGAGGATCTCCTCGTGCTCGGCGAGGGTCTTCGCGATCCGGTCGGGGTGCGAGTGCATCACGGCGACGCCCATCCGCAGCTGCCGGTCGCGCAGCTGGTCGTAGAGGCGCGACAGGATCTCGTTGCCGCCGCTGCGGACGATCTCCGCGTGGAAGCACCGGTCGGTGACGGCGGCCTCCGCCAGCTCCCCGGCGGCGGCCTGCGTCCGCTGCCGGGCGAGGAGCTCCTCCAGGCGGCCGATGAGTCCGGCGGGCGCGGGCACCGCCTTGCGCACCGCGTGTGTCTCGACGAGCAGCCGCGTCTCGACGACGTCCGCGATCTCCTGGGCGGAGACGGGCAGGACGAGCGCGCCCTTCTTGGGGTAGAGCCGCAGCAACCCCTCCACCTCCAGCTTCAGGAGCGCCTCGCGCACCGGGGTGCGGGAGACCCCCACGGCCTCGGCGAGCTCGCCCTCGGTGAGGAGCGTGCCGCCCTCGTAGCGGCGTTCGAGCACGGCCTGCTTGACGTGCGTGTAGACGCGCTCGGCGGCGGGCGGCGGCTTGATGGAGGTGACGGGGGCGGTGGGGGAGGCCGAGGTGGCAGGGGTGGCCGAGGTGGCGGGGGTGACCGAGGGGGTCGCGGTGGCGGCTGGCATGCGCACAGCATAGATACAACAGGTATACGCCGGAATCCCACGTCCACATGGCGGGCACTCGTAGCACTCGTACCGGAATTCACCGACGTTCCGGCACATCCATCCGGCCTCCTCACTCGTCTACTGAGTGAGCGGCACCCTCATGCAGCCGCAGCCCAGGGGCATTTGGAGTACTTAACTTGAATACCGGCATTACGGGCGTACGTCGCGCATCAGCCGTCCTCGTCACCGCGAGCGCGGTACTGGCCGGCGGCGCCCTCACCACCACGGCCCACGCGGCCGCACCCCCGAAGCCGTCCATCGTCGCCAAGGGCGGCTATGTGATGAACAACGGCAACGGGAAGACCCTCTTCACCAAGTCCGCCGACACCCGTCGCTCCACCGGCTCCACCACGAAGATCATGACGGCGCGCGTGGTGCTCGGCCAGCGGAACCTGAACCTGGATTCCAAGGTCAAGGTCCAGAAGGAGTACAGCGACTACATCGTCCGCAACAACTACGCCTCGTCGGCCCGCCTGATCGTCGGCGACAAGGTCACCGTCCGCCAGCTCCTGTACGGGCTGATGCTGCCGTCCGGCTGCGACGCCGCGTACGCGCTCGCGGACAAGTTCGGCAAGGGCACGACCCGGGCCAAGCGCGTGAAGAACTTCATCGGCCAGATGAACTCGACGGCCAGGTCCCTGGGCCTGTCCAACACGCACTTCGACTCGTTCGACGGCATCGGGCACGGCGCCAACTACTCGACGCCGCGCGACCTGACGAAGCTCGCGAGCAACGCGATGAAGTACTCCACGTTCCGCACGGTCGTGAAGACGAAGTCGACCACGCAGAAGGTCACCACGTCGAACGGTGGCTACCGCAACATGTCGTGGTCGAACACGAACAACCTGCTCGGCTCCTACCGCGGCACCATCGGCGTGAAGACGGGCTCCGGCCCGGAGGCGAAGTACTGCCTCGTCTTCGCGGCGACCCGCAACGGCAAGACGGTCGTCGGCACGGTCCTGACCTCTTCCTCCCTGGACAACCGCACCAAGGACGCGAAGAAGCTCCTGGACTACGGCTTCAAGGTGGCGTAACGCCCCCGTGGGCACAAGGAAGGGCCCTGCCGCGACGGTCGCGGCAGGGCCCTTCTCGTTCCGTCCTTACGCCCAGGTCATCAGCCGCTTCGGCTGCTCCAGGACCGCCGCCACGTCGGCCAGCACCTTCGAGCCCAGCTCGCCGTCCACCAGACGGTGGTCGAAGGACAGTGCCAGCGTCGTCACCTGACGGGGCTTGACCTTGCCCTTGTGGACCCACGGCTGGAGCTTGATCGCGCCGACCGCGAGGATCGCGGACTCGCCGGGGTTCAGGATCGGCGTGCCCGTGTCGACGCCGAAGACGCCGACGTTCGTGATCGTCACCGTGCCGCCCTGCATGGCGCCGGGCGAGGTCTTGCCCGCCCGTGCCGTGCCGACCAACTCGCCGAGCGCCTCGGCCAGTTCGGGCAGGGTCTTGGCGTGCGCGTCCTTGATGTTCGGCACGATCAGACCGCGCGCGGTGGCCGCGGCGATGCCCAGGTTCACATAGTGCTTCTGGACGATCTCCTGGTTCGCCTCGTCCCAGGCGGCGTTGACGTCCGGGTTCCGCTTGATCGCGACCAGCAGCGCCTTGGAGATGAGCAGCAGCGGATTGACCCGCAGCCCCTCGAACGCCTTGTCCTGCTTGAGCTCCTCGACCAGCTTCATCGTCCGCGTCACGTCGATCGTCACGAACTCCGTGACGTGCGGCGCCGTGAACGCCGAGCCGACCATCGCCTGCGCGGTGGCCTTGCGGACGCCCTTGACGGGGATACGGGTCTCGCGGGCGTCCGTGCTCCCCGCGGCCGCGGGGGCGGGGACGGCCGGGGCGGGCGCCTCGGTCACCTGCGGGGCGGGCGCTTCGGCCTGCTGCGGGGCGGGTGCGGCGGCCGGGGCCGCGGCCTCCACCGCCGCGTGCACGTCCTCGCGGGTGATGATCCCGTCGGGGCCGGACGGCGTGACCGTCGCGAGGTCGACGCCGAGGTCCTTGGCGAGCTTGCGGACCGGCGGCTTGGCGAGCGGCCGGGTGCCGGTGTGCCCGTTCAGGGGGCGGTCGTGCTGAGCCTCCGGCTGAGGCTCCGGCTCGGCGGCCGCGACCGGGGTCTCTCCCGGGGCGGCCTTCCGCGCACGCCGCTTGGTGGAGGACTCCGCGACGCCGTACCCCACGAGCACGGGCTGCCGGCCCTCCGGAGCCTTGGGCTCCGCCTCGGGCGCGGGCTCGGGCGTCGTCTCCTGTACCGGCGCCGCCGGGGCGCCCGTCCCGCCCGACACGTCCACCGCGATGATCACCTGGCCGACGTCGACCGTGGTCCCCTCCGGGAACCGCAGCTCACGTACGACACCGTTGAACGGGATGGGGAGCTCGACCGCGGCCTTGGCCGTCTCGACCTCGCACACGACCTGGCCGTCGGTGACGGTGTCGCCCACCGCCACGTACCACTTGAGGATCTCCGCCTCGGTGAGCCCCTCGCCCACGTCGGGCATCTTGAACTCGGCAAGAGCAGTGTCTGTCATCGTCGTCACGACCCTCTCCCCTCAGTACGCCAGCGAGCGGTCGACTGCGTCGAGCACCCGGTCGAGGCCCGGCAGGTACTCCTCCTCGAGGCGCGCCGGCGGGTACGGGGCGTGGTAGCCGCCGACCCGCAGCACGGGCGCCTCCAGGTGGTAGAAGCACCGCTCGGTGATGCGCGCCGCGATCTCCGCGCCCGTGCCCAGGAAGACCGGGGCCTCGTGCACGACGACCAGCCGCCGCGTCTTCTCGACCGACGCCTGCACGGTGTCGAAGTCGATCGGCGACATGGAGCGCAGGTCGACGACCTCCAGGGACTTGCCCTCCTCCTCGGCGGCCGCGGCCGCCTCCAGGCAGACCTTGACCATCGGGCCGTACGCGGCGAGCGTGAGGTCGCTGCCCTCGCGGGCGACGACGGCCTTGTGCAGGGGCCCCGGGATGGCGTCCTTGTCGACCTCGCTCTTGTCCCAGTACCGCCGCTTCGGCTCGAAGAAGATCACCGGGTCGTCGCTCTGGATGGCCTGCTGCATCATCCAGTAGGCATCCGCCGAATTCGACGGAGAGACCACCTTCAGGCCCGCCACGTGCGCGAAGAGCGCCTCGGGGGACTCGCTGTGGTGCTCGACCGCGCCGATTCCGCCGCCGTACGGAATGCGGATGACGACCGGCATCTTGATCTTGCCGAGCGCTCGGGCGTGCATCTTCGCGAGCTGCGTGACGATCTGGTCGTACGCCGGGAAGACGAATCCGTCGAACTGGATCTCCACCACCGGGCGGTACCCGCGCAGCGCGAGGCCGATGGCCGTGCCGACGATGCCGGACTCGGCGAGCGGGGTGTCGATGACCCGGTCCTCGCCGAAGTCCTTCTGCAGCCCGTCCGTGACGCGGAAGACGCCGCCGAGCTTGCCGACGTCCTCACCCATGATGAGGACCTTGGGGTCGTTCTCCAGCGCGGTGCGCAGCGATTCGTTGATCGCCTTGGCGATGGGAAGCTTCTGGACAGCCATGGTCACTTGCCCTCCCCGCCCGCGGGGGCGTCCGCGAACGACGCCTGGTAGGCGGCGAACTGGGCGCGCTCCTCGTCCACGAGCGCGTGCCCGTCCGCGTAGACGTTCTCGAAGATCGCCATCAGATCCGGATCCGGCATCGCCCGCACCACCTCTCGCACTCGCTTGCCCAACGCTTCGCTCTCGTCGTCGAGTTCCGCGAAAAATCCCTCATCCGCGTGACCTTCGGACTCCAGGTAGGCCCGCAGCCGCAGAATCGGGTCCTTGGCCTCCCAGGCCACCCGCTCGTCGTCGTTGCGGTACTTGCTCGGGTCGTCGGACGTGGTGTGCGCGCCCATGCGGTACGTGAACGCCTCGATGAGCGCAGGGCCCTCACCCGCACGCGCCCGCTCCAGCGCCCACTTGGTGACCGCGAGACAGGCCAGCACGTCGTTGCCGTCGACCCGCACACCGGGGAAGCCGTAGCCCTGCGCGCGCTGGTAGAGCGGCACCCGGGTCTGCTTCTCGGTGGGCTCGGAGATCGCCCACTGGTTGTTCTGGCAGAAGAACACGACCGGGGCGTTGTAGACCGCGGAGAAGGTGAACGATTCGGCCACGTCGCCCTGGCTGGAGGCGCCGTCCCCGAAGTACGCGATCACGGCCGAGTCCGCGCCGTCCTTGGCCACGCCCATCGCGTAGCCGGTGGCGTGCAGGGTCTGCGAGCCGATGACGATCGTGTACAGGTGGAAGTTGTTGCCGTTCGGGTCCCAGCCGCCGTTGTTCACGCCGCGGAACATGCCGAGCAGGTTCGTCGGGTCGACGCCGCGGCACCAGGCGACACCGTGCTCGCGGTACGTGGGGAACACGTAGTCGTCGTCACGGGTGGCCCGTCCCGAGCCGATCTGGGCGGCCTCCTGGCCGAGCAGCGAGGCCCACAGGCCGAGCTCGCCCTGGCGCTGGAGGGCCGTGGCCTCGGCGTCGAAGCGGCGGGTGAGGACCATGTCGCGGTAGAGGCCGCGCAGCTCCTCGGCGGTGATGTCCGCGACGTACGCGTCGTACACCGCGTTCTTCGCGTTCTTGACCCGCTTGCCCTCGGGCGTCAGCAGTTGTACGAGCTCGGGCTCGGTGCTTTTCTGCGGCGCGGACTTCTTGGCGCTTGCGCGCTTGGCGCCGCTCGTACTGCTGCGGCGCGGTTTGCGCGCGGCGGTGCTCTCCACGGTCACGTGTGCTCCTCCGTCGGTCCGGCCCCCGGGATTACCGGGAAAACCAGTGCGGCTCGCCTGGTCCGTGCCCGCGCACGGGGTGTGTGCGGCTCGGCCGGGAACAGGCGTGACAGGTGCCCCGGCGAGCGCCCTGCACAAAGCACGT
This sequence comes from Streptomyces sp. NPDC029674, assembly GCF_044903205.1. Classification (NCBI taxonomy): domain Bacteria; kingdom Bacillati; phylum Actinomycetota; class Actinomycetes; order Kitasatosporales; family Streptomycetaceae; genus Streptomyces; species Streptomyces sp. NPDC029674. The sequence continues at coordinate 403,470 of NZ_JBJDPY010000002.1, forward strand.
TACCCAGTGCCTCCCATTTCTGTGAAACCCCATCTGACCTGCGAATTTACTCGGAAATCCAAGTACCTGAATGCTCGGATTTCCGAGTACACGGAGAAAAGGGGGAACACTTACTGGTCACAGCACTGATCACAGCCTGGCAGGGGGCCGGAACACCGGCACGTTATCCCGGCCACCCCGGGCATTGGAAGGGTTCCGCCCGGGCATGCGAAGAGATCGTGTGTGAGACTGGCTCCGTGCGCGAACAGGGAAAAATTACGGTATTTCTCCTCGACGATCACGAGGTGGTCCGGCGAGGAGTCCATGAGCTGCTCTCCGTGGAGTCCGACATCGAGGTCGTCGGCGAGGCGGGTACCGCGGCAGACGCCCTGGTCAGGATCCCGGCGACCCGGCCGGACGTGGCCGTGCTCGACGTGCGCCTGCCGGACGGCAGCGGGGTCGAGGTGTGCCGTGAGATCCGTTCGCAGAACGAGGACATCCACTGCCTGATGCTCACCTCGTTCGCCGACGACGAGGCACTCTTCGACGCGATCATGGCCGGTGCCTCCGGATATGTCCTCAAGGCCATCCGCGGCAATGAGCTCCTCACCGCCGTACGCGACGTGGCCGCCGGCAAGTCCCTGCTCGACCCCGTCGCCACGGCCCGGGTCCTGGAGCGGCTGCGCGACGGCAACAACGCCAAGGGCGACGACCGGCTCGCCAACCTCACCGACCAGGAGCGGAAGATCCTCGACCTGATCGGCGAGGGCCTGACCAACCGCGTGATCGGCGAGCGCCTGCACCTCGCCGAAAAGACGATCAAGAACTACGTCTCCAGCCTGCTGTCCAAGCTGGGCATGGAGCGACGCTCGCAGGCCGCGGCGTACGTGGCGCGCATGCAGGCGGAGAAGCAGCACTAGGAGCAGGGACTTACGTCCTCTTTTCATGGGGCCGGGGTCCCCTTTTCCGACGCCCCGGCCATGAACCAAGGTGGGAACATGCCCACCGACGAACAGCTCGCCCTCGAACTGCTCAGCCGCACCGACTACGGCCGAGTGGCGACGAGCATGCGCGCGCTGCCCTTCCTCGCGGCGTCACGGCACATCGTGGTGGACCAGAAGGTCCTGCTCCGCATGCACAAGGGCGCCGGCTACCACCAGGCGTGCGTCGGCAGCGTCGTCGCGTACGGCGCGGACAACCTCAATGTGACGACCGCGCTCGACCTGCGCTGGACCGTGCAGCTCATCGGCCTCTGCGAGGCGGTCGAGCCGACCACGGCGGAGCTCGAGCTCTTCGGCCGCGGGCCGCGCTTCGTGGACGGCGAACTCTTCGACCCGGTCTACCTGCGCGTCAAGCCGCAGTTCTGCACGGTCCACACCCTGCGGGCGGGCGAGGACCGTCACCTGCAGCACGCGCTGTAGGCCGCGACGCGCCCCTCAGGGAGGGGTCAGAGACCGCCGCCCCCGTTGTCGCCCCCGCCGTTCTCGGCGCCCTCGGGGTCACCGCCCGGGTCCTCCGTCGGATCCGTGGGCGTGGTCGGGTCCGTGGTCGGCTCGGTCGGGTCCTGCGTGGGCGTCGTCGGATCCTGGGTCGGCGTCGTCGGATCGTCGCTCGGCTCCGTCGGACCGTTCGTCGGATACGTCGGGTTCGTCGGCCGGTTCGTCGGCGGGTCGTAGTCCGTCTCGCCGCCGGTGCCGGTGCCCGGGTCCTCCGTCTCGTCCGCCGTCTCGTCGTCCGCGCTCTTGCTCGGCTCCTTCGACTGCGACTGCTTCGTCGCGGGAGGCTTCGGCGGGTTCTTCTTCCCCTTGTCGTCGGTCGCGCTCAGCGCGAAGGCGACGCCCACCGCGATCGCGATGACCGCGAGCACGGCGAAGAGCCACATCTTGCCGCGGCCGCCCCTGCCGCCGCGCGGCCCGCCGTCGAAGCCGCCGTCGTCGCCCGGCGGACGCAGCATGGGGCTCGGGATCTGCGCGGTCCCGGAGTCCGGGTGCGCCATCGCGCTGGTGCCGGCGACGCCCATGGCCGAGGTGCCGCCGCCCTCGTGCATGGCGACGGGCCCGGTGTTCCAGGTGCCCGTGTGGCTGCCCTGCTCGTTCAGCATCTGCAGCCCGTACTGGACGAGGCCGCGCATCTCCTCCGCGGTCTGGAACCGGTCGTCCGGGTCCTTGGCGAGGGAGCGCATGACGAGCCCGTCCAGCTCCGGCGGCGCCGCGTCCGAGACCTCGGACGGCGGCACGGCCTGGTCCTGGACGTGCTGGTAAACCACGGAGAGCGGCGTCTCACCGGTGAACGGGGGCCGCAGCGCGAGCAGTTCGTAGAGGAGGCAGCCCGTCGCGTACAGGTCGGACCGGTGGTCGACGGCCTTGCCGAGCGCCTGCTCGGGCGACAGGTACTGGGGCGTGCCCATGACCATGCCGGTCTGCGTCATCGTCGACTGCGCGCCGTGCAGGGCGCGCGCGATGCCGAAGTCCATCACCTTCACCGCGCCGCTGTGGGTGATGATCACGTTGGCGGGCTTGATGTCGCGGTGCACGATGCCGTGCTGGTGCGAATACGCCAGCGCCTCGAGCACGCCCGACACGATGATCAGGGCCTGCTCCGGACCCGGCGCCTCCGCGTTGAGCAGGAGATCGCGGATCGTCCGGCCCTCGACGATCTCCATGACGATGTACGGGACGACGCTCGGCCCGACGACGTCTTCACCGGAGTCGTACACCGCGACCACAGCGTGGTGGTTGAGACCCGCGACGGACTGCGCCTCACGCGTGAAACGGGCCTTGGAGACCGGGTCCTCGGCGAGGTCGGAGCGGAGCAGCTTGACCGCGACCGTACGCCCGAGGCGCACGTCCTCGGCCGCGAAGACCTCGGCCATGCCGCCCCGGCCGAGTCTGTGCGTCAGCCGGTACCGGCCATCGCCCACGAGCCCGCCGTTGCCCCACAATTCAGGCGCGTCTGACATACCGCCGCCAGTCGCCTCGGGGTCGGACGGGCCCTGAGCGCGCTGCGTCTGTGCCATCAGTCCTCGCCGTCGTTTCTGGTCGTGGTACTTGGTACTGAGTACGTCGCGGTACGGGGTACTCCGACGGGCCACGCTACAGCCTTCGCGCCACCCGCCGGTTCGAGGTGGACCGGACATCAAAGCCGTCCCGGGGTCCCGTGCGCAAACTTGTAACGCTTCCGAGACGCTTCTTGCGCGTACGGTCACGGAACGGGCACCGAGCTTGACGCGTCATCGTCCTGGGGCAGACTTGGCCTGGAATAGCGGTAATCGATCACCAGCCGCGGAGCCGTCCGGCGGCCGCGCCAATGGGGGACGCACGAGATGAGCAGCCAGGACGGCGCACAGGGGCGGTACGCGGGTCGTTCGCTGGCCGGTGGCCGCTACCAACTGCGTGATCTGCTCGGCGAGGGCGGCATGGCGTCGGTGCACCTCGCCTACGACACCGTGCTCGACCGCCAGGTCGCGATCAAGACACTGCACACCGAGCTCGGCCGCGAACAGTCCTTCCGCGAGCGGTTCCGCCGTGAGGCCCAGTCGGTGGCGAAGCTCACTCACACGAACATCGTGTCGGTCTTCGACACCGGCGAGGACGACCTTGACGGCGCGACGATGCCGTACATCGTCATGGAGTACGTCGAGGGCCAGCCGCTCGGCTCCGTGCTCGACACGTCCGTCACGCAGTTCGGCGCGATGCCCACCGACCAGGCGCTGAAGATCACCGCCGATGTGCTGGCCGCCCTGGAGATCAGCCACGAGATGGGCCTGGTCCACCGCGACATCAAGCCCGGCAACGTGATGATGACGAAGCGCAACGTCGTCAAGGTCATGGACTTCGGCATCGCCCGCGCCATGCAGTCCGGCGTCACCTCCATGACGCAGACCGGCATGGTCGTCGGCACCCCGCAGTACCTCTCCCCGGAGCAGGCGCTCGGCCGCGGCGTCGACGCGCGCTCCGACCTGTACTCCGTCGGCATCATGCTGTTCCAGCTGACCACCGGACGGCTGCCGTTCGAGGCGGACTCGCCGCTGGCCATCGCGTACGCGCACGTGCAGGAGGAGCCGGTCGCCCCCTCCTCGATCAACCGTTCGCTGCCGCCCGCGGTCGACGCGATCGTCGCCCGTGCGCTGAAGAAGAACCCGAACGAGCGTTTCCCGACCGCCGAGGCCATGCGCGACGAGTGCCTGCGCGTCGCCCAGTCCTTGCAGGCTGCTCCTTCTCAGGCTCCCAGCATCGTGCCGGGCGCGCAGACGGCGAGCGGCGCGGGCGTCGGCTCGGCGGTCTTCCCGCCGGTCGACGCGTCGATGCCGCAGCAGTCGGGCGGCGTCCAGACGCCGTACCAGCCGGGTCCGGCGCCGGGCCCCTACGGCCCGTCGACCCCGGCGCCCACGCCCACGCCGGGTTACGGCTACCCGCAGCAGGGCGGCTACCAGACCCCGCCGCCCGCCAACGCGTACGCGCCGCAGCAGGGGGCGCACACCCCGCCGCCGTACAACCTCTCGCCGCAGCCGGCCACGACGGCGTCCCCGTCGTCCCCGGGAGGCGGCAAGCGCAAGAACATGCCGGTGATCGTCGGCTCGATCGTCGTCGCGCTTCTCGCCGTCGGAGGCCTGATCACCGCGCTGTCGCTGAGCGGCGGTGACGACGGCGGCAAGGAAGCCGGCGGCGACAAGTCGAAGCAGCCGGTGGCGGGGCACAAGGGCCCCAACCGGAACATGACGATGGAGACCGACGAGTGCAGCGAGCCCGAGGTGGGCTACAACGACGAGGAAAAGATCAAGGTCCCGGACTTCACGTTCAAGGACTGGAAGTCCGTCCTCTCGTGCCTGCAGGCGGCCGGCTGGAGCTACGACAAGCGCAAGATCAATGAGAACGCCTACGGCGAGGACACGGTCATGCGGCAGACCCCGAAGGAAGGCACGGAGGTCGACCCGAAGGGCCTGGAGATCCAGTTCGACGTCTCGACGGGCAACCCGGCCTAGCGGTTCTCTTTTTCTACGCCGAGAGGCTACGCCGAGGGGGGGGGGGGGGGGGGGGGGGGGGGGGCCGGGGGGGGGGGGGGGGGGGGGGGGGGGGGCGGGGGGGGGGGGGGGGGTGGGGGGGGGGGGGGGGGTGGGGGGGGGGGGGGGGGGGGGGGGGGGGGGGGGGGGGCGCGGGGGGGGGCGCCCGGCCGGGGGGGGGGGGGGGCGGCCCCCCCGCGGCCGGGCGGGGGGGCCCCCCCGGGGGGGGGGGGGCGGCCCCCCCCGCCCGTTCACCGGCCTGGTGTGCCGGAGCTGGCTCGTCGTGGATGCGAGGTGTCAGCGTTCCTCTTCGGTGCTGCTGTCGGGAACGGCGGTCAGTCGCTCCGTCTCATCCTGTATCTCAGCGGCGATCTTCTTGAGTTCCGGCTCGAACTTGCGTCCGTGGTGGGCGCAGAAGAGCAGTTCACCGCCGCTCAACAGGACGACGCGCAGGTATGCCTGGGCGCCGCAGCGGTCGCAGCGATCAGCGGCCGTCAGGGGGCTCGCGGGGGTCAGAACAGTAGTCACGTCGCCTCTTCTCTAGCTCGACGAGCTGTCGTACCAGGGTCAACATCCAACCAGGCCGAAAACGTTCCCGCTCGTGGCTTTTCCTCGAATGTTTCTTTCCGAGGAGGTTGTCCGTTGCCGGTTGGCGGCGAATGTGCCGTATTGCGTCTCTTACGTGTCTTACGGTTTCGCGCTGTCTGTCAGGGTCAGATCCTCCCCGGCTGGCTTGCCGGTTGTTCATGAGGACGTGCCCGGAGCCTAAATGGTTCATGCCTCGAAGGGAACGTGACGTGCGCTTCACTCCATCGAGGGATCGAACAGGTATGCGAGTCTGGACTAGTCTGAGTTGAGACGAGGGTGGCGTGACAACGGCTCTACCAGGCCTCGGTACCCTCGGACCGGCAACCGAAGCCGCGTCCTTACCCCAAAGGACTCCCCTTGAAATTCAGCGAGGAGCGAACCGCGTGACCGCCGAGACGTCCGTGCCGTCCACAGCATTGCTGACAGGAGCAGACCGGGACGGTTCCAACTACACCGCGCGGCACCTGCTCGTCCTGGAGGGGCTCGAGGCGGTCCGCAAGCGTCCGGGCATGTACATCGGGTCGACGGACAGCCGAGGCCTGATGCACTGCCTCTGGGAGATCATCGACAACTCCGTCGACGAGGCCCTGGGCGGGTACTGCGACCACATCGAGGTCATCCTCCACGACGACGCCTCCGTAGAGGTCCGGGACAACGGGCGAGGCATCCCGGTCGACGTCGAGCCCAAGACGGGACTCTCCGGAGTCGAGGTCGTCATGACCAAGCTGCACGCGGGCGGAAAGTTCGGCGGTGGTTCGTACGCCGCCTCCGGCGGTCTGCACGGCGTGGGCGCCTCCGTGGTGAACGCGCTCTCCGCGCGCCTCGACGTCGAGGTCGACCGCGCCGGCCACACCCACGCGATCAGCTTCCGGCGCGGCGTCCCCGGGGCTTTCGCCAAGCAGGGGGCCGACGCGCCCTTCGATCCGTCGGCCAAGCTGCGCAAGACCAAGAAGGTCCCGAAGAACCGCCAGGGCACCCGGATCCGCTACTGGGCCGACCGCCAGATCTTCCTCAAGGACGCCAAGCTCTCCCTGGAGAACCTGCACCAGCGGGCCCGGCAGACCGCGTTCCTGGTGCCGGGGCTCACCATCATCGTGCGGGACGAGTTCGGTCTGGGCGAGGGCGGCACGAAGGGTGAGGAATCCTTCCGCTTCGACGGCGGCATCAGCGAGTTCTGCGAGTACCTCGCGCAGGACAAGGCGGTCTGCGACGTGCTCCGGTTCTCCGGCCAGGGCAGCTTCAAGGAGACCGTCCCCGTGCTGGACGAGCACGGCCAGATGACGCCGACCGAGGTCACCCGCGAGCTCGGCGTGGACGTGGCGATGCGCTGGGGCACCGGCTACGACACGACGGTCAAGTCGTTCGTCAACATCATCGCCACCCCCAAGGGCGGCACCCACGTCAGCGGCTTCGAGCGCTCGCTGACCAAGACGATGAACGAGGCGATGCGCGCCCAGAAGGTGCTCCGTGTCGCCGAGGACGACATCGTCAAGGACGACGCCCTGGAGGGGCTCACGGCGGTCGTCACCGTACGTCTGGCGGAGCCGCAGTTCGAAGGCCAGACCAAGGAGGTGCTCGGCACCTCCGCGGCCAACCGCATCGTCGCCAATGTGATCGCCAAGGAGCTGAAGGCGTTCCTGACGTCGACCAAGCGCGACGCGAAGGCGCAGGCCCGCGCGGTCATGGACAAGGCGGTCGCGGCTGCCCGGACGCGGATCGCGGCGCGTCAGCACAAGGACGCCCAGCGGCGCAAGACCGCCCTGGAGTCCTCGTCGCTGCCCGCGAAGCTGGCGGACTGCCGCAGCGACGACGTGGAGCGCAGCGAGCTCTTCATCGTCGAGGGCGACTCCGCGCTCGGCACCGCGAAGCTGGCGCGGAACTCCGAGTTCCAGGCGTTGCTGCCGATCCGGGGCAAGATCCTCAACGTTCAGAAGGCGTCCGTGACGGACATGCTGAAGAACGCGGAGTGCGGGGCGATCATCCAGGTCATAGGAGCCGGGTCGGGCCGGACCTTCGACATCGACGCGGCGCGCTACGGAAAGATCATCCTGCTCGTGGACGCCGATGTCGACGGCGCGCACATCCGGATCCTGCTGCTGACGCTGTTCCAGCGCTACATGCGGCCCATGGTCGAGGCGGGCCGGGTGTTCGCGGCGGTGCCGCCGCTGCACCGCATCGAGCTCAGCCAGCCGAAGAAGGGCCAGGACAAGTACATCTACACGTACTCGGACCGCGAGCTGCGGGAGACGCTGCTCGAGCTGCAGCGCAAGAACGTGCGCTACAAGGACTCCATCCAGCGGTACAAGGGTCTGGGCGAGATGGACGCCGACCAGCTGGCCGAGACGACGATGGACCCGCGGTTCCGGACCCTGCGCCGTATCAACATCTCCGATCTGGACTCGGCCGAGCAGGTCTTCGACCTCCTGATGGGCAACGACGTCGCGCCCCGCAAGGAGTTCATCACCAGCTCCGCGGCGACGCTCGACCGCTCGCGCATCGACGCGTAGGCGCGAGTACCTCATAGCGGACACCTCATAGGGGGCCGTGCTCTCCACTCACGGGTGGAGAGCACGGCCCCCCTACGAGGTGCCTTCACCTGATGGGGTGAAGAGCGCTGGTAGGAGAGTCAGGGATCTTCCCGTTCTGTCCATCCTTGGGCACGTGGCCGAACAGGGCCGCGGGCTAAGGAGAGTTCGGTGGAGAAGCACGACGGGCCCGATGTGGCGCCGGGCCGGGCCGATGCCGGCCGGGACCGGTCCGGAGATCTGAGCGATCCCTGGTACGACGCGTTCGCGTCCGGCTGGGGAGAGCCTGCCGGTACGGGAGCGCCGGCTTCCGTGGTGGCGCCGCGCGCTGCGCCCGCCCGGCAGCGGAGCGCGCGCCCGGCCGACATCTACCTGGAAGTACAGCGCAGCGACGCCTTTCAGGAAGTCCGCGGCAGGTACCGGCGGTTCGTGGTACCGGCCTCCGTCTTCTTCTTCACCTGGTACGTGGCGTACGTGGTGGCCGCGACGGCGGCGCCCGGCCTGATGGCACACCCCGTCGCCGGAGCCGTGAACGTGGGGATGCTGGCGGGGCTCGGGCAGTTCCTCACGACCTTCCTGCTGACCTGGGCGTACGCGCGACACGCGAGGCTGCGGCGGGACCGGGCGGCACTCGATCTGCGCTGGTCCGTCTTCGAGCAGGAGCGGGAGCAGCGGCGGGAGCCGGCCGTGGCGGGGGAGCAGAGGGCCGAGCGATGACAGGTGATCACCAGGGCCTGGCGCTCCTGCTGTTCGGCGTTTTCGTGGCCGTCACCCTCGCGATCACTACCTGGGCGAGCCGCAACCGGCGTGGCACGGCGGAGGAGTTCTACGCGGGCGGGCGGCTCTTCTCCCCCATGGAGAACGGTTTCGCCATCGCCGGTGACTACATGTCGGCCGCCTCCTTCCTCGGCATCTCCGGCCTGATCGCCCTCTTCGGATACGACGGGCTGCTCTACTCGGTGGGCTTCCTCGTCGCCTGGCTGGTCGTGCTGTTCCTCGTGGCCGAACTGGTGCGCAACTGCGGCCGGTTCACGCTCGGGGACGTCGTCGCCGCGCGGATGCGGGAGCGCCCGGTGCGGATCGCCGCGGGAACGTCCTCGGTGACCGTGTCCGTTCTCTACCTGGTGGCGCAGATGGTGGGGGCGGGCTCACTGGTGGCGCTGCTGCTCGGCGAGACGAGCGGGGCGGCGCAGACCTGGACGGTCATCGGCGTCGGCGCGCTCATGGTGATCTACGTGTCGTTCGGAGGGATGAGGGCCACCACCTGGATCCAGATCGTCAAGTCGGTCCTCCTGATGGCCGGGGCGATCGCGCTGACCGTGCTCGTCCTGGTGCGCTTCCACGGGGACTTCGACCAACTGCTGCGGACCGCCGCGGACCGGAGCGGCCACGGCGACCGGTTCCTCGCCCCCGGTTTGAAGTACGGCGGCGACTGGACCGCGCGCCTCGACTTCATCAGCCTCGGACTCGCGCTCGTGCTCGGCACCGCCGGGCTGCCGCACATCCTGTCCCGCTTCTACACCGTGCCGACCGCGCGGGCCGCCCGCCGTTCGGTCATCTGGTCCATCGGTCTCATCGGCAGCTTCTACCTGATGACGATCGTGCTCGGCTTCGGCGCGGCGGCCATCGTGGGATCGGACGCGGTGCGCGGTTCGAACGCCGCGGGCAACACGGCGGTTCCGCTCCTCGCGCTCGACCTGGGCGGCGGTGCCCACTCCACAGGGGGAACGGTTCTGTTCGCGATCGTCGCCGCCATCGCCTTCGCCACGATCCTCGCCGTGGTCGCCGGCATCACCCTCGCCTCCTCGGCGTCCGTCGCCCACGACCTGTACGCGTCCCTGCGGCGCCGGAACGCGAAGCCGCGCAGCGAGGTGGCGGTCGCCCGCCTCGCCGCGGCGGGGATCGGCGTGGTCGCCATCGGCCTCGGCCTGCTGGCCCGCGACCTCAACGTCGCGTTCCTGGTCGGCCTCGCATTCGCTGTCGCCGCCTCCGCCAACCTGCCGGTGCTGCTCTACTCCCTGTTCTGGCGGAACTTCACCACGCGCGGTGCGGTGTGGTCGGTGTACGGGGGACTGCTGCCCGCACTCGCGCTGGTGATCCTGTCGCCCGTGGTCTCCGGAGGGCCCGGCTCCCTGGTCCCCGGGGTGGACTTCCAGTACTTCCCCCTGGAGAACCCGGGCCTCGTCTCCATCCCGCTGGGCTTCCTCGCGGGCTGGCTCGGCACGATGACCTCGCGTGAGGCGGCCGACGAGGCCAAGCACGCGGAGACGGAGGTGCGGTCGCTCACCGGTGCGGGAGCGGCGTAACGATTCCCCCGCGACGCGGAGTTCCGTCGCTCCTGCGGCTCCGGACGCTCAGACGCTGGCCGCCCACTCGTAGCGGTGCTCCGGGCGGCCCGTGTCACCGTACTTGAGGCTGAGCCTGACCCGGCCCGTGCGCTCCAGAAGCTTCAGATAGCGCTGTGCCGTCTGCCGGCTCAACCGGGTGCGGTCCGCCAGCTCCTGGGCCGAGAGCGGCCCTTCAGCGGCCATCAGGGCCCGCCGCACCAGCTCCGCCGTGGTGGGGGAGTGGCCCTTGGGCAGTTCGGGCGCCGGAGTCGCCGAGAGGGCGCCGAAGATGCGGTCGACCTCGGCCTGCTCCGCCTCGCCGCCGCCGTCCAGAGTGCGGCGCAGCGTCGCGTACGCGTCGAGCTTGGCGCGAAGGCCCGCATAGGAGAACGGCTTGACCAGGTACTGGAGTGCGCCGTGCCGCATCGCCGCCTGCACCGTGGCGACGTCGCGTGCGGCGGTCACCATGATCACGTCGGTCTGGTGGCCGCGCTCACGCAGACTGCGTACGACCGAGAGACCCGTGTCGTCCGGCAGATAGTGGTCCAGCAGCACCAGATCGACGGGGACGTCCTCGACGAGGCGCAGGGCCTCGGCGGCGTTGTGGGCCTTCGCCGCCACCCGGAAGCCGGGGATCTTCGCCACGTAGGCGGCGTTGACGTCCGCGACGCGGACGTCGTCGTCCACGACGAGAACCTCGATCATCCCGTTGATCAATCCCTCGATCATCGTGCCTCCTCCGGGGCGGCGAGTTCGGGGCGTGTGAGCGCCTCGGGCAGGACGACGGTGAACTCCGCGCCCCCGTCCGCCGCTTCGCCGACCCGTACGCTGCCGCCCTGCCGCTCGGCGAGCCTGCGGACCAGTGCGAGGCCGATGCCGCGCTTGCCGTGAGCCGGGGGCTCCTTGGTGGTCCACCCCTCGGTGAAGATCGTCTCGTGCTGCTCGGCGGGGACTCCCGGGCCGGAATCGGAGACCTGGAGGACCACGGTTCGTCCCTCGGTCCGCACATCGACCTCCACGCGCGCGTGGCGGGTGCCCGCGGCGGCGTCGAGCGCGTTGTCGACGAGGTTGCCGACGATGGTGACGAGCCCGCCCGGGTCGACGAGCCGGTCCGGCAGAGCGGTCTCGCGCGGCACGGAGAGCGCGACGCCCCGCTCGGCGGCGACCGTGGCCTTGCCCACCAGCAGCGCCGCGAGCAGCGGATCGTGGATCTTCTCGGTGATCTGCTCGGCGGTCACCCGGTGCGCACCCGCCACCTCGCCGACGAACTCCGCCGCCTCCTCGTACATCTCCAGTTCGAGCAGGCCGAGGAGGGTGTGCATGCGGTTGGCGTGTTCGTGGTCCTGGGCGCGCAGGGCGTCGATGAGGCCGCGGGTGGAGTCGAGCTCGCGGCCGAGCTGCTCCAGCTCCGTGCGGTCGCGCAGGGTGGCGACGGCGCCCCCGTCGTCGGTGGGCATGCGGTTGGCGACCAGGACACGCTGCCCGCGCACCGTCAGCAGGTCGGTGCCGGTGACCCGGCCGGCGAGCACGTCGGTCGTACGACCCGGGCCGAACGCCTCGTCGAGCGACTGCCCGATCACTTCCGTGCCGAGGCCGAGGAGACGCTGCGCCTCGTCGTTGAGCAGCCGGATCCGGCCGGCGCGGTCCAGGGCGACGACGCCCTCACGGATGCCGTGCAGCATCGCCTCGCGCTCCGCGAGCAGGGCGGAGATGTCCGAGAAGGCCAGATCACGGGTCTGCCGCTGCACCCTGCGGGAGATCAGATACGCCGCCAGCGCGCCGACGGCGAGCGCCCCGCCCGCGTAGGCGAGCAGCCCAGGGATCGCCTGGACCAGGCGGGCCCGCACACTGTCGTACTCGATGCCTACGGAGACGGCACCCACGATGTCCCCGTGCGTGTCCCGCAGCGCCACCTTGCCCCGGGCGGAGCGCCCGAGAGTGCCGTCGTCGATCTCCATGACGTCGCGGCCCGCGAGAGCGTCGCTCGGGTCCGTCGAGACGACCTTGCCGATCTGGGCGCGGTCGGTGTGGGACCAGCGCACACCGTCCTTGTTCATGATCACGACGTACTCGGCGCCGCTGGCCCGCCGGATCCGTTCGGCGGCCGCCTGGACCGGCCCGTCGGCCGTGGGCCGTGAGGCCGACAGCTCCTCGGCGATCTGCGGCTGGGCGGCCGTCGTCTGGGCGATGGCGAGCGCGCGGCGCATCGCCTGGTCGTCGAGCTGGTCGCTCAGCGGTGCGAGGAAGAGGCCGGTGGCGAGGACCGCGACCCCGGCGGCGATGGCCAGCTGCATCAGCAGCACCTGCGAGAACACACGCCGCGGCAGACCGAGGCGGAGGCGTCGCGCAGGGGAGGTCGGGCTCATGTGTACGAACGGTACGGCCGCGAGCGGGCTACTCCGAAGTCAGTGTGGCGGGGATCTCGTACCCGGGCCCGTCGGGGCCCTCGGGGAACGCGCGGATCGCCACCACGTCCATCCGCGCGGGCGACGCGAGAGCCGCGCCGCAGCTCTCCGGGCGGGGCGGCAGCGAAGCACCCTGCGCGACGGTGACCTGCCACCGGCGGCCGTCGGTGTGGGCGACGGTCACCTCCCGACGCGGGCCCGTGCCGTCGGTGGCGACGACGCTGAGCGTTCCGGCCGCGCCCTCTCCCGTCGCCGTGCGCACCGCCAGTTCGGCGGCCTGCCCGGGCCGGTCCCAGGCCGAACTGCCCCGGCAGCCCTGGGCGACGACGTGCCCAGTGCGCGCCGCCTCGAGGACCTCCTTGACGGCCGGCACGTCCATCCGCCCGTACGCGTATCCGTGGGGCAGCACGAGCAGCGTCGGCGAGAACCGATGACCACCCAGATGAGTGATCTCCCAAACGCCTTCTTCCCCTGCGGCGGTGAGTGCGGCGGCGAGCGGCCTGCCGAGCAGGGCACAACAGCGGTCACGCTTGCCGTTCGTGCAGACGAACGCGAGCGGGGCGCCGGCGTGCGGGGTCCCGAAGCCACCGTGGTCGCCCGCGCCGAGGGCCGCGAAGTCGAGGTCCAGCAGTTGCCGCGGGTCGTCGAGCACGGCGCCGTGCAGCCAGGTGCGACCGGGGACGGTGTGCCCCAGGTACACCTGGTACCGGGCCTCCGGGTGCTGGTCCGGGTGCTGGTCCGGGTGACGGCCCGGATGGCGTCCGGGGCGGCGGATGAGGGCGACGCGCACGCCGGTTCCCTCGGCGGCCTTCTCCAGGGCGCGGCCCACGTCCGGGTCGAGGTGGCTGGACGTCAGCGCCTTGGCGCCCCAGGGGCCCGGCTGTTCCAGCAGGAGCCATGTCCTGGCGGTGGCGGCGGTCCCCGCGAGAGGCTCGGCCAGATCCCGCGAAGCGGTCGCGCACGTACTCACGCAGGTGAGCCTAACCTGCCCCCATCTCGGCTCGTTCGACCCAAGGCATCGGCTGTGGCGGGCGCAGCCCCACGTACTGGCCGCTGGGACGCATGCGCATCGGCCGCTCCTCGTACTCCTCCAGGGCGTGCGCGATCCAGCCCGCCGTGCGCGCCACCGCGAAGATCGTCTCGCCCGCCTCCGCGGGCATGCCGGAGGAGGCCGTGAAGACGGCCAGCGCGAGATCGACATTGGCGCGCAGGTCGGTGTGGCGGGCGGTGGTGGCCACCACGTCGCGGGCCGCCGCGAGGGCGGGCCCCGCCTTCGGCATCACTTCCAGGAGAGCGAAGAGCGCCTGCGCGCGCGGGTCCTCTCCCGCGTAGAGGCGGTGGCCGAGGCCGGGAACGCGGCGGCCGGCGCGGAGTTCGTCGGCGACCACGGGGCTCGCGCTGCCCCGGTCGAGCACGTCGAGCAGCATGCGGTGGGCGAGGCCGCTCGCCGCGCCGTGCAGGGGGCCCTCCAGGACGCCGAGCCCCGCCGACACCGCGGCGTAGGGATGGGCCCGCGCCGAGGCCGCGACCCTGACGGCGAGCGTCGAAGCGGCCAGGTCGTGGTCGACGAGCAGCGCGAGCGCCGTGTCCAGGGCGCGCAGTGCGGCCTCGTCGGGCTTCGTGCCGGTCAGCCGGGCCCACAGGCGGCGGGCCAGGGGGCCCTCGTCGCGGTGGCCGGGCAGGACCGGCGGGAGCGCGGCCACGAGGGTGGGGATGAGGGTGCGCGCGGTGCCGATGACCGCCTCTTCGGAGAGGTCGAAGCGGAGGGGGTCGGCGGCCGCGGCGGAGATGGCGGCGACGCGGAGCCGGTCGGTCGGTCCGCTGTGCTCGGGCAGCGCGTTGACGGCGCGACGGGCCGCGGCGGCCGTCTCCTCGGGGGCGGTGAAGGTGATGCCGGGGCGCAGGACACCGGTCCACAGCCACTCGGCGACCTCTTCGTAGGAGTGGTTCAGGGCGAGCTCGGCGGCGTCGACGCCGCGGTAGTAGTAGCGGTCCTCGTCGATGAGCGTGATGCGGGTGCGCACGGAGAGTTCGTTGCCCGTGGTGGGCGAGGCGGGCTCCCGCCTGTTCCTGCGGGCCAGCGCCTCGACCTCCTTGGCGTCGAACGTGCTGCCCCGCGCCCCCGGGCCGCGGCGGCTGCTCAACTGGCCGCGGCTCACGTACGCGTACACGGTCTCGGGCTTCACGCCGAGCAGCTCGGCGGCTTCCTTGGTAGTGAGCCGCCGGCCTTCGTACGCGGTTCCTTGATCCGTCATAGGCGTCACCGTATCCGCATCTCGACGCATGTATACGTACATTGATCCAATCAATATTGACGGAACGCCAATCAAGCATGGACAGTCGGAACAAGTCCAGGGAGGAAGTCGAGGAACACCATGCCGATCAATGGCTCCGCCACCACCCCCGCCGAGCCCGTAGAGGTCCCACGAGGACTCGCGGGCGTCGTCGTCACCGAGACCGAAGTCGGAGACGTCAGGGGATACGAGGGCTTCTACCACTACCGCCAGTACTCGGCCGTCGAGCTCGCCCGGAGCCGCAGCTTCGAGGACGTATGGCACCTGATGTTCCACGGCGAGCTGCCGGACGCCGGGCAGAGCACCGCCTTCGCCGCGCACACGGCCTCGCTGCGCCACCTGCCCATGGAGGTGAGCGCCGCACTGCCCGCCGTGGCCCGCGCCAGCGTGCTGTCGGGCCCGCTCTCCGGACTGCGCACCGCCCTGTCGCTCTTCGGGGCGTCGAAGGGCTTCCGCCCGGTGTACGACATCGACGACGAGCGGCGCCGCGCGGACGCCCTGGCCGCTTCCGCCGTGGTGCCGACCCTGCTCGCCGCGCTGCACCGGCTCGGCCAGGGCCTCGAACCGGTCGAACCCCGGGACGATCTGTCGTACGCCGCCAACTACCTCTACATGATCACCGGTGCGGAGCCGGACGCGGCCCGCGCCCGGGCGATCGAGCAGTACTTGATCTCAACGATTGACCACGGCTTCAACGCGTCCACGTTCACCGCCCGCGTCATCACCTCGACCGGCGCGGACGTGGCGGCCTGCCTGGTGGGCGCGGTCGGTGCGCTGTCGGGCCCCCTGCACGGCGGTGCGCCCAGCCGGGCACTCGACACCCTCGACGCGATCGGCACCCCCGACCGCATCGACGGCTGGGTCCGTGAGCGCGTCCTCGCGGGGGACCGCATCATGGGCTTCGGCCACCCCGTCTACCGCACGGAGGACCCGCGTTCGCGGATGCTGCGGGGCATCGCCGAGCAGTTCGGCGGCGACCTGGTGGAGTTCGCCGTCGAGGTCGAGCGGCACGTCGAGGCGATCCTGGCGGAGCTGAAGCCGGGGCGTGAGCTGCACACGAACGTGGAGTTCTACGCGGGAGTGGTCATGGAGCTGTGCGGGCTGCCCCGCGAGATGTTCACGCCCACGTTCGCTTCGGCGCGCGTGGTCGGCTGGAGCGCCAACATCCTGGAGCAGGCGCGGGATTCGAAGATCATTCGGCCGGCGGCGCGCTATGTGGGGATGGCTCCTCCGGTACCGGTTCCTCCGGCGCCGGTTCCCGCGCGCGGCTGACCGGGATCACTCCAGGGTGCGGGCGCCCCGAGAGCGTCGGCACCCTGGGTGTGGAGGAGGGGCGCCGACCGTCAGGCGTCGGGAATGTCGGCCTTGGCCCGGATGAGAGTCTCACGGGAGATCGTGACGATGCGCTCGTAGTCGGCGCGCGAGGCGTCCGTGGGGAGAGTGGCGTCCAGTGTGGCTGTGACGTCGGTGCCGATGACAGCGAAACTTCCGTCGGACAGTTCGAAGATGTCCGGGCAGTTCTGGCCTGTCGCGCAGCCTCGAGCGCGAGGAGACGCCCCGATCCGACGGATGATCTGGCTCACTGTCGTTTCCCTTTGATCTCGCGACCGACGCGTTTTGCCGCACCGTGAGACCCGGGTCCGGAAGGGCTCGCAGACAAACGGGCGGAACACCGGCGCTCTTGTGGTGGTGAAGTCCCGCGCGGATGAACGCGCGTGAATCTGGCGTTCACCGTCTGGCACTGCAGAACGTCACAGTGCCGAATTTGGTTACGGGCGGTGTCCGCGACACGGCCGGGACGTCTGTGCGTTCGCCCATGTGGACTCATATGGATTGAGGTGGATCCAGGTGGACTCGGATGGACCGAGGTGGACTCACGCGGGCTCCGGCGGCGGTGGCTCGCCCACCACCCACCACTCGTCGATGTCCGCCTCCTCCAACTGACGTAGGAGATCGTCGACCAACAGGCCCAGCTGTGCCTCCTCCGTGGCACCGTCCAGTGTCGCGCGGTGAGGTTGGGTCGCGTGCCAGTACTCCCGGACGATGGGGTTCTGGAGCATGCCGCGGGCGTAACCGTAGAACTGCTCCCTGGTGAAGTTCCCGATGCGGTAGTTGAGCACCATGTTGGTGTACATGGCGTTGGCGTAGAGGTACTGCCGTTGCCGCTTGGCGGAGACGCCCTCTCCGTAGGCGTCGAGCACCTCGGCGAGGTCCGCGTCGTCCATGGCCTTGCTCAGCAGCTCCCAGTGCAACCGCTGCTGGCAGGTGAGGTTCGTGTGGCGCTGGGCTCGCGCTGTCCGCTCCAAGCACTTGAGCCGCTCGTCGAGCGCGTCGATGGCGCGTCGCTGCGCGGCCGTGGTGGCGACGGCCCCCGCGGCGATGCCGAGCCCTGCTGTGACAACGCAGCGCAGCATTTCTGCCGCGTGCATCTTTGTGAACATGTCAACCCCCGATTCGGGCGACCGTCCGCCGGTCGTCGGATGCGGGTCGACAGGGAGCGGACCGGCGAGCGGTGGGCGGTGCGCTTGCCGTCTCCCAGACTGCCGAGCGGCTCTGATCGGCGGGGAGGTGGCACGGCGGCGCACGGGGGGCAGAAGCGGTCGTGCGTCCCGGCGCCGTGCCTAACGTGTGCCCCGCGAGCGCCGCTAACAATCGTTCACTTCGCGGCCCGGCCACGCGTGCCTATCCTGGGCCGGTCTTCATTCGTCGTACGGGATCCGCCGCGGTCCGTACCAGCGTCGGCACGAGAGGTCCGCGTTGAACAAGCAGCAGATTCCGGTCGTCGTCCTCGCCGGGTTCCTGGGCTCGGGCAAGACGACCCTGCTCAACCATCTGCTGCACCGCAGCGGCGGCAGCCGGATCGGGGCGATCGTCAACGACTTCGGTTCGATCGAGATCGACGCCATGTCGGTCGCGGGCCGGCTCGGCGACTCGACCGTCTCCCTCGGCAACGGGTGTCTGTGCTGCGCCGTGGACGCCAGTGAGCTCGACGAGTACCTGGAGCGGCTCGCCCGGCCCGCCGCCGGGATCGACGTCATCGTCATCGAGGCGAGCGGACTCGCCGAGCCGCAGGAGCTCGTGAAGATGCTCCTCGCCAGCGAGAACCCGCACATCGTCTACGGAGGGCTCGTCGAGGTCGTCGACGCCGCCGAGTTCGACGCCACCAGGGAGCGGCATCCCGAGGTGGACCGGCACCTGGGCATCGCCGATCTCGTCGTGGTCAACAAGACCGACCGCGTGCCCGCCGAGGAGCGTGAGCGCGTCCTCGATGTCGTGCGTGGGCTCGCGGGTCGCGCGGCCGTCGCCGCCGCCTCCTACGGCCGCGTCGACGTCGAGCTGTTCTTCGACCGCGCGCCGGTGGGGGAGCGGATCGGGCAGCTCTCGTTCGACGATCTGCGGGACCACGAAGCGGACGGCGAGCACCACGACCACATGCACTCCGCCTACGAAAGCCTCGCCTTCACCTCCGAAGTGCCCATGGGCCCGCGCCCCTTGATGGCCCTGCTCGACAGCAGGCCCGAAGGGCTCTACCGCATCAAGGGGTACGTCGATTTCGGCGCCGCCGACCCGCGCAACCGGTACGAGGTGCACGCCGTGGGGCGGTTCCTGCGCTTCTACCCGGAGCCGTGGGGCCCGGACGAGCCGCGGCTGACCCAGCTCGTGCTGATCGGGTCGCACATCGACGTACCGGCCCTGGAGAAGGAGCTGGCGGCCTGTCGCGAGTACGCCCCACAGGCCGATGAACGGGCCATGTGGGGCGTACTGCGGTACGTCCAAGAGGTCCAGGAGCCGGATGAGGAGCCGGCCGAAGAGGTCTAGCCGCGGCGCTACACCGGTCCCGCCACCGCAGCCACCGGCTTCGCCAGGGAGACGCCCGAACCGTCACGGCGCGGGTCGATCTCCGGCAGCTCGGCCGGCGACCCGTTCCGCTGCGCCGCGTGCGGGGGCGTCGGGCCCGCCCAGGCGAAGCTCAGACAGTCCTCGCCCTTCAGGAACCGCTGGACGCGCACTCCGCCCGTGGCGCGGCCCTTGCGCGGGTACTGGTCGAACGGCGTGAGCTTGGCCGTCGTCTGCACCGAGTCGTCGAGGGTGCCGCGCGAGCCCGCCACCGTGAAGACCACCGCGTCCACCGCCGGGTCCACCGCCGCGAAGGAGATGACCTTCGCGCCGTCGGCGAGCTTGATGCCCGTCATGCCACCCGCGGGACGGCCCTGGGGGCGGACCTGCGAGGCCTGGTAGCGCAGGAGCTGGGCGTCGTCCGTGATGAAGACCAGGTCCTCCTCGCCGGTGCGCAGCTCGGCCGCGCCGACGATCCGGTCACCGTCCTTGAGGGTGATGACCTCCAACTCCTCCTTGTTGGACGGATAGTCGGGGACCACGCGCTTGACGACGCCCTGCTCGGTGCCGAGCGCGAGACCCGGCGAGGACTCGTCGAGCGTCATCAGGCAGATCAGCTTCTCGTCCTTCTCCAGGGAGAGCAGCTCGGCGACGGGCGCTCCTCCGGAGAGGTTGGGCGCGCTCGCCGTCTCCGGCAGCTGGGGAAGGTCCACTACGGACAGGCGCAACAACCGCCCCTGGGAGGTGACCGCGCCCACCTCGCCGCGCGCCGTCGCCGGTACCGCCGAGACGATCACGTCGTGCTTGACGCGCTTGGTGTCGCCGTCGGCGAAGGGGTCGCCGTTGGCCGTACGGGCCAGGAGACCCGTCGACGACAGGAGCACCCGGCACGGGTCGTCCGCCACCTGGAGCGAGACCGTGGCGGCCGGGGAGCCGGCCGACTCCAGGAGCACCGTGCGCCGGTCGGTGCCGAACTTCTTGGCGACGGCGGCCAGTTCGGAGGAGACCAGCTTGCGAAGCTCGGCGTCCGAGTCGAGGATGCCGGTCAGCTCGTCGATCTCGCCGTTGAGCTTGTCGCGCTCGGACTCCAGCTCGATGCGGTCGAACTTGGTCAGGCGGCGCAGCGGGGTGTCCAGGATGTACTGCGTCTGGATGTCGCTGAGCGAGAAGCGCTCGATCAGGCGCTCCTTGGCCTGCGCGGAGTTGTCACTGGAGCGGATGAGGCGGATGACCTCGTCGATGTCCAGGAGGGCGACCAGGAGGCCTTCGACCAGGTGCAGGCGGTCGCGCTTCTTGCCGCGGCGGAACTCGCTGCGCCGGCGCACCACGTTGAACCGGTGGTCGAGATAGACCTCCAGGAGCTCCTTGAGGCCGAGGGTGAGGGGCTGGCCGTCGACCAGCGCCACGTTGTTGATGCCGAAGGACTCCTCCATCGGCGTCAGCTTGTAGAGCTGCTCCAGGACGGCCTCGGGCACGAAGCCGTTCTTGATCTCGATGACCAGGCGCAGGCCGTGCGAGCGGTCGGTGAGGTCCTTGACGTCGGCGATGCCCTGGAGCTTCTTCGAGCCGACCAGGTCCTTGATCTTGGAGATGACCTTCTCGGGGCCGACCGTGAAGGGCAGTTCGGTGACGACGAGGCCCTTGCGGCGCGCCGTCACGTTCTCCACGGAGACCGTGGCGCGGATCTTGAAGGAGCCGCGGCCCGATTCGTAAGCGTCCTTGATGCCGTTCAGCCCGACGATCCGGCCGCCCGTGGGCAGGTCGGGGCCCGGCACGTACTTCATCAGGGTCTCGAGGTCGGCGCCCGGGTGCCTGATCAGGTGGCGGGCGGCGGCGATGACCTCGCCGAGATTGTGCGGCGGCATGTTCGTCGCCATGCCGACGGCGATGCCCGACGCGCCGTTGACCAGGAGGTTCGGATACGCCGCCGGGAGGGCGGTCGGCTCCATCTCCTGGCCGTCGTAGTTCGGCTCGAAGTCGACGGTGTTCTCGTCGATCGACTCCGTCATCAGCGAGGTGGCGTCGGCCATCCTGCACTCGGTGTACCGCATGGCTGCAGGCGGGTCGTCGTTGCCGAGCGAGCCGAAGTTGCCGTGGCCGTCCACCAGCGGGAGGCGCATCGAGAAGGGCTGGGCCATGCGCACCAGGGCGTCGTAGATCGACGCGTCTCCGTGCGGGTGCAATTTACCCATGACCTCGCCGACGACACGGGCACACTTCACGTAGCCGCGGTCGGGGCGCAGGCCCATCTCGTTCATCTGGTACACGATCCTGCGGTGCACCGGCTTCATGCCGTCGCGGGCGTCCGGCAGGGCACGGGAGTAGATGACCGAATACGCGTACTCGAGGAAGGAGCCCTGCATCTCGTCGACGACGTCGATGTCGAGGATCTTCTCCTCGTACGAGTCGTCGGGCGGCGGGGTCTTCGTGCTGCGGCGGGCCATCGCTGCTGCGGCTCCTTCACCAAGCAAGTGCGGGTACTGACGCCGACCATTGTGGACTGTCCCACTGACAACGCCGACCACGACCCGTGCACCGGCGGTGTCGGCCGGGACTACGCCGAGGGCGGACCGGGAACTTCGTCAGGTGTCCACACGCTTGCATACAGTGGCAGGACTGGCAGAACCAGCAATGTTTTAGCGATCGAAGGGACGTACATGCCCATGGGTCACACGGCCACAGCCGAGGCCGGCTCCGGCGGCCTGACAGCGACCGAGCACCGGCTGGCCAACGGCCTGCGCGTGGTGCTCTCCGAGGACCACCTGACCCCCGTCGCCGCGGTCTGCCTCTGGTACGACGTCGGCTCCCGCCACGAGGTCAAGGGGCGAACCGGCCTCGCGCACCTCTTCGAGCACCTCATGTTCCAGGGCTCGAAGCAGGTGCACGGCAACGGCCACTTCGAGCTGGTCCAGGGCGCGGGCGGCTCGCTCAACGGCACGACGAGCTTCGAGCGCACCAACTACTTCGAGACGATGCCCGCCCACCAGTTGGAGCTCGCCCTCTGGCTCGAGGCCGACCGGATGGGCTCGCTGCTCTCCGCCCTGGATGAAGAGTCCATGGAGAACCAGCGCGACGTCGTCAAGAACGAGCGCCGCCAGCGCTACGACAACGTCCCGTACGGCACTGCCTTCGAGAAGCTCACCGCCCTCTCGTACCCGGAGGGCCACCCCTACCACCACACGCCGATCGGCTCCATGGCCGACCTGGACGCGGCCACCCTGGACGACGCACGCGCGTTCTTCCGTACGTACTACGCGCCCAACAACGCCGTCCTCTCGGTCGTCGGCGACATCGACCCGGAGCAGACGCTCGCCTGGATCGAGAAGTACTTCGGTTCGATCCCCGGGCACGACGGCAAGCAGCCGCCGCGCGACGGGTCCCTGCCCGAGCGCATCGGCGAGGAGCTGCGCGAGGTCGTCGAGGAGGACGTCCCGGCCCGCGCCCTGATGGCCGCCTACCGCCTCCCGGAGGACGGCACGCGCGCGTGCGACGCGGCCGACATCGCCCTCACCGTCCTCGGCAGCGGCGAGTCCTCCCGGCTCTACAACCGGCTCGTGCGCCGGGACCGCACCGCGGTCGCCGCGGGCTTCGGCCTGCTGCGGCTGGCCGGGGCGCCCTCGCTCGGCTGGCTGGACGTGAAGACGTCCGGCGACGTCGAGGTCCCCGTGATCGAGGCCGCCGTCGACGAGGAGCTGGCCCGCTTCGCCGCGGAGGGCCCCACTCCGGAGGAGATGGAGCGCGCCCAGGCGCAGTTGGAGCGCGAGTGGCTGGACCGGCTCGGCACGGTCGCGGGCCGCGCCGACGAACTCTGCCGGTTCGCCGTCCTGTTCGGTGACCCGCAGCTCGCCCTGACCGCCGTCCAGCGCGTCCTCGACGTCACGGCGGAAGAGGTCCAGGAGGTCGCCAAGGCCCGGCTGCGCCCGGACAACCGCGCGGTGCTCGTGTACGAACCCGTGACTGCCGCCGACGAGGGCGCAGAGGACGCTGAGGAAGAAGAGGAGGCGGCGAAGTGACCGAGGCCGCGACGATGCAGTTCCACCCCCAGCCACAGGCCGGCACCGCCAAGCCCTGGGCCTTCCCGGCGCCCGAGCGCGGCACGCTGCCCAACGGCCTCACCGTGCTGCGCTGCCACCGCCCCGGCCAGCAGGTCGTCGCCGTCGAGATCAACCTCGAAGCGCCCCTGGACGCCGAGCCGGAGGGCCTCGACGGCGTCGCCACGATCATGGCGAGGGCCTTCAACGAAGGCACCGACAAGCACTCCGCTGAGGAGTTCGCCGCCGAGCTCGACCGCTGCGGCGCCACCATGGACGCGCACGCCGACCACCCCGGCGTACGCGTCTCCCTCGAAGTCCCGGTCTCCCGGCTCCCCAAGGCGCTCGGCCTGCTCGCCGACGCGCTGCGTGCCCCCGCCTTCGCGGACAGCGAGATCGAGCGGCTCGTCCGCAACCGCCTGGACGAGATCCCGCACGAGGCCGCCAACCCGGCGCGCCGCGCCGCCAAGGAGCTCTCCAGGCAGCTCTTCCCGGCCACCTCGCGCATGTCGCGGCCCCGCCAGGGCACCGAGGAGACGGTCGCGGCCATCGATTCGGCGGCGGTGCGCGCCTTCTACGAGAAGTACGTCCGCCCCGCCACGGCCACCCTCGTCGTGGTCGGCGACCTGACCGGCACCGACCTGGACGCCGTCCTCGCGGACACCGTCGGCGCCTGGACGGGCTCCCCGGGCGAGCCGCGCCCGGTGCCGCCGGTGACCGCCGACGACCGCGGCCGCGTCGTCATCGTGGACCGCCCCGGCGCCGTCCAGACGCAGCTGCTGATCGGCCGCATCGGTCCCGACCGGCACGACCGCGTCTGGCCGGCCCAGGTCCTCGGCACGTACTGCCTGGGCGGCACCCTCACCTCGCGTCTGGACCGTGTCCTTCGCGAGGAGAAGGGATACACCTACGGTGTAAGGGCGTTCAGCCAGGTCCTGCGTTCGGCGCCGGACGGGTCGGGCGCCGCGATGCTCGCCATCAGCGGCTCCGTCGACACCCCCAACACGGGACCGGCGCTCGAGGACCTGTGGAAGGTCCTGCGGGTGCTCGCCGCCGAGGGCCTCACGGACGCCGAGCGCGACGTGGCCGTGCAGAACCTGGTGGGCGTCGCCCCGCTCAAGTACGAGATGGCGGCCTCCGTGGCGGCCACCCTCGCCGACCAGGTCGAGCAGAACCTGCCGGACGACTTCCAGGCGCAGCTGTACCGGCAGCTGGCCGCCACCGGCACCGTGGAGGCCACCGCCGCCGTCGTGAACGCCTTCCCGGAGGACCGTCTGGTGACGGTCCTCGTCGGGGACGCCGCGCAGATCGAGGAGCCCGTCAGGGCGCTCGGCATCGGCGAAGTGAGCGTGGTCACCAGCTGAGTGACAGTCAGGACCTGTGGGGCCCCGGTGACCGCTTGAGGTGCCGGGGCCCCTATATGCCCGATTTCATACGGTGGTTGCCTGTCTGCCGTGTGGCGTGCGCTACAAAATATGACTTCTGTTTGTCGATTGCAGTCGGCCCGTTTAGCGTCGACCCGGCTGTCCGTCGCGCAGTACGCCGCATCCGCGGCACCGGACAGTCATCGCCGAGTCCCCGTACGGCGCGAGCCAGGGGAGCCGGGGACCCACATGTCCCCTGGGGTGAATCGGGCACCTTGCCGCGAGGTGAGGGGTCCGTAGGAGACCTTCCTGCTCCGAACCCGTCAGCTAACCCGGTAGGCGAGAAGGAAGGAAAGGATCACCCGCCACATGGCGTTCACCCGTGCCACCGGGAAGCACCGTCGTCCGAGCCGCCTCACGCGTACCACCGCGAACGTCGCCGGCGTCGCGGCGCTCACCACCACCGGTGTCATCGGCGGCCTCGCGGCCCCCGCTCTCGCCGCCCCCGACGAGGCGGCGATGGAGCACACCGGTCTGACCCAGGCGGTCTCCGTGGGCGACTCGCTCGCCGCGAGCATCGACGCGCAGGCCGCGGCGCAGCAGCAGGCCGCCGACGACGCCGCTGCCGCCAAGCAGGCCGAAGAGGCCGCCAAGAAGAAGGCCGCCGAGGAGAAGCGCAAGGCGGAGGCCGAGGCCAAGGCGAAGGCCAAGAAGGAGCGCGAGGCCAAGGAGCGCGCCGCGCGCGAGGCCGAGCGCAAGCGCCTGAACACCTACGTCTCCCCGATCAGCGGCTCGTACGTCTCCACGGGCTACCAGACCGGCGGCGCCATGTGGTCCTCCGGCAGCCACACCGGCGTGGACTTCCACGCGGCGTCCGGCACCTCGGTCCACGCGGTCGGCTCCGGCACCGTCGTCGAGGCCGGCTGGGGCGGCGCGTACGGCAACAACGTGGTCATCAAGATGAACGACGGCACGTACACCCAGTACGGCCACATGTCGTCCCTCAGCGTCACCGTGGGCCAGGCGGTCACCCCGGGCCAGCAGATAGGCCTCTCCGGTTCCACCGGCAACTCCAGCGGCCCGCACCTCCACTTCGAGGCCCGCACCGGCGCGGAGTACGGCTCGGACATCGACCCGGTCGCCTACCTCCGCTCGCACGGCGTCAACGTCTGACGGACCCCGTACAGCTCCGAAAGCCCCGGCTCGCCCAGAGCCGGGGCTTTCGCGTTGCCGTCGTTCCGCCCCTGGCCAAAAGATATCCATGGATTCCGGCCCGCCGTCGGAAATCCCGGCGTTCTGCAATAGAGTCACTGAATGAGCGTCGGTCGACCGCGTTTCGCGGGGATTAAGGCGGAGGTCCGGACATGCGCGTTCCCGCGCACTCGGTATGCACGGCCATTCGGGACGATATTGTCGCCGGCGTCCACGAAAGGGGCGGGCGGCTCACCGAGGAACTCCTCGCGCGCCGCTACGGCGTATCCCGGGTGCCCGTGCGCGAGGCCCTGCGCACGCTGGAGGCCGAGGGCTTCGTCGTCACGCGCAGGCACGCGGGCGCGTGCGTCGCCGAGCCGACCGAGCAGGAGGCCGCCGACCTCCTGGAGGTCAGGACGCTGCTCGAACCGCTCGCCGCGGCGCGCGCCGCGCAGCGCCGCACGGACGCGCACCTGAAGGTGCTGCGCGGACTCGTGAGGCTGGGTCAGGAGCGCTCCAGGAGCGGCCTGGGGGAGGATCTGCGCTCACTGGGCGGCTGGTTCCACGAGACGCTCGCCCAGGCCTCCCAGAGCCCCGGCCTCAGCGCGCTGCTCACCCAGCTCCGGCACAAGATCGCCTGGATGTACGTCGTGGAGAGCCCGGCGGCACCGGCCGAGTCCTGGGCGGAGCACGCCGCGATCCTCGACGCGGTCGTCCGCCGGGACCCGGAGCGGGCCAGGGCGCTCACCACCGCGCACGCCGAACGGACGACGGCCGCCCACCGATTGCGCTCGGCGCGACGGGCCGGCCGTGTGAGGGATTCGCAACATGCCGTAAACACGGTGAGCCTCCGGAATTAACGGAGGTGCCGTATACAAAGACAAGAGAAAAGAGCGGCGCCAAAAGACTCCATGGAAAACGAGAATACGTGAATGGGGTCACCCGGAATTCCGGGTGACCCCATTCACGTAATGCGAGGAACGTGTCCTAGACCGTCTCCGGCAGCTCCTCGAGCCCCTCCGAGACCAGCTTCGCCAGACGGTCGAGGGCGGCGTCGGCACCCTCGGCGTCGGAGGCGAGGGTGATCTCCTCGCCGCCCTGGGCGCCCAGGCCGAGCACCGCGAGCATCGAGCCGGCGTTGACCGGGTTGCCGCCGGCCTTGGCGATCGTCACGGGGACGCCCGCGGCCGTGGCCGCGCGGACGAAGATGGAGGCGGGTCGGGCGTGAAGGCCCTCGGCCCAGCCGACGTTGACGCGGCGCTCAGCCATGTGTTGCTGCCCTTCCAGGTGACTCACACTTGTCTAGACCAGTGTCTCATGCCGTCACGGGTGCTCTGTCGGACGTACGTCCGGTCCCGGCCGCCTTCGACCCGTCCCAGCTTGCCCCGGCCCCGACGGCCGCGCGACCCGTACCCTGGCCCCATGCAGACCCCGTCGGATCAGCAGGATCGGCACGACTACCCCTCCCACTGGGAAGCCGATGTGGTGCTGCGCGACGGAGGCACCGCCCGGATCAGGCCCATCACGGCCGAGGACGCGGACCGCCTGGTCAGCTTCTACGAACAGGTCTCGGACGAGTCGAAGTACTACCGCTTCTTCGCGCCCTATCCGCGGCTGTCCGCCAAGGACGTGCACCGTTTCACCCACCACGACCAAGTGGACCGGGTGGGCCTCGCGGCCACGGTGGGCGGCGAGTTCATCGCCACCGTGCGCTACGACCGCATCGACGAGCGCGGCATGGCCGCCAGCGCGCCCGCCGACGAGGCCGAGGTCGCCTTCCTCGTGCAGGACGCCCACCAGGGCCGGGGCGTCGCCTCCACGCTCCTCGAACACATCGCGGCCGTCGCCAGGGAGCGCGGCATCCGGCGCTTCGCCGCCGAGGTGCTGCCCGCCAACACCAAGATGATCAAGGTGTTCACGGACGCGGGCTACCAGCAGAAGCGCAGCTTCGAGGACGGCGTCGTCCGCCTGGAGTTCGACCTGGAGCCCACCGACCGCTCGCTCGCCGTGCAGCGCGCCCGCGAACAGCGCGCCGAGGGACGGTCCGTGCAGCGCCTCCTCACACCGGGCTCGGTCGCGGTGATCGGCGTGGGCCGGGCCGTCGGCGGCGTGGGCCGCAGCGTGCTGACCAACCTCCGGGAGTCCGGCTTCACCGGGCGCCTGTACGCGGTGAACAGCGCCTTCGGAGAAGAGGCCGACGGCGCGCACATCGACGGAGTGCCCGCGCACCGCTCCGTGGCGGCCATCGAGGAGCCCGTCGACCTCGCGGTGATCGCCGTGCCCGCCGAGCGCGTCCCGCAGGCCGTCGCCGAGTGCGGCGAGCGCGGAGTGCGTGGCCTCGTGGTGCTGTCGGCAGGCTACGGAGAGAGCGGTCGGCTCGGCCGCGAGCGGCAGCGGGAACTGGTGCGCCAGGCCCGCTCGTACGGCATGCGCATCATCGGCCCGAACGCCTTCGGAGTCATCAACACCTCTCCGGAGACGCGGCTCAACGCCTCCCTCGCCCCGCAGTCCCCCGCGCGCGGACGCATCGGCCTGTTCACCCAGTCCGGCGCCATCGGTATCGCCCTGCTCTCCGGGCTGCACCGACGGGGCGCGGGACTGTCCACGTTCGTCGGCTCCGGCAACCGCGCGGACGTGTCCGGCAACGACCTCCTGCAGTACTGGTTCGAGGACCCGGACACCGACGTCACGCTCATGTACCTGGAGACCATCGGCAACCCGCGCAAGTTCACCCGCCTGGCACGGCGTTCGGCCGCCACCAAGCCCCTCGTCGTCGTCCAGGGCGCCCGCCACAGCGGCATCACACCGACCGGTCACGCCGTACAGGCCACCCGCCTGCCGCACGCCACCGTCTCCGCGCTCCTGCGCCAGGCCGGCGTCATCCGCGTCGACACCGTCACCGAGATGGTCGACGCGGGCCTGCTGCTCGCCGGGCAGCCGCTGCCCTCCGGGCCCCGTGTCGGCATCCTCGGGAACTCCGAGTCCCTCGGCCTCCTCACGTACGACGCGTGTGTCGCCGACGGACTGCGGCCCCTGCCGCCGCGCGACCTCACGACCGGAGCCACCCCGGCCGACTTCCGTACCGCGCTCACCGAGGCACTGTCGGACGACGGCTGCGACGCGGTGATCGTCAACGCGATCCCCTGGGTGGGGGAGGACGGGGCCACCACCGACCCCGAGACGCTGGCCACGGAGTTGCGGGCCGCCGCCGCGGGATGCCCCGCGAAGCCCGTCGCCGTGGTCCACGTCGAGCTCGGCGGGCTCGCCGAGGCACTGGCCGCCGCGGCCAGCACCCGCCCCGACGCCCCCGCCCCGCCGACCAGCAGGCAGCCCGCGGAGGCGGCCGCGCCGGACGCCCCGGAGGAGCCGGCAGCCGCCACCGAGCAGTACCGCATCCCCGCCTACCCCGCCGCCGAGCGTGCCGTCCGCGCCCTCTCCGAAGCCGTCAAGTACGCACAGTGGCGGCGCGAGGCCGCCGAGCCGGGGCGGGTGCCCGAGTACGACGACATCGACGAGAGCGGGGCCGCCGGGCGCATCGCGGAACTGCTCGCCAAGGACGACGACCCGCGCGGTCTGACCCTCGCCCCGGCGGACGCCCACGAACTGCTCCGGCGGTACGGCATCCCCGTACGACAGGCCCTGCCCGCGCCCGGCCCCGACGCGGCGGCGGAGGCCGCACGCACCCTCGGCTATCCGGTCGCCCTGAAGACCACGGCCCCGCACCTGCGCCACCGGGCCGACCTCGGCGGGGTGCGGCTCGACCTCGCCGACGAGGAACAATTGCGCCGGGCGTACCAGGAGTTGACGGACGCCTTCGGCAGCCCCGCCGAGCTGCGCCCCGTCGTGCAGGGCATGGTGCCGCGCGGCGTCGACACCGTCGTGCGCGCGGTCATCGACCCGGCCGCCGGAGCGGTGCTCTCGTTCGGCCTCGCGGGCGCCCCCTCCGAACTGCTCGGCGACACCGCCCACCGCCTCGTCCCCGTCACCGACCGGGAGGCGGGCTCCATGGTCAGGTCCATCCGGACCGCACCACTCCTCTTCGGCTGGCGAGGCTCCGCCCCCGTGGACACCCCGGCCCTCGAAGAGCTGCTCCAGCGGGTCTCCCGGCTCGTCGACGACCACCCCGAAGTGGTCGCCGTCTCCCTGGAGCCGGTGGTCGTCGCCCAGCGCGGCCTCTCCGTACTCGACGCGTCCGTCCGCCTCGCGCCCCCGCCCGCCCGCGACGACCTCGGCCCGCGCACCCTTCCCGGCTACTGAGAGCGCTTCCCGGGACCGGGGCGGCCGCGGGGCACCGTGCGCCCCGCGCCGGGCCGTAGGATGGGCGGCATGGCAAAGACCGGTACGACGACCCAGGGGCTGCGCGCGGCGATCGAGCGCAGCGGCTACTACCCGGCCCTCGTGGCCGAGGCGGTGGAGGCCGCGATCGGCGGCGAGGCCATCGGGTCCTACCTGGTCCACCAGGAGACGACGTTCGACGCCAACGAGGTGCGCCGGCACGTCACCGTCCTCGTCCTGACCGGCACGCGCTTCATCGTCAGCCACACCGACGAGCAGGCGGCGGACAGCACCTCCCCGACGCCGTACGCGACGACCTCCACCGAGTCGGTCAAGATCGGCCGCATCTCCTCCGTCGTGGTCAGCCGCGTCGTCGGCAACCCCGAGAAGTACGTTCCCGGTACCCCGCCCCGCGAGGTCGTCCTGACCATCGGCTGGGGCGCCGTCGCGCGCCTCGACCTGGAGCCCGCGGCCTGCGGCGACCCCAACTGCGAGGCGGACCACGGGTACACGGGCAGCTCGACCGCCGACGACCTGAGCCTGCGCGTCAGCGAGGCGGGTGACGGCCCCGACGCCGTCCGGCAGACCCTCGCCTTCGCCCAGGCCCTGTCCGAAGCGACCGCGGACACCGCCCGCTGATGTCGCTGCCCGCCTGGGACGACGTACAACCGCTCGCCCTCGACACCGCACCCGTGCCCGCGTACGGCACCGGCTCGCTGGCCGACCTGCTGCCCACGCTCGTCGCCCACCAGGGCGTCGACGGCTTCGCGCCCGTCATCCCCGAACTCGCCCCGGCCGACCGGAACTGCGTCTTCCTGATCGACGGCCTGGGCTGGCAGCAGCTCAAGGCGCACCCGGCCGAGGCGCCCTTCCTGACCTCGCTGCTGCAGAGCTCGCGCGGCGGCACGGGGCAGCCCATCACCGCCGGCTTCCCCGCCACCACCGCCACCTCGCTCGCCTCGGTCGGCACGGGCCTGCCGCCCGGCGCGCACGGCCTGCCCGGCTACACCGTCCGCGACCCGGCGACCGGCCAGCTGATGAACCAGCTCCGCTGGAACCCGTGGACCGACCCGCACGCGTGGCAGCCGCACCCCACCGTCTTCCAGCGGGCCCACGACGCCGGCGTGCACACCGCGCAGGTCTCCTCGCCGACCTTCGAGCACACGCCGCTCACCAAGGTCGCCCTGAGCGGCGGCTCCTTCCGGGGCAGGGCCTCCGGAGAGGACCGCATGGACCTCGCCGCGGAGCAACTCGCCGCGGGCGACCGCTCCTTGGTCTACACGTACTACTCGGAAGTGGACGGCAAGGGGCACCGCTTCGGCGTCGACTCCGACGCCTGGCGCGGCCAGCTCATGTACGTCGACCGGCTCGTCCAGCGCCTCGCCGAGCAGCTGCCGCCGCGCAGCGCCCTGTACGTCACCGCGGACCACGGCATGCTCGACATCCCCTTCGACGACGCGTCCCGCATCGACTTCGACGAGGACTGGGAGCTGCGCGCCGGCGTCGCCCTCCTCGGCGGCGAGGGGCGCGCCCGCCACGTCTACGCGGTGCCGGGCGCCGAGAACGACGTCCTGACGGTCTGGCGCGAGGTCCTCGGCGAACAGTTCTGGGTGGCCGGACGTGACGAGGCGATCGAGGCCGGCTGGTTCGGTCCACACATTGATCAACGTGTGTACGGGCGCATCGGCGATGTCGTCGCGGCGGCCCACGCGGACGTGGCGATCATCGCCTCGGAGCGTGAGCCCAAGGAGTCCGCGCTGGTCGGCATGCACGGCTCCATGACCCCCGTCGAGCAGCTCGTCCCGCTCCTCGAAGTACGCTCCTGACCGGCCCCGCCCGCCAACCGCTCCCCAAGCCTCGAAAGGTCTTAGACCCCCCATGCCCGAGCTGGTGTTCTTCTCCGGAACGATGGACTGCGGAAAGAGCACGCTGGCTCTGCAGATCGAGCACAACCGCTCCGCCCGCGGACTCCAGGGCATGATCTTCACGCGGGACGACCGCGCGGGCGAGGGCAAGCTCTCCTCCCGCCTCGGCCTCGTCACCGACGCGACCGAGGCCGCGGACGACTTCGACTTCTACGCCCACCTCGTCGACCACCTCTCGCAGGGCGGCCGCGCGGACTATGTGATCGCGGACGAGGCGCAGTTCCTGGCCCCGGACCAGATCGACCAGCTCGCGAGGGTCGTCGACGACCTCGGCCTGGACGTCTTCGCGTTCGGCATCACCACGGACTTCCGCTCCAAGCTCTTCCCGGGCTCGCAGCGCCTGGTCGAGCTCGCCGACCGCGTCGAGGTCCTCCAGGTCGAGGCGCTCTGCTGGTGCGGGGCCCGCGCCACGCACAACGCCCGCACCATAGGCGGCGAGATGGTCGTCGAGGGTGCCCAGGTCGTCGTCGGCGACGTCAACCAGTCGGCGGACGAGGTGGGCTACGAAGTGCTGTGCCGCCGCCACCACCGGCGCAGGACGACGGCGGCCACCGCACGCGCGGGCGCCCTGTCGCCGGACGTGCTGCCGGTCGACGAGGCAGCCGCGGCGCCTGCCTCAGCCGTCCGTGTGTGAGCGTACGAGAGTGAAGGCCGCGCCCTCCAGGTCGGCGACCGTCGCCATCCGGCCGTAGCTGCCGGCCCAGGCGGGCCTGACGACCTGACCGCCGAGGTCGAGGACCCGCTCCACCGCCTCGTCCACGTCGGCCACTTCGAAGTGCGTCATCCAGTGCGGGCCCCGGTCACGCGGGAGCGCCTGCCCCACCCCGTGCACGCCCGCCACCGGCCGGTCGTCCACGCACAGCGTCACGTAGTCGAAGTCGGCCGAGACGACGGCCTCCACGGTGCAGCCGAACACGGTCTGGTAGAACTTGACGACGCTCGCCGTCTCCAGCGTCACGAGCTCGTTCCAGGTCGGTGTGCCGGGTCTGCCGATCACCGCGGTGCCCAGGTGGGCCGCCGCCTGCCAGACGCCGAACACGGCACCCATCGGGTCCGACGCGATGATCAGCCGCCCGGCCTCGCCCGCGTCGAGCGGACCGACGCCGACCGTGCCGCCGCAGGCCCGCACCGCCTCCGCCGTCGCGTCCGCGTCGTCCGTCGCCAGATAGGGCGTCCACGCGATGGGCAGCCGGCGCCCCGCGGGCAGTTGGCCGATGCCCGCCACTTCCTGGTCGTCGAGCAGGGCCCGCACGTACGGACCGAGCTGCTGCGGACCGGGCCGGAACTCCCACCCGAAGAGTGACCCGTAGAACTCCTGGGTGGCGGGCAGGTCGTGCGTCATCAGGCTCACCCAGCAGGGCGTCCCTGGCTTGTCCCGCAGGCCGGTCCACGCACCGTCCCGCCGCACCTTCCCGAAGGGCTCCGACGAGCTCTGTTCAGGGGAGACCCCATTCGCCCGCGCCTCGGTCATCGTCACCCTCTCCTCGGTCTTCGTGCGACCGCTCAGCTTTATTGTCGAATACGCGTGCGATGTCGCGCGGACTCGTGCCCGTGCAGATGCTCGCACCGCCTGCCGCCCCGCGCGCCCCGACGGCGCCGCACTGTCCGGCTTCTCGCGGTAGATGCCCGATTTCCCGCTTCTCATCCGTGAACACGTGATCATGCGACGGTGAGCAGTGGCCGTACAGGGCGTGCCCGGTTCCGTACGCCGCGTGGCCGGCGCCGTCCGGCGGGCAGGGTAGCCCGACCTTGGCGACACGACCACCCCGTGCGCAAGGATGGGGCCATGAACGCCATCATCTCCGCATCCCGGCTCGCGAGCGACCTGGCGGGCGAGAACCCGCCGGTCGTGCTCGACGTCCGCTGGCAGCACGAGGGCTCCCAGCGCTCCGCATACGAGGAAGGGCACATTCCGTCGGCTGTCTTCATCGATCTGGACGCTGACCTGGCCGGTCCCGCCGGTGCCGGTGGCCGCCACCCACTGCCCGACGTGGACCGCTTCGGTGCCGTGATGCGGGCGGCCGGGGTCTCGCAGGACCGGGACGTCGTTGTGTACGACGGTGGCCAGAACTGGGCGGCGGCACGCCTGTGGTGGATGCTGCGCTGGACGGGCCACGCGTCCGTCCGGGTCCTCGACGGCGGCATCGGTTTCTGGACGGGCCCGCTGGAGCAGGGCGCGGGCACGGTCCCGGCCGAGGGCACCTTCGAACCGGCGCCGAACAGCAGGGACCTGCTGGACGCGGACTCCGCGGCGGCCCTGGCGCGCTCGGGCCTCCTCCTGGACGCCCGCGCGGCCGAGCGGTACCGCGGCGAGGTCGAGCCGATCGACAGCGTGGCCGGCCACATCCCGGGCGCGGTCTCGGCGCCGACCACGGAGAACGTCGCGGCGGACGGCCGTTTCAAGCCGGCCGACGAGTTGGCGGACCGCTTCAAGGCGCTGGGCACGTCGGCCACTACGGAGGTCGGCGTCTACTGCGGCTCGGGCGTCTCGGGCGCGCACGAGGTGCTCGCCCTCGCGGTGGCGGGGATTCCGGCCGCGCTGTACGTCGGCTCGTGGTCGGAGTGGTCGGCCGACTCCTCGCGTCCCGTGGCGACGGGCCCGGACCCTCAGTAGGACGCGGACGGGCCCCGCACCCATGAGGTGCGGGGCCCGTCCGGCCGACCGTTGCCCGGTTACTCCTGCTTCTTGCGGCGGGTGCCGAAGACGATCTCGTCCCAGCTGGGCACCGCCGCGCGGCGGCCCGGCCTGACCCCATCGGCCTCGGCCTGCCGGTCCGTGGAACCGACGAGGCGGTCGCGGTGGCTCGCCACCGAGCGCGGCATGAGCACGTCCGCGTAGGCCGCGCCGGCACCGGCGGACGCCGCCGGGGGCTCCTCCGCGTCCGGCTCCTGCTCGGGCTCTTCCTGCGCGGGCGGCGGCAGCTCCGCGGTGCTCGCGGCCGAGGGACGCTCGGGCACGACCATGTCGCCGCGGAAGCTGGGCACCGCCTCCAGGAGGCTGGTCAGCGAGTCGCGCTCCTGCTCGGCGACCGCGCCGCCCGCCCCGGTGCTCTCCTCCGGCGGGTCGGCGGGGGGAGCGGGGATGCTCGGGCGGTCCAGCTGACGGTCCAGGGCGCGGTCGAGCGGCCGGTCCGCGGGGCGGTCCCGGGGGAGCCGCGCGATGCGCGGCACGAACGGGAAGCTGGGCTCGGGCGCGGAGATGTCGTCGGTCTCGCCGATCAGCGAGCGCGCCTCGTCGTCCACGGCCTGGACGAGCCGCCGGGGCGGGTCGTACGTCCAGCACGCGGAGTGCGGTTCGGCCGCGACGCGGTAGACGAGCAGGACTTCCCAGGTGCCGTCGTCGCGGCGCCAGGAGTCCCACTGCACGGTGTCCTTGTCGACGCCCCGCAGCATCAGCCGCTCCTGCACGGCCTCGCCGAGCTGGGGGCCGGTGTTCTCACCGGGGCGGCGCACGGGGGTCTTCCGCGCGCGCTCCGCCATGAAGGCGCGCTCGGCGAGCACGGGTCCTTCGAAGCGGCGGACGCGGTCGACGGGGATGCCCGCGAGCTGGGCCACTTCTTCGGCGCTGGCGCCCGCACGTATCCGCGCCTGGATGTCGCGCGGTCGGAGGTGGCTCTCCACCTCGATCTCGATCTGGCCGAGTCGGGGCCTGTCGCCGCGGACGGCCGCACGCAGCCGCTCGTCGATCGGAAGCGTGTACTCCGTGCTGTCCGCAGCCTTCAGCACCAGCCGTGTGCCGTCGTTGCTGACGGCCACGACACGCAGTTCGGGCATGGGGACCTCCCGGGTGGTGCCTGCCGACGTCACGTGCGTCGCTGCTTCCGCTAGTCGAGTGTGGCCTGCCCGGGTGCAGCCTGCCACAACCTTGCCGAGTTGCCCGGCGTGTCGGGCAGGGGCCCTGGATCGCCGTTATGGCACGGTTACCATTTTGCAACGCTAAGTGACGACTTTCGCCACCCTGTGCGGCCAGCCCCCCACCCGGCGGTTCTGGAAGGCCCCGGGCACCCTGGCGGGAGACCGGACCCAGGGCTCGCAACAGTACTCCATTCGGGCCACGCGGGTGGACCGCCGCGCCGCCGAAGTTCTCGTGGCGGAAGGGAGTTGGCGGCCGCCCCGCTCCGTCGCGCCCGCGTACGCGTGGCGCACTTCACGGAAAAGCCAGAAACGGAACTAATCGCTTCGCCCATACGTCCCTGTCTCGTGCAGTCGGCCGAGAAAAGGTTGAGAAGAGCGAGAAAGCAGGCAAGGGTCGGAGATGCGTGAAAAGCCGGATTCCGGCAAGGAGTCGAAGGGCCAGGAGGAGCCGGAGGAGAAGCGGCGCCTCGATCTGAGTGTGCCGCAGGTGGCGGGCAGCGCCATCGCCGCGGTCGTGGCGGCGAAGCTCGCCTCGAACCTCGGTGTCTACGGGACGATCCTCGGCGCCGGCGTCGTCAGCGCGATCGCGACCTGTGGCGGCACCGTCTTCCAGCATTTCTTCAAGCGCACGGGCGAGCAGATACGTGACGTCACGGTGCAGGCCAAGCCGAAGGCGCGGCAGGTTCCGGTGCCGGCCGCGCGGCAGGTGCCCGAGACGTTCAGAACCTCCGCCTACACGGGCGCCATTGGCGGGACGGGTCCCGTGACCACGACGTGGGGGAGGCCACAGCCGACCGGCACGGACGCCGACGCCGACGCGACAACGGTGCTGCCGACGGCGGGAGACGCGGACCCCACGACGGTGCTGCCCTCCGTGGCGGCCGGGCTCGACGCCGACGCCGACAGGACGCAGCTCCTCGGATCGGTGGACCCCGCGGAGCTGGACGCCACGCAGCTGGTGCCCCGGGACGACGCCACGCGCGTACTGCGCACCACGGGCCAGGACCCGGCGCCGACGACCGCCCTCGAACCGCCGCTCCCGTCCGACGAGTTCACCGAGGGCACCACGCACCGCGCGCGGATCCGCAGCTGGAAGCGGCCGTTGATCGCCGCGGCCGTCGTCTTCGGAGTCGCCATGGCGGGGATCACGACGTACGAAGTGGTCTCCGGGAAGGACTTGAGCGGCGGCAAGGGCACCACGATCGGCAATGGCTTCTCGGGTCGCAACTCCTCTCCGGAGAAGCCGTCCACGCCCTCCGTGGAACCCTCCGGACAGCCCTCGGGCAACGGCACCACGGAGCCGGACGACGGTTCCCAGAAGGGTGACGGCGACGCCACGCAGGACCCGAACGGGACCGGCGGCGAGACCCCGGGCACTGGTCAGAGCAACGGAACGGGCAACGGCAACGACTCCGGTTCGAAGCACGACCAGGACAACGGCACCGGTACGGACCCCGACAAGGACCAGGGCAACGACTCCGGAGACGACGGTTCCAAGACGGATCCGACGCCCACGCCGACCCCGACGCCCACGCCGTCGAGCGGCACGGGCACGGGTACGGACGGTGACCCCCAGCAGGGCGGAACCCCTGCTCCGTAGAGACCACTCCGTAGAAGGGGGTCAGGCGCCGAGGACCCGCCGCAGGTAGTCGTTGCCGAACAGGCGGTCGGGGTCGAGGCGGTCGCGCAGGGCCGTGAACTCGCCGAAGCGGGGGTAGGCCTTGGCGAAGTACTCCGCGTCGCGCGTGTGCACCTTGCCCCAGTGCGGCCGCCCCTCGTGCGCGGTGAAGATCCGCTCGGCGGCCGTGAAGTACGCCTGGTAGGGCGTGCCCCGGTACATGTGGATGGCGATGTAGGCGCTCTCCCGGCCCGACGCCGTGGAGAGCGCCATGTCGTCCGCGGGCGCCGTGCGGACCTCCACGGGGAAGCTGATCCGCAGCCGCGAGCGCTCCACCATCGCCCGCAGCTCGCGCAGGGCCGGGACGAGGGCCTCGCGCGGGACGGCGTACTCCATCTCCATGAACCGCACGCGGCGCGGGCTGGTGAAGACCTTGTAGGGGATGTCCGTGTACGTACGCGCGGAGAGTGCCTTGCTGGAGATCTTGGCGATGCCGGGTATGGCCGCCGGGACGGCGCGGCCGAGGGAATTGACCACCTGGAAGAGGCCGTTGGAGAGCAGTTCGTCCTCTACGAAGGCGCTGATCCGGCCGGGCGGCTCCGCGGGGCCGGGGCTGCGGTTGTTGCGCTTGGTGTTGCAGTTGCCGGTGTGCGGGAACCAGTAGAACTCGAAGTGCTCGTTCTCGGTGACGAGCGCGTCGAAGTCGCTGGTGACCTTGTCGAAGGCCATCGGCTCCTCGCGGGCCGTGAGGAAGAAGATCGGCTCCACGGCGAAGGTGACCGCGGTGATCACGCCGAGCGCGCCGAGGCCGACGCGGGCGGCGGCGAAGACGTCGGGGTTCTCGTCGGCCGAGCAGGTCAGGACCGTGCCGTCCGCAGTGACCAGTTCGAGCGCCGTGATCTGGGCGGCGATCGAGGCCGAGTCGCGGCCCGTGCCGTGGGTGCCGGTGCTGACGGCTCCGGAGACGGTCTGCTCCATGATGTCGCCCATGTTCGTGAGCGACAGGCCCTCGCGGGCCAGCGCCGCGTTCAGGCGCTTCAGCGGAGTGCCCGCCCCGACGGTGACCGTGCCCGCCGCGCGGTCGATGCCGCGGATGCCGGCGAGCAGGTCGGGACGTATGAGGACGCCGTCGGTCGAGGCGGTCGCCGTGAAGGAGTGGCCGGAGCCGACGGGCTTCACCCTGAGGCCGTCGTCCTTGGCCCGGCGCAGCGCGGCCGCCAGTTCGCCGACCGAGGCGGGAGTGACCTCCCGGGCCGGCCGTGCGGTGACGTTGCCCGCCCAGTTACGCCACGTCGCTGTGTTCCGCCCGCTGCCCGTGCCCGTACTCATGGGTCCCTCCCCGTTGCGGCACCGGCCTCTTCAGCCGGCGATACCCAAGGAACCCGACCGCGACCGCGACGGCTCCGGAGACCCCCGGTACCCCGTACCCCGCCTCCGACCCCGCGGCGTCGATGACCCAGCCGGCCGCGGAGGAGCCGAGCGCGACGCCGACCGCGAGTCCGGTGCTCACCCAGGTCATGCCCTCGGTCAGTTTCGCGCGTGGTACGTGCTGCTCGACGAGGGCCATCGTCGTGATCATTGTCGGTGCGATGGAG
The DNA here is from genome assembly GCF_044903205.1 of Streptomyces sp. NPDC029674. Lineage (NCBI taxonomy): Bacteria > Bacillati > Actinomycetota > Actinomycetes > Kitasatosporales > Streptomycetaceae > Streptomyces > Streptomyces sp. NPDC029674. The sequence continues at coordinate 442,278 of NZ_JBJDPY010000002.1, forward strand.
AGGCCCGCTACGAACAACGCCACGGCCAGCAACGGAAGGTTCCCGACCAGTTGAAGCGGGATCATACTCACGCCCATCGCGCAGACACCCAGCAGCCACCGGGGGGCGGGCGCCCCCTTGAAGTGCAGCAGGCCGAAGGCCGCGCCCGCCAGACAGGAGCCGAGCGCGTACACCGCAAGGACCAGGCTCGCCGCCGACTTGTGGCCCTGGTCCTCCGCGTACGCCACGGTGACCACGTCGATCGACCCGAAGATCGCGCCGGTCGCGACGAAGGTGAGGACGAGCACCTGTAGGCCCCCGGAGCGCAGCGCCGAGTCCTTGGTGTGGTGTTCGCGCGGGTGCGGCACCGGTTCGGTGGCCCGCTGGGCGGTCAGCCAGAAGACGCCCACGGCGAGGAAGGCGCCGGCGAGCAGCGGTCCCGCCTCGGGGAACCACACCGTGGACAGGCCGATCGAGATGATCGGTCCGAAGATGAAGCACACCTCGTCCACCACAGACTCGAACGAGTACGCGGTGTGGAGCTGCGGGGTGCCGCGGTACAGGACGGCCCAGCGCGCCCGGATCATCGAGCCCACGCTCGGCACGCAGCCGACCAGGGCGGCGAAGACGAACAGCGTCCAGTCGGGCGCCTCGAACTTCGCGCAGAGCAACAGCCCGGCGACGGCGGCCAGCGACACCAGCGTCGCGGGCCGCAGCACGCGCCGCTGCCCGTGCCGGTCCACCAGGCGGGAGATCTGCGGCCCGATCGCCGCGGCGGACAGCGCGACGGTCGCCGACAGGGCGCCCGCGAGGCCGTACCGCCCGGTGAGCTGGGACACCATGGTCACGATGCCGATGCCCATCATCGACAGCGGCATGCGGCCGAGGAACCCGGCGCTGGAGAAGGCCTTGGTGCCGGGGGCGGCGAAGATGGCGCGGTAGGGGCTGGGCACGTGGGACTCCGCTGAGGGGCCGGAGCGGCTCGTCCCGCGAAGGAGGGCTCGCGGGAGAGGGGCTCCGGTAAGGCGTGAAGATGGCCAATACAGCTTACGGCTCCGGAGGGTCCCGCCGCACCGTGTTTTTCCGGTCGGCGGAGGCCGTTCTCCGCATGTCAGTGGCGGGTGGCAGGATCGGAGACATGCCCGATGCGCTGGATCCCACTCCGTACGACGCCCTGCTGCTGCTCTCCTTCGGCGGCCCCGAAGGCCCGGACGACGTCGTCCCGTTCCTGGAGAACGTGACGCGTGGTCGCGGCATCCCCAAGGAGCGGCTCAAGGAGGTAGGGCAGCACTACTTCCTGTTCGGCGGGGTCAGCCCCATCAACGACCAGAACCGCGCCCTGCTCGACGCCCTGCGCAAGGACTTCGCGGAGCACGGCCTGGACCTGCCGGTCTACTGGGGCAACCGCAACTGGGCGCCCTACCTGACCGACACCCTGCGCGAGATGGTCACCGACGGCCGCCGCCGCATCCTGGTTCTCGCCACGAGCGCGTACGCCTCGTACTCGGGGTGCCGCCAGTACCGCGAGAACCTCGCGGACTCCCTCGCCGTCCTGGAGTCCGAGGGCCTGGACCTGCCGAAGGTCGACAAGCTCCGGCACTACTTCAACCACCCCGGTTTCGTACGTCCGATGATCGACGGCGTCCTGAAGTCCCTCGCCGACCTCCCCGACGACGTGCGGGAGGGCGCTCACCTCGCGTTCACCACGCACTCGATCCCGAACTCCGCGGCGGACACCTCGGGCCCCGTGGAGGAGCACGGCGACGGCGGTGCGTACGTGAGGGAGCACCTGGACGTGGCGCGGCTCATCGTGGACGCCGTCCGCGAGGAGACCGGTGTCGAGCACCCCTGGCAGCTCGTCTACCAGTCGCGCAGCGGCGCCCCGCACATCCCGTGGCTGGAGCCCGACATCTGCGACCACCTGGAGGAGCGGCACGCGGCGGGGGCGCCCGCCGTGGTCATGGTCCCCATCGGCTTCGTCTCGGACCACATGGAGGTCCTGTACGACCTCGACACCGAGGCGGAGGCCAAGGCGGCGGAGCTGGGCCTGCCGGTGCGCCGCTCGGCGACCGTCGGCGCCGACCCGCGGTTCGCCGCGGGCATCCGGGAGCTCGTCCTGGAGCGGGCCGCCGCCGAGAGCGGCACCCCCGTCACGCCGTGCGCCCTGGGGTCCCTCGGTGCGAGCCACGACCTGTGTCCGGTGGGCTGCTGCCCCGCCCGCGCCCCGAAGCCCGCCGCCGCGGGTGCCGACAGCCCGTACGCGTAAGAGTCCCCGAGGTGACCGCAGTGACCGACATGACCGACACGACCGACCTCAAGGCAGAACTTCTCGCCGTCGCCCTGGAGGCCGCGCACCGCGCCGGGACCTTCCTGCGTGAGGGCCGCCCCGACGACCTGGGTGTCGCCGCCACCAAGTCCAGCGCCGTCGATGTCGTCACCGAGATGGACATCGCCTCCGAGAAGCTGATCACCGACTTCCTCGCCGAGCACAGGCCGGCCGACGGCGTGCTCGGCGAGGAGGGCGCGAGCTCCGAAGGCACCAGCGGTGTGCAGTGGGTGATCGACCCGATCGACGGCACCGTGAACTACCTGTACGGACGCCCCGAATGGTCCGTGTCCATCGCCGCCCGCAAGGACGGCGAGACGCTCGTCGGCGTCGTGCACGCCCCGATGCGCGGGGAGACGTACCGCGCGGTCCTCGGAGAGGGCGCCCACATCAACGACCTGCCCGCGCGCGTGCGCCCCGCGCCGCCGCTCGGGCAGGCACTGATCGGCACCGGCTTCGGATACGTCGCCGAGCGCCGAGCCCAGCAGGCCGAAGTGGCCCGCCACTTGATCCCCGAGGTGCGGGACATCCGGCGCGGCGGGTCGGCCGCGATCGACCTGTGCGACGTCGCGGTGGGCCGCCTCGACGCGTACTACGAGCGGGGGCTCAACCCCTGGGACTTCGCGGCGGGCGACCTCGTGGCGCGGGAAGCGGGCGCCCTGACCGGTGGCCGCCCCGGAGAGGCCCTGTCGGGCGAGCTGACCGTCGCTGCCCCGCCGACCCTCTTCGAGACGCTCCAGGGCCGCCTGGAAGAGCTCGGCGCCTGGCACGACTGACACGGGGCGAGCCCCGCGCGCACGGAAGGGCCCCGGCACCTGATCCGCAGGTGCCGGGGCCCTTCCGCTCATGTCCTGAGGTGTCGGTCAGGCGTGGAGTGCGCCCACCTCGACGCCGTGCTCGGCGGCCAGGCGGTGGAGATCTTCCAGCTCCGCCAGCTCGACCTCGGCAAGGAAGTCGTCTCCCGTCTCACGGGCCTTCGTGAGGTCGGACTCCGTGGCCTCTATGCGCTGCAGGAGACCTGCGGTGAATGCGTCCATGGTTGCGCCCCCTCGGCTGGGTCGTGGGTCGATGGCACGGGGGTGTGCCCTCAAAGAGTGGGGCGATCACGTCTCGAGCCGCCCTGGAAAGCGGTTCGTGGCGCGCCACATACAAAGCGTGATCGCGGGTGTAAGGCCGTCCTCCCCTGGCTCCGTTCCGCAGAAACCTCAACCGGCGGAGAAAATCCCGCATTCCCGGGCCCCGTACCCCGGGCCAAGCCGCCTTACAGCCGGTTTATGGCCGAAAGGGGCAGGATGGAGGCCTACCCGAGACAGACCTGCCCGCAGGGGCACAGAGGAAGGACAGCCACGTGCGCGTACTCGTCGTCGAGGACGAGCAGCTGCTCGCCGATGCGGTGGCCACCGGACTGCGCCGGGAGGCCATGGCCGTCGACGTCGTGTACGACGGAGCGGCCGCCCTGGAGCGCATCGGTGTCAACGACTACGACGTGGTGGTGCTCGACCGGGATCTCCCGCTCGTCCACGGCGACGACGTCTGCCGCAAGATCGTCGAGCTCGGCATGCCGACCCGCGTCCTGATGCTCACCGCGTCGGGCGACGTCAGCGACCGCGTCGAGGGCCTGGAGATCGGCGCCGACGACTACCTCCCCAAGCCCTTCGCGTTCAGCGAGCTCACGGCACGCGTGCGTGCCCTCGGGCGGCGCACCAGCGTGCCGCTGCCGCCCGTCCTGGAGCGCGCCGGGATCAAGCTCGACCCCAACCGCCGCGAGGTCTTCCGCGAGGGCAGGGAGATCCAGCTGGCGCCCAAGGAGTTCGCCGTCCTCGAAGTGCTGCTGCGCAGCGAGGGCGCGGTCGTCTCCGCGGAGCAGCTCCTGGAGAAGGCCTGGGACGAGAACACGGACCCGTTCACGAACGTCGTCCGGGTCACCGTCATGACCCTGCGCCGCAAGCTCGGTGAGCCCGCCGTCATCGTGACGGTGCCGGGCTCCGGCTACCGGATCTGACCGGCGGTGGCCGCGACCCCGGCGCCACCAGCCGCGCCCCCGAAGCCGACGTGGGACCCGAGGAAGGCCGAGCCGCCGTTCCCGTGGCTGCGCCCGACCATCCGCATACGGCTCACGCTGCTGTACGGCGGCATGTTCCTGATCGCGGGCATCCTGCTCCTGTCGATCATCTACCTGCTCGCCGCCCAGGCGCTGAACGTGGGCAGTGACCTGCCGTTCAAGGTCACCGGCAACTCGTCGGTCAGCAGCAGCACCTGCACCAACTTCCAGGGACTCCCGGAGCGCCCGACGGAGGTGCAGCTCAACGCCGCGCTGAACGAATGCGTCAACCGCATGCGCCAGAACGCCCTCGACAACCTGCTCAGCCGTTCCCTGCTCGCCCTGCTCGGCCTCGCCGTGATCGCCTTCGCCTTCGGGTACGCGATGGCGGGCCGCGTGCTCTCGCCGCTCGGCAGGATCACCCGCACCGCGCGCAGGGTGGCCGGCACCGACCTGAGCCGCCGCATCGAGCTGGACGGCCCGGACGACGAGCTGAAGGAGCTCTCGGACACCTTCGACGAGATGCTGGACCGCCTGGAGCGCGCCTTCACCGCCCAGCAGCGGTTCGTCGGCAACGCCTCGCACGAGCTGCGCACGCCCCTGGCGATCAACCGCACGCTCCTCGAGGTGCACCTCTCCGACCCCGGGGCGCCCCCCGAGCTCCACCAGCTGGGCAAGACGCTGCTCGCCACCAACGAGCGCAGCGAGCAGCTCGTGGAGGGCCTGCTGCTGCTCGCCCGCAGCGACAACCAGATCGTGGAGCGCAAACCGGTCGACCTCGCCGAGGTCGCCGACCGCGCCGTCGACCAGGTGCGCGCCGAGGCCGAGGCCAAGGGAGTGGAGATCCGCGGCGAGCGCGGCCCGGCCGTCGTGCAGGGCAACGGCGTCCTCCTGGAGCGGATCGCCCTGAACCTCGTCCAGAACGCCGTCAGGTACAACGTGCCGGACGAGGGCTGGGTCGAGGTCACCACGGAGGCCCAGCACGGGCAGGCGGTCCTGGTGGTGTCGAACACGGGCCCGGTGGTGCCCGCGTACGAGATCGACAACCTCTTCGAGCCGTTCCGCAGGCTGCGGACCGAGCGGACGGGCAGCGACAAGGGCGTGGGACTCGGCCTGTCGATCGCCCGGTCGGTGGCGCGGGCCCACGGGGGCCGTATCATCGCGGAGCCGCGTGAGGGGGGTGGGCTCGTGATGCGAGTCACCTTGCCTCTCTGAGAAGCCGGCGCGGAGGCGTCGCTGTGTTCGCTTTGCGCGGAATTTTCGGGGGTCCACCCCGGGGAAGAAGTGTGCGATCGATCACAGGGGCGATTTTTCGGCCATCTACTCTCTGTGATCGTGAAAGTCGTCGGAAAGCCGGGAAAATGCGGGTTTTCGGGGGTCCTGATCACGGGAAGTACACGGGGTGGCGCCCGTGGAGTGCGACATTCGGACCGTGTACGGTCCGATCGCCATCCAACCCGAGCACCTCTTCGGGGGTGCGGTTGGGTGTCGATTGAGTAACAGACCTTGATGTGAGGCAAAATCTCCGCCTCGGGTCGGGCACAAGTCCGGCCTCTCACGCGTTACGTGCGCTGGAGACACCGCAGACACCCAGAGGGGGAGAGCGACATGGCAACGGACTACGACACCCCACGTAAGACCGACGATGACGTCAACGAGGACAGCATCGAGGAACTCAAGGCACGTCGGAACGACAAGTCGACGTCGGCCGTAGACGTCGACGAGTTCGAGGCCGCGGAAGGCCTTGAACTCCCCGGCGCGGACCTTTCCAACGAGGAGCTCGCCGTGCGCGTGCTCCCGAAGCAGCAGGACGAGTTCACCTGCATGAGCTGCTTCCTGGTCCACCACCGCAGCCAGCTGGCCAGGGAGAAGAACGGCCAGCCGATCTGCCGCGACTGCGACTGAGGCGGGGTCGGCCGTGACTGGCTCGACCCCGTCCTGGAAGCGCCGCTTCCGCAAGGGCGGAGCGGACGAGGCCGGCGTCCAGGACGCCGGTGTACGTGACGACGGGCGAGGCTCTTCCACCACCGGAGAAGCCTCGCTCGAACCGGCGAACGCCCTGGAGGCGGTGGAGGACGCGACGGCGGCCGACGAGGCTCCCAGGGCCACTCGGAAAGCGGGGGGCGGGTCCAGGACGGGCCGCGTTGCCGCCGTCACGCACGGAGTGAAGGAAGGCGTGCGCAAGGGCGGGCGCAGCGCCAGGGCCGGCATCGGATATCTCGCCGACCGGCTCATCGAGAACGCCCCGCGGATCCCGGTCCGCGATCTCGCGACCCTCCGCAAGCAGTTCCCGGGCCTCGGCCCCGAGCAGCTCGCGGACAAGCTCGTCGCGGGCGCCGCCAACGCCACGTCCACCGTGGGCGCGGGAGTGGGCGCCGCCGCGATGATGCCGGTACCGCCCGCGATGCCCGCCGAACTCGCGGCGGAGATCACCGGCGTCGCCGCCATCGAACTGAAGCTGATCGCCGAGCTGCACGAGGTCTACGGACGTCGGCCCGACGGCAATCTGAAGCAGCGCAGCACCGCGTATCTGAACGCCTGGTCGGAGGAGCGCGGCGTCGACGTCACGAAGCCGGCGACCTTCAACTCCGCGCTGGGCGGCCAGATGAAGCGGGAGCTGCGGCAGCAGATCATGAAGCGGATGGTCCGGAACCTGCCGAACCTCATGCCCTTCATGGTGGGCGCCGCGGTGGGGGCGGTCATGAACCGCCGGGACACGAAGAAGCTGGCCGCGAAGGTCCGTGCGGATCTCCGCAGGAGCCAGGTGCCGTGGGACGCGTTGCCTGAGCTGCCGCCTTTGGAGCGGCCGGACGATCCCCTGCGGGTGGACGGCGGTTTCCCGAAAGAGCTCGGGAGCTGAGCCCGGACGGGGGCTGCGGGCCGTACAGGGCTTGTCGCGCAGTTCCCCGCGCCCCTGAACGGGGCGCTCCCCCGACTAAGCCTTGCTGTGGCGTACCGCGTCCAGTGCCTTCGACAGTTCCTCGGGGTGCCTCGTCGAGACGTACGCGTACGGGGTCGGGTCGGCCGGGTCCGTGATCGGGATGCGCAGCGCCGTGGGGATGTAGGCGCGCAGCAGCATGTACGCGCGCGGGTCGGCCTTGTAGCTGCGCCAGGCGCGGGTCTCCTCGCCGGTCAGTACCTCCGCCTCGCCCAGGGCCGACACCGGGATCTTCGCGTCGCCCGCGACCAGCGAGCCCGCCACCACGCGGATCCGCACACCGCCGTACGCACTGGTGACGACGGCCGCCACGGCCGTGCCGCCGACCAGGCCGCCGAGGAGCGGCAGGGTGCCGAACGGCAGCAGGATCAGGGCCATCGCGACGCCCACCAGGATCGAGGCGAACCACCACGAACGGGGCGCGGTCAGGCGTTCTTCGTAAGGCTGCATGGAACCAAGCTTGGCACGGTGCGGTTGCCGCGCTGACGCGGAGGTAAGGTCTGCGCCTGTGAGTGGTACATCTGCAGCTCTGACGCCCCCGGCCGACGCGATAGCGCCCGTCCGCCACCCCGACGCGCCCGCCCCCGGTGAGCTCATCGGTGCCCATTACGAGCACTGTTTCGGCTGTGGCGAAGGGCAGGCGCACGGACTGCACCTCGCGGCGCGGGCCGGCGAGGGCGTCGCCATCACTGCCGAGTTCACCGTGCGTGAGGCGCACCAGGGCGCGCCGGGCCTCGCCCACGGCGGCGTGCTCGCCACCGCGCTCGACGAGACGCTGGGCTCGCTGAACTGGCTGCTGCGGGTGATCGCCGTGACCGGACGGCTCGAGACCGATTTCGTGCGGCCCGTGCCGCTGGGCACCGTGCTGTATCTGGAGGCCGAGGTCACCGCCGTCGCCGGACGGAAGATCTACTCGACCGCCACCGGGCGGATCGGCGGCCCCGACGGGCCCGTCGCGGTCCGCGCCGACGCTCTCTTCATCGAGGTGAAGGTCGAGCACTTCATCGACAACGGCCGCCCGGAGGAGATCCGGGCCGCCATGAACAACCCGGACCAGGTCCGGCGTGCCCGCGCTTTCGAGGTGAACCCGTGATGCCCTCCGACGAGACGCCCTCCAACGAGATGCCTTCCAATGAGCTGAACGTACTGATCAGGCGTGTCGATCCCGATGTGCCGCTGCCCGCGTACGCGCAGCCCGGGGACGCGGGCGCCGATCTGCGGACGACGGAATCCCACGAACTCGCTCCCGGTGAGCGGGCCGTTCTGCCGACCGGAGTGTCGATCGCGCTCCCGGAGGGGTACGCGGCCTTCGTACACCCCCGCTCCGGGCTCGCCGCCCGCTGCGGTGTCGCTCTGGTGAATGCCCCGGGGACGGTGGATGCCGGGTACCGTGGGGAGATCAAGGTGATCGTGGTGAATCTCGACCCGCGCGAGAGCGTGCGGTTCGAGCGCTTCGACCGGATTGCCCAACTGGTCGTCCAGCAGGTCGAGAAGGTTCGCTTCCAGGAGGTGGCGGAGCTTCCCGTATCGGCGCGGGCCGAGGGGGGCTTCGGGTCCACCGGCGGTCATGCCGCCGTGGGCAGCGGCCCGGGCGTGAGCCCGGGTGAACAAACGGGTGGGAATCGATACGCATCGGTCGTATCCGACCGGGAAGGACAGTGACGTGTTCGGACGTCGCAAGAAGGACAGTGCCGCCGAGGACGCGGCGGGCGCGGACGAGCAGGTCGTCGACGGCGTGCACGGCGACGAGTCCGCGGACTCCGCTGACGCCGGCGTCGCGCGGTCGCGGGTGAGGCTCGAGCCGGAGCCCCGTCCCGACGGTCCCTGGGACCTCTCCGAGGTCCGTGAGCCCGGCGAGGGCCGCGTGGACCTCGGTGGGCTCTTCGTGCCCGGTGTCGAGGGCATGGAGCTGCGGGTGGAGGTCGCGGGCGACGCGATCGTCGCGGCCACCGTGGTCCTCCAGGACAGCGCCATCCAGCTGCAGGGCTTCGCCGCCCCCAAGAAGGAGGGCATCTGGGGCGAGGTCCGCGAGGAGATCGCCTCCGGCATCACCCAGCAGGGCGGTGTCATCGACGAGGTCGAGGGCCCCCTCGGCTGGGAGCTGCGCGCCCAGGTGCCGGTGCAGCTGCCGGACGGCACGGGCGGCGTGCAGGTCGTGCGCTTCATCGGCGTCGACGGCCCGCGCTGGTTCCTGCGCGGTGTGATCTCCGGGCAGGGCGCGGTGCAGCCGCAGGCCGCCGGCCTCCTGGAGCAGATCTTCCGGGACACCGTCGTCGTGCGCGGCGACGGCCCGATGGCGCCGCGCGACCCGATCGTCCTGAAGCTGCCGGACGACGCGCAGATGGTCGCCGAGGGCAGCGTCCAGCAGGAGCAGCAGGAGGGCTCGCGCTTCTCCGGAGGCATGGGGCAGCTGCAGCGCGGCCCCGAGATCACCGAGGTGCGCTGACCCGCGCGATGTGATGACAGGCGTGATGCGCTGACAGGTGATCAACTGCCTGGTGGCCCGCGGTGGTTCCGGTTCGTCCGGACCATTGCGGGCCACTTTCGTGTGAGCCCATACTGTGCCGGTCACTCGGGGGGAGACCGGTGCGGTGAGCGGACGACGCCTGCCCGCGGCGGTGCGGGGAAGCCGGCACCACGGACTTGTGCTGGGCGCGGCGGGACTCGCCGTGCTGCTCGCCGCCACCGTGCTGGCCGCTCTCGCGGCGCTGTCCGAGAAGGCCGTCGAGGGCGGGGTGCAGCGCAGGCTCGGCGCGGACCGTGATGCCGTCGTCGAGGTCGCCGGGCCCCACCGGGCGGACGGCGCGGAGCGGTTGGACCGGGACGTACGTGCCGCGCTCGACCGCACGTACGGCGACGTACCCCACCGCACCTGGTCCGCGCTGCGGGCACCCGCGGCCCGCAACGACGAACTCGCCGTCACCGAGGCGGCGGGCCGCCCGCGCGAGGACGCCACCCTCTCCGTCGTCGCCCTGCAAGGCGCGGAGCGGCACGCCGCGCCGACGGCCGGGCGGTGGCCGCGCCCCGGTGCCGGGCCGGTCGAGGCCGCCCTGACCGAGACCGCCGCCGCGGAGCTCGCCGTGCGGCCCGGCGACAGGATCACGGTGCGGGGCGCGGACGAACGGCCGGTGCCGCTGCGGGTCGTCGGGCTGTACGCCGCCGGGAAGCGGGCGCCCGCCGTGTGGGCCTCCCTGAGCAGTACGTTCGGGACGCCCGACTCGATCGCGGTCGTGCCGCGCCGGGCCTTCGCCGGGCGCGGCGGGCTCGCCGGGGACGCCGCGGCGCTGTGGCTCGGGGTGCCCGAGACGCGCGGGCTGCGGCTCGGCGCCATCGGGCCGCTCCAGGAGCGGGCCGAGCGGTTCGCGGGCAGCGACGCCTCGCGCTCCGTGTCGCGAGAGGCGGGCGGGGACGATCTCACCCTGTCGGGCGGGCTGCGCAGGGCGCTCGACCGGCTCACCACGCCGATCGCCGTGGCCCGCGCCGGGCTCTACGTCCCCGCGACGCTCCTCGCCGCGCTCGCCGTGGCCGCCCTCGTGCTCACCGCGCGCCGGCTCGCCGAACACCGGCGCCCCGAGCTGGCATTGCTGGCCGCGCGCGGGGCGGGCACCCGCCGGATCGCCCTGTCGACGGCCGGGCAGTGGGCCTGCGTCGCCGTGCCCGCCGGGCTGGCCGCGCCGTTCCTCGCGGGGCCGCTGCTCCGCGTACTCGAAGGGGCCGGGCTCGTCGAGGGCGAGGTGCCCGCGTCGGCGGCGACCGGCCTGGGGTGGGCGGCCGCCGCGGGTGCGCTGGCCGTGCACGGCCTGGCGGTGCTCGTGCCGACCGTGCAGGTGGTGCGGGACCGGCGTGCGGTGGCCAGGCTCCGGCTGCGACTCGCGCGGTTCGCGGGGGCGCAGCGGCTCGGGGCCGACCTGGCGCTCGCCGCGGTCGCCGTGCTCGGCTGGCTGCAGCTGCGGCAGTACCGCTCGCCGGTGACCGGCGGCAGCGGCGTCGGCGGCGTCGACCCCGTCCTCGTGCTCGCGCCCGTCGCGATGACCGTGGCCGCCGCACTGCTGGTGCTGCGGTTCCTGCCGCTGTTCGCCCGCGTCGTCGACCCGCTCGCCCGGCGCGGCCGCGGCCTCGTGCTGCCGCTCGGCGGCTGGCAGCTCGGCCGGCGCGCCACCCTGCACGCCGGACCCGCCCTGGTGGTGACGCTCGCCCTGGCGGTCGCCGCGCTCAGCAGTACCGCCCTGGCCGTCCTGGACCGGGGCGACCGGGACCAGGCCGCCTTCCAGGTGGGGGCGGAGCTGCGCGTCGAGCCGGGCGACGGGGTGCCGGCGGGCGAGCGGCGCGCCGCGTACGAGGCGCTGCAGGGGGCCGAGTCCGTCACGCCCGTGGTCACTTCCGAGGGGTACGTCGGTCAGGACGCGGTGGCCGTCACCGCCGTGAACACCGGGCGTGGGCCGGTGCCTTCGCTGCGCGGCGACCTCGCGGACCGGCCCCTGCGGGAGCTGGTCGCACCGCTGGGCGAGGGGGTCCCCGAACACGGTCTGCCGGTGCGGCGGGCCGGACGGGGACCGGAGGCGGCGAAGGGGGAACTGCCGCTGCGCGTGCGGATGTCCGCGAGCGGGGGCGGCACCGTCGTACCCGTGCGACTCACCGTCTTCTTCGAAGACGGTGACGGGCTGGTGCACGCGAGCTCCGCGGTGATCGAGGAGGGCCGCGCCAGGACCGTGCCCCTGAAGGTGGGGGCGCGCGGCGACGTGCGCGTCGTGCAGATCGATCTGAGCATGGCCGGTGAGCGGGTGCGGCGGACGTACCGCCTGACCATCGATCAGGTGCCGGGGCTGTCCCGTGAGGCGCGCTGGCGCGATCTGCGGATGGACCCGCCCGACCGGCTTGCGGCGGGGTGCCCGGGGGCCGCGCGGGAGCGTGCGGAGGAGCGGGGGCGCGAGCGGGGGCGGCCGCCTTCCGGAGAGGCGCCGGGACCCGTCCTCTGCGCCGACCGGCCCGGCACCGGAAAGCTCATCGACGCGGTGCTGCGCGGCCCCGACGGACGGCTGAAGCACCCCACGTGGGGCGTGCGGCTCGGCGCGGACCGCGCCAAGGGACGCCCGGCCGCGCCCGCGCTCGCCGACGACGCGCTGCTGGCCTCCGGGGCAGTCCGGGTCGGGGACACCGTGACGGTGCGGGGCAGCTCGGGCGGGAGCGCGCGGGTCGAGATCGTCGGCCGGCTCGCGGCGGTGCCGGGGATGCCGCGCGACCGGCCGCGGCTGCTCGCCGACTCCCGTGCGATGGCCGCCCAATGGGTGCTGAGCGGGGCGTTGCCGGGGGCGGAGAGCGCTTGGTGGGTGGGGGGCCGGGGCACGGACGCGTCGGCGGCCGCGGCGGCGGTGCGGGCGGCTCCCCGGCTGGGGCACGCGGTCGACGTGCCGCACGTCCGAAAGGAGCTGGCCGCCGACCCGCTGCGGCGCGGGGCGCGCGGGGCGTTCGTGCTGTGTCTGGTGCTCGCCCCGGCCTTCGCCGTCATCGCGTTCGCCCTGCACACCGTGGTCTCCGCACGGGCCAGGGAACGGGAGTTCGGGCTGCTGCGGGCGCTCGGGACGCGCAGGGGGCAGCTGGCGGCGTACCTGTGGACGGAGCAGCTGGCGCTGGCCGGGGTGGCGGCGGCGCTCGGCACGGTGCTCGGGGCCGCCCTCGCCTCGCTGATCATGCCGGTGGTGACGGTCGACGCGGAGGGGGAGCCGGTCTTCCCAGAGCTGGTCGCCTCCGTGCCGTGGGTGCGGGTGACGGCGACGGCCGGGGTGACCGCGGCGGTGATCTGCGCGGTGGTGACGGTGGCCGCGCGCCTCCTTGGACGGGTGGATCTGGCGCGGGTGCTCCGGGCGGGGGAGGACCTGTGAAGGCGCGCCGGGCGAGGTGGGCCCGTGTCGTGACCGGTGGGGTCGGGGGGGCCGCTGTGAGGCGTGAGTGGTGGCGGCGCGTGCCGCTGATGGTGGGGCTCGGGGCGGTGATCGGCGTGCTCGTGGCCGTCGCCGCCGCCGGTCCCGGGCTGCTCGTACGGCTCGGCGGGGACGCGCTGGCGGGCCGGTTCGAGCAGACGCAGCGTGCGGCGCCCGGCGTGGTGCACAGCGCCCGGATCGACCCGGAGGAACTGCGCCCGGGCGAGGAGAGCGATCTCGGAGCCGATCTCGCGAGGTATGCGACCACCATCGAGAACGCCGCGCCGGGCCGACTGCGCGGCAGCCTCGTACACGACTCGACCCGGATCGAACTGCCCACGGTGGACGGGGATGTGGCCGGTGGTGTCTCGCTGTCCCTGGTGTACGCGTCCGACGCCCCGAAGCGGAGCGCGTACGTCGAAGGCCGGGCGCCCCGCGAGCGCGGGCAGGTGGTCGAGCTCGCCGTCTCCGAGCGCACGCGTGACACGCTCCGGCTGCGCGTCGGGCAGCGCATCGCGTTGCAGGGCGGCGCCATGGAGAACGTCCGTGCGGCGGGGCGGCTCGTCGGGGTCTTCCGGGCGGCGGGGAGCACGGGCCCGGGCGCGGGCGCGGGGGCGCGGCTGTGGAGCGAACAGCCGCTGCTGGCCCGCCCCTTGCCCGGCGTGGCAGGGGCCGCCCCGGCTGTCGGCGCCCTCATCGCACCCCGCGGCGCCGAGATCCTGCAGAACCAGGCGAACGCCGAACTCACCGTCGAATGGAACATGCGGCTGCGCCTGGGGACGGAGGCGGCGGGCCGGTTCGTGGGCGACAGCGGGGCGCGGGACTTCCAGCGGCTCATGGCCCGCTACCAGCCTGCGGCCAAAGGGGCCTTCTGCGACATCCAGACGTACGGCGGAAAGTGGTGCGTCCTCGGGACCCACCCCGCGACCGAGCTGGACACCGACACCGAACTGACCGACACCTTCGAGGAGTTCGGGCGCCAGTGGCGGCAGGCGAGCGTCGTGATGTCGTTCGCGCTGGCCTCGCTGCTCGGCGTCGGGTTCGCCACCGCCGTCGTGACCTCGCTCCTCGTGGTGCGGCGGCGGCTCGACGGGGACCGGCTGCTGCGGGCCCGCGGTGCTTCGGCCGCCGGGCTCGCCCTGGGACGCGCCGCGGACGGCGCGCCCGCCGCGGTGCTCGGCCTCGGGCTCGGCTGCGCGGCCGCGGAACTGGTGCACGCGCGGGCGCCGGGGAGCTCACCCGCGTACGGCGAAGGGCTGGCCGTCGCCGTCCTCTGCTGGCTGCTGCTGCCCGCCCTGACCTGGTTGGCGGTGCGGGACCGGGCCGTGCTGCGGGAGCGGGCACCGCGCGGTGCCGGACGCCGTCTCGTGGCGGAGGCGCTGGTGCTGCTGCTCGCCGCGGGCGGGGTCCTGGCGCTGCGGGCCCGGGGTACGGAGGGGACGGCGGGGCCGGATCCGCTGCTCGCCGCGGTGCCGGTGCTGCTGGGGCTCGCGACGGTCGCCGTGCTTGTGCGGTGCTACCCCTGGCCGGTGCGCGCGGTGGCGCGGTGGTCGGCACGGGGGCGGGGCGCCGTGGCGCTCGTCGCGCTGTCCCGTGCCGCCAAGGAGGCCCCGGCGCGCGGCCTCGCACTGCTCGTCCTGGTGGTGACGCTCGCCGGCGCCGTCTTCGGAGGACTCGTCTCCGGGACGCTGGTGGAGGGGCGGCGCGCCACGGCGGCCTGGCAGGTCGGCGCCGACGCCTCCTTCCTGGGGGCGGACCGCGACCCCGGCACGGCGGAACGGCTGGCACGCGCGCGTGGAGTGCGGAAAACGGTGACGGTGCGGCAGCTGCGCGTCGATCCGGTGAGCGGGACGGACGGGGGGCGGTACGGGATCTCCAGCCTGGTGGGGGTGGACGGGGCGGAGCTGCGCGCGGCGGCGGGGAGTTCGGCCGCCGCCCGCGCGCTGGCCGACGCGGGCCTCACCCGGGGCGCAGGCGGCCGGGACATCCGGGTGCTCGCCTCCGAAGGGCGCACCGGGGACCTCCTCACCTTCACCCTGCGCGGCAAGGAGATGCGGCTGAGGGTCGTCGGACCGCTGCCCGAGAGCGTGCCGCGCGACGCCGCGCTCGGCCCCGTGCGCGGCGCCACCGAGTCCCGGCAGCGCCTCCTCCTCGCCGACGACCGGGACCTGCGCGCCTTCGCCGCCTCTGACTTCGAGGAGTCCGCGCTGCTCCTGTACGGCGCGCGGCTGGACACCGGGGCGCTGCGTTCCCTCGTGCCGCGGGCCGCCCCAGGGACGGCCGGCGGGGAGCTCCGCATCCGCGCGGAGGAACAGGCCGAGGCCGCCGACGACCGGCTGATCGCCGCCGTGACCGCGGCACACACCGCCTGCACCGCGCTCGCCGTGCTCCTCGCGCTGATCGCCCTCGTCCTCGAACTGCTCCTGTCCGCGCCCGCCCGTGGGCGCACCACCGCGTACCTGCGCACCCTCGGCCTCGGCGGGCGTGCCGCGGCCGCGCTGCAGCTGTTGCAGCTGCTGCCCCTGGTCCTCGCGGCCGTGGCGGGCGGCGTCGCGCTGGGCCTCGTACTGCCCTCGCTGCTCGGGCCCGCCCTGGACCTGCGGGAGTTCACCGGCGGGCCCGCCGCGCCCGACCGGCACGTCGACGCGCTGTTCACCGCGGCCCTGGGCGCGGGACTCTGTGTCCTGGTCGCCGCGGCGGTGGGCGTGGAGAGCTGGCTCGGGCGGCGCCGGGGGCTCGGCGCCGTCCTGCGACTCGGGAGAGCGGATGACTGAACAGCCGACTGGGGAGCCGACCACCGAACTGGCCGAGCTGGAGGCACGGGCCCGCGCCGCCGGGCGTACCGCGGACGACGAGGGTCTCGTCGTCTGCGACAACCTCGTCCGCGTCTACCGCACCGAGGAGGTCGAGGTGCAGGCGCTCCAGGGCCTGGACCTGGTCGTCGCGGAAGGCGAGTGCGTGGCGCTGGTCGGCGCCTCGGGGTCGGGCAAGTCCACGCTCCTGTCGATCCTCTCCGGCCTCGATCTGCCGACCGCGGGGCGCGCGAAGGTCGCGGGCCACGACCTGCTCGCGATGGGACGCCGCGAACGCCTCGGCTACCGCAGGAGCACCGTGGGCTTCGTCTGGCAGCAGACCGGGCGCAATCTGCTGCCGTACCTGACCGCTCTGGAGAACGTGGCGCTGCCGATGAAGTACACGCGCGTGCCCCGCCGCGCCCGCCAGGAGAGAGCCGCCGAACTGCTCGGCGTGCTCGGCGTCGCGCACTGCCGCGACCGGCGGCCGGCCGAACTCTCCGGCGGCGAACAGCAGCGCGTGGCCGTCGCCGTCGCCACCGCCAACGCACCGCGCGTGCTGCTCGCCGACGAGCCGACCGGTGAACTCGACACGGTCTCCGGAGAGGGCGTTTTCGCGGCCCTGCGCCGTGCCAACGAAGAGCTCGGCGCGACCGTCCTGGTCGTCACCCACGACCCTCTCGTCTCGGAGCAGGTCCGCCGTACCGTGCGTATCCGCGACGGCCGTACGTCGACGGAGACGCTCCGCGAACAGGGCGGCACCGGTGAGGAGTTCACGGTTCTGGACCGGACGGGGCGGTTGCAGCTGCCGGGGGAGTACGTGGAGCGGTACGGACTGCGGGGGCGGGTACGCCTTACGGCGGAGCCGGATCACGTGGGGGTGTGGCCCGACACGCCCGGGGAGACCGGGGAGACCGGGGAGACCGAGGAGACCGAGGAGAGTGGTGCGGGTGGCTGAGGCCATGGTCGTCGTCGAGGACCTGCACCGGACCTACGGCAGCGGCGCCTCCGCCGTGCACGCCCTGCGGGGCGTCTCCTTCACCGTGCCGCGCGGTGAACTGGTCGCCCTCAAGGGGCGCTCGGGGTCCGGCAAGACGACGCTGCTCAACCTCGTCGGCGGGCTGGACACCCCGGGCCGTGGCGAGGTCACCGTGGACGGCGTGGGGCTCGCGGGCCTGGGGGAGAAGGGGCTGCTCGAGCTGCGCAGGGACCGGCTCGGCTTCATCTTCCAGTCCTTCGGGCTCATCCCCATCCTCACGGCCGCCGAGAACGTCGGCGTCCCCCTGCGGCTCCGCAGGACCGAGCCACGCGCGCGTGAGGAGCGGGTCGCCCTCCTGCTCGCCCTGGTCGGCCTCACCGACCACGCCGGACAGCGGCCCGGCGAGCTCTCCGGAGGGCAGCAGCAGCGCGTCGCCATCGCCCGCGCCCTCGCCAACAACCCCGCACTGCTCATCGCCGACGAACCCACCGGACAGCTCGACGCCGAGACCGGGCTCGCCGTGATGGAGCTGCTGCGCGCGGTCGTCCGCAGCGAGGGCGTCACCGCCCTGGTCGCCACGCACGACGCGGCTCTGCTCGACCTGGCCGACCGGGTCCTGGAACTGCGCGACGGAGAGATCGTCGCGAACTGAGCCCACGCGGCGCACCGACGGGCTGGGAGGCCGTCCGGCGGCTCGGCATCAGGGTTGTGTCAAGGACACCACCCCGGTACCCCCTCGCCCGTAATGCCGGAATTGTTGGCCGTAAGGTCGACGCTGCGTACACAGCAGTTTCGGGAAGACAATGAGGCCATGGCACGCGGCAAGCTTCGGATCTACCTCGGTGCGGCACCGGGCGTCGGCAAGACGTACGCGATGCTCTCCGAGGCCCACCGCCGCATCGAGCGCGGCACCGACTGCGTGGTCGCCTTCGTGGAGCACCACGACCGGCCGCGCACCGAGGTGATGCTGCACGGCCTGGAGCAGGTGCCCCGCAGGGACCTGGAGTACCGCGGCACGGCCTTCACCGAGATGGACGTCGACGCGGTCCTGGAGCGCGCCCCCGCCGTCGCCCTGGTCGACGAACTCGCCCACACGAACGTCCCGGGATCCCGCAACGCCAAGCGCTGGCAGGACGTCGAGGAGCTCCTCACCGCCGGCATCGACGTCGTCTCCACGGTCAACATCCAGCACCTGGAGTCGCTCGGCGACGTCGTCGAGTCGATCACCGGAGTGCGCCAGAAGGAGACCGTCCCCGACGAGGTGGTGCGCCGCGCCGACCAGATCGAACTGGTCGACATGTCGCCACAGGCGCTGCGCCGCCGCATGGCGCACGGCAACATCTACAAGTCCGACCGCATCGACGCGTCCCTCTCCAACTACTTCAGGCCGGGCAACCTCACGGCACTGCGCGAGCTCGCGCTGCTCTGGGTCGCCGACCGCGTCGACGAGTACCTCCAGCAGTACCGCGGCGAGCACAACATCCGCTCCACCTGGCAGGCCCGCGAGCGCATCGTCGTCGGCCTGACCGGCGGCCCCGAGGGCCGCACGCTGATCCGGCGCGCCTCCCGGATGGCCGCCAAGGGCTCCGGCAGCGAGATCCTCGCCGTCTACATAGCCCGCAGCGACGGCCTGACCGGCGCGTCCCCCAAGGAACTCGCCGTCCAGCGCACCCTCGTCGAAGACCTCGGCGGCACCTTCCACCACGTCATAGGTGACGACATACCGGCCGCGCTCCTCGACTTCGCGCGCGGCGTCAACGCCACCCAGATCGTCCTCGGCTCCTCCCGCCGCAAGACCTGGCAGTACGTCTTCGGGCCCGGCGTCGGCGCGACCGTCGCCCGCGACTCGGGGCCCGACCTTGACGTGCACATCGTCACGCACGGCGAGGTCGCCAAGGGGCGCGGGCTGCCCGTCGCCCGCGGGGCGCGCCTCGGCCGCTCCCGGGTCATCTGGGGCTGGCTGGTCGGCGTCGCGGGACCCACGCTCCTGACGCTGCTGCTCACCCACGTCGACGCCGACCTCGGCCTCGCCAACGACATGCTGCTGTTCCTGACGCTCACGGTCGCCGCCGCGCTGGTGGGCGGGCTGTTCCCGGCGCTCGCGTCGGCGGCCGTCGGATCGCTGCTCCTCAACTATTACTTCACGCCACCGCTCCACCTCTGGACCGTCTCCAACAACAAGAACATCGTCGCCATCGCGGTCTTCGTGGGCGTCGCGGTGTCGGTGGCCTCCGTCGTGGACCTCGCGGCCCGGCGCACCCACCAGGCCGCCAGGCTGCGCGCCGAGGCGGAGATACTCTCCTTCCTCGCCGGCAGCGTGCTGCGCGGCGAGACCAGCCTGGAGGCCCTCCTGGAGCGGGTCCGCGAGACCTTCGCCATGGAGTCCGTGGCCCTCCTGGAGCGCGCGGGCGACACCGACCCCTGGACCTGCGCGGGCAGCGTCGGCGACGGCCGCCCGATGGAGCGCCCCGAGGACGCCGACGTCGACATGCCCGTCGGCGACCACATGGCGCTCGCCCTGTCGGGCCGGGTGCTGCCCGCCGCGGACCGCCGCGTCCTCGCCGCGTTCGCCGCGCAGGCCGCCGTCGTCCTGGACCGCCAGCGCCTCCAGTCCGAGGCCCACCAGGCCCGCACCCTCGCCGAGGGCAACCGCATCCGCACCGCCCTGCTCGCCGCCGTCAGCCACGACCTGCGCACGCCGCTCGCGGGCATCAAGGCGGCCGTCTCCTCCCTGCGCTCCGACGACGTGGAGTGGTCCGAGGAGGACGAGGCCGAGCTCCTCGAGGGCATCGAGGAGGGCGCCGACCGGCTCGAACACCTCGTCGGGAACCTCCTCGACATGTCCCGGCTCCAGACCGGCACCGTCACCCCGCTGATCCGCGAGATCGACCTCGACGAGGTCGTCCCCATGGCCCTCGGCGGCGTACCCGACGGCAGCGCGGAGCTGGACATCCCCGAGACGCTGCCCATGGTCGCCGTCGACAAGGGCCTCCTGGAGCGGGCGGTCGCCAACATCGTCGAGAACGCCGTGAAGTACGCCCCCGAGGGCGCGCCCGTGAAGGTATCCGCCAGCGCCCTCGGCGAGCGCGTCGAGATCCGGGTCGTGGACCGCGGCCCCGGCGTCCCCGACAGTGCCAAGGACCGCATCTTCGCGCCCTTCCAGCGCTACGGTGACGCTCCTCGGGGTGCCGGTGTGGGCCTCGGCCTCGCCGTCGCCCGCGGCTTCGTCGAGGCCATGGGCGGCACCCTGGCCGCCGAGGACACCCCCGGCGGCGGCCTCACCATGGTCCTCACCCTGCGGGCGGCGGCCGGCCGGCCGCCGGTCCGCCCCGAGCTCTCGTCCCGGGTCACCTCGTGATCCAGGACCGGCCGGAAGCCGTGCTCAAGAACCAGCAGCCCGAAAGGCAGGTACGCATGACCCGGGTGCTCGTGGTCGACGACGAGCCGCAGATCGTACGCGCCCTCGTGATCAACCTGAAGGCGCGCAAGTACGAAGTGGACTCGGCCCCCGACGGCGCCACGGCGCTGCAGGTCGCCGCGGCCCGCCACCCCGACGTGATCGTGCTCGACCTCGGGCTGCCCGACATGGACGGCGTGGAGGTCATCAAGGGCCTGCGCGGCTGGACGCGCGTCCCGATCCTGGTCCTCTCCGCCCGGCACAGCTCGGACGAGAAGGTCGAGGCCCTGGACGCGGGCGCCGACGACTACGTGACCAAGCCCTTCGGCATGGACGAACTCCTCGCCCGGCTGCGCGCCGCCGTCCGCAGGGCGGAGCCCACCGGCCCCGGCGAGGGCGATGTACTGGTCGACACCGGCGACTTCTCCGTCGACCTGGCCGCCAAGAAGGTCAACCGCGGCGGACGCGACGTACGCCTCACCCCCACGGAGTGGCACCTCCTGGAGGTCCTGGTGCGCAACACCGGCCGCCTGGTCAGCCAGAAGCAGCTGCTCCAGGAGGTCTGGGGGCCCTCGTACGGCACGGAGACGAACTACCTCCGCGTCTACATGGCGCAGCTGCGCCGCAAGCTGGAGGCCGACCCGGCGCACCCGCGGCACTTCATCACGGAGCCGGGAATGGGATACCGGTTCGAGAAGTGACCGGATCGGTCGCTTCAGCGGGGCGCCCAGCGGGTACTGAGCGGAGACAAGCACAGGTGAGCGCACCCCTTACCCGGGTGTCGGCGCCCCCCGGTACGCTTCTTGTATGAGTGCTGTTTCTGGTTCCGACAAGCCGGCGGGCCGTTTCCGGCGCATGCTCGACCGGCTCTCCTCCTCCCAGGAGGATCTGGAGTCGGAAGAGCTGCGGGAGGACGCCGAGACAGCGGGCTGCGTCCGCATCGGCGACTGCCACGACCGCCAGATAGTCACCGTTACTGGTACCTTGCGCACGGTCACTCTGCGGCCACGCGCCGGGGTTCCCGCCCTGGAGGCCGAGCTGTTCGACGGTTCGGCGGCGCTGGACGTGGTGTGGCTCGGCAGGCGCTCCATCGTAGGGATCGAACCGGGGCGCAGGCTGATCGCATCGGGCCGGATCTCGATGAGCCGCGGCCGCCGGGTGCTCTTCAACCCGAAGTACGAACTCAGACCCCTCGGACGGGAGTAACCGGTGACGTCCCTCGACAAGCCGACGGACCACGGGAGCGCCGATCAGGACGCCGATTCCAGGGCCGTGACCGAGGCAGCGCTCTTCGAAGCCTTCGGCGGCGTGCGGGGCATGGTGGAGACGGTCGTTCCCGGCCTGCTCTTCGTGACCATCTTCACGATCAACAAGGACCTGCACATGTCGGCCATCGCGGCCCTCGCGGTGTCCCTGGTGCTCGTCGTGGTCCGCCTGGTCATGAAGGACACCGTCAAGCACGCCTTCAGCGGCGTCTTCGGTGTCGCCTTCGGTGTGGTCTTCGCGATGATGACCGGCAACGCCAAGGACTTCTACCTGCCGGGCATGCTCTACACTCTGGGCCTCGCCCTGGCGTACATGATCACGACCCTCGCGGGCGTCCCGCTGATCGGCCTCATCCTCGGCCCGGTCTTCAAGGAGAACCTCTCCTGGCGCACCCGCAACCCCGGCCGCAAGAAGGCGTACGCGAAGGCCAGTTGGGCCTGGGGCCTCATCCTGCTCGCCAAGTGCGCGATCCTCTTCCCGCTGTACTGGTGGGCGGACACGACGCAGTTCGGCTGGGTCCTGGTCGCCCTGAAGATCCCGCCCTTCCTGCTCGCCGTCTACCTGACCTGGGTCTTCCTGGCGAAGGCCCCACCGCCGATCGACGTGTTCGCCGAGATGGAGGCCGCCGAGAAGGCGGAGGAGGAGCGCAAGGCGGAGTACCGAGCCCCGTAGGGGCGCGGGGCTGTGACATGTGCGGCTCCGCCGCGTGGGCGCGACAAGCCACGACGCACCCGCAGCAGACGTACGTACGAGATGGGGGGGGGGGGGGGGGGGCCCCGCCGCCCCCCCCCCCCCCCCCCCCCCTCTGGTGTGGGGGGGGGGGGGCCCCCCGCCCCCCCCCCCCCCCCCCCCATCCGCGTAAAGCCCCGGGGCTAGCTCTCGCGCCGCACCGACAGCAGATCCTCCAGCTGCTCCTCACGCGCCTGCGCCGCGACGAAGAGAAGCTCGTCCCCCGCTTCCAGGGAGTCGTCCGCGGTCGGCGCGAGAACACGCGTGCCGCGGATGATCGTGACCAGCGAGGTGTCCTCGGGCCACTGGACGTCGCCGACCTGCGTGCCCGCGAGGGCCGACTCGGGCGGCAGCGTCAGCTCGACGAGGTTCGCGTCGCCGTGGCTGAAGCGCAGCAGCCGCACGAGATCGCCGACGCTCACCGCCTCCTCGACGAGCGCGGACATCAGACGCGGCGTGGAGACCGCGACGTCGACGCCCCAGGACTCGTTGAAGAGCCACTCGTTCTTCGGGTTGTTCACCCGGGCGACGACGCGCGGGACGCCGTACTCGGTCTTGGCGAGCAGCGAGACGACGAGGTTGACCTTGTCGTCGCCGGTCGCGGCGATCACGACGTTGCAGCGCTGCAGCGCCGCCTCGTCGAGCGAGGTGATCTCACAGGCGTCGGCGAGCAGCCACTCGGCCTGCGGGACGCGCTCGACCGAGATGGCGGTCGGCGCCTTGTCGATGAGCAGGATCTCGTGCCCGTTCTCCAGGAGCTCACCGGCGATGGAACGGCCCACCGCGCCGGCTCCGGCAATGGCGACCCTCATCAGTGACCGCCTTCCTCGGGGCCTTCGGCGAACGCCGCTTCGACCTTGTCGACCTGGTCGGTACGCATCATGACGTGCACCAGGTCACCTTCCTGCAGCACCGTCTGCGAGGTCGGCAGGACGGCTTCGCCCAGCCGGGTGAGGAAGGCCACGCGGACGCCGGTCTCCTCCTGCAGCTGGCTGATCTTGTGGCCGATCCAGGCCGGCGACGCGTGCACCTCGGCGAGCTGCACGCCGCCGGTGGGGTCGCGCCAGAGCGGCTCGGCACCGGAGGGCAGCAGCCGGCGCAGCATCTGGTCGGCGGTCCAGCGGACCGTGGCGACCGTCGGGATGCCCAGGCGCTGGTAGACCTCGGCGCGGCGCGGGTCGTAGATGCGGGCCGCGACGTTCTCGATGCCGAACATCTCGCGGGCCACGCGGGCGGCGATGATGTTCGAGTTGTCGCCGCTGGAGACGGCGGCGAAGGCGCCCGCCTCCTCGATGCCGGCCTCGCGCAGGGTGTCCTGGTCGAAACCGACGCCGGTGACGCGGCGGCCGCCGAAGCCGGAGCCGAGGCGGCGGAAGGCGGTGGGGTCCTGGTCGACGACGGCGACCGTGTGCCCCTGTTGTTCCAGGTTCTGGGCGAGAGCGGACCCGACTCTTCCGCAGCCCATGATGACGATGTGCACCTGTCCTTTACCCCGCACTCCTGGTCATCCCGCTGACCTGCGAAAACATCCCGCTCACTCTTCTCTCTCACTCTGCCGGCAACAACGGGGCAACAGCGTGCGGCGTTGCCAAGAGACGAGCTTAAGCCGCAACCGGGTCCGCGCACTCACGCGGTGAGAACTCAGTCCACGCTGCGCAGCAGCCCCTCGACGTTTTCCAGGCGGTGGCCGAGCTCGACGAGCTGGAGGCGCGTCGACTCCTGCTCGGACCTGGCGCGCTCGACGGCCTCACGGTATTCGTGCATGGCTTCGGCGTACTGCCGGTCGCGCTCGCGGTTGCGCTGCGTCTGGAAGTACGCGACGGCGACGATCGCACCGGCGAGTATCAGGAAGAAAGCGACGGGAATGATCACGTCGTCCACTAGGGCGTCCCCTTTGCTGAGTGCTGTCCGTCGTCGCCCGGCCGACCTGTCTGGTCCGACTGGTCGTGGCGGACGGCCGCGACGATCGTATCCACGTTCAACTGCACGTCGAACGGCGCCAGTTCGAAGTACTTGAGCGCCTTGCCGTCGTCGGAGAGCTCCAGGTGACCGACGACGAGGCCTGCCTTCTCCATGCGTTCGAGGTGCATGTACAGCAGGGGGCGGGACACCCCGAGCCGTCGGGCCAGCTCGCTGACGTACAGCCGGCCGGGCGCGAGCTCGGTGATGATCCGGATCCGCTGCGCATGGCCGACCGCCGCGAGAAAAGCGAGCAGTTCCTCGCTGTCCATGGTCCGCCTTCGCGCTCTTCCGGAAGCCGGAAATCAGAAATCTGTCGGCCAAGGCTCGCGTACGGCGGGAACCGCTGTCAAACCAATGACAGTTGACGGTTCGTTCCATCACCTGTCAGTCTCCACTTACACATGAAGCGCTGAAGCGTTGAAGCACAGGATGATGGTGAAGGGGCGGGGGACGGACATGAGAAAGCGATCGGTCACGGTGCGCGTGGCCCGGTGGAGCGCGCTGCACCCATGGCGGGCGATCACCGGCTGGCTGCTCTTCGTGGCGCTGTGCCTGGGCGGCGGCATCGCCGCCGGGATGAACAGCGCGACCTCGGCGGACTTCCGCGTCGGCGAGGCGGGCCGGGCCGAGGCCCTGGCGGCCGAGGGCGGCATACCGATGCGGTCCACGGAACACATACTGATCCGCGCCGCGGCGGGCTCCTGGGACGATCCGGGACCGCTGGACGAGGCCGCGGCCGGCGCCGCCGTCAAGGACGTCACCGCCCGCATGAAGGCGCTGCCGGAGGTCGCCGCCGTCAAGGCCCCGGTGCGCTCCACCGACGGACGCGTCCTGCGGGTCCCGGTCGAGCTGACCGGCTCCGAGCAGGACGACCAGGACCGCGTCCCGCCGCTCCAGGCCCAGACCGCGAAGGCCGCCGAGGCCCACCCGGAACTGGTGATCGAGGAGACCGGCGACGCCTCCGTGAGCAAGGGCGTCGACGGTCAGCGCGACAAGGACCTGAAGTTCAGCGAGGCGATCACCCTGCCGGTCACGCTGATCACGCTCGCCGTGGTCTTCGGCTCGGTCGTCATGGTCGGCGTACCGCTGCTGCTCGCCATCACCTCGATCATGGCGACGATGGGCCTCGCGATGGTGGCCTCGCACCTGCTGCCCGACACCGGCGTCGGAATGAGCATGATCCTGCTCATCGGCATGGCGGTCGGCGTCGACTACACGCTCTTCTACCTCAAGCGCGAACGTGAGGAGCGGGCCCGCGCGGGCGGTCGCCTCACCTCGGAAGCCCTGGTCGAGGCCGCCGCCGCGACGGCGGGCCGCGCGATCGTGGTCTCCGGGCTCGCGGTGATCGTCTCCACCACCGCGCTCTTCCTCGCCCGTGACGTCATCTTCGACTCACTGGCCACCGGCACCATCCTGGTCGTCGCCGTCGCCGTGGTCAGCTCGGTGACCGTGCTGCCCGCGCTCCTGGTCAAGCTCGGGCGACGGGCCGAGCGCCGCGCGGCGAAGCGGTCGGCGCGGGGGAAGCCGGTCCGGTCGTACGCGTCGCACGAGTCTCACGGGTCGCACGGGTCGTATGAGTCGCACGAGTCGTACGGCGAAAAGAAGCCCGGCCGCGTCTGGAACGCCCTGCTCGCCCCCGCCCGCAAGCGCCCCGCGCTCACCCTCTGCCTCGCGGTCCTCGCCATGCTGGGCCTCGCGCTCCCCGCCCTCGACATGAACCTGAAGAACCCGGCGCGGGACAGCTTCTCCCGCGAGATCCCGGCGATGCGGGGGTACGACCGGCTGCTCGCCGCCTTCCCGGAGCAGCGCGTCCGGCACGTGGTCGTGGTCCGGGCCGAGGCCTCGCGGGCCGCCGACGTACGGGCGGCGCTGGAGAAGCTGGACCGCAGGGCACAGAGCGACCCCCTCCTCTCGCACCCCTCGCCCGCTCCGCTCCTGCGCACCTCCGATGACCGGCGGACGACGACCCTGGAACTCAACGCTCCGCACCCGACGTACTCGAAGAACGCTGAAGACTCGCTCGAGCGCATCCGCCACGAGCACCTGCCCGCGACCGTCGGCAAGCTGCCCGGCGTCGAGACGGCCGTCACCGGCGAGGTGGCGCGCGGCGTCGACTACGTGGGCCACCAGAACGAGAAGCTGCCGCTCGTCCTCGGCTTCCTGCTCCTGATGACGTTCGTCATGACGGTCCTCGCGTTCCGCTCGGTCGTCCTCGGACTGCTCGGCGTCGTCCTCAACCTGCTCTCCGCCGCGTCGGCGCTCGGCATC
This sequence comes from Streptomyces sp. NPDC029674, assembly GCF_044903205.1. Classification (NCBI taxonomy): domain Bacteria; kingdom Bacillati; phylum Actinomycetota; class Actinomycetes; order Kitasatosporales; family Streptomycetaceae; genus Streptomyces; species Streptomyces sp. NPDC029674. The sequence goes on from NZ_JBJDPY010000002.1 coordinate 468,873, forward strand.
CTCGTCCTCGTCTTCCAGGGCGACTGGGCCGAGGAGCTGCTCTCCTTCATCTCGCTCGGCGGGATCTCCTCGCGCGTGCCGCTCTTCCTCTTCGTGATCCTCTTCGGGCTCTCGATGGACTACCAGGTCTTCGTGGTCAGCCGGATCCGCGAGGCCGCCCTGAACGGCATGCCCACGCGGCAGGCGGTCATCGACGGCATCACCTCCTCCGCCAAGGTCGTCACCAGCGCGGCGATCGTCATGGTCACCGTCTTCGCGAGCTTCGTGATGCTGCACATCCTGGAGATGAAGCAGATGGGCCTCGTCCTCGCGGTGGCCGTCCTGCTCGACGCGTTCGTGATCCGCGTCATGATCCTGCCCGCCGCGCTCCTCCTGCTCGGCCGCGCCACGTGGTGGCCGTCCGGCGCGATCCGCCGCGCCGAGGCACGGGCCGCGGAGGCGCGCCGCACTCCCGCACCGGAGCGCGCCGCCCATCCGGAGGGGCGCAGGATCGCACAAGGCCGATAAGCGGAGCAGTTGGGGGTGGTGGGTGGGCGCACCCCCATTCGAACGCTTACGATCCTCTCCGTGTCCAAACTGACCGACGTGCCCAAACGGATCCTCATCGGGCGCGCACTGCGCAGTGACCGGCTCGGAGAGACTCTCCTGCCGAAGCGCATCGCACTCCCCGTCTTCGCGTCCGACCCGCTCTCGTCCGTGGCGTACGCGCCGGGAGAGGTCCTTCTCGTCCTCTCCATCGCGGGAGTGTCGGCCTACCACTTCAGCCCCTGGATCGCCGTCGCGGTCGTCGTGCTGATGTTCACGGTCGTGGCGTCCTACAGACAGAACGTGCACGCGTACCCGAGCGGTGGTGGCGACTACGAGGTCGCCACCACCAACCTCGGACCCCGCGCCGGCCTCACCGTCGCGAGCGCCCTGCTCGTCGACTACGTCCTGACCGTGGCCGTGTCGATCTCCTCGGGCATCGAGAACCTCGGCTCGGCGGTGCCGTTCGTGGTCGAGCACAAGGTGCTCTGCGCGTCGGCCGTGATCCTGCTCCTCACCGTGATGAACCTGCGCGGTGTGAAGGAGTCCGGGAAGCTCTTCGCCATCCCGACGTACGTCTTCGTGGCCGGCGTCTTCATCATGATCGCGTGGGGCGCCTTCCGGGGCATCGTCCTCGGCGACACCATGGACTCGCCGACCGCCGACTACGAGATCAAGCCCGAGCACCAGGGCCTCGCCGGCTTCGCCCTCGTCTTCCTGCTCCTGCGGGCCTTCTCCTCGGGCTGTGCGGCGCTCACCGGCGTCGAGGCGATCAGCAACGGCGTCCCGGCGTTCCGCAAGCCGAAGTCCAAGAACGCCGCGACGACGCTCGCCCTCATGGGCGGCCTGGCCGTCACGATGTTCTGCGGCATCATCGGCCTCGCCATGGCGACCAACGTCCACATGGCCGAGAACCCGGCGCACGACCTGCTCGACAACGGCGTGGCGGTCGGCAGCGACTACGTACAGAACCCGGTGATCTCCCAGGTCGCCGAGGCCGTCTTCGGCCACGGCAGCTTCCTCTTCATCATCCTGGCGGCCGCCACCGCGCTGGTCCTCTTCCTCGCGGCCAACACGGCGTACAACGGCTTCCCGCTGCTCGGCTCGATCCTGGCGCAGGACCGCTACCTGCCGCGCCAGCTGCACACCCGCGGCGACCGCCTCGCGTTCTCCAACGGCATCGTGCTGCTCGCCGGCGCGGCCGCGCTCCTCGTCGTCATCTACGGCGCGGACTCGACCCGCCTCATCCAGCTCTACATCGTCGGCGTCTTCGTCTCCTTCACGCTCAGCCAGATCGGCATGGTCCGGCACTGGAACCGCCACCTGGCCACCGAGAAGGACCAGAACAAGCGCCGCCGCATGGTCCGCTCGCGCGCGATCAACACGTTCGGCGCGTTCTTCACGGGCCTCGTCCTCGTCGTCGTCCTCGTCACCAAGTTCACGCACGGCGCCTGGGTCGCGCTGCTCGGCATGTGCATCTTCTACGCGACGATGACGGCGATCCGCCGCCACTACGACCGCGTGGCCGAGGAGATCGCCGCCCCGGAGACCCCCAGCGACGACAGCATGCGCCCCTCCCGGGTCCACTCGATCGTCCTGGTCTCCAAGATCCACCGCCCGACGCTGCGCGCGCTGGCCTACGCGAAGCTGATGCGCTCCCACACGCTGGAGGCGCTCAGCATCAACGTGGACCCGGCGGAGACCAAGGCCCTCAAGGAGGAGTGGGAGCGCCGCGGCATCACGGTCCCCCTGAAGGTCCTCGACTCGCCGTACCGCGAGATCACCCGCCCGATCATCGAGTACGTCAAGAACCTGCGCCGCGAGAGCCCGCGCGACGTCGTCAGCGTGATCATCCCCGAGTACGTGGTGGGCCACTGGTACGAGCACCTGCTCCACAACCAGAGCGCCCTGCGCCTCAAGGGCCGCCTGCTCTTCACGCCCGGCGTGATGGTGACCTCCGTCCCCTACCAGCTCGACTCCTCCGAGGCCGCGAAGAAGCGGGCGCGCAAGCGTTCGGAGTGGAACGCGCCGGGTGCGGTGCGGCGGGGGCCTGTGGAGAAGCCGAAGCGTACGAAGGAGCCGAGCAAGAAGGAGCCGAGCAAGAAGGCCTGAGACTCCTGAGGCCCTCAGGTCCGTCTTGGTAAGGCGGCCGGACGACACCCACGTAGACTGGTGGGCTGTAGTCCGGCCGTCCCCCTTTTCACCCTTACGTTTTTTACCCTTACGTTGTGGAGTCACCCCGCCATGCAGGCAGAACCGAACAATCCGCAGGCGGGGAACGCTCAGGCGGCCGTGTCACTGGTCGGCCGGGAGTACGAGGTCGAGATCGGCCCCGTCGCGCACGGCGGCCACTGCATCGCCCGTACCGCCGAGGGCCAGGTGCTCTTCGTACGGCACGCGCTGCCCGGCGAGAAGGTCGTCGCCCGCGTGACCGAGGGCGAGGAGGGCGCACGCTTCCTCCGCGCCGACGCGGTCACGGTCCTGGACCCGTCCAAGGACCGCGTGGAGGCCCCCTGCCCCTACGCGGGTCCCGGCCGCTGCGGCGGCTGCGACTGGCAGCACGCCAAGCCGGGCGCGCAGCGCCGCCTCAAGGGCGAGGTCATCGCCGAGCAGCTCAAGCGGCTCGCCGGTCTGACCCCCGAGGAGGCGGGCTGGGACGGCACGGTCATGCCGGCGGAGGGCGACAAGGTCCCGGCCGGCGAGGTCCCGTCCTGGCGCACGCGCGTCCAGTACGCGGTGGACACCTCGACCGGCAAGGCAGGCCTGCGCCGCCACCGCTCGCACGAGGTCGAGCCGATCGAGCACTGCATGATCGCTGCTGAGGGCGTCTCGGAACTCGGCATCGAGCAGCGCGACTGGACGGGCATGGCATCGGTCGAGGCGATCGCGGCGAGCGGCTCCCAGGACCGCCAGGTGATCCTTTCCCCTCTCCCCGGCGCCCGCCTCCCCATCGTCGAACTGGACAAGCCGGTCTCGGTGATGCGCGTCGGCGAGAAGGACGGCGGAACGCACCGCGTCCACGGCCGCCCCTTCGTCCGCGAACGCGCCGACGGCCGCACGTACCGCGTCGGCAGCGGCGGCTTCTGGCAGGTCCACCCGAAGGCCGCCGAGACCCTCATGCTGGCCGTCATGCAGGGCCTGACCCCCCGCAAGGGCGAGTCGGCCCTCGACCTCTACTGCGGCGTCGGCCTCTTCGCGGGCGCACTGGCCGACCGCGTCGGCGAGAAGGGCGCGGTGCTGGGCATCGAGTCCAGCAAGCGCGCGGTGGAGGACGCCCGCCACAACCTCGCGTCCTTCGACCGCGTCCGCATCGAACAGGGCAAGGTCGAATCGGTCCTCCCCCGCACAGGCATCACCGAGGTCGACCTCATCGTCCTGGACCCCCCGCGCGCAGGCGCCGGCAAGCAGACGGTCCGCCAGCTGGCGGCACTGGGCGCGCGACGCATCGCCTACGTGGCTTGCGATCCGGCGGCGTTGGCGCGGGATCTGGGGTACTTCAGGGATGGGGGGTATCGGGTGCGGACTCTTCGGGCGTTTGATTTGTTTCCTATGACGCATCATGTGGAGTGCGTCGCGATTTTGGAGCCTGTTGAGAAGGGCCGCTGATCTGGGGATTCGCCGAGTGTGCCTTCCGGCCCAAAGCGCTGAGTCCGGGGGGATGCTTGCTCTGGTGGCGCTACACCTTCTCGGTCGCGATGCGTGAGTGGTCGGCGGTGAGCAGGGCGATGTCCTCGACGTCTGACGTCAGGATCGTCACGCGTCCGTGGTGGGTGGGTGCCGTGGCGCAGAGCATGGCGTCGATGGCGTACTTGTGGCCGTGCAACCCGGCCGTGCGCAGCAGGGTGGCGGCGGACTGGGCGAGGGCCTGGGTGACCGGCTCTACGCGTAGTCGGGACAGAGTCCATTTCAGTGCCGCGTCATTGATTCTGGGGTGGATCACCTCGACCAGCACTGCGGCGGAGGTGACCACCGGCAGGTCCGCGTCGCGGGCGGCGGTGAGCCACTCGTGGACCTCTCGGTCGCGTTGAACGGCCTTCGCCAAGCCCTCGCTGTCAAGGACGAGGGCGCCGCTCACGCGGGGGCCCCGGCACCGGAAGCGGGGGTGGTTCCGGTGAGCTTGGCTCGCTTGGCGGCCACGGCCTCCGGGTCGGCCGGTCCGTTGGCCTGGTCGAAGTCGGCGATCAGCTCGTCCAGGTTGTCTCGCTCGATCTGGCGTTGTGCGGCCTTCTCCAGGTACGCGGATACGCCGCGCTTGCCGACCCGCTCCCGGATTGCCTGCAGGGTGCCGGCGGTGAGGGAGACGGAGATGCCGCTGCTGGGCCCGTCGCCGGGCAGGAAGGCGGCGGTGTCGTCATCAGCCATGACACGAGTATGGCATTTCGAATGCTATACGGCGACGCCTTGCCGAGTCCCTGTCGAACTCCTTGGGGCGAGCCGGCGGGGCTCGTACGTCGGCGCACGTGGTTACGGTCGTTCGCGGGAGCGGCGTCGGGCCGGGGGCAGGGGAATCGGGGCGGGGCCGGTTACTACCGTGTTGGAGAGTGTGCCGAGGGCTTCGGCGGTGAGGGTTACTGTGTCGCCGGGCCTCAGGGGTGGTGGGGTGTGGGTGCCGTGGAGGCCCCAGAGTTCTGCCAGGCAGCCGCCGTTGCCGCAGGTGCCGGAGGCCAGGATGTCGCCGGGGACGATGCGGGTGCCGCGGGAGGCGTAGGCGGTCATTTCCTCGAAGGTCCAGCTCATGTTGGAGAGCAGGTCCTTGCCGATCGTCTCGCCGTTTACCTCGGCGGTCAGGGTCAGGCGCAGGAAGCCGTCGGTGTCGCGGTGAGGTTCCAGCTCGTCGGCCGTGACGAGGTACGGGCCGAGGGTGGTGGCTGTGTCCTTGCCCTTGCAGGGGCCCAGGCCCACCTTCATCTCGGCGGACTGGAGGTCGCGGGCGGACCAGTCGTTGAAGATCGTGTAGCCGACGATGTGGTCGCGGGCCTGTTCGGGCGTGAGGTCCGACCCCTCGCGGCCTATGACGGCGGCGACCTCGAGCTCGTAGTCCAGAGCGGTGGAGCCGGGCGGCATGGGGATGTCGTCGCCTGGGCCGTAGATCGCGTGCGGGTTCGTGAAGTAGAAGGTGGGCGCCGCGTACCACTGGTCGGGTACGCCGTTGGCGCCGCTTTCGCCGTCGATCGAGCGGCGGACGCCCTCCACGTGTTCCTCGAAGGTGACGAAGTCCCGTATGGAGGTGGGCTGGAGCGGGGGCAGCAGCCGGACCTGGGAGACGTGCGGGCCGGGTGGCGCGTCCAGTGCGGCGGCGCCCGCGTCGAGGAGGGCCGGCAGGCCGCCACCGGAGCGCACCAGTTCGGTGAGTGAGGAGGTGGTGTCGGGCAGGGGGTGCAGCGTGCCGTCGGCCGAGACGACGGCGGCCCGAGTGCGGTGTTGGGGTTGGAGGTGGTGCGGGTGTTCGTGTTGGGGTTTGTAGGTGGTGAATCGCATGGGGCTCCTGGCGCGGACGGGGGTGGGGGTCGGTGGGTCAGACCGGTGGGGCTACGAAGACGCCGCGGTCGGGGTCGTTGAACGACTCCTTGGCTACGAGTTCGTTCATCGGGTTGGCCGTGCCCCACTGGTCGGTGACCTCCGGCTGCGAGAAGTCGTAGACGTGCGGGTGCCAGGTGTCCTCGTCGAGCAGCTCCAGCTCCGTCGTGTACTCGACGGTGTTGCCGTGCGGGTCGAGGAAGTACGTGAAGGTGTTGTCGCCCGCCATGTGCCGGCCCGGGCCCCAGAGCTTCTTGAACCCGGCCCGCATCACCCGGCCCGAGCCGCGCATGTACTCGTCGAGGCCGCGCATCTCGAAGGAGACGTGGTGCAGGGCGGTGTGCGGACCCTGCGCGATCGCCATGGAGTGGTGCTGGTTGGAGATCCGCATGAAGTGCATGACCTCGCCCATGTGCGGTGAGCTGAGGGTGTCGGAGAGGGCGAAGCCGAGATGGCGCTCGTACCACTCCCGGGTCCGGTTCAGGTCGGGGGAGTTGAGGACGACGTGGGAGAGCTTGACCGGGATGGCCTCCTTCTCCTCGATCTTCCGGTGGCGGCGCACCTCGACGTCGGCGGAGACCTCGATGGTGCGCCCGTCGATGTCGAAGAAGCGGAAGCCGTATCCGCCGCCGGGGGTGTCGATCTTGCCCGGTTGTGTCAGCAACTGGACGCCGCCGACGGTGAGTTGCTCGGCCAGTTTGTCTACGTCCGAAGGGGAAGCCGCACCGTACGCGACCAGGTCCAGGCGCTTTTCCTCGGCCTTGCGCAGTCGTACGACGTACTGTTCGGGGCTGCCCTCCGCGGCGAGGAAGGAGATCCCGGAGTCCTCGGCGACCTTGGTCAGGCCCCAGATGCCGGAGTAGAAGTCGAGCTGCTTGTCGTAGTCCGGCACGGCCAGGTCGACGTGCCGCAGGTGCGTGAGCAGGCGTCCGCTCATGGGGATCAGTCCTTCCGGGGGTGGGGGCGGGGGTGGAGGCGGAGGAGGGTGGTCGCGTTGCCGCCCCGTACGGCGTGGAAGTCGGTGTCGGGGAGCTGGGCGGCGCGCAGGGCGTCGACCGGGTCGTCGGTGCCCATGTCGAAGGGGAAGTCGGAGCCGAGCAGGATCTGGGATGTGCCGGCCGACCTCACCAACTCACGCAGTGCGTTGGGGTCGTGGACGAGTGAGTCGAAGTACAGGCGCTTGAGGTAGCTGCTCGGGCGGTGTGCGCAGCCCGCGGCCGCGTCCGGGCGGGCCGACCACGCGTGGTCGGAGCGGCCGATGTGGGTCGGCAGGTAGCCGCCGCCGTGCGCCGCGATGATCTTCAGGCCGGGGTGGCGGTCCAGGACGCCGGAGAAGATGAGGTGCGAGATGGCGACCGCGTTCTCGGTCGGCTGGCCGACCGTGTTGGACAGGTACCACTGGTCCAGGCGCTCGTCGAGGGTGCAGCCGAAGGGGTGCAGGAAGATGATCGCTCCTGTCTCCTCGGCTCTCGACCACAGCGGTTCGTACGCCGGGTCGGACAGCTCGCGGTTTGGTGAGTGGCTGGAGATTTCCACCCCCAACAGGCCCTGGTCCAAGGCGTGTTCCAGGGCCCGTACGGCGGTGTGCGGGTGTTGGAGCGGTGCGAGGCCGAGGCCGCGCAGTCGGGCCGGCGCGGCCGAGCAGTGTGCCGCCGTCGCCTCATTGGCCAGCCGGTACACCTTCTCGGCCGTCTCCTCGTCCGCCCAGTAGTGGTAGTGCGAGGGGGAGGGGCTGACCAGCTGGACGTCCACGCCCTGCGCGTCCATCGCGGCGAGCCGGGCCGCCGGGTCCGTGAGGCGGGGGATCCGCTCGCCGATCATCGGGCCGTTGACCTTCAGCGCGTCCGGCCCGTTGCGCCGGGCGTCCAGGGCTCGCGCCTCGGCGAGGCCCGGCAGGCCGTCCAGCAGTGCCTCGATCTCGGGCAGGAGAATGTGGGCGTGGACGTCGATGGTGGGCGGTGGGGTCTCGAGAGCTCGCGTTGAGGTGGTGGTCTCGGGAGTTACTGGCGGCGTGGTCTCGCCTGCTCCCGCCGGGGTCGTCGCGGCAGTTCTCGTCGGTGTGGGCCGGGCAGCTCCCGTCGGCGTCGTCACGGCAGCTCCCGCAGCATGGTCATCGTGCGGCCCATCAGGCCGGGTACGTCCGCGTTACGGACCCCGTCCAGCTGCCACTGGCCGATCTGCACGGAGGCCTCCACCACGGGTCGTACGCGCGCGACGCGTCGCTCGTAGTACGCCTGGAGGAGCGCGTCGTCCCAGGTGTCGGTGGCGGTCAGCATCTGGGTGAGCACCCAGGCGTCCTCCAGCGACAGGGCCGCTCCCTGGGCCAGGGTGGGCGGGCAGCAGTGCGCGGCGTCGCCGATGAGGACGACCCGGCCGCGGTGCCAGGAGCCCTGCACCAACAGCCGGTCGAACCGGGTGTAGTTGACCTGGGACGGGTCGGTGATGTGTGCCGTGATCTCGGGCCAGTGGCCGCCGTAGTGCTGGGCCAGGGCGCGCATCTCGTCCGCGTACGAGCCGGCCGGTATGGCGGCCCGGTCGCGGTTGGCCTCGACGACGAACGCGTAGAGCGTGCTGTCGCTGGTCGGGCAGTAACCGGCGATGTAGGCGGTGCCGCCGTAGGTGAGATCGGCGCGGGTCATGCCGGCGGGGCGGGGCGCGGCCACGCGCCAGATGGCCATGCCGGTCGGCTGCGGCTCGTCCGTGATGCCGATGGCCGCGCGGGTGGCGGAGCCGAGGCCGTCGGCGGCGATCACCAGGTCGTAGCGGGAGACGGTGCCGTCGTCGAAGGACACCGTGACGCCGGGCTCGTCGCCCGGGGGTGTCGTGATACCGGCCCCGTTGCCGGAGGGCGTCGTGATACCGGGCCTGTCACCGGGGGAGTCCGTGACGCCGGGCTTGCCACCAGAGGGCGTCGTGACGCCGGGCACGTTACCGGGGAAGTCCGCGACGCTGGGTTCGCCGCCGGAGGGCTCCGTGACCCCGGCCCCGTTATCGGGGGAGTCCGTGACACCGGGCCCGTCATCGGAGGAGTCCGTGATGCCGGGTTCGCCGCCGGAGGGCTCCGTGACGCCGGCCCCGCTACCGGGGGAGCCCGTGGCACCGAGCCCGTCACCGGAGGGATCCGCGACACCGGCCCCGCCGACGGAGGCACCCGTGACCCCGGCCCCGCCACCGCAGGACTGTTCCAGGGACGTGGCGCGGACACCGAGGCGGACCGTCGCCCCGCTCGCCCGGACCGCGTCGATCAGGATGCGCTGCAAGTGGGATCGCTGCATGCCGACGGTCGCGGGCAGGTCGTCGCCGCCGGTGCGCAGGTCCTCGGCGACGTGCAGGACCGTGCCGTCGGGGGCGGTGATGCCGACCGAGCTGAAGCCGTAGCCGGACTTCTCCACCTCGTCCCAGACGCCGAGTTCGCGCAGCACGCGCAGGGCGTTGCCCTGGAGGGTGATGCCGGAGCCCGCGGTGGCGTTCCAGTCGTCCTTCGCCTCGATCAGGTCGACTGTGATCCCGGCGCGGCGCAGCAGGATCGTGGCGGCGTTGCCGGCCGCGCCGCCGCCGATGACGAGGACCGTGCGGGGTGTGCTCGTACTGCTCATAAGTAACTCCTGTGTCCCTGTGTGTCCCTCAGGAAGGTCGGGACTACTTGACGGCGATCGGGTTGACCGGTGAGCCGACGGCGCCGGTGATGGGCAGGGGAGCGGCGGTGAGCCAGAAGGCGTACGAACCGTCGTCCGCACAGTCGGCGGCGAGCGCGTCGAGGTCCCACATCTCACCTATCAGCAGGCCCATGTTGGGGATCGCGACCTGGTGCAGGGGCTGGAAGGCGTGCTCGAATTCGTTCGGGCGGACCTCGAAGCCCCAGGTGTCGGTGGCGATCGCGGCGATCTCGGTGCGGTGCAGCCAGCCCGCCGTGGTGAACGAGAGGCCCGGCGCGGGCCCGCCGGCGTACTCGCCCCAGCCCTCGCGCCGCGCCCGCGTGAGCCGCCCGGTGCGCACAAGGACGATGTCGCCGCGGCCGACGGTCACGCCGTGCGCCCCGGCCGTGGCGGTCAGGTGCTCCTCTTTGATGGCGAATCCGTCCGGCAGTTCGCCGTCCTCGCCGTCCTCGCCGACGACGCTGCCGACGTCGAGGAGCACGCCGCGCCCGGCGACGTACGGAGCCATGTGCTCGATGCCGGTGACCAGGTCGCCGTCGGAGGTGACGACCCGTTCGGCCGGCCGACCGTTCCACGCCTTGCCGTGGTCGAAGATGTGGCCGAGCCCGTCCCACTGCGTGGAGCACTGCAGCGGCATCGAGATGACGTCGTCGGCGCCGCCGAGCCCGTGCGGGAAGCCCTGGCTGCCGAGGGCCGCGTCGGTGCCGGTGTCCAGCATCGTGTGCACGGGGTTGGTGCGCCGCCGCCAGCCCTTCTGCGGGCCGTCCATGTCGAACCGCTGGGAGAGCGAGAAGCTGACGCCGCGCCGCACGAGGGCCGCGCCTTCGCGGCGCTTCGCCTCGTCCAGGAAGTTGAGGGTTCCGAGGCGGTCGTCCGCTCCCCAACGCTCCCAGTTCGAGTACGCCTTGGCGGCCTCGGCGATCGCACCCTCGGGATCGTTCCGATCCGGGGAGCCGGTGCTCACGACGCCGTCTCCGTCACACAGCGGGTGCGCTGTGCGCCGAGGCCGGTGATGGAGCCGTCCATCAGGTCGCCGTCGCGGAGCAGGCGGCCCCAGTGCATGCCGTTCCCGGCCGGGGAGCCGGTCAACACCAGGTCGCCGGGGAGGAGTTGAGCGGACTGCGATACGTAGGACACCATGCGGGCCACGTTGAAGATCATGTCCTTGGTGGACTCGTCCTGCATGGTCTCGCCGTTCAGTTTCAGCACCAGGCGCAGATCGTCGGGGTCGGCGATCGACTCGGCGGGTACGATCCACGGGCCGAGCGGGGTGAAACCGGGCGCGTTCTTGCTGCGCAGCCAGTCGGTGCCGATCTGCGGCATGTCGCGGCGGAAGACGGTGGCCCGGTCGGTGAGGTCGTTGGCGATCGTGTACCCGGCGACGTACTCCAGGGCCTCCGCCACGGACACCCGGTGCGCGGGCCTGCCGATGACGGCCGTCAACTCCAGCTCCCAGTCCGGCTTTTCGGACCAGCCGGGCAGTACGACATCGTCGTACGGACCCGTGATCGCGCTCGGCAGCCCGATGAAGACGTACGGGAGGTCCTCCGCCGCCCGCCGGTCCATGATCTCGGCGGCCTCGGCGCGCCGCTCGGCCTCGGGGCGCTCGTCCCCCGGCGCCTTGTGCGCGACGTGCAGATCGATCACGTGCTGCCGGTAGTTGGCGCCGGACTGGAACACCTGGCGCGGCTCGACCGGCGCGTGCACCCGGAACCGTGCCAGCGGCTCGCGCTCCGCGGAACCGTCACCGTCACCGTCGCCGGCCAGGGACCGCAGCCGCGGTAGCACCGTCGGCCAGTCCTCCAGGAGACGGCGGACGGTCAACTGCTCGTCGCCGAGGGCGTCGCGCAGGTCGACGACGTGCCGGTCGGCCGTGACCAGGGCGGGGAACGTCGGGCCTGTCGGGGCGGAGAGCGTCGCGAGGGCGAAGGGGCCTGCGAAGGGCGGGGAAGCGGGAGCGGGTTTCACGGACATGTCCTCCTGATGGCGATGGGTCTAATCTGGACCCGCCACAAGCGATCAGGGAAATCGATTGTGTGGATGGGAGTCATCTGTCCGATGGATCACTCCTGCTCAGTGCCGCCGATGTCCCCGTGCCGCCTACGCCGCACAACAGCCGTACAGCAAGGGAAAGACCGTGAATCTGGCCCGCCTCGACCTCAACCTCGTCGTCGCGCTGCGCGCGCTGCTGGAGGAGCGCAACGTCACCCGCGCCGGGCAGCGCGTCGGGCTGAGCCAGCCGGCCATGAGCGCCGCGCTCTCCCGGCTGCGCCGCCACTTCGACGACGACCTGCTGGCCCGCGTCGGCGGTCACTACGAACTCACCGCCCTCGGGCAGGTCCTGCTCGACCGCACCTCGACCGCCTACGACGTCCTCGAACGGCTCTTCGCCAGCCAGGCCGAGTTCGATCCTGCCCGGGAGAGCCGCGAGTTCAGGTTGGTGGCCTCCGACTACGCCGTCTCCGTCTTCGGCGCCGAACTCGCCCGCGCCGTGCACGAGGAGGCCCCCGGCATCCGACTGCGTTTCACCCAGACCCCGACCAGCGTGGTCGACGACACCGCCACCCTGCTCAGCGCCGTCGACGGACTGCTCATGCCGCACGGCGTCATCAGCGACTTCCCCGCCACCGACCTCTACGACGACCGGTGGGTCTTCGTACTCGCCGACGACCATCCGTCCGTCACGGACCGGCTCACCCGCCAGGACCTCGCGGAACTGCCGTGGGTCACCTACCAGCGCACCTATGACGCACCGGCCGTCCGGCAGCTCGGGATGCTCGGGGTGGAGCCGCGTGTGGAGGTGTCCGTCGACAGCTTCCAGTTGCTGCCGCTGCTGGTGGCCGGCACCCGCCGGATCGCCATGGTCCAGGCCCGGCTCGCCCGCCTGCTCGCACCGATCGCCGCCGTGCGGGTCGTGGAACCTCCCTACGAGGCGGTTCCCCTCCGGGAAGCGCTGTGGTGGCATCCCGTGCACACGCACGATGCCGGGCACATCTGGCTGCGGGAGACGGCCGCGCGCGTCGGTGCGCGGCTGGCCCCGTCGGACGGCGGGTGAACCGGCCGTCCGACGGGCTCCGGCGGCCCCCAGCGAAGGCGTGGTGCGGGGGTCACGCCCCTCGTCGTTGTTCCGCGTCGATCTCGGCGATCAGGGCCTCGACGCGGGTCCTGATCTCGTCGCGGATCGGGCGGACGGACTCGACGCCCTTGCCCGCCGGGTCTTCGAGGGCCCAGTCGAGGTACTTCTTGCCGGGGAAGACCGGGCAGGCGTCGCCGCAGCCCATGGTGATGACGTAGTCGGACGACTGGACCGCCTCGGGGGTGAGGACCTTGGGAGTGGCGGCGGAGATGTCGACGCCGGCTTCCCGCATGGCCTCGACGGCGGCGGGGTTGACCCGGTCGCCGGGGACGGATCCGGCGGAGCGGACCTCGACGCGGTCGCCGGCGAGGTGGGAGAGGAATCCGGCGGCCATCTGCGAGCGGCCCGCGTTGTGGACGCAGACGAACAGGACGGAGGCGGAGGCGGAGGCGAGCGGGGTGGAGGCGGGCGGGCCGGAGGTGGGCTGGCCGGGGGTGGGCTGGTCGGGGCTGGGCGGGGCGGCGGGCATGGGTTTCTTCCTTCATGGGTGTGGCAACAGGTGCGGCGGTGAGATCACCGGCGGCGGGAGTACCCGCGGTGGGAGCGCCCGTGGTGATCTGACCGGCGGTGGGAGTACCCGCGGTGGGAGCACCCGCGGTGATCTGACCGGCGGTGGGAGCGCCCCCGGTAGGAGCACCTGCCGGGGGAGCACCAACCGTGAGAGCACCAACCGTGAGAGCACCAACCGTGAGAGCACCCACCGTGAGAGCACCCACCGTGAGAGGCCCACCATGAGAGCACCCACCATGAGAGCACCCACCATGAGATCACCCCGCGCTGGTATCAGCACCGACTGATGTGAAAGTATCAGTCCATGATGACGTCAGTCGACACTGACCTGATGCGAGTCCTCGCCGACCCGCTCAGGCTCCGGATCGTGACCCTGCTCGCCCGCGAGACGCTGTGCACCACCCACCTGGTGGAGGAGACCGGGGCCCGCCAGACCAACCTCTCCAACCACCTCAAGGTGCTGCGCGATGCGGGGGTCGTGGACACCGAGCCGTGCGGCCGCTTCACCTACTACAAGCTGCGCCCGGACGTCATCGCCACCCTGGCCGGCCAGTTCGCCGACCTGGCCGAATCCGCCCGTGCCGCCGCCGACAACAAGAGGGCCTGCCCGTGACCCGCACCGACACCCCCGCCCCCGGCCCTGTCCCCGCCCCCGCGACGGGCGAGGAATCCTCGATCATCGCGAAGCTGTCGACCCTCGACCGGTACCTCGCCGTGTGGATCCTGCTCGCGATGGGCATCGGGCTCGGCCTCGGGCGCCTCGTCCCAGGGCTGGGCGACGCGCTGTCGAAGGTCGAGATCGGCGGCATCTCCCTGCCCATCGCCGTCGGCCTGCTCGTGATGATGTATCCGGTCCTGGCCAAGGTCCGCTACGACCGCCTGGACACGGTCACCGGCGACAAGAAGCTCATGGTCTCGTCGCTGGTCATCAACTGGATCGCCGGCCCGGCCGTGATGTTCGCGCTCGCCTGGATCTTCCTGCCGGACCTGCCCGAGTACCGCACCGGCCTCATCATCGTCGGCCTGGCCCGCTGCATCGCCATGGTCATCATCTGGAACGACCTGGCCTGCGGCGACCGCGAGGCCGCCGCCGTCCTGGTCGCCCTCAACTCGGTGTTCCAGGTCGTCGCGTTCAGCCTGCTCGGCTGGTTCTACCTCGACTTGCTGCCGCAGTGGCTGGGCCTCGGTGACGGCCAGGGCCTCGACGTCCCGGTCTGGCACGTCGCGTTGAACGTCGTCGTCTTCCTCGGCGTCCCGCTGCTCGCGGGTTTCCTCACCCGCCGGATCGGCGAGCGGAGGGCGGGCCGCGCGAAGTACGAGTCCGGCTTCCTTCCGAGGATCGGCCCGTGGGCCCTGTACGGACTCCTCTTCACGATCGTCATCCTCTTCGCGCTCCAGGGCGACGCCATCACCTCGCAGCCGCTGGACGTCGTCCGGATCGCGCTGCCGCTACTCGTCTACTTCGCGATCATGTTCTTCGGCTCCTTCGCCCTGGGCAAGGCGCTCGGCCTGGCCTACGACCGCACGGTGACCCTCGCGTTCACGGCCGCGGGCAACAACTTCGAGCTGGCCATCGCGGTCTGCATCGCCACTTTCGGGGTGACGAGCGGGCAGGCCCTCGCGGGCGTCGTCGGGCCGCTCATCGAGGTGCCGGTCCTGATCGGGCTCGTCTACGTGGCGCTCGCCCGGCGCAAGAAGTACGCCCCCGCCTCGCAGGGCGCGCTGTAGGAAAACCCCTGCTGAGGGACGTGCTCGACGTGATGGTGTGGTGGTCCGTGCCGGTCATGCGGTGGAGCGCAGGGTCAGCAGCTGTCCCATGGCTGCCAGCACGGAGGGCTCGACCCGGTAGTAGACCCAGGTGCCGCGCCGCTCGGAGGTGAGCAGGCCGGCGTCCTTGAGCTTCTTCAGGTGGTGGGAGACGGTCGGCTGAGATACGCCGACGTCGGAGATGTCGCAGACGCACGCCTCTCCGCCCTCGTGCGAGGCCACCGCCGAGAACAGGCGCAGCCGCACCGGATCGCCCAGCGCCTTGAACATCCGGGCCGCGGTCTCCGCCTCCTCGGCGGAGAACGGCCGCTCGGTCAGCGGCGGGCAGCAGGGTGCGGTGCCCTGGCCGGCGGGTTCGAGCAGCGGCAACGGCGGCGGTGACGCCTTCGCATTCGACATGCGTCTATGTTGACACATGTCGAAGCAGGGTGGGTGAGTCGGTTGGTCCGGTGTCAGGTGGCGGGCGATGCGAGGAGGGCGCCGGGAGCGGGATGGGGCGGTCCCGCAGTGGCGCGGCCGCGAGTCGGCTGCCCGTTCGCCGCCTTCGAGGGGGGCGGGCCGCGCCACCGATCGCGGCGACAGTGACGCTCGCGAAGCATCCCCCTGAATAGGTGAACGTCTATGTTGACGGTTGTCGAAGCAGGTGTGATGCTGGCCGTACGAGACATCGACAGATGTCGAATCACCAAGGAGCCGACCGTGACCGCGCCGATCCACCACCCGCCCGCCACCGCCGAACTGCCCGTCGTCGTGATCGGCGCAGGGCCCATCGGTCTCGCCGCCGCGGCCCACCTCGTCGGCCGGGGCATCGAACCGCTCGTCCTGGAAGCCGGGCCGGCCCCCGCGACGGCCGTGCGGGAGTGGGCGCACGTGCGGCTCTTCTCCACCTGGGGCGAGGTCGTCGACCCGGCCGCCGAGAAGCTCCTCGCGCCCACCGGCTGGGCCAAGCCGGACGCCGGCACCTACCCGTCCGGCGGTGACTGGGCGGACGGCTACCTCCAGCCGCTCGCCGACGTCCTCGGCGACAAGGTGCGTACCGGTGCCACCGTCACGGGCGTCTCCCGCTCCGGCCGCGACCGGATCGTGGACGCCGACCGGGAGGCCCAGCCCTTCGTCGTCCACGTCACTCACGCCGACGGCCGCGAGGAGCGGATCTTCGCCCGCGCCGTCATCGACGCGTCCGGCACCTGGGCCACCCCGTCCCCGGCGGGCGGCAGCGGCCTGCCCGCCCTCGGTGAGAAGGCGGCCGCCGACCACATCGCGTACCGCGTGCCCGACCTCGACGACCCGTCCGTACGCGCCCGTTACGCGGGTAAGCGCACCGCCGTGATCGGCTCCGGCGCCTCCGCGTTCACCGCCCTCGCCTACCTGGCCGGCCTCGCCAAGGCCGACGACGGCGCGGGCACCAAGGGCGTGTGGATCCTGCGACGCGGCATCAGCGGCTCGACGTTCGGCGGCGGCGAGGCCGACCAGCTGCCCGCGCGCGGCGCCCTCGGCCTGGCCGCGAAGGCGGCCGTGGACGACGGTCACGCGGACGCGGTCACCGGCTTCCGCACCGATGCCGTCGAGCGGGCCGCGGACGGCCGGCTCGTTCTGGTCGCCGAGGACGGCCGCCGCCTCGACCCGGTCGACGAGGTCATCGTCCTGACCGGCTTCCGCCCCGACCTGTCCTTCCTCGACGAACTCCGCCTCGGCCTCGACGAGCGCCTCCAGGCCCCCGTCGAACTCGCCCCGCTGATCGACCCCAACCAGCACTCCTGCGGCACCGTCTACCCGCACGGCGCGAACGAGCTCTCCCACCCGGAGAAGGACGTCTACCTGGTCGGCATGAAGTCCTACGGCCGCGCCCCCACCTTCCTCGCCATGACCGGCTACGAGCAGGTCCGCTCGGTCGCCGCCGCCCTCGCCGGGGACCAGGAGGCGGCGGCTCGGGTGGAGTTGACGCTGCCCGAGACCGGGGTGTGCGGCGGCGCCGGCCTCTTCGACGCCGCCCCTGAAGCGGACCAGTCGCAGGACGTCGGCTGCTGCGCCACCCCTGCCACGCCGTCCGTCATCCAGTTCGGCGTCGGCGCCCCCAGCACCTCCGGAGGCTGCTGACGCACTCCCGTTCCACCTCACCCCGCAGGAGGTACGTCATGTCCCGTGTCCAACTCGCCCTGCGCGTCCCGGATCTGAGCGCGTCCGTCGCGTTCTACAGCAAGCTGTTCGGGGCCGAGCCGGCCAAACTCCGCGACGGTTACGCCAACTTCGCGCTCACCGAGCCCCCGCTCAAGCTCGTCCTGATCGAGGGCGCCACCGGGGAACCGACCCGCCTGGACCACCTCGGCGTCGAGGTCGGCACCACGGCCGAGGTCCACACGGCCACCGGCCGACTGAGTGAGGCGGGCCTGGCCACCACCGAGGAGAACGACACCACCTGCTGTTACGCCCTCCAGGACAAGGTCTGGGTGCACGGCCCCGGCGAGGAGCCCTGGGAGGTGTATGTGGTCAAGGCCGACGCCGGCAGCCTCACGAAACAGCCGCGCTGTCGCTGATCGGCGGCTTCATCGAGGGGAAACGGAGGGCAACCTGACTTACTGCGGGCCCCTGCACCCCCGGGCCCGCAGGGAGATGACGAAGTAGCCGGTCGGCCGTGCCGGGCCGCGGAGGTGCGCTTCTAGGTTCTCCGCCATGGATACAGACAGCGTTCTGGCCCTGGGGCTTCGTAGGGCCGGGGGCATGCGTCCGGCCGTGTTCCAAGGTCCGGATGCGGATGCGGATGCGGATGCGGATGCGGAGGCCGACGTCCGCCGGGGGCCGCCCGTCACCGGTGCCTGGCTGCCGGGGATGGCGGCCGGGCGGCGCAAGTGGGTCGGGCTGCCCGCTCCGCTGCGGCTCGAGGGCGGTGGCGTACTCCCCGATGTGCGGCTCGCCTACGAGAGTTGGGGCAGGCTCGCCCCCGACGCGTCGAACGCGGTGCTCGTTCTGCACGGGCTCACGGGGGACAGCCATGCGAGCGGCCCGGCGATGCCGGGGCACCCCACCGCCGGGTGGTGGGACGCCCTTGTCGGGCCGGGCCGGGCGCTGGACACGGACCGCTGGTTCGTCGTCGCGCCCAATGTCCTCGGAGGCTGCCAGGGCTCCACCGGGCCCGCCTCGACGACCCGGCACGGCCACCCCTGGGGATCACGCTTCCCGGCGCTGACGATCCGCGACCAGGTCGCCGCCGAGGCGGGTCTCGCCGATGCCCTCGGAATACGTACCTGGGCGGCCGTCGTCGGCGGATCGATGGGCGGCATGCGCGCCCTGGAATGGGCGGTCGGCCGGCCGGACCGGGTGCGCACCCTGGGCGTGCTGGCCTGCTCCGCGGCGGCCACGGCGGACCAGATCGCCTGGTCCGTTCCCCAACTGCACGCCATCCGCAGCGACCCCCACTGGCGGGGCGGCGACTACTACGGGGCTCCGGCCGGCCGTGGCCCCCACCGCGGCCTCGGCAACGCCCGCCGCATCGCGCACATCACCTACCGCGGCGGCGCCGAGCTGGAAAAACGCTTCGGCAGGCGGTTCGAGAGGGGTGGGGGTGGGAGTGGAGCCACTGCCACCCCCACAGCCACCCCCACCGCCGCTCCGGCCGCCCCCACCCCACCCAACGCCCGCTACGCCGTCGAGTCCTACCTCGACCACCACGCCCACAAGCTCGTGCACCGCTTCGACGCGGGCAGCTACGCCGTGCTCACCGACGCGATGAACCGGCACGACATCGGCCGCGGCCGCGGCGGTGTGGACGCGGCGCTGCGGCGCGTGCGGGCGGACGCGTTCGTCGTCGGGTTCAGCAGCGACCGGCTGTTTCCCCCGTACGAGCAGCACAGGATCGCCCGCGGACTGCCGCGCTGCGCGCACTTCTCCGTCGTCGAATCGCCCACCGGGCACGACGGATTCCTCGTCGAACACGAGCAGGTCGGTGCTGTCATCCGGCAGGCACTGCGGTGAACGGACCCCCGACGGCCCCCCGGCAAGCAGGACCGAGAGAGCAAGGAACGACGCAATGACGGAAGTGATGGCGCCCGAGGCCTGGTCCTTCGAGACCCGGCAGATCCACGCGGGAACGGCGCCCGACCCGACGACGCTGGCCCGCGCCGTGCCGATCTACCAGACCGGAGCCTTCGCCTTCCAGGACACCGCCCACGCGGCGCGCCTGTTCACCCTGGAGGAGAAGGGCAACATCTACTCGCGCATCCAGAATCCGACGCACGAAGCGCTCGAACGGCGCATCGCCTCCCTGGAAGGCGCCGTCGACGCCGTGGCCGTGGCTTCCGGGCACGCGGCCGTTGCCCTGGCCATCCTGAATCTGGCCGGTGCCGGTGACCACGTCGTGTCGAGCGCGACCCTGTACGGCGGAACGTACAACCTGCTGCGCCATCTGCTGCCCGAGTACGGGATCGAGACGACGTTCGTCGACGATCCCGACGACCCCGACTCGTGGCGGCGGGCGCTGCGGCCCACCACGAAGGTGGTGTTCGGCGAGACGGTCGGGAACCCCCGCAACAATCTCCTGGACATCCGCGCGGTGGCCGATGTCGCGCACGCGGCCGGTGTGCCTTTCGTGCTCGACAACACGGGGCTCACGCCGTACCTGCTGCGGCCCGCCGAGCACGGCGTCGACGTGGTGGTGCACTCCACGTCGAAGTATCTCTCCGGGCACGGCACGGTCATCGGCGGTGTCGTCGTCGACAACGGCACCTTCGACTTCGGCGCGCACGCCGACCGTTTCCCGAAGTACGGCGAGCCCGACCCGAGCTTCCACGGGCTGCGCTTCTGGGACGAGTTCGGTCCCGGCGCGTACGCCCGCAGGCTGCGGCTGCGGCTGCTGCGCGACCTCGGCCCCGCCACCACACCGTTCACCAGCTTCCTGGTGCTCCAGGGCCTGGAGACACTCTCGCTGCGCATGGAACGGCACGTGAGCAATGCCCTTGAGCTCGCCCGCTGGCTGGAGGCACGCCCCGAAGTCTCGGCGGTCCACTACCCCGGGCTGCCGTCCAGCCCTTGGCACGGACTGGCGCGGACGTACCTGGCGCGCGGAGCGGGGGGAGTCGTCTCCTTCGAGCTGGCCGGCGGGCGGGAGGCGGGCGCGCGGTTCATCGACGGGCTCGAACTCGTCAGCCATCTCGCCAACATCGGCGACGTACGCAGCCTCGCCATCCACCCGGCCAGTACGACGCACTACCAGCTGACCCCCGAACAGCAGCGGGCGGCGGGAGTGGCGCCCGGCCTCATCCGGTTCTCGACCGGCATCGAAGGCATCGAAGACATCACATCCGACCTGGCGACCGCACTGGCGGCAGCCACCTCGGCACCCGGCCGAGCAACGAAGCAGTGAGGGCAGCCGTGCAGCATCTGGTCTTTGTCGATTCGAGCGTCCTGGGCCTGCGGGCCATGGAGTACGCGAAGGAGAGAGGGGACACCGTCACCCTCCTGTGGTCGCCGCGGTACGACTTCATGCACACCCCCGCCAGCCGTGCGCGGGCCCGCGCCCTCGCCGACCGGGCCATCGAGGTCACCGAGCTCCACGACCCGCGGGCCGCGCTGCGGGCCCTGCGCGCCGCCGGTGTGCGCGCTGACGGCATCGACGGGGTGATAGCCACCCTGCACATGCTGGCCGGGACGGCCGCGCGGCTGGCCGAACTGACCGGCGCCCGGGGCCCTTCGCTCCGCGGTGTGGCCGCCGCACGCGACAAGGCGGCCTGCCGCCGCGTCCTGGACGAGCACGGCCTGCCCAACGTGCGGTACGCCGAGGTCACCGAGGCCGGAGCGGCGCTCGCCGCGGCCGCGGACATCGGCTACCCGGTCGTCGTCAAGCCGGTCCGCGGCGTCGGCAAGAACGTCACCACGTTCGCCCGGTCGCCCCAGGACATCGAGCGTCACTTCCAGGAGGCGGGCACCCGCCTCGACTCCCTGGAGCAGGGGTTCGCCGTCGACCTCGACGACCGCTACATCCTCGAGGAAGTGGCCGTCGGACCGCTCTACTCGGTCGAGGTGGCCACGGACGGCACCACCTACACGCCGCTCGTCACCGTGCGCCGCAAGCTGGGCCTCGGCAACCCGGTGCTCGAACTCGGCTCCACCGTGCCCTGCGGCCTGTCACCGGCCGCCGAGCGGGAACTCGGTGCCTACGCGGTCGACGCGTGCCGGGCGCTCGGCCTGGACCTGGGCCTCTTCCACGTCGAGGTGATCGGCACCGCGGACGGCCCCCGCCTGGTGGAGGTCAACCCGCGGATCGCGGGCGGCACCGTGCCCGAGGTCATCCGGGCGGCGACCGGCCGCGGCCTCTTCGAAGTCCTCGTCGACCTGTACGCCGGCGAGCCGCTGTCACCCGAACCCTTCCCCGTCGAGACGGCCGCGAGCCACACCTTCCTGGCGGCCCAGGAGGACTGCGTCGTCCGCGACGACCTGCCCGCCGACTGGTTCGAGGCGTTCCGTCCCCGGCTGCACTCCGGGTCCACCAGCATCGGCCCCGGCTCCCGCCTGCTCGGCATGGAGGGCAACACCACCACGTACGGCGTGATCCGCGTGGTCGCCGAGGACGCCGCGCGCGCCGAGGCGGCCTGCACGGAGCTGCGCGAGGAGATCTCGGAACTCCTCGGCTTCCCGATGGTGCCGCTGGCTCCCGGCCTGCTGGAGGCCTGCTCATGAGCGCACGGCCCACCGAGGACGCGACGGACGACACGGCGCCGGACACCGCTGCCGCGCGGCGCGCGCTCTTCACCTCACGCCGGTTCCTGGTGCTCTGGGCGGCCATGCTCATCAGCTCCGCCGGTACGTTCTTCCTGCTGCTCACCGCCTCCTCCTGGCTGCTCACCGAGGGCGGCTCCGGCCTGGGCGCGGCCGCCGTCTTCGGCTTCCAGTGGATTCTGCCCGTCCTGCTGGTCGGCGTCGTCAGGAAAGTGTGCGAAGGGCCGCGGCTGCGCCGCACGGTCGTGTACGCCGAACTGGGCGGCGCCGCCGTCTCGTTGGCCATCGGCGTCTTCCTCGGCGCGGACCTGATCGTCGCGGTGCTCGGCTGCTTCCTGGTCCGCGGACTCCTGGAAGGCATCACCAAGACGGCCCGCGTGGTGTACGCACGCCAACTCTTCGACGGGCCGGACCTCAAGCTCGCCTCGTACACCTTCAACAACTCCTACTACCTGGGCAGCGCGGCCGGCGGTGTCCTCGGCAGCCTGCTCGTCGGTGAGGTGTCGGTCGTCACCGCAGGGGCCGTCGACGCGGTCACCTTCACCCTCTCCGCCTGCTGCTACCGGTGGCTGCCGGCCGTCTCGGTGCCCCGCGCCGAGGGCGCGACGCGTCGCGGACTGCCCGCCCAGGTCCGGGCCACGCTGAGCGGCCGGCGCGGACTGCTCCGCGCGGTGGTCTACCTCGTCATCGCGGTCGGGGTGTTCCAGGGGTTCCACAGCGCGGCCCGCACGGTGGTGCCGGTACGGGTGCTCGGGCAGGGCGGGAGCGGAGTGATGAACCTGCAGATCGTCGCGGGCATCGCGCTCGTCCTCGGCGCGGTCACCGTCCCGGTGGTGCTGCGCCGCACGACGGCCCGCACGTACCAGGGGCTCGCGCTCAACGCCCTGACCGCCGCCGTGATGTTCCTGGTCTGTCTCACCGCGCAGCCGTGGGGCCTGTACGCCGCGTACTTCGGCTTCCTCTTCCTCTTCGAGTTCGCCTTCACGGCGGCGCAGGGCGAGGTCGTGCAGAAGTGCCCGGCCACCGACCTGGTGGCGCTGACCAGCTTCACCAACGCGCTCGGCACCGGCCTGCTGATCGTCTGCACCCTGCTCGCCGGAGCGCTCTTCGACGTCCTGGCGCTCTCCGCAGTCGGCCTGCTGTACGCGGCCCTCGCCGTCGCCGCGGGGATCGCCCTCGAAATCCTCCTGAAGGTGCGGCCCGTGTCCGTGCGGCCCGCGAAGGCTCCCGCCGCGCAGGAGGTGAGCGCCGTATGACTGCTCTTGCACAGCCGGTGCTCACCCCCTTCGGCCGGCGGCCCGGAGCACTGAACACCGTCGTGTTCCACCCCGCGGGCGGTGGCCTCGGCCAGTACGTGACCCTCCTCTCCCGGCTGGCCCGGCGCGGCCCCGTCCACGGGGTGCGTGCCATGGGACTCGTACCGGGTGAGGAACCGGACCGCACGGTCGACACCATGACCGAGCGCTATCTCGGGCTCGTCCGCGATTTGCCGGACCGCCCGAACCTGCTGGTCGGCTGGTCGCTCGGCGGGCTGCTCGCCTGGGAGACCGCGGCCCGGCTCGCCGTGGACGGTCCCGCCCCCGCGGTCGTCATGGTCGACAGCTTCGCCGAACCCTGGTCCGCGTACGGGAAACCGCGCGAGCGGCTCCTCGCGGACATCCGACGCGGCGCGCTGGTCCCGATGGGCCCCGCGGCCGCCGAGGCGGCGGGCCGCACCGCCGAGGCCCACCTCGACGCGTGCGCCGCCCACCGGGTGACGAGCCGTCACACCGGAGCGGTGCTGCTCATGTCCTGTGCGGGCCCGGAGCGTGAGCGGCAGATCGCCGACTGGCGGCGGCGGACGCCCCGGCTGGCCGTGGCCGAGCTGGACTGCGGCCACTTCGAGACCTTCGGCACCGGCCACACGAGCACGGTCCTCCGCCACCTCGACACCTTCGTCGACGCCTCCGTCGGCGTGCCCGACGCCCACCACCTCGACCCAGAAGGAACACGATGAGCGCCCTACTGACGCGTGACTCCGTCGCCGCGTGCGTGCGACGGATCCTGGCCCAGCGGATCCCGGCCGACGTGGGTGCGGTCCGTGAGGACGAACCGCTGGTGGGTGAGGTGCTGCAGCTCAACTCCCTCGCGGTACTGAGCGTGCTGGTGGAGCTGGAGGACGAGCTCGGGGTCCAGTTCACGGACGACGTGCTGGTCGGGCGCTGGTTCGAGACGGTGCGGGATCTCATCGACATCGTGCTGACCGGGGCCCGCGATGGACGCTGAACTCTTCGACTGCCTCCAGGTCAACCTGGCGGCACACGCCGACCGGCTGCACGGTGCCGGCACCCATCTCCTGCTCGGAGCCGCTCTGCGGTTCCGGCCCGCGCCGGGGCCGCTGGGGCTTCCGACGGTGGAGCGCGGCGTGCGCGCGCAGCTGGCGGAGGCCACCCGGCGCCTCGGACTCGTGGCGGACCAGGCGTACCTGGCCTCCTCGGCGGCGGACCTCACCCCTGCCGACAGCTGCTATGTCGTCGCCGACGCCTTCCACCTGCCGTGGGTGCCGTACTACCGGCAACGCCACATGGAACACAGCTTCCTGCTGGAGAACGACGGTACGGACGGCGTGCTCGTCCGCGACAGCTACCACAACGAGACGCCCTGGGGCATCGCCAGACCGGGCCGGTGGACGCTGACCCGGCAGGAGTTCGCCGCCGCCGTCCCCGGCCCCGCGCTGGCGGTACGGCTGGGAGCGGCACCCGGCGGCCCGCCCGACGCGGCCACGCCCGAGGCGGACTTCGCGGACCCGCACGCGGTGGATGCCTACGCCGACGCCTACCTGCAACACCCCGACCGTACGGCCGCGTTGCGGCAGCTGACCCTGGAGACCTGGCTGCTCGCCAGGGACCGCGAACTGCACGCCGCCCACCTGCGCCACACCGGGCGGCTCCCGGACGGCGACGCGCTCCCGGGGCATCTCGCGGCCTGGAAGAAGCTGACCGAGCAGGTCTACCTCGCACACCGCAGGGTGGAGCGCGGCCGCCCGGAGCCCCAGGGCCTCACCGGCCGGCTCACCGCGCTCCTCCACGCCGACCTGCGAATCTTCGGGCACGGCAAGGGGGTTGGGCCGGTCGCCGTGGCCGCCGGGACACCGGAACCGGCCCCTGACGTCCCGGAGGAGCTGCGGCGCGCGGTCGCCGCCACGGCCGCCCGGGTGCTCGGCACCGACGAGGCCACCCTGCTCGCCGGTGCGGCCTTCGACTCCGTGCCGTCCTTCAGCTCCTTCCGGGTCGTGGAGATCGTCGAGCGGCTGGAGAGCGAACTGGGCATCGAGTTCGCCGCCGACGACCTGGCCCCCGAGAACCTGCACCATGTCGACGCCGTCTGCCGCGTCATCCATCGATCGAACGACGGCGGCGCACCCCGTGCGCTCGCCCTTGACGGAGAGGGCCGATGAACCACCACTCGATGTCCACCGCGCAGGACCACTCGATGTCCACCGCGCAGGCGGCCCCGCCGAGCGCCACCACCATGCACGAACTGCTCGACACCGCGGCCCGGCTGCACCCCGAAGCCCCCGCCGTCACCAGCGGCGAGCACCGCGTCAGCTACTCCGAGCTGGACGCGGCCAGCCGCCGGCTCGCCGTCTGGCTCCACGAGCTGGGGCTGCGCCGGGGCGAGCGCCTGATCATCGCCGGCGGCCCCGGAGTGCTGCAGTCCGTCCTCGTGTACGCCGCCTCCCGGGCGGGCGTCGCCTTCTCGCTGCTGCACGAACAGGTGCGCGGCGCGGCCCTCGACCACGTACTCGGCGACTGTGAGCCCGCGCTCCTGGTGAGCGACGACAGCGAGTCACTGGCCGCCGCCACGCTCCGGGGAGTGCGCGCCCACCACGCCGACGACGTCGCCCGCCGCGCCTTCGACCCGCGGGCACCGCTCGGCCCGCTGCCGGCCGCACCGCTGCCCGTCGACCCCTTCTGCCTGATCTACACCTCCGGCACCACCGCGCTGCCGAAGGCCGTGGTCAGCACCCACCAGCAGGCCGTGTTCGCCGTGCGGGCGATACAGCAGGTGCTCGGCTACCGGCCCGACGACGTGATCTACAGCCCGTTGCCGCAGTCCTTCGACTACGGCCTCTACCAGCTCTTCCTCGCCACGAGCAGCGGTGCGCACCTCTGGCTCGGCCGGCCGGCCGAGGTCGGACCGCGGCTCCTGACGAACCTGCTGCGCGCCGGAGCGACCGTCCTGCCCGCCGTCCCCGCCGTGGCCGACGCCCTGGCCCGGCTGCTGCGCCGGGCCGGCGCGGACCGCACCCCCCGCCTTCGGATGCTGACGAACACCGGCGCCGCGATGCCCCAGCAGGCCCTCGCCGCGCTGCGCGAGGCCGTCCCCGGGCTCCAAGTGCATCTGATGTTCGGCCTCACCGAGTGCAAGCGCGCCACCATCATGCCCGCGGACGAGGACCTCGTACGGCCCGGTGCGAGCGGCCGGGCGCTGCCGGGCACCGAGGTGTTCGTCGTCGACGACGCGGGCCACCGCCTGCCGCCCGGCGAGATCGGGGAGATCACCGTACGGGGCCCGCACGTCATGGCCGGGTACTGGCGCCGCCCCGAGCTGACCGCCCAGCGGTTCCACCGCGCCGAAGGCCTCTTCCCTGAGCTGCGCACGGGTGACTACGGCTGGCTCGACGAGGACGGCTTCCTGTACTTCAGCGGACGCCGCGACGACATCTACAAGACGAACGGCTTCCGGGTGAGCGCCACCGAGGTGGAGGCGGCCGCGCGCCGGGTGCCCGGAGTGGAGGCCGCGGCCGTGCTCGCCCCGGAGGGCGGCCGGGGCGCACGGCTCTTCGTCCAGGTCGCGAGCGACCTCACCGACGACCTCACCGGCGCCGAAGTGCTGCTGCGGATGCGGGAGCAGATCGAGGAGTTCAAGATTCCGCGCGACTGCCTGGTCATCGACGCCCTGCCGCTGACCGGCAACGGCAAGAC
This sequence comes from Streptomyces sp. NPDC029674, assembly GCF_044903205.1. Taxonomy (NCBI): domain Bacteria; kingdom Bacillati; phylum Actinomycetota; class Actinomycetes; order Kitasatosporales; family Streptomycetaceae; genus Streptomyces; species Streptomyces sp. NPDC029674. Next base: position 495,659 of record NZ_JBJDPY010000002.1, read on the forward strand.
CGACCGCAAGGCGCTCGCCGCCCTGGAGGAAGGAGCCGGCCGTGTCCGTGTCCGCTGACGCCCCGTCCCGGCTCGCCCCGCAGGAGGGCGCGGCCGTGCTGCCCGTCCCGCCGGCCGACCTCGCGGGCGTACCGACCCCCGCCTACGTCTACGACCTCGCCGAAGTCCGCCGCAACCAGGAACGGCTGCGAGCCTCGCTGCCCGGGCGGACCGGGCTGTACTACTCGCTGAAGGCCAACCCGCACCCCGCACTGCTGCGCACCCTGCGCGAAGGCGGCGCCAGGCCCGAGGTGTGCTCCACCGGCGAACTCACCGCCGCGCTGGAGGCGGGCTGGGCCGCGGACACGGTGCTCTACACGGGCCCCGGCAAGCGTGACGCGGAGATCACCGACGCGCTGGACCGCGGCGTACGGTTCTTCTCCGTCGACTCGCCGCACGCCATCGAACAGCTCAGCCGCCTCGCGGGGGAGCACGGGGCCACCGCCCGCTGCCTGCTGCGGATCAACGACGACGAGCCGGTGCCGGGGCAGGGCCTCGCGATGACCGGGGTGGCCTCGCAGTTCGGCGCCGACGCCGGCTGGGTCCTCGCCGAACCGGCCCGGTTCGCGGACCGGCCGCACGCGCGCGTCGTCGGCCTGCACCTGTACATGGGCAGCAACCTCGGCGAAGTGGACGCCCTGGAGGCGCAGTTCACCCGCGCCCTGCGCACCGCGCGGACCGTCGCCGACACCCTGTCCGCACACGGGGTGCGCTGCGAAGTGCTCGACCTCGGCGGCGGCTTCGGGGCGCCCTTCGCAACCGCAGGCCGCGCCCCCGACCTGCGGGCCCTGCGGCCCCGCCTGGAGGCGCTGTTCGACGAGGAGATACCCGGCTGGCGCGACGGCGGCCCCGAGGTCGTCTTCGAGTCCGGGCGCCACCTCGTCGGGACCGCGGGCACCCTGCTCACGGCCGTACTCGACGTCAAGCGCTCGCACGGCAAGGACATCGTGATCCTCGAATCCGGCATCAACCACCTGGGCGGCATGGCGGGGATGCGGCGGCTCCCGCCGCTCAACCCGACCCTGGTCGCCGCCCAGGAGCCGGTGCGAGAAGGGGAGTTGACGGCGCTCGTCGCGGGCCCCCTGTGCACCCCCCTCGACACCTGGTCACGTGCCGCGCGGCTGCCCGCGCTGCGCCCGCACGACCTGGTCGCCGTACCCAACGTCGGCGCCTACGGACTGTCGGCCAGCCTCGTCGCCTTCCTCGGGCATCCGCTGCCCGCCGAGGCCGTGGTCGACAGCGACCGGCCCGGCACGCCCCCCGAGATATCCCGTACCACCCTTATCAGGCAAGGAGTCATGGACTGATGGACACACGATTCGTCGAACTGCTCACCCCCTTCCTCAAGTTCCTGGGCGAGAACGAGATCGGCGCGGATTCCTCCCTGCGCGATCTGGGACTCGACTCGATGCAGGCCATCGAGCTGCTCTTCGCGATCGAGGACACCTTCGACGTGACGCTCCCGGACGACGACATGAACGACGCGACGTTCGCCACGGCGGGCAGCCTCTGGCAGGCGGTCGACGCGGCGCTCACGGCCCAGGGCGTGGCGGCGTGACGCTCACCGGCATCGAAGAGCTCGCCGACGCCGACGTGCGGTGGGCCGACCGGGTCGCCGCCGTGGCAGCCGTCGCCGCCGAGCACGCGGCGCGCCGCGACCAGGACGCGTCCTTCCCCCTCGAAGCCCTCACCGAGCTGCGCCGCACCCGGCTGCTCGGCCTGCTGGTGCCCCGGGAGTACGGCGGACTCGGCGGCACCGTCGCCGACCTGGTCGAGGCGGCCGTCACGCTGGGCAGGGCCGACACCTCCGTCGCGATGATCTTCGCGATGCACTGCCAGCAGACGGAGGCCGTGGTGCGCCACGGCAGCGCACGGCTGCGCGCCGAACTCCTGCCGCGGATCGCCGCGGGCCAGGTCTACCTCGCCTCGGTCACCACCGAGGCGGGCAAGGGCGGCCACCTGCTCACCTCACATGCGGCGCTTGCCAGCGCGGGTGACGACCTCGTCATCGACCGCTTCGCGCCCATCGTCACGGGCGGCGGCCACGCCGACGGATTCCTGGTCACCATGCTCGCCCCCGGCGCCACGGGACCCGGCCAGGTCTCCCTCGTCTACGCGGACCGGACACAGCTCGACATCCGGCCCTCCGGGGAGTGGCAGCCCCTGGGCATGCGGGCCAGCCACAGCGGAGCGCTCCAGCTGACCGGCACCGTGCCGGCCCACCACGTCATCGGCGAGCACGGGCAGTTCCACACCGTCGCGGCCACCGTGTTCGGGCCGCTCGCGCACCTGGGCTGGTCGGCGTGCTGGCTGGGCACGGCGGCCGGAGCGCTCTCGCGGGTCCTGAAGCTGCTCCGCTCCCCGCAGGGCCGTGGCGGCACGGACCTGTCCTCCGAACTGCTGCTCACCCGGCTCTCGAAGGTCCGCCAGCGCCTGGACACCGTGCACGCCCTGCTCCTCAGGACGCAGCAGACCGTCCTGGACAGCACGGACCTGAGTGTGCCGCGCGTGCAGCTCCAGCTCAACGCCCTCAAGATCACCGCGGCCGAGCTGTGCCACAGCGCCGTCGACGAACTGGTGACCGCGGTCGGCATGCGCCACGGCTACCTCAAGAACTCGCCGACCCGCCTGGAACAGGCGCTGCGCGATCTGCGCTCGGCCGCCCTGAACTACAGCAACGACCGCCTGCACCTGGCCGACGGCAGGCTCGCCCTCCTCGACCCGGAGGTGCGCTTTGTCTGACGACGGAACCCGCCCGCCCCTCCGCGACGGCTTCCGGGCGGCGGTCGGGCGGGCCCTGGAGCCGCTGCCCGAGGACGCCGCGCTCCCTCAGGTGTGGGGCGCGCTCGGCGCCGCCGGTCTCCTCGCCGGGGTCTACCGCCGCACGGGCCGCGACGGACCCGTCGCCGACCCCGGACGGCTCGGGGCGCTGCTGGCCGCCACGGACGCCCGCGGCGACAACGGCGTCACCCTCGGCGTACTGGTGCAGACGGCGAGCGCGGTACCCCTGCTCGGAACCGCGCCCGAGGGATCGCCCGCGGCGAAGGTGTACGAGGAGGCGCTGCGGGGAGCGACGACCGTGGCCCTCGCCGCCACGGACGCCGCGGCCCCCGGCTCGGACCTCGCCGCCCTCGGCACCGAAGTCACCCTCTCCAACGGCGAGTTGACCCTCACCGGCGGGAAGCGCTGGGCCACCGGAGCCCGCGTGGCCGGCCACCTCCTGGTCCTCGCCAGGCACCGGCCGGGCCGCCACTTCACCAGCTTCACCTGGGTACTCGTCCCCGCGGACGCCCCCGGCGTCGAGGTCGTGGACGCGGCGACGGACCTGCTGACCGGATCGGCCACCGGACACATCCGGTTCGACTCCGTGCGGCTCCCCGCCGACCACGTCATCGGCAGGCAGGGACGCGGAATGGCCGCGTTCGCCCGGCACATGGGCACCGAACGGCTCGCCGGCGCGCAGTGGGCCGTCGCCCTCACCGGCAGAGTCCTCGCCCAGACACTCGACGTGCTCCAGAACCGCAGCGTCGACGGCGCACCCCTGTGGCACAACGACGTGGTGCGCCGCGACTTCGCGGCCTGCCTGGTCAAGGTCTCCGGCCTGCGCGCCCTGTACGAGACGCACGCGCGACGCATCGTCGAGGAGCAGGACCTGGCCGCCGCGGCCCTCCTGAAGTCCGCCGTCGGCCTGGCCGCGGACGAGGTGCTCGCCTGCTGCGCACAGCTCCAGGGCGCGGACGGGTTCCTGCGCGGCCGCGCACAGCAGATCCGGGCCGAGGCCGCCGTCCTCGGCATCGGCGGCGGCGTCACCGGGCTGCTGCTCGGCAACGTCGCCGACGGCGCGGAACCGCTCCTGGAGAGGCTGCGGGCATGACCGCCACCACCGCCTGGCGGGCCGAGGAGGTGGCCGAAGGGACCTGGGTGCTCAGCGGCCCGCAGGACGACCTCCCCGCCGGGGCCGTGCCCACCGAGGACGACCTGCGGCAGGCGCGCGGGCTGCCCCGCTGGCGTGCAGAGGAGTTCACCGCGAGCCGGGCGGTGCTGCGCCGCCTGCTGCGCCAGGTGCGCGCCGACCTCGTCGACGCGGCGGTGCGCAAGGACCGGCGCGGGCGGCCGGTCCTCGACGGGTACCCCGGCGTCGGGATCAGCGTCTCCCACGACGGCGGCACCATCGCCGCCGCCGTGGGGCCGGGGCGGCGCGTCGGCGTCGACGTACAACTGCCGCCCGAGCGGCTGCCGGACGCCTTGATACGCCGGTGTCTGCGGGACCGAGCCCCCCAGGTGTCCGCCCTGCCGGAACCCGGCAGGTCCACCGAGTTCGCCCGCGTCTGGACCGTGCAGGAGGCCTGCGTGAAGGCGGAGGGCACCGGGCTCGCAGGCAGCCCCTGGACGATCGACGTGGAACCGGGCCGGGCCAGGGGCCGCTGGGGCCCCTACCGCTGGGTGAGCCTGCGCCGCTCGCCGATCCCTCTGAGCTGTGCCTTCACAGACCTGAAGACGGACCTGAAGACGGACCCGGAGACGGACCTGGAGACGGACCTGGAGCGATGATGACGACGACCACCCTCGCGGCCGCGCCACCGCGCCTGAGCTGCTACACCACGAACCTGGTCGCCTACCTGTCCGCGGACCTGCCCGACGCCCGACGGCACTTCGCCGACTCCGTACGACTCGCCGTCCGCACCGGTCTGCCGCCCGGCCGGCTCGCCTTCTCCCACCTCACTCGGGTGGACACGGCGCCGGGCCTCGGCCCGCTCACCTACCGGAGCGCCACCGGCCGGAAGCAGGCCCATGTCGGACTCGCCCGCGAACTCGCCCGGCACGGCCGGGTCCTCGCGGTCGGGAACACGCGCCACCTGCCCTGGTCGCCGGGGTACGGCCGCGCCGACGCACCGCACTGGCTGCTCCTGCACGACCGCCGCGACGCGTCCTGGCTGGTCGCCGACCACTTCACCGCCCTCACGCCGCACGGCCCGCAGGAGCCCTACGTGGGCCGGCTGGACGATGACGAACTGGCCCTGGCCCTCACGCCGGTGCCCGATCCGGCGCCGGAGGTCGCGCTGCGGGACAGGCTCGCCCTGGGCAGCGCCGTCCCCGTACCCGCCCCCGGCCACTACCGGTGGCTGGCGCGGGAGCCGGCGACCGATTCCGGTGCCGCGACAGCCACCGCTCCCGACGAGGGGGACTGGCTGTTCGACCTGCCCGACGTCCTCTCGTACGTCCGTGACGTGCTCGTCGCCGACCCCACGGCGCCCGGCCGGTACGCCGACGACCTGTGGGCCGCTTCCTGTCACCACGCCCACCGGCTGACCGTGCTCGCCGCATCCGGCGCCGTGCGCCGCGAGGACGCGGACACGCTGACCGCCCTCTGGGCCGAACTGCCCCGCACCCTGCGCTTCGCGGCCCACTCCGCCGAACGCGGACGCCCGCGCGTGGGGCTGGTGGGCGCGGCCTTCGACAGGCTGCTCGACGCACTCGCACCGCTCCCGGACGCATCGCAGACCCCGACCCCGATACCCCCGCACCCTCTGGAAGGACAGCAGTGAAGGAGACCCTGTACGAGTGGTTCGCGGCGTCGGTCGCCGCGCACCCGCACGAACCCGCCCTCGAGGTGGGCACGGACACCCTGACCTACGGGCAACTGGACGCGCTGGCCCAGCGCCTCGCCGCCGAACTGGTCGCGGCCCACGGCGGTGTGCCCGACCGGGTCGGGCTGCTCGCCGAGCGCAGCGCCACGGCGTACGCCGGATACCTGGCGGTGCAGCGCCTCGGCGCCACCGTCGTCCCCCTCAACCCCGCCTTCCCGGCGGCCCGCACCGGGGCCGTGGTGACGGCGGGCCGCCTCGACCTCGTACTCGCCGAGGAGCGGGGGAGCACGGCCGGCCTCTCCGTTCCCGTCCTCGTGCCCGACCCGAGGGCGCCGCGCGCCGCCGCCCCGCCGGAGCCGCCGCGGTACCGCGCCGACCCGGACGGCGTCGCGTACGTGCTGTTCACCTCCGGCTCGACGGGCAGGCCGAAGGGCGTGCCGATCAGGCACCGCGAGGTGTGCGCGTACCTCTCGCACGTCGTGGAGCGGTACGAGGTGCGGCCGGGCAGCCGTGTCTCGCAGACCTTCGACCTGACCTTCGACCTCTCGGTCTTCGACATGTTCACCGCCTGGGGCGGCGGCGGCACTCTGGTGGTCCCGGACCGCGAGGACCTCATGGCGCCGGTGCGCTGGGCCGCCCGGCAGGAACTGACCCACTGGTTCTCCGTCCCGTCGATGGTCTCCTACGCGAGCCGCATGCGCTCCCTGGGCCCCGACCGGCTGCCCTCCCTGCGCTGGAGCCTCTTCTGCGGCGAACCACTGACCGTGCAGCAGGCCCGGGCCTGGGCCGACGCGGCGCCGAACAGCACGCTGGAGAACCTGTACGGGCCGACCGAACTGACCATCAGCTGCGCCCAGTTCAGGCTCCCGGACGACCCCGACACGTGGCCGGTCACCGGCAACGGCACCGTCCCCGTCGGGCAGCTCTATCCGGGGCTCGAACACCGGATCCTGGACGAGCGGGGCCGGCCCGCCGAACAGGGCGAGCTGGTCGTGCGCGGCGCCCAGCGGTTTCCCGGCTACCTCGATCCGGCCGACAACGCGGGCCGGTTCGTGCGGTACGCCCCGGACGGTCCGGTGGTCGCGCGGAGTTACGACGGTGAGGGGCCGCTGACCGACGAGCACTGGTACCGCACCGGGGACCGGGTCCGCCGCGCCGGCCCCGGAACCGGTCTCGTCCACCTCGGCCGGCTCGACCAGCAGGTCAAGGTGCGCGGCTATCGGGTGGAACTCGGCGAGATCGAGGCCGTGTTGCGCGCCCGGCCCGGGGTGGGCGACGCGGTCGTCATCGCGGTCGCGGGGCGCGGCGGCGAGACCGTACTGGAGGCGGTCTGCACGGGGAGCGGCCTCGACCCGGACGACCTGGCCCGCGCGCTGCGGGCGCGGCTGCCCGCGTACATGGTGCCGCGCGGCATCGCCGTCTTCGCCGAACTCCCGCTCAACGCCAACGGCAAGATCGACCGGAAGGCCCTGACCGCGAGCCTGGGGGCCCGTCATGGCTGAACCCGCGCTGGTCTCCGGCGGCCCGCCGCTCGCGCTCCTGGACGACGCCTCGCACGCGGTCACCGCGGACGGCTACCGCGCCGCCGTCTCCAGGCTGCCCACCGGAGTCACCGTCATCACCGCGAGCGGCCCCGACGGCCCGGTGGGCTGCACGGCCAACGCGGTCATGTCGCTCTCCCTGGACCCGCCGAGCCTCCTCGTCTCCCTGGGCAGCCGGAGCGCCACCCTGGACCGCATCAGGGCGGCGGGCTCCTTCGCCGTGAACGTGCTGACCTGGTCCGACCGCGCCCTCACGCGGAAGTTCGCCACCGGTACGGCGGCCGAACGGTTCGCCGGGGTCGGCTGGGACCTCATGCACCAGGTCCCCGTCCTCAGCCGGTCCGCCGCGGCGATGGTGTGCGAGGTGCGCGAGCTGGTGCCTCTGTTCGACCACACGCTCGTGGTCGGCACGGTCGCCTGGGCGCAGGCGGGCGAGGCGGACCCGGCCGTGTACTACGGCAATGAGCTGCGCGCGCTGCGGCCTGCGGACTGACCTGCTAGCGGACTGACCTGACTAAGTGACGCGGTGCTGCTTCTGTCGCCGCCCCGCCGGAATTTAGCGTCATGCGCATGGCAACAGAGACCCCGGCCGTGACCGAACCCCCGACCCCAACCGTGACCGAGACGCGGGGCGTCGACCCGTCCCCCCGAGCAGACCGCCCGCTGGTCAGGATCCTGACCAGCAAGGCGCCTCCGAGGCCGGCCTGGAAGGGGGTGATCCCCGCGACCCTGTGCGCCGTGGCCGCGCTGCTGGCCCTGGTGGGTCTCGGCGCCCTGACGGATCAGGTGCTGCTCGTGCCGCCGCTGGCCGCCAGTGCCGCGCTGATCTTCGGCGCCCCGGCGCTCCCGCTGTCGCAGCCGCGCAGCGTCGTGGGAGGCCAACTGCTCTCCGCCGGAACCGGTTTCGTCGTACTCGCCGTGGGCGGTGGCTCGATGGCCGCCGCGGCGGTGGCCGGGGGCCTCGCGCTCGGCGTGATGGTGGTGGCGCGTACTCCGCACTCACCCGCCGCGGCCACCGCGGTGATCGTCGTCCTGACGGAGCCGGCGGTGCTGCCCTTCCTGGCGCTGCTGGCCCTGGCGGCGGTCGTGCTGGTCGTCATCGGCATGGCGGCGGGCCTGAACCGGACCGCACCCTCCTACCCGTCCTACTGGTGGTAGCCCAGGAGCCAGTCCAGGAACCAGTTCACGTATCCCAGGAACCAGGAATCCCGCACCGCGTCACTCGCGGTGCGGGATTCGGTGTGTGGGCGGCCGATGGACCAGGCGAGATCAGGTGACGGTGGCCGCCGGTGAGCCGATCCGCCGGGCCAGTTCGAGGGTGGCCGCGAGAGCCGGCGGGAGCCAGGCCTGCTGGTTCCAGACCATGCGCACGACGTGGCGTTCACCGGGCACCCCCTTGACCACGCCCACTTCGCCGTTCTCGAACTCCCGGCCCACCGATTCCCGCGGCAGGACCGCGATGCACGGACCGTTGCGGAGGAGTTCGAGCGCGCCCTGCACGGACGCTATCGACATGAACTCGGTACGCAGCGAGTAGGCGCGTTCGATGGCCGCCCGGAATCTTCCGAGAGACTGGTCGTCGGAATCCACGTGCAGCAGTCGCACGGTGCTCAGCCGGTTTTCTTCGAGTATTCCGAGGAGTTCACGTCCGGCCACCGCCACCACGTCGACGGAGCGCAGATCCTCGGTGTGCAGACCGGCCGGTACATTCGCGCCGCGGTCCGGCGGTTCGAGAATGAGGCCCATGTCGAGGCGTCCGGCGGTTATCTCTTCCGTGATGCGCTGCGAATCCATTCCCGCCGGCGCGAGCTCCAGCTTCGGATAGCGGTATCTGCATTCCCAGACGAGCCGGGTCAGCTCCTGGTCGACGGAGAGCGGTGAAGCGCCCACGGACACCCGCCCGCTGACCTCGCGGCCGCCGGCCAGGGACGTCGTCAACTCGTCGACCAGGCCGAGCAGCCGTACCGCGTAGCCGTGGAAGGTCTCGCCGTCCGGCGTGGGGCGCACCCCGTGGTAGAGGCGCTGGAAGAGCGAGGTGCCGACCTGTGATTCCAGCGCGCGTATATGGGCCGCCGCGGTCGACTGCGAGTATCCCAGATTCCGTCCGGCCCGCGTGATGCTGCCGGTGCGCACCACCTCCAGGAAAGTTCTCACCTGGTACAGCGTAATTTCCATGGTCGCCCCTCCGGCCATTGATATATCGGCCCATTCTGCTGTCCGGCGGATCTCCGCGTCACCGCGCGCCGGATGACTTAGTCAACTTCAGGGCGTGCGGTTCTTCCGTTGCCCCCCATCGGACAGTGGCCCGTTGTGTCACCCGTCGCCCCGGATAAGTTTTTGACCAAGCCCAACAGGTCAGAAAAGGAAATGGGATTCACGTGTCCGAGATCGAGTACATCAAGAACGTCTTTCGCAGCGGATTCGAGCTGACCGACATCGAGTGGACGTCCTGGCAGGAGCCCGGCCGGGCCGGCGTCGAGCACCACGTGCTGTGGGCGCCGGACACCGAGAGCGGTGAGGACTCGGTCGGCCTGCTCCTCCGCTTCCCGCCGACGGCCCACGGCGACTTCCACGAGCACCTCGGGTACGAGCTGATGCTCGTGCTCGACGGCCGCCTCGACCACAGCGACGGCACCTCGTACGTCAAGGGCGACCTGGTCGTCGAGGGCCCCGGCACCCAGCACCAGATGTCCAGCGCCGACGGCTGCACCGTCCTCGCCATCCGCACACGCCCTGCGGAGGCGCGGGTTCCGCAGAGCCCGATCCGCGCGGTCGCCTCCGTCTGAGCGGCCGGCTCCGGACGGCTCCGGACGGCTCCCACAACAACGGCTCGTCGATTGAGAGAGGTTCATGCACTCGCCCGCACCGACAGGCGACGCCCCGCCCGATGTCCGAGACAGCGGCCGGCGCGTCCTGGTCTCCAGCGTCTCCTCGGACTCCCACACGTGGAACCTGGTCTTCCTGCAGCTCATGCTGGAAGAGCTGGGACACGAAGTGATCAATCTCGGCTCCTGTGTCCCCGATGAGCTGCTGATCGCGGAGTGCCGTCGTACCGCCCCCGACATGGTGGTGATCAGCAGCGTCAACGGGCACGGCCATCTGGACGGCCGCCGGCTCATCGGCCGGCTGCGCGCCGAGCCCGGGCTGAGCGGGCTGCCCGTCGTCATCGGCGGCAAGCTCGGCACCCGCGGCGCGGAGAACCGCGCCCACGGCCCGGAGTTGCTCGCCGCGGGCTTCGACGCGGTCTTCGAGGACACCGCGGGCGTCGCCCCGTTCCGCAGGTACCTCGCGGAAGCCGGCCGACCGGGGCTCGACCGTGCCCCGCGCCCCGCGCCCGCTCTCGTCGCTTCGGGAGAGACCGTATGAGTACGTTGCTCGCGACCGTTGCCCCGGCTGCCGTGCGGCGGCGCTCCACCACGCCCTTCGGGGCGGCGGTGGCCGCCGCCGCGGCGGCCGGCCGGCTCGTGGTCCAGCCCCGCATGGGCTTCCCCGACGTGGCCGGCATGCTCACGGGCCTGCGGGCGGTGACGGCGGCCGACGCCACCACCGTCGGCACCGTGACGCTCGACAGCTACACCCGGGTCGGCGACCACGCCTCGGCGCGCAAGGCCCTCGACGAGGGGAGCGACCTCAACGGCTTCCCGATCGTGGCGCACGGCGCCGACGTCACCCGCGACATGATCGCCCGGGTGGGCGGCGGCACGGGCTTCGCCATCCAGGTCCGGCACGGCTCACCGCTGCCCCTGGGCATCGTCCGGGCCCTGCTGGACGCGGGGCTCGACGCGACCGAGGGCGGCCCGGTCTCGTACTGCCTGCCCTACAGCCGCACCCCGCTCGCCGAAGCCGTGACCGCCTGGGCGGACAGCTGCGAGCTGCTCGCGGACCAGGTCGACGGAGCCCATCTGGAGAGCTTCGGCGGCTGCATGCTCGGCCAGCTGTGCCCGCCCGCTCTGCTGGTGGCCATCTCCGTGCTCGAAGGGATGTTCTTCAAGCAACACGGCCTTCGCAGCGTGTCGTTGAGCTACGCCCAGGGGACCGGCTTCGCCCAGGACGTCGACGCGATCGGGGCCATGCGCCGCCTCGCGGGCGAACTCCTCGGCGATCTGCAGTGGCACGTCGTGCTCTACACCTACATGGGCGTGTTCCCCCGCACACCGGCCGGAGCGCTCTCCCTGCTGCGGGACAGCGCCGTGCTCGCCGCGGTGACCGGCACCGAGCGGATGATCGTCAAGACACCCGCCGAGGCCCACCGCATCCCCACCGTGGCCGACAACATCCAGGCCCTCCAGGAAGCGGCGCGCGCGGCGGAGTCCGCGGCCCGGCTGCCGCTGGACGCCCTGGGCATCGACGCCGCGGGCCCGGCGGGCGACAACCCGGTGTACGTCGAGGCGCGCGCCCTCATCGACGCCGTCCTGAACCTGGACGCGGACATCGGGAAGGCCCTCCTCAAGGCCTTCGCCAAGGGCTACTTGGACGTGCCCTACTGCCTGCACGCCGACAACGCCCAGCGCTCCCGCAGCTACATAGCCGGCGACGGCACCCTCCAATGGCAGTCCGTCGGCTCGATGCCGATCACCGCGACCGCCCCGGCAGGAGCGCGCCAACTGCGCGCCGAGGCCTTCCTGGACATGCTCAGCTTCGTCCAACGCCGTTACGACGACGCCGCGTTGGAGGAGCTCCCGACGGCCGGACCCGCCGCACTCCTCTCCACCGCCCTCTTGAAGGACTGAATCGAACGTGCCCGCAGAAAGCAGCAGACGCCCCACCCTCACCATCGCGGTCATCGGCACCGGCCCGCGCGGCATCTCCGTCCTCGAGCGGCTCGCCGTCCGTCTCGCGGAGGGCGAACTCGCCGACCACACCGTACGCATCCACGCCATCGACGCGACCGAGCCGGGCGCCGGACGCGTCTGGCGCACCGACCAGGACGAGTGGTTCACCATGAACACCGTCGTCGGCCAGGTCACGATGTACTCCGGCGTCCCCGACGGCGGTCCGGCCCGGCCCGGCGCGGGGCCGTCCCTCGGCCAGTGGATCGCGCGGCGCGCCGCCACCCACGGCGAACCCCCGCTGGACGCCGACGACTACGCCTCGCGGCGCCGCTACGGCCAGTACCTGCGCTCCGTCTACCGGACGATCGCCGACCACCTCCCGGCCAACGTCGAACTGACCGAGACCCGCGGATCGGTGACCTCGGTCGTCGCCACCGCACGCGGCGGCTACGCCCTCGAACTCGACTGCTCGCCCTACCTGATCGAAGCCGACAAGGTCCTCCTCGCCACCGGCCACCCCCGCAACGCCCCGGACCCGCACGAGGCCGGACTCCTCGACTTCGCCGAACGCCACGCGGGCATCACATACCTGTGCGGTGACTCCGCGGCGGACATGCCGCTCTCCGTGCGCGACATCGCCCCGGGCAGCACCGTCGGCATCCGGGGCATGGGCCTGTCGTTCTACGACGTGATGCTCTCCCTGACGGTGGGCCGCGGCGGCACCTTCGAGCGGGCCGGGGACGGCGGGCTCCGGTACGTGCCCAGCGGCCTGGAGCCCAGGATCGTCACCGGGTCGCGCAGCGGCCTGCCGATCCCGGCCCGCGGCAGGAACCAGAAGGAGCCCGATCACACCTTCCGGCCGCGCTTCCTCACCAAGGAGGCCGTCGCCGCGGCCCGGGAGCGCCGGTACTCGGCCACCGGCAGCGACAGGCTGCGCTTCAACGAGGACGTACTGCCCCTGCTCCTGAAGGACCTCGACCATGTGTACCGCTCCGCACACCGGGCGTCGGGAGTCACGGAACCGCTGCCGCCACTCGACCTGCACGCACTGGCCCGCCCCTTCAAGGACGCCCGGTTCGACTCCCCGGCGGCGTTCCGCGACCGGCTCGTGGAGGTCATGCGTGAGGACCTGGCGCAGGCCGCCCTGGGGAACGTAGCGGGTCCGCTCAAGGCGGCGCTCGACGTGCTGCGCGACATCCGCAACGTGGTCAGAGAGGCCGTGGACTTCGGCGGACTGCACCCCGATTCGCACGCGGAGGAGTTCCAGCGGGACTTCGTGCCGGTCAACGCGCTGCTCTCGGCCGGACCGCCCATCGAGCGGGTGGAGCAGCTGCTTGCCCTCGTCGAGAGCGGCGTGGTGGAGGTGGCCGGGCCCGCCACGCGGTTCACGGCGGACGAGACCGCGGGCCGCTTCCGGATCGGCTCGCCGCAGGTGGCCGGCTCCGACCGCGGTGCCGAGACGCTCATCGACGCCCGTATCCCCACCCCGAACCTGCACCGGGACGTCTCCCCGCTGGCCCGGTCCCTGCGGGCCGAGGGCCTGGTGAGCGAGTTCGTCCACGAGGAACCGGTGTCAGGACGCACCCGCGCCACCGGCGGCCTGAACGTGACCATGGCGCCCTTCCACGTCGTCTCCGCCGACGGAACGGTCCGCTACGGCCTGTACGCCCTCGGCATCCCGACCGAGCACACCCGCTGGTTCACCCAGGTCGGCAGCGGCAAGCCGGGACTGAACACCCTGTTCCGGCAGGACGCCGACGCCATCGCCCTCGACATGCTGCGCGCGGCGCGCGACGCGGCCAGGACCGAACAGGCCACGCTCGTCGCGGGACGTGCGGCATGAGCGTGCACAGCCCCGAGGGGAGCCGCGCCTTCCGCGCCGCCCGCGATGTACTGCTCGACCACCACGGCGACCTCGCCGGCGCGCGCGAGGCCTTCTCCTGGCCCAGCCTCACCCACTTCAACTGGGCCTTCGACTGGTTCGACGTCATCGCCGAGGGCAACGCGAAGACGGCCCTGCACCTCGTCGGAGCCGCCCCGGCGGACGACGAACTCATCTCCTACGACGAGCTGTCCCTCCGCTCCGGCCAAGTCGCGCACTGGCTGCACGACTTGGGGGTGCGGCGCGGGGACCGGATCCTGATCGCCCTGTACAACGGCCGGGCGCTGTGGGAGACCATGCTGGCGGCGATCAAGCTGGGAGCGGTCGTGGTCCCCACCTACGCCACCGCGACACCGGACGACCTCGCCGACCGGCTGTCCCGGGCCAAGGTGAAGCACGTACTCACCGACGCCTCGCTGACCGCCCGCTTCGCCGGCGCGCCGGGCGACTGGACCCGCATCGCCACGGGCGCGCGGGTGCCCGGCTGGCTGTCGTACGACGACTCGTGGACCGCGTCCGGCGAGCGGTTCGTGCCGGAGGTCCTCACCCGCGCCAGTGACCCGCTGTTCCTCTACTTCACCTCGGGCACCACCTCGCGGCCCAAGATGGTGGCGCACACCCACAGCAGCTATCCGGTGGGTCATCTGTCCGGCATGTTCTGGAACGGAGTGCGCCCCGGCGACACCCACCTGAACATCTCCGCGCCGGGCTGGGCCAAGCACGCCTGGAGCTCCTTCTTCGTGCCGTGGAACGCGGAGGCCACCGTGGTCGCGCTCACCGACCCGCAGCCCGCCGCCGCCGGCATCCTCGACGCGCTGCGCACCCGGTCCGTCACCAGCTTCTGTGCCCCGCCCACCGTCTGGCGCGGCCTGCTCGCCGAAGGCCTCGGCGCGGTGCCTCCGGAGCTGCGGGAGGCCACCTGCGCCGGGGAGCCGCTGGAGGCCTCCCTCGTCGACCGGGTCGCGGGGGCCTGGGGCGTCCGGGTGCGCGACGGCTACGGCCAGACCGAGACCACCGCGCAGCTCGGCCACATCTCCGGAGCCCGCACCACGCCCGGCACGATGGGCGGCGTCCTGCCGGGTTACGACGTGGTGGTCGTCGACCCCGCATCCGGCCTGCCCACCGCGCCCGGCGCCACCGGTGAGCTGTGCCTCGAGCTGACGAACCGGCCCATGGGCCTGATGACCGGATACCTCGACGACGAGGAGAAGACCGCGCGGGCCTTCGCGGACGGCCGCTACCACACGGGCGACCTGGTCTCCCTGGGCGTCGACGGGCAGCTGCGCTACGCGGGCCGGGACGACGACATGTTCAAGTCGTTCGACCACCGCATCTCCCCGCTGGAGCTGGAGCGCGTGCTGCTGCGGCACCCCGCGGTGGCGCAGGCCGCCGTGGTCCCCGTGCCGGACCCCGTGGGCCTGTGGGTGCCGAAGGCCTTCGTGGTCCTCACCCCCGACTGGCTCGACCGGGACGGGGCCGCCGGAGCGCTGCTCGACTTCGCGGCCACCGAACTGCCGCCGGAGCAGGCCGTCAGGGTCGTCGAGATCGCCGTACGGCTGCCGATGACGGTGTCGGGCAAGGTGCGGCGTGCCGAACTGCGGGCGGCAGGGACGCTCGGCGCACCGGAGGTCCGCGCCGAACTCGTCTGACGCCCCCCCGGGACGTGTGGGCCGGCGGCCATGGTGGGCGGCCCACACCCCGATCCCCGTACGGCACCCGATCCGCCCCCTGACGGCGGGCCCCCTGATGCGGCAGCCACCGGTCACCGCCCCAACGGGGTGCCGGTGCCACATCGTCCGCGCGTCGTCCAGCGGCCACTGTGGTGCTCAGCCCGATGCCGTACACAGCCAGAAGGGGGATCTCGTGGTTTCCACCGCACTCACGAGGCAGACAGAAGGTCATGAGGGGAGGGTGCCCTCTTCGGCGTCGCGACTGAGTTCGGCGTCGCGACCGAGTTCGGCCTCGCGGCTGACGGAGTACGTGCTGCCGCACTCCCTGCACCGCAGGGACCAGCTCAGCAAGGGCGAGCAGTACGTGGGCGGGCTGCTCGCGGCACAGGGACGCAAGTCCATGCGCAACATCGCCGCGCTCCTCGGCGGCGGCGCCGCGGAGCAGAGCATGCACCACTTCATCAGCGCCTCGACGTGGGACTGGCGGCCCGCCAGGGAGGCGCTCGCCCACTATCTGCAGCGGAGTGCGCCGCCGAGCGCCTGGGTGGTCCGGCCGCACGTCATCCCCAAGGTGGGGGAGTGGTCGGTGGGCGTCGACACCCGGGGCGGCAGACGGGCGGGCGAGCCCTCCAGCGGCCAGTACGCCTACGGCCTGTGGTCGGCGTCGGACGAGCTGAGCGTCCCGGTGAACTGGCGCCTCTTCCTGTCCGACCGGTGGACCGGTGACCAGACCCGCAGACGCCGCGCGGGCATCCCCACGGAAGTCATCGGCACGACCCCCGAGGAGTGCGCCACCGCGACCGCCCTGGAGCCCCTGCGGAGCTGGCAACTGCCCGCCCGGCCCGTGGTCTTCGACGTCCCCGGGGCCGACGTGCGCCGCCTGGCCACCGGGTTCGACGCGGTCTCCGTACCGCTGATCGCCAGGGCCGGCTCGCTGACCGCCTGCGAAGTGGCCGCGCCGGCGATGCCCGGCTACGGATCGGGCCCGCTCACCGCCCGCCACATCCTCGAATCGGTCAAGGGCCTGCGGCGCGCGGTCGAGTGGGCCGACCACGCCTCCGGGCGCCGCCACACCTCGCTGGCCATGGCGATACCGGTGACCCTGCCCGACCCCGTGCGTGGGACGGCCCGCGCGGGACTCGAAGGCGGGCGGCCGTTCCTCCTCGTCGGCGAGTGGGAGGACCCCCTGCTGCCGCCGGCCCACATCTGGCTCACCGACCTGACCCGCACCCCGGTCCCCGAACTGCTGCGCCTGACGAAACTGAGCGGCTGGACCGCGCACGGCGTCGACAACGTCGGCGCACGCGTCGGCCTGCGGGACTTCGAAGGCCGCTCCTTCGGCGGCTGGCACCGCCACATGACGCTCGCCTCCGTCGCGCACGCCGTCGCCGCGCTGTCGGAGATGCCGCCCGCCAAGGCCCGGAGCTGCGCCTCCGTCGTCCTGGGCCGACGGGTCAGCGTCGCGCCGTCAGGCCGCCGCCCCGTGCGCGCACCGTGTGCCGGATCCGGTTCAGCCGGAGCGCGATCTGCACCTCGAGACGCTGCGTCGAGTCCTGCCAGCGCTCACCGAGCAGCTCGGTGATCCGCTCCAGCCTGCGGGCCACCGTGTTGGGATGGACGTGCAGGGCGTCGGCCGTGCGGGTGGCGCTGCCCCCGAGGGAGAAGTAGGTCTCCAGGGTCCGGGTGAGCTCGGTGCCCTGCTGGGCGTCGTACTCGAGGACCGGGCCGATGGCGTCCGCGATGAAACCTCCCGCGTTGGGCTCGTCGGACAACAGCAGCCCCAGGAAACCCAGTTCGCGCGACGAGGCGGCGCCACCCGCCGAACCGAGCGCGGTCAGCGCGTCCAGGCAGCGCTGCGCCTCCTGGAAGGCCTCCGACAGCCCCTCCGCGGACGTCACGGGCCCCGCGCTGCCCACCGTCACCGGGTGGCCAAGGGCCGCGGCGAACTCCGTGGCCACGGTCCGGCCGGTGGCCCCGGCGTCGGCACCCGGCAGCAGCAGCACGATCCCGTCCGACTCCACGCTCTTCAGGCCGGAGCGCTGATGCGCGTACGACGATGCCCAGAAGGCCCCCCTGCCCTGCGGGTCGTTCTCGGGACGGGCCACGACGAGCACGTGCGGCACGCTCAGGTCGACGGCGAGTCTGCGCGCCCGGTCGGCCAACTGCCGCGCGGACAGCTGCTCGCCGTGGATCAGGTCCTGGAACACCTCGCTGCGCACCTGGAGTTCGGCGAGGCTCGTGCTCTGCTGGAGGAGCAGCGAGACGGCGGCGACCCGCGCCGTCAGGGAGATGAGGGAGATCTGCTGCTCGTCGAGCGGCCCGTCCGTGGCGAGGATCAGCGTGCCGAGCGGTTCGTCGCCCGCCAGGACCGGGCACACCCAGGTGCCGCCGGGCGTCATCACCGGCTGCCCTCCGGGGTGCGCCCCCATGGCGACCTTGCGGAGCTCTGCCTCGTCGAGACCCGGGACCGGCGTGGCCGTCAGATCGGTGCCGCTCGGGTCGCGGACCAGGAACGTGCCGCCGAGCAACTCACCGGCCTCGTCCACCAAGGTGTGCAGATCGCCGCCGCGCAGCACCAGGTCGATGAGTCCGGCGTAGACGACGTTCAGCCGCTGCGCCGAGGCGTACGAGTCCTCGGCGCGGGACGCGTCGAGCCGCAGCTCGCTCACCTCGTCCTGTGCCCGGCCCAGCCGTTGCGCCTTCTCGATCGCGACCGCCGCCAGGTCGCCGAGCGACGACATGAGAGTGATCTCGTCCGGCGTGAACGGCCGCACCTGCCGGTGCCCGACGTAGAGCACGCCCAGGATGGCGGCGTCCCGGCGCAGCGGCACCCCGAGCACGGCGCGCAGCCCCTCCGCCCGCACCGCACCGTGCGTGGTGTCGGTGCGCGGGATCTCGTCCTCATTCAGGTAGTCGGCGGTCCACACGGGGGCGGCCCGCTCGGTCACCAGATTGCCGAGTCCGCCCGCGGTGGGCACCCGCATCCCCACGCTGACCATGCTGATGTGGCCGTCGGCCGCGTGCACCACCGACTCACCGCCTGCAGGAGAGTGGATCGACAGCCAGGCCATGTCGAGGCCGAGCAGGAAGCGGGCCCGGCGCGCGATGACGGTGAGCAGGCTGCTCAGGTCGTAGGGGCGGGTCAGCTCGCGCGCGGTGTCGATGAGCGCCGCGAGACCGGTCTGCCGGCTCTGCTGCTCGGACATGAGCCCCCGCACGCGCAATGCGAGGTCCCTGGCCCGCTCCACCTGCTTCAGCCGCTCAGGCGGCGCTCCCACGGCCAACAGGTCGAGTATTTCCACGATTTCATCGGTTGCGCCGCCCTGGTGCATGGTTCCTCCCCCGTTGTGGCCTTCCGGCCCGGCCCGTGCCGGGCCCTCGCCCACAACCGCAGAACCCTAAAGAAGGGTCAACTGGAGGTCAACAGATTGTTGAAGTGAAAAACGCAGGTCAGAGCTGGGGCTCGGTGGCCCGGTCACCGCTGGTGGCGCTCCGGCCTGTCGCGGAGGCACCTTCCCGCGGCACTTGCGGGGCGGCAGGGTGATGCCCACACCCGGTGCTCGGCCTATGTCGCAGAGTCACCGAAATCCCCTTTTTGGAGGCGCTCGATGACGCTGCACGTCCAGAACCACGAACGCACCGTCCAGAACCACGAACGCACCGTCCAGAACCACGAACGCACCGTCCAGAACCACGAACGCACCGTCCAGAACTTTGAACGCTCTCTCGAACGCAGTCGCGCGTCCCTGACCAGGACGGACAGACCCCGCACCTTTCACCTCTGCGACCGCGAGTGGGACCTCCTGGACGAGGTGTTCGCCCCCGTCTACTCCCCTTCGACGGGCATCGGCCTGGACTTCCTCGGACTCGCCGGAGGCGCCCCGGCGGGCTCGACGCGGTCGTTCCTCGACGTGGGGACCGGCACGGGCGTCATCGCCGTCCAGGCCGCGCTGGCCGGCGCCGAGCGGGTCGTCGCCCTGGACATCAACCCCAGGGCCGTGCGCAACGCGGACCTCAACGCCCGCCGTCACGGCGTGGCCGGCCGCGTGCGGTCGGTGCACAGCGACATGTTCGACGGGCTCTCCCCGGACGAGCGCTTCGACACGGTCTTCTGGAGCTCCAACTACGTCCTTGCGCCCGAGGGTTACGAGTACCGCTCCGTCCACGAGTGCGCCTACGTCGACGTCGGCTACCGCGCCCACCGCCGCTTCCTGGCCGAGGCACCCCTCCGCCTGACGCCGCACGGCAGGGCCCTCCTCCACTTCAGCACCCGCGGAGACCTCGGCGAGCTGCGCCGGATCGCCGGCGAGTGCGGCAGGGAACTGCGCACGGTGGCCGCCGTGGACGTGCTCGAGGGCGTGTACGGCAGCGACCGTGTCGAGCACCTGCTCCTCGAAGTCGTCCCCGTCGTCCGCTGACTCCTGGAGCAGACCCCAACCGTGCGCACTCTGCTCGTCGACAACTACGACTCCTTCACGTACAATCTCTTCCACTACGTCTCCGAGGCGACCGGCAACGAGCCCGTTGTGGTCCGCAACGACGACCCCCACTGGCGCCCCGGCATGCTGTCCGGCTTCGACAGCGTGATCATCTCGCCCGGCCCCGGAAACCCTCGCCGCCCCGGCGACTTCGGTATCTGCCGGGAGATCATCGAGCGGACCGAACTGCCGCTGCTCGGCATCTGCCTCGGCCACCAGGGCATCGGACTGGCCCACGGCGCACGGATCGGCCGCGCACCGGAACCGCACCACGGGCGGCTCTCCCCCGTGCTGCACGACGGGCAGGAACTGTTCCGGGGGCTGCCCTCGCCGCTGGAGGCGGTCCGCTACCACTCCCTGGCGGTGACGGACCTGCCGCCGGAACTGGCCGCCACCGCATGGACCCCGGACGGCGTACTGATGGGTCTGCGCCATCGGAGCCGGCCGATGTGGGGAGTGCAGTTCCACCCGGAGTCCATCTGTACGGAGCACGGCCTGCAACTCATGCGCAATTTCGCCGAGTTGTCGCTGTCGCTGTCGCTGTCGCAAAGCTACGGTCCGGGGCGGCCCGTGCCCGTGCGGACCGGCCGCGTGGCTGCCGGGTTACGACCCGTGGCGCCCGCGGCGCCCGACGCGCCGGCCCCCCGCCGGCTCCGGGTGCTGACCCGGCAGCTGCCCACCCGCTGGGGTGCGGAGGAGACGTACGACCGTCTCTTCCGCCCGAACCCGCACGCCTTCTGGCTCGACAGCAGCCATTTCGACCCGGCCCGCGGCAGGTTCTCCGTGATGGGCGACGCCTCGGGACCGCTGGCCCGCGTGGCCACCGTCGACGTCGCGAGCGGCACGGTCTCCGTGACCTCGCGCGCGGGAACGGAGGTCGTCGGCGGCTCCTTCCTCGACTGGCTCGACCGTGACCTGTGCGGCATGATCGTCCAATTCCCCGACCTCCCCACCGACTTCGCCCTCGGCTGGGTCGGATATCTCGGCTACGAACTCAAGGCCCAGTGCGGCGGCGAAGCGGTGCACCGTTCCCCGCAGCCCGACGCCGTCATGGTCTTCGCCGACCGCGCCCTGGTCCTTGACCACCTGACGGGCCTCACCCACCTACTGGCCCTGACCGAAGACGGACCGGCCGAACCGGCGGATCCCGCCGCCGACTGGCTGACGGCCACCGAGAACCTGCTCCGCGGCGCGCCGGGACCGCCGCTCGCCGCACCCGTCCCGCCCACCGGCACGCACGACCTCCGGCTCCGCCACGACCGCACCGGCTACCTGGACCTGATCGACGCCTGCCAGGAGGAACTGGCCGCGGGCGAGACGTACGAGGTGTGCCTCACCAACCAGGCGCAGATGTACGGGGAGTTCGACCCGTGGGAGGGATACCGGCTGCTGCGCCGCGCCCACCCCGCGCCGTTCGGCGCCCTGCTCCAGTTCGACGGCTTCTCGGTCCTGAGCACCTCGCCCGAGCGCTTCCTGACGGTCTCGGCCGACGGGCTGATCGAGTCGAAGCCCATCAAGGGGACGAGGCCACGCGGCGAGAGCCCGGCCCAGGACGCCGCGCACGTCGCCGACCTGCTGGGCAGCGAGAAGGACCGCGCCGAGAACCTCATGATCGTCGACCTGGTCCGCAACGACATAGGGCGCTGCGCGCGACCCGGCAGCGTACGGGTCACCGGACTGTTCGAGGTGGAGACGTACGCCACGGTGCACCAGCTGGTGAGCACCGTGCAGGGCCGGCTCGCCCCCGGCCGCACCGCCGTGGACTGCGTGCGGGCGGCCTTCCCGGCCGGCTCCATGACCGGCGCCCCGAAGGTACGCACGATGCGCATACTCGACCGGCTCGAAGGCGGCGCGCGCGGTGTCTACTCCGGTGCGCTGGGCTACTTCTCGCTGTCGGGAGCCGCTGACCTGAGCGTGGTCATCCGGACCGCCGTGGTCACCGACGACCGCGTCACCTACGGCGTCGGCGGAGCGATCGTCACGCTGTCCGACCCGGACGAGGAGTTCGAGGAGACGGTGGTGAAGGGGGCGCCGCTGCGGACGCTGACGGGGGCGGAGCTTGCGGCGCGGGCGCGCGGTTTACGGGCGGATGCCCGGCGGACGGATGCCCTTTGGGCGGATGACCGAGGGACGGATGCCCGTCGGGCGGATGACCGACGGACGGATGCCCCTCGGGCGGATGGTCTAGGGGTGGATGGCCGTCGGGCGGATGACCGTCGGACGGATGCCCGTCGGGCGGATGGCCTAGGGGTGGATGGCCATCGGACGGATGGCCGACGTCGGACGGATGGCCGTCGGACGGTCGGCTGAGAGGCCCGCCCCGCCCTGTACCGGCTTGCCTGCCACTGCCACTGCCACTGCCACCACCCCCGCCTCCGCCCCCGTCGGCCCCGGTCAGCGGGCGGCGGCGGTGTGCCAGGCGTCCCGGTACCGCGTCAGCTCCGCCGCCAGCAGATCCGGGGCTGTCCGGCGGCCGGCCCCGCCACCCGCGCCGCACAGCAGCAGTTCCTCCTCCCCCTCCCGCAGGCCCGGCATGACGTCACCCGTCAACTCCGCGCCCGAGGCCGCCGCTTCCAGCTCCGGAGCGGTGAGAGCCACCCCGGTGTTCCAGCCGATCAGCCGGGGCAGGTGGTGTGTCCGCAGGGACGACCACAGAAGTGTCGGGGGAGCGACACTGCCCGCGCGCAGCACCCGCCACCAGGTGTTCCTCAGGCGCCGCTCGCGAAGCGCGTACAGGAGCCGGGCCATCGCCACGCCCGAGGTCGGTACTCCGGAGGTGGGTACGCCGGCGGCCGCTACGCCGACGTCGTCCAAGAGGCCGACCGGACAGGTCAGAAAGACGCGGGTCTCCACCGGATCGGTGCCCGCGACCAGGGCGCGCTCCATGCCGTCGAGCAGCGCGTCGAAGGCCCGGTCGGCCTGCTCGACGGTGCAGATCAGCGTGGCGTTGACGCTGATGCCCAGGGCGAGACACTCGCTCATCGCCGCCAGGCCCGCCTCGGTGGCCGGTATCTGGACCAGCAGGTTCGGCCGGCCCACGCGCGCCCAGAGCGACCGGGCGGCCCGTACGAGAGAGGAAGCCTCATCGGCGTACGTGGGATCGACCGGAGCCGACACCAGCCGCACCCGCTCGCACAGGCGTCGCACCGCCTGCGGATCGGGCGGCACATGAGCGGGGAGCAGCACACCGGCCGGTGCCCGGAGGGTGTGCGGGAGCCGGTCCGGTACGGCGATGTGTGCGCCTTCCACGGCCAGCCACGACTGGACTCCTTCGGCGGCGAGTTGTTCCACGAGGCCGACGGCCCGTTGGCTCATCATGCGGCGGATCCTAGAGAGAGCCGAGCCGCCGGAACAGCGGCCCCCACATGCTCTGTCAGGTCGCAGAAACAGCGAGCCGAACCCGACCCCGCACCGGGCCAGTTGACGAAGTCGCGCCCCGCACCCTGCGCCACCGCCCGCCGCATACCTACTGTCTTGCCCGTCGCCGCCGAGCATGCGCCGGGCACCCTCCCGGGCCGCACTCCGAAGCCGCCCACACGGCGCGCCGCGACTTCCCTCCCGCTTCCGCTTCCGCTGAACCTGCCCTCAGGAGCACACATGACCATTGCCGACATCAAGATTCCCGACAGCGTCCTGGCCAAGGAGGCCACCGAGCTGGTCCGGGACACGGCCGACGAACTGATCTTCCACCACTCCCGCCGCGTATACCTCTTCGGCGCACTGCAGGGAAACCGGCGAGGCCTGTCCTACGACGCCGAACTCCTCTACGTGGGCGCCATGTTCCACGACCTCGGGCTCGCCGAGAAGCACCGCACATCCACCCGCCGTTTCGAGATCGACGGCGCCGAGGACGCCAAGGAGTTCCTCCTGGCGCGCGGCGTCACGGAGGACGCGGCGCGTGTGGTGTGGGAGGCCATCGCCCTGCACACCACTCCCGAGATCCCCACCCACATGGCTCCGGAGATCGCCCTGGTCACGGCCGGTGTCGAGCTGGACGTCCTGGGCATCGGCTACGACGACATCGACGACGAGCAGCGGGCCGCGGTCGTCGCGGCGCACCCGCGCCCCGACTTCAAGCGCCGGATCCTGCAGGCCTTCAACGACGGCATCGCGCACCGCCCCGACACCACCTTCGGCAACATCAAGGCGGATGTCCTGGCGCGCTACACCGAGGGCTACGTGCGGCCGAACTTCGTCGACGTCATCACGGAATCGCGCTGGCCCGAGTAACCCACGACCGGCCAACGCCCCCCCCGCAACCCCCTCCCCACCCCACTCACCACTCACTGAGAAAGGCCCGTGACACCGTCATGAAGCCCACCCGCCTCCGTCACCGTCTCCATACGAACGCCCTCAAGCGCTGGGCGGTCTTCGGCTCGCTCACCGCCATGAGCCTCGCCACCACGGTCACAGGACCGGCGTCCGCGGCGGCCGGCGGGGCCGGGGCGACCCCGTCCGCCGTCGAGGCGCGGGCCGAGGGCGACAACGTCGTCCTGCAGTGGAACAAGCAGATCAGCGAAGCCATGGCGGTGAACAACCAGGGCTCCATGCACCCCACTCCGCCGCCCGTCGGCGGGCGGACGCTCGCGGTCGTGCACAACGCGATGTACGACGCGTGGGCCGCGTACGACGCGAAGGCCGTCGGCACCCAGCTCGGCGGCGACCTGCGCAGGCCCGCGGCGGAGCGCACCGAGGCCAACAAGCGCAAGGCGGTCAGCTTCGCGGCGCACCGCGCGCTGAGCGACCTGTTCCCCAAGCAGCGGGCGACGTTCGACGCCAAGCTTTCGGCGCTCGGCTACGACGCGGCGGAGGCCGGGACCGCCGCGGCGGGAACGCCCGCCGCCGTGGCGGTCAGGGCGACCGACGCGCTGCTGGAGGTCCGCCACCAGGACGGCTCCAACCAGCTGGGCACCCCGCCGTACACGTCGCCGGAGGGCTTCTACAAGCCGGTCAACCCGGCGCAGGACGTGAACGACTTCGACAAGAGCAAGATCGTCGACCCTAACCGGTGGGCGCCGCTGACCATGAACGGCATGACGCACAACTTCCTCACCCCGCATTTCGCGGCGTCGAAGCCGTTCGTCATCAATGACGTGAACAGCTATCTGCCGTCGGCGCCCCCGAAGTACGGCAGTGCCGCCTCGAAGCGCGCGATAGCCCAACAGATGCGCACAAACGCCGGTCTGACGGAGCGCCAGAAGGCGCTGGCCGAGTACTGGCAGTACCGGGACACATCGTCGTCGTCCATCCCGCAGGAGTGGGCGGCCTTCGTGTCCAAGCGCGACCACCACGGCCTCGACGAGGACGTGAAGCTGTTCTTCGCCCTGAACATCGCGGAGGGCGATGAGGCGGTCGTCGACTGGAAGACCAAGGTCCACTTCGACTACGGCCGTCCGATCACCATGATCCGCTACGCGATGGACGGCAAGAAGATCCGCGGCTACGCGGGGCCCGGCCAGGGCACCAAGGTGATCGACGGCGCCAAGTGGCAGCCGTACCTGAAGACGCCGGCCTTCGCGGCCTACGGCTCGGGGCACACCGGCTTCACCGCCGCCGGGGCGGAGATCCTCGAGCGGTTCACCGGCTCCGACGAGTACGGCGGGACGGGCGTCATCAAGGCGGGCAGCTCGGGCATCGAGACCGGCATGCCGTCGAAGGACATCGCGCTCAAGTGGAACACGTTCTCCGAAGCGGCACAGCAGGTGGGCGAGTCGCGTCTGTGGGGCGGCGTGCACTGGGAGTTCGACCACACCGAGGCCGACGCCCAGGCCCGCGAACTCGCCCGTGACGTCTGGGCGGAGTCCGAGCAGTACTTCGACGGCACCCACCCGGACGCCTGATATCCGGCCCTGAGCCGTTTCCGGGCGGGGGAGGCGGGAGGCGCGACGGCCGCACCGACCACCGCCCCCGCCCGGCTCCGAGCCGGCCCTTCACTCCACCAGAAGAAGAAGCCCATGACCCGAACCACCCGAACCATACGAACGCGGGACCGGCGGACGACCCGTCAGAAGGCCTGGCTGACCACCTGCTCGGCCGCATACCAACGACACAGCCTGACCCTCCTGCGGGCCAGCGTCGGCCTCCTGTACCTGTGGTTCGGGGCACTGAAGTTCATCCCGGACATGAGCCCGGCGCAGGACATCGCCACCCACGCCATGTCGGTCATGACGCTCGGCACCGTACCCGCCGCGGTATCGGGCCCTTTGCTGGCGCTGATGGAGGTACTGATCGGCATCGGCCTGCTCACGGGCAGACTGCCGCGCCTGACCATGGGCGTGTTCTTCGCCCACATGGCAGGCGTATTCACCACGCTGCTGCTCATGCCGTCCGACGTCTGGCTGCACGCCCCGCTGGTCCCGACGATGGAGGGCCAGTACATCCTGAAGAACATCGTCCTGGTCACGGCCTGTCTGACGATCGCCACCCGCCGCCCGGCGAGCCCCGGCACGATCCCCGCCGAGCAGGCACCGCGCCGGGGCATGGTACTCCGCCCCCGCATGGCCGAAGTCGCCCCCTCTGGCATCACCGCCCCCGCGCCGCATGTTTGCATATGTTCATGATCGTTAATGCACCGGAAACGTCCGCGCCGCGGACGTATGTGGACCGCATCCTGGAGCACTGGCACGAGGACGAGGGCGCCGAGGCGCTTGTCCAGGGGGCGCGGCGGCTTACTCGGGGGGAGGCTCGGCGGCGGCTGTTCCGGTTGGGGCACGCGCTGCGGCGGCAGGGGCTCGCGCCGGGTGACGGCGTGGGGCTGTTCCTGGCCAATCGGGTGGACTCCGTCCTGGTGCAGCTCGCCGTGCATCTCATCGGCTGCCGTGTCGTGTTCCTGCCGCCCGAGCCGGGGCCCGGCGAGCTCGCCGCGCTGGTGGAGCAGTCGCGGGCGCGCGCCGTGGTCACCGACCCGCTCTTCGCGCAGCGGGCCGCCGATGCCGCCGGGCGCAGCGTCCACGACCCGGTGCTGCTCAGCCTGGGGCCCTGCGAGCAGTACGGGAACGGGAGCGTGGATCTGCTGGCGGTGGCGGCCGAGTGTCCGGAGGTGCGGCCGGACCGTGGGCCCGCCCCGGGAGCGGACGAGGCCATCACCGTGCTCTACACCGGCGGCACCCTCGGCCGCCCCAAGCTCGCCGCGCACAGCCACCGGCTCTACGACGTGCTGGTGGACCTGGCGGAGGACGTGCAGACGGACTCACAAAACTCCCAGGGCTCCCAGGACTCCCAGGGGGACCCCGACCGCGTGCTCGCCGCCACGCTGCTCACGCACGGCAGCGGTCACCTCACCTCGGTGCAGGCGCTGGTGACCGGGTCCGTCCTCGTCGTGCTGCCCGAGTTCGAGGCGGGCGCCGCGCTGGCCGTGCTGCGCGAGGAGCGGATCACCGCGACCATGTTCGTGCCGCCGATGCTGTACGCGCTGCTCGACCACCCGGAGTGCGTGCCGGGAGCGCTGCCCGCGCTGCGGCGGATCGTCGTCGGTGGCGCGGCCTCCTCGCCCAGCCGGCTGCAGCAGACGGTCGAGGTCTTCGGGCCGGTGCTCTACCAGGGGTACGGGCAGTCGGAGGCGCTCGGAATCGCCACGTTCGGCGCGGAGGAGCTCGCCTCCGAGGCGGCCCGGCGGCCCGAACTCTGGCGCAGCTGCGGGCGCGCGATATCCGGCACCGAGATCGAGATCCGGGCCGAGGACGGCACGGAGGCGCTGCCCGTACGGCAGGTCGGCGAGGTGTGTGTCCGCGGCAAGGCCGTGATGCTCGGCTACTACGAGGACCCGGAGCGCACCGCGGAGGCGCTGCGCGACGGCTGGCTGCGCACCGGGGACATGGGCTATCTCGACGCGGAGGGGCACCTGTATCTCGTGGACCGGGCGAAGGACATCATCGTCACCGGCAGCACCAGCGACAACGTCTACTCCCGCGTCCTCGAGGACTTCCTGCTCACGCTGCCCGGAGTGCGCAACGCGGCGGCGCTGGGCGTGCCGGACGAGGAGTACGGGGAGGCCGTGCAGGTCTTCCTCGCCGTCGCGCAGGGCGTCGACGTCGACCCGGACGCCGTCGGCGCGGCGGTCACCGCCGAGCTGGGCGAGCTGTACACACCCCGGAAGACGGTCCTGCTGGACCGGCTGCCGACGACCAAGGTCGGCAAGGTCGACAAGAAGGCGCTGCGCGCCGCGTGGACCGGCGGGGTGGCCGTGGGCGCGTCCTAGGCGCCGCCGTCGGCGTGGCCTCGGCGGATGTGCGCGTTATGCCCGAATGCCGACGGGTACCTCTATGCGGACAAAAGTGGCGCTGACATGCGACAGAAGTGGCGCTGACACGCAAGGAGACGAGAGCACATGAAGATCGGCTACAAGCTGGCCGCCGAGGCCTTCGGTCCGTCGGAACTCGTTCGGCAGGCGGTTCTGGCGGAGCGGGCGGGCTTCGACTTCGTCGAGATCAGCGATCATTACCACCCGTGGCTCGACAACCAGGGGCATTCGCCGTTCGCCTGGACGGTGCTGGGCAGCATCGCGGCGAAGACCGAACGGATCGAGCTGGCGACCGGCGTGACGTGCCCGACGGTGCGCTACCACCCGGCGATCATCGCTCAGGCGGCCGCCACCCTCGCCCTGCTGTCGGAGGGCCGTTTCGTCCTCGGCCTCGGCTCGGGCGAACGGCTCAACGAGCACGTCACCGGCGTCGGCTTCCCGGACGCAGTCTCCACCCGGCACGAGATGCTCAGGGAGGCCCTGGAGATCATCCGGCTGCTGTGGCGCGGCGGATACCAGTCGTACGAGGGCAAGCACCTGCGGCTGGCGGACGCCCGGGTGTTCGACCTTCCCGAGCGGCTTCCGCTGATCGCGGTGGCCGCGAGCGGCAAGGCCTCGACGGCCCTCGCCGCGGAGCTGGGGGACGGCCTGTTCGCCACGGAGGACAAGCCCGAGATCGTCCGGCAGTACCGGGAGGCCGGCGGTTCCGGGCCGCGGTACGCGGAGGTGCCGATGGCGTGGGCGCCCGACGAGCACGAAGGGGCCAAGGCCGCCCTGGAGACATCACGCTGGGCTATGACCGGGTGGAAGGTCATGAGCGAGCTGCCCAATCCGGTCAACTTCGACGCCGCGACGACGACCGTGCGCGAAGAGGACATCCTGGAGAAGTTCGCCTGCGGCACGGACCCGGCACGGTTCGTCGAGGTGGCGCAGAAGTTCGTGGACGCGGGCTTCGACAGCCTGGTCATGCAGAACGCGGGGCCCGACCCGGACGGGTTCATCGACTTCTACCAGCGGGAACTCGACGGCCGTATGCGGCAGCTGCGGCCGAGCAACGGGCAGGGTTGATCGAAGAGGGGCTGGATCCGGCCCGCACCGACCGCGTCGAGGCCGGCCGCGTGGAGCACGCGGCCGGCCTCTCGACGTCGTCAGCCGGCCGCGTTGTCGACGCGCAGCCGCACCTGTTCCTCCAGTCGCTGGAGGCTGCGGTCGAGGGCGGTGTGCACGGCCTCTTCGCCCGGGTCGTGCCCCTCCTCGAAGAACGAGAGGTGCACGGTGACCTCACTGGTGCCGCTGTCCAGGCCGGCGACCTGCAGCCAGCCGGTGTAGCCGCCCTGCTCGCGGGTGCCCCACTCGAGCCGCATCTGGTCGCGCCGGGCCCGCAGGAGTGCGGACACGTCCTGGTCGGTGCGGTCCTCGTGCACGGTGACGGCGGGCGGTTCCCCGGCGTCCACGTGCAGGTCCTGCGGCAGCCAGGCGTCCATCTGCTCGACGTCGGCAGCCTGGTCGAAAACGTGCTCCGGCAGCGCGGGCATCGTGCGCGAACGTTCGTACTCACTCATCGCGTCCGCCGCGGTCAGCGGCCGAGGGCTTTGGCGAGCTCGTCCTTGTTCATGGACGAACGGCCGTCGATGCCGCGCTTCTTCGCCTCCTCGTACAGCTGGTCCTTCGTCGGCCCCTGGGAGCCGCTGTGCGAGCGCTCGCCGCCGCGCTGCGGGGCGGACTTCCTGTCCTGGGTGGACGTCTTGCTCGCGGTCTTCGACTCACCGGAGCGGGCCCGCTCCTTGTTCACGGTGCGCGCGGCGATCTCCTTCGCGCGGCCCTTGGAGGTGCCGCGCTTCTCGGCACCCTCCTTGATGTGTTCGTACTGACGCTCTCGCTTGGGGCTGGAACCCTGCGGCATGGTGATCTCCTTCCAGAGTCGGACGACTCGATTGGACTCTTCGCGTACCCGACGGTCGCCTTCTCACCCGGAAATCCGGGCAGATCGGATGGAATCCATCTGATGCGGGGGGCCGGAGGTGTGCGAGCAGACCGCGACCGAACGGATGAGCAAGCGACCGGGAACGACCGGTCACTTCTTCCCTTCGCCGCTGTCGTGCTCCCCGGCCCCGGGCCGGTCGCCGCGGTGCCGGCTGCCCGGCAGCATCTCCTGCACCTTGGCCTTGAACCCCTGCTTGAGCACGGAGCCGGCGTCGCTGTCGCCGTGCAGGATCGCCGAGGCGGCGGCCTCGATCTGGTCAAGGGAGGCGTGCGGCGGGATCGGCGGGACGGCCGGGTCGGTGCGGAAGTCGATGACGAAGGGCCGGTCCGCGGCGAGCGCCTGGTCCCAGGCCGCCTCGACCTGCTTGGGCTTCTCCACCCGCACGCCGCCGAGTCCCATGGACCGCGCGATGTCGGCGTAGGGCAGGTCGGGCAGGTGCTGGGACTCCTCGAACTGCGGGGCGCCCGACATCGCCCGCATCTCCCAGGTGACCTGGTTGAGGTCGCCGTTGTTGAGGACGGCCACGATCAGGCGCGGGTCGGACCATTCACGGAAGTACTTCGCGGCGGTGACCATCTCCATCATGCCGTTCATCTGCATGGCGCCGTCACCGACGATGGCGATCGCCGGGCGGTCCGGGTGCGCGAACTTGGCGCCGATCGCGTAGGGCACGCCCGGGCCCATCGTCGCCAGCGTCCCGGACAGCGAACCCCGCATCCGGTCGCGCAGCCGCAGATGGCGGGCGTACCAGTTGGCGGCGGAGCCGGAGTCGGCGGAGAGGATGGCATCGCCCGGCAGCTTGCCGTCCAGGGCATGCACGACGTACTCCGGGTTGATGGGATCGGCGTCCACCGCGGCCCGGCGCTGCATGACCTCCCACCACCGTGCGACGTTCTTCTCGACCTTCTCGCGCCACGCCCTGCTCTCCTTGCGGTGCAGCCGCGGCAGGAGCCGTTGCAGCGTCTCGCGCGCGTCGCCCACGAGGTTCACCTCGAAGGGATACCGCAGGCCGATCATGTGCGGGTCGATGTCGATCTGCACGGCCCGCGCCTGGTCGAGCTCGGGCAGGAACTGCGCGTAGGGGAAGCTGGAACCGATCACCAGCAGGGTGTCGCACTCCTGCATCAGCTCGTACGACGGCCTCGTGCCGAGCAGCCCGATCGCACCGGTGACATAGGGCAGGTCGTCCGGCAGCGCGTCCTTGCCGAGCAGGGCCTTGGCGACGCCCGCCCCGAGCACGTCCGCCACCCGCTCGACCTCGGCGCGGGCGCCACGCGCCCCCTGTCCGATCAGGACGGCCACCTTCTCGCCCGAGTTCAGCACCTCGGCGGCGCGCGCGACGTCCTCGTCGGCCGGCACGGGCGCGTAACGCGAGAGGCCCAGGCTCGACGGCACCATCTTGAACTCGTGCGTCGGCGGGGAGTACTCCAGCTCCTGCACGTCGGCGGGGATGATGATCGCCGTGACCGTGCGCTTGGCGTAGGCCGTGCGCATCGCGCGGTCGATGAGGTTGGGCAGCTGCTCCGGCACCGTCGCGGTCTCGCAGAAGTCGGACGCGACGTCCTTGTACAGGCTCGCGAGGTCCACTTCCTGCTGGTACGAGCCGCCCATGGCGCTGCGGTTGGTCTGGCCCACCAGCGCCACGACGGGGACGTGGTCGAGCTTCGCGTCGTACAGGCCGTTCAGCAGGTGGATCGCGCCCGGGCCCGAAGTGGCCGCACAGACGCCGACCTTGCCGGAGAACTTCGCGTACCCCACCGCTTGGAAGGCCGCCATCTCCTCGTGGCGGGCCTGCACGAACTTCGGCTTGTTGTCGGCCCGCCCCCACGCGGCGAGCAGGCCGTTGATCCCGTCCCCGGCGTAGGCGAAGACGTGGTCCACGTCCCACTCGCGCAGGCGCTGGAGGATGTAGTCGGAAACCTTCGTGTTGGCCATGAGGAATCTCCGGAGTGGTGTCGTTATGTGCGGTAGTGGCCGCCATGTACCCCTAACACCGGGTGACATGCGGGAATCCGACGTGACGGCACCGACCGGGGAACGGATGACACCGGGCCCGCCATGTGGGCCAGCACGGGAAGGCGGAGCCGGGGAGGCCGGTCAGTCGAGACGCTGGTGGTCGAGGACGTGCTCGGCGGTGCGCAGCAGCGGCTGGTTGTGCCGGAAGGAGTGCGCCCGGAGGCGGGCCAGGGCGTCGTCGGCGCTGAGCCCGTACTTGGCGGCGAGGACGCCGGCGGCCATGTGGACGGTGGGCGGGAAGCCCTGTGGCCCGGGCCGGGCAAGGCGGGTCCGGGTGGTGAGCAGGTGGGGGTGCTCGTACAGGGCGAGGACGGCGAGGACGCGCGCGTAGGCCTCGGCCCGCTCCTGCTGCGCGGGGGTGAACCGGGTGGGCGCACAGCGGTAGAGGTCCAGGGCGCCGATGGCGAGCGTGCCGATGGCGAGGGGCAGCGCGAGGACGCTACGGGCACCCTGCTCGCAGGCGACGGGGGCGTAGGCGGGCCAGCGGACCGCCGCCTGCCGCAGGTCCTGCACTTCGACGGGGGTACGGCGGGTGAAGGCGTCGGTGCACGGCCCCTCCCCGGTGACCAGCTGGGCGTCCTCCACCAGCCGGGCGCGCTCGTCGGTGGCCGCGCCCATCAGGCGCAGCTCGCCGGCGGTCACGAGGCTCACCCCGGCGAAGTCGGCTTCCAGGTCGTCGGCGCAGGCCCGGCAGCCGGTGACGAGTGTGGGGCTGCCGTGGGCGGCGGCGTTGACGCGCTGCCAGGCCTCGGTGTGGTGGTCCTGGTTCACGGGGTGTCCCTACGACGGGTAGGTGCAGGGCGGGCGGCGAGGAGCGGTGCGGAGCGTCCGGTCAGTGGCGTCGGATGGCGGAGGTGTCGAGGGAACCGTCGATGAGCTGACGGCACAGCTCGGTCAGGGACTGCTGGTGGCTGCGGGCGTGGCGGCGCAGGGCGTCGAACGACTCGTCGAGGGTGGTGCCCCAGCGTTCGGCGAGTATCCCCTTGGCCTGCTCGATGACGATGCGGCTCGACAGAGCGGCCCGCAGCTGGGACCGCTCGACGTTGCCGTGCACGATGGTGCGGTGCTGCAGGATGGCGATGGTCGCCACATCGGCCAGTGCCTGCGCCACCCGCGCGTCACGTTCGCTGAGCTTCTGGTCGCGGACGTCGAAGAGGTTCAGCGCGCCGACGACCTGCTGCCGCAGGCGCATCGGCAGGGCATGGGTGGTGACGAAGCCGGCGTGGCGGGCGCGCTCCGCGAAACGCGGGAAGTCGGCCGTCTGCACCGGTGATGTCAGGGCGATGTTGAGCTGGGCGGTGCCGCTGCGGGAGCACTCCACGCAGGGTCCCTGGTCGCTCTGGATGGAGAAGAGTTCCAGCAGCCGGGTGTGCTCGTCGGACGCCGCGATCAGTTGCAGGCTGCCGCTGGGGTCGGCGAGCATGACGCCCACGGCGGAGACGTCGAGCAGGTCGTTGCACCGGTCGCACAGCTGGTGCAGGAAGTCGATCAGATCGAAGTCGTCGACGAGGGTGTCTACGGCCTCGACCATGGCTGCCAGCAGTTGTTCTTCACGTGTCATGGCCCTTCAGTCCCTTCGCCGGCAGGAGTGTCCGGCCCGTTTTCATCATTCTGGAAGCTCAGCCGCCTGGCCACCACGTCCTCGGCGACCTCCACCACGGGCAGCCCGTGCCGGTAGGCGTACCCGCGCAGCCGCAGGAGAGCCTGCGCCAAGGAGATCCCGGCCTGCACACTGACCATGCCGCTGGCCTGGTGCACGGCGGCGCGGTAGAAGTCCGAGGAGTCGTCGGCGTCGGCGAAGGAGGTCTGCTGCGCGCCGCCGTCGAGGAGGAGGGCGACGAGGGCGTTGGCCACGAGCGAGACGTCGGCCATGGTGGCGTCCGGGATCGGCCCGGGCACCCCGCGCTGCAGGGTCATGGTGCCCAGGCAGGCGGAGCCGAGGGACAGCGGGAAGCAGAAGATCGCGCCGATGCCCAGCGCCGCGGCCTCGGGCGACAGCGCCGGCCAGCGGTCCGTCGGCAGAGCCGACAGGTCCGGCACGAGGACGGGCTCGACGGAGGCGGCCACCTCGATTCCCGGCCCCTGGCCCAGGGTGAACTGCAGGTCCTCCAGCCGCGCGCTGGCGCCCGCGGTGGACCACAGCAATTCGCTCAGCCCGCTGTCCGTCGTCGCCGAGACGGCGATGCCGTCCACCCGCAGGATCTGTGCGCACAGGTTCGGATCGGCTCCGATCAGCCCCACATCACCGTAGGAGGGACGCAGGCTCTCCAGTACGGCGGCCAGATCTTCGGTGCCCACAGCTGTTCACCTCCGGATGCGGCCGCCTTGAGGAGGACTCCCGTGGTGCGGGCGCGCTCCGACAGGTATCAGTCTAGGGACACTCCGGCGAAGGCGGGCGCCGGACACCTGTGGCGGGCCGGGTCCGGGCGTAGGCTGAAGAGGCAAGCTGCCCGCAGGCGAACGCCGCCCACCCCCCTGACATTGGCTTCCGATCGGGGCAGCATCGGCGGTGAATGCCGGAGATCGGATACGAAGATGCCCGCGTACCACGGGGCGGCTCGTCCGCACGTTTCCGCATCGAGATTCCGATGACCGCCCCACGGCCGGCAGCCGTGGTCCTCGCCGCCCGTCACACGGGCCACGCCGACCCGGCGGGCCGCATCGGCGCGTCGTGCCGTTCGGCTCTGCACGGCGCCTATTCGGTGGGCCTGACGCTGGCGGTCGACGCCGCTCTGGCGCAGCGGGTGTCGCTGTGTGCCGTCGGTCCGCTGGCCGCCCAGGGCGAGGCGTTGCAGATCAACCTCGGAGAGGGGCCGTGCGTGCAGGCCCTGAGCCGGCGCGTCCGGGTTCTCGCCGACGACCTCGACGACCCGGATGCCACCCGCGAGTGGCCGTTCTTCGCCCACGACGCCAAGGCCCATCACATCCGCGCGGTCTTCGCCCTGCCCATCCTCAACGGCAGCGACCCGGCACGGCAGGCCGGCCTCGTCCTCTGCCTCTACCGGCACCGTCCCGGCCCGATCTCCGACGCCGATCTGCACACCGCCCAGGACCACGCCGACGCCGCCGACCTCCTGCTCCTCGCGGCGCCCCCGCGGGCCGAGGACGACCTCGCCACCGCCTGGCTGCTGCCCGTCGACGCGACGGTCCACCAGGCCATCGGCATGATCAGCTACCGCCACTCGCTCACCGGCAGCCAGGCCCTGGCCCTGCTTCGGGCCCACGCCCACGCCCGGCAGATCGACCTGACGGCGCTCGCCCACGCCGTCGTCCACGAGCACCTGATCCTCCCCGACCCGCCCACCTCCGGCCCCACGGACGTCCCATAGGCCCGGGGGTCCCATTAG
Organism: Streptomyces sp. NPDC029674; assembly: GCF_044903205.1. NCBI lineage: Bacteria > Bacillati > Actinomycetota > Actinomycetes > Kitasatosporales > Streptomycetaceae > Streptomyces > Streptomyces sp. NPDC029674. The sequence goes on from NZ_JBJDPY010000002.1 coordinate 531,215, forward strand.
CAGGTGCAAGGCGGACGCCGCAGACGATCGACTGAAGTGTCGCGACAGGCGCTTCCCGGCCATTACCGTGAAGCGCCGGCCCAGACCCCGTTGGCGACCGGTCCCCAGGGGGACGCACCGTAATCGGCCGAATGAGGGTCATGTCGTCTTCGACGCCCACGACGTCCTGCATCGAGTCCGTGCACGCGCACGGCCCGGACCTCGTGGTCCGCCTGCGGGGGGAGATCGACGTCTCCACCGCGCCCGCCATCACCTCGTACCTCGACACGCTGACGCCCGGGCACCACGCCGGCCTGCTGATCGACCTGCGTCATGTCACGTTCATGGACGGTGCCGGTGTACGGGTCCTGACCCGTGCCCGCGCCGGACAGGGCGGGCGGCTGCGCCTGATCTGCACGCAGTCGATCACCCTCCGGCTGCTCCGCCACCCGAGCCTGCGCCTGCACTTCGAGATCCTGGACCGTCTCCCGCCATCCGCACCGCGGACAGTGTGGCCTAGGGCCTGTCCCTAGAGACGCAGCAGCCGTTGGGTGATTTCCCGGTACTGGCGCAGTGCGAGCCGGAGTTCGACGGCCGCTGTGCCGGGGTCCTGGCCCTGCCAGTCCGCGCGCAGCGCTCGCCTCCGTTCCGCGATGGCCTCCATCAGCAGGGCGGCGGTCTCGTCCAGAGCGGCGTCCGCCTCTTCCAGCGCGTCGCCCGGGGTGTCGGCGAAGGTGTTGATGGCGCGGCCGAGGCGCCGGGTGATCTTGTCGCGCTCGTCCGAGGGCAGCAGCGGCCCGGACCCCGCCGCGGCGGGTTCGGTACGCCCCCGTGGCTGGTCCGCGGGCTGCTGGGCGCGTCTCTGGTCGTACATCATCGGTGCCGCTTCCGTCCGCGTTCAGGCGTTCTTCGGTCTTCTCGGCGGCCCGTTCCTGGCCGGCGTTCCGTAGCGACATGGCTCTGCGCCGTGCAGCCAGTCAACGTCCGGTGGCGGTCCGTGTCAACGCGATACCCGGGCGATCCGGACCGCTTCCTTGCCGAGCCGACGGCAATACGGCGTCGGAGGAGTACCGTTGAAGTGGCGAGGGCACTTCGTGTGCCGGTGTCCTGACCGACCGGCTCGGCCCTCGCGCAACTCCTTCCACAGAGGCAGCCCAGGACCCCGGCCGCGTCATCGCACCGAGGCCGAGGTCCCCCGCATGTCGCTCGTTTCAGGCACACGCCCACCGGCGTCCCCGCCGCTCACCGACCAGCCGCCGCCCGAGAGTTACGACGGCACGTCGCCCTTCCCGCCCGACGGGCCGCAGCGCGGGCGAAGCGGCGGTGAACGGCTGTACGTCATGGTGACGGCGCTGATCGTCGCCCTGCCGTTCGTGGCGCTCGGCCTGGCCGGCTGGCTGCTGTGGGGCCGTCTCGTCCACCCCGTCGACGTGTTGCTCTTCGCCGTCTTCTACGTGGTCACCGGTCTCGGCGTCACGGTCGGCTTCCACCGCGGGCTGACCCACGGTTCCTACCGGGCCGCGCGCCCCCTGCGCTACGCACTCGCGGTGGCCGGGTCCATGAGTTTCCAGGGTGACGTGATCGGCTGGGTCGCCACGCACCGGCGGCACCACGCCTTCACCGACCGGCCCGGCGACCCGCACTCGCCGTACCGCTACGGCACGCGCCTGCGCGGCCAGTTGCGGGGGCTGCTGCACGCTCATGTCGGCTGGCTGTTCCGCAACGAGCAGACCCCGGCGGAGCGTTACGCCCCCGATCTCCTCGCCGACCGCGACATCCGTGCCGTGTCCCGCGCCTTCCCGATGCTGTGCGTCCTCACGCTCGCGCTGCCGTTCGGTCTCGGCTGGGCGATCGGCGGTTCCTGGCTGTACGGGGTAACGGCGTTGCTGTGGGCGGGGATCGTGCGCGTCGCCCTGCTTCAGCATGTGACCTGGAGCGTGAACTCGCTGTGTCACATGATCGGTGAGCGTCCGTTCCGCACCAGGCGCCATGACCGGGCCACCAACCTGTGGCCGCTGGCCCTGCTCTCCTTCGGGGAGAGCTGGCACAACCTCCACCACGCCGACCCCACCAGTGCCCGGCACGGCGTCGACCGCGGTCAGGTCGACCCGTCGGCCGCCGCCATCCGTCTCTTCGAACGCCTGGGCTGGGTGGACGACGTGCGCTGGCCGACGCGGTCGCGGATCGCCGCCCGTCGTCGTTCCTGAAGGTCGAACAGCCCATCGAGGAAAGGCAATCGAGAGGGACATCATGGCCATCGCCCCGGAACTCCCGTACCACTCCACGACCCGGACCCGCTCCGAGCCCCGAACCCAGGTCCCTCCCTACTCCCAAGCCCGGTCCCAGCCCCTCCTGCGGCTGCGGCTGGCTCCGCACGGTGCTCTGCCACGGGCCATCGACGGAGCGTGGTGGCCGTATTCGTACGACGTGCTCGCCGAACTCCCCGGGCTGCTCGCCGGTCTGCCACCGCAGTGGGGGCCCATCGGCAACGTCACGGTCAACGGGGCGATGTGGACCGAGCCGCCCGGCCGGATGGTCGTCGCCGGGCAGCCCGTACGACTGCACAGGAACCTCGCGTCGTCACTCCCGCACACCGTCGTCCTGCTCGCCCCCGGCCGAGGGCGCTGGGACCTGGTGGTCGTGGAGCCGGAGGCGTCCCCGGAATCGGCGGCCCTGCTCATGGCCGCCGCCGCGGGCGGACAGAGCTGAGCCAGGTGAATCGTTACTTCTTTCACGTACGGGTGATATGGGGCGTATCGGGTTCTCGGGTTGGGGAGTCACGGAGCGGCTCGCGTTGATCGTCGAGCCGAAGGCAACTCCGCTGACTTGAAGGAGAGTTCACATGCGCCGTACCGCTGCCGTCATCCTGGGTGCCGTCGCCCTGCTGGGAGTCCTCGCGGCGCCCGCCAGTGCGGTCCCGGATCCCGTGGCCACCGTCGACTGTTTGGCGGCGGCGGCCGGTGACGTCACGTCGCTCATCGATCCGGCGAGCCCCGGCGTCCCCGCGGAGATCCCGGGCACGACGTGCCTCGCGCCGTGATCTGAGCAAACGCCCGCACCCGCACCGCACTTGTGCTTCCCGGCGGGGTCGCGCAAGTGCGGGCCGGCGCCGTCAGGCTCTCAGCCCCACCGGTAGCCGTCGCCGAAGAGCAGGGTGTGTTCCAGCACGTCCTCCAGGGGGTCGTCGATCTGGCCGACGTCGATCAGCGCGACCCGGGGCGCGTTGTGCGAGTTGTGGTGTGTCTCGTCGGCGTGCGCCGTGCCGGAGCACAGTACGGCCGGCGTGGCCGTCATCGCCGTGACCAGCGCCCAACGGGACATCTTCCGTGCCCAACTGCCGTTCACCGCGGCCTCCTTGAAACGTGCGCGTCCGGGCCGTCGAGCGCGGCCCGTTCGCCCTGTGTAACCCCGGCGCGGGCAGGAAGTCACCGACGATCATACGAACGGGTCGTCGCCCGCTCCCCGGTTCGCACCGACCTCCGCATACAGGAAGGCAGTCGCATGTCCCGTCACGCCGTCGTCGGCGCCCTTGCCGCCGGGCTGCTCGTCTCCGTCGCCGCTGCCGTCGCCGCACCGGCTGCCGCCGCGGTCCCGGCGAATCCCATTCCGCTGCCTGTCGTCGACACGCTGATCAACGAAGGAGTCTCGGTCGAAGGCCCGCTGATCAACAACATCGTTCTCCCGACGGCTCCCTGATGGCTACTCAGGCACGGAGCTCCGGGGGGAATCCGGTCCAGCGCAGCTCCTCGGGCAGGTGGCTCATGTCGTTGTAGAACACCAGGGAGGCGGGACGGCCCGGGGTGTAACGGATGGCCGTCAGAGCGGCGTTGCAGTGGTTGAGACCCAGCCAGCGCGCCGGTGGGGTCTCCAGCGCGGCGCGGACCAGCCAGCCGATCAGGAAGTTGTGGGTGACGAGCAGCTCGTGGCGCGGCTCGTCGCCGGGAACGGGGCCGGTGAAGCGGGCGAGGGCCTCCCGGGCCAGTGCGGGGCCGTCCTCGCGCTCCGCCTCGGGGAACTCCGCCAGGCGCGCCAGCGTCGCGTCGGCCGTCTCCGGGGCCAGCTCGTCCTTGTGGGGGATGTAGGGGAGGTAGTCGCCCGCAGGGGCCGAGCGGTGCAGCGGTACGGCGCCGGTCAGCCGGTCGCCGATCAGGCGGGCCGTCCGTTCGGCGCGGGGGAGCGGGCCGTGGTGGATCGCGGAGAGCGGCACGCCCCGGAGGCGCTCGCCGAGGAGCACGGCCTGCCGGACGCCGCCCTCCGTCAGCCCGCTCTCGTCGGGCGTGGCCTCGCCGTGCCGGGCGATGTAGAGGTGCCGTGCGGCGTATGCGGCGGGCGGGGGAGTGGTCATGGCGCGGCGGTCCCTTTCCGGTCTTCATCGACGACTGGAGTGACGTGCCGCAGGGGGGACCGGTTCCGTCGTACGTAGGGTGGCGGGAGTACGACAGACGAGGAGCGTGACATGACCGCCGCCGAACGGAACGCCTCCGCCCTGCGGGGCCTCGACGCCATCAAGGGGGAGCTCGGTGAGCTCTACCGCGATCTGCACGCCCACCCCGAGCTGTCCTTCGAGGAGCACCGCACCGCCGCCGAGGTCGCGCGCCGCGCCGCCTCGTACGGGTACGAGGTGACGACCGGCGTCGGCCGCACCGGTGTGGTCGCCGTCCTGGAGAACGGTGCGGGGCCGACCGTCCTGCTGCGCGCCGACTTCGACGCGCTGCCCGTGACGGAGCGCACCGGACTTCCGTACGCGTCCGTCAACGACGGGGTGATGCACGCCTGCGGCCACGACATGCACGTCACCTGCCTGCTGGGCGCGCTGAAGCTGCTCGCGGACGCCCGCGCCGGCTGGTCGGGCCGGATCGTCGGCGTCTTCCAGCCCGCCGAGGAGGTGGCGAAGGGCGCGCAGGCGATGGTCCACGACGGCTTCTACGAGCGGTTCGGCGTCCCGGACGTCGTGCTCGGGCAGCACGTCGCGCCGCTGCCCGCCGGGATGATCGGCGCGCATCCGGGCCCCGCCTTCGCGGCGACCGACGCCCTGCGCGTGCGGATGTTCGGCAAGGGCGCGCACGGCTCGCGTCCCGAGGCGTCGATCGACCCCGTGGTGATGGCCGCCTCGACCGTGATGCGGCTGCAGACCATCGTGTCCCGGGAGATCGCGGGCGGTGAGACCGCCGTGGTGACCGTCGGCTCGCTCCAGGCGGGCACGAAGGACAACATCATCCCGGACGAGGCCGAGCTCAAGATCAACATCCGGACGTACACGCCCGAGGTGCGGGCGCGGGTCCTCGCCGCCGTCGAGCGGATCGTCAAGGGGGAGGCGGCGACCGCGGGCGCGGAGAAGGAGCCCGAGATCACGGAGATCGACTCGTTCCCGGTCCTCGACAACGACGCGGCCGCCGTGGAGAGGACCATGGCCGCGATCGGCGCGACGATCGGCGCGGACCGGATCCTCGACCCCGGCCCGGTGACCGGCAGCGAGGACGTCGGGTACTTCGCGACCTCCGCGGAGCGCGACATCCCGCTCTGCTACTGGCTGTTCGGCGGCGCCGACCCGGCGACGGTCGTCGCCGCGCAGAAGGCGGGCACCTTCGAGCGGGACGTGCCGTCCAACCACTCGCCGCTCTTCGCGCCGCTCGTCGAACCGACCCTGGACACCGGGGTCACCGCGCTCACCACGGCCGCGCTGGCCTGGCTGGACGAGGGTCCGGGCCGGTCGTCCGACTGACGACCGGCCGCCGGGGGCGTCGGGGACGTCGAGGGGTCAGCCCTCGTCGCCGCCGGCGTCCTCCAGGTTGCCCTCGGTCTCCAGGTAGGCCTGCCGCAGAGCTTCGAGCACCGCCGGGTCCGGCTTGGCCCACATGCCGCGCGACTCCGCCTCCAGGAGGCGCTCCGCGATGCCGTGCAGGGCCCAGGGGTTGGCCTCCTGGAGGAACTGACGGTTCGTCGGGTCCAGGACGTACGTCTCCGTGAGCTTGTCGTACATCCAGTCGGCGACGACGCCCGTCGTGGCGTCGTACCCGAACAAGTAGTCCACGGTGGCGGCGAGTTCGAAGGCGCCCTTGTAGCCGTGGCGGCGCATCGCCTCGATCCACTTGGGGTTGACCACGCGGGCGCGGAAGACGCGCGAGGTCTCCTCCACCAGCGTGCGGGTGCGGACCGTCTCGGGGCGCGTCGAGTCGCCGATGTACGCCTCGGGGGCCGTGCCCCGCAGCGCGCGCACGGTCGCGACCATGCCGCCGTGGTACTGGAAGTAGTCGTCCGAGTCCGCGATGTCGTGCTCGCGGGTGTCGGTGTTCTTCGCGGCGACGGCGATGCGCTTGTACGCGGTCTCCATCTCGGCGCGCGCCGGGCGGCCTTCGAGCCCGCGGCCGTAGGCGTAACCGCCCCACACCGTGTAGACCTCGGCGAGGTCCGCGTCGGTGCGCCAGTCGCGGGAGTCGATGAGCTGGAGCAGGCCCGCGCCGTACGTGCCGGGGCGGGAGCCGAAGATGCGGGTGGTGGCCCGGCGCTCGTCGCCGTGCTCGGCGAGGTCGGCCTGGGCGTGCGCCCGTACGTAGTTCTGGTCGGCGGGCTCGTCCAGCGAGGCGGCGAGCCGCACCGCGTCGTCGAGCAGGCCGATCGTGTGCGGGAACGCGTCGCGGAAGAAGCCCGAGATGCGCAGCGTCACGTCGATGCGGGGGCGGCCCAGCTCCTCGTACGGGATGGCCTCCAGGCCCGTGACGCGGCGCGACGCGTCGTCCCAGACCGGGCGGACACCGAGCAGCGCCATGGCCTCGGCGACGTCGTCGCCCGCCGTGCGCATCGCGCTGGTGCCCCACAGGGAGAGGCCCACGGAGGTGGGGTACTCGCCGTTGTCCGTCTTGTACCGCTCGATGAGGGAGTCGGCGAGGGCCTGGCCCGTCTCCCACGCGAGGCGGGACGGGACTGCCTTCGGGTCGACCGAGTAGAAGTTGCGGCCGGTCGGCAGGACGTTGACCAGGCCGCGCAGCGGGGAGCCCGAGGGGCCCGCCGGGACGAAGCCGCCGTTGAGGGCGTGCACGGAGTGGTCGAGCTCGGCGGTGGTGGCCGCCAGGCGCGGGACGACCTCGCGGGCCGCGAACTCCAGGACGGCGGCGACCTGTTCACCCTGGTCGGTGGGGAGCGCGGCGAGGTCCCAGCCCGCGTCGTCCATCGCCTGGACCAGCTCGCGGGCCTTGTCCTCGGCCGCGTCGGCGGTGGTGCGCGTCGCAGCGGACTCGTCGAGACCGAGGGCCTCGCGCAGACCGGGCAGCGCGGACGTGCCGCCCCAGATCTGGCGGGCCCGCAGGATCGCGAGGACGAGGTTGACGCGGGCGGCGCCCGCCGGGGCGGTACCGAGCACGTGCAGGCCATCGCGGATCTGCATGTCCTTGATCTCGCAGAGCCAGCCGTCGACGTGCAGCAGGAAGTCGTCGAAGCCGTCGTCGTCCGGACGGTCCTCCAGGCCCAGGTCGTGGTCGAGCTTCGCGGCCTGGATGAGCGTCCAGATCTGCGCGCGGATCGCCGGCAGCTTCGCCGGGTCCATCGAGCTGATCTGCGCGTATTCGTCGAGGAGCTGCTCCAGGCGCGCGATGTCGCCGTAGGAGTCGGCGCGGTCCATCGGCGGCACCAGGTGGTCGATGAGCGTGGCGTGCACGCGGCGCTTGGCCTGGGTGCCCTCGCCCGGGTCGTTGACCAGGAACGGGTAGATCAGCGGCAGGTCGCCGAGCGCGGCGTCGGGGCCGCAGGCGGCGGAGAGGCCCGCGTTCTTGCCGGGCAGCCACTCCAGGTTGCCGTGCTTGCCGAGGTGGATCATCGCGTCGGCGCCGAAGCCGCCGTCCGCCGCGGACGCCGCGATCCAGCGGTACGCCGCCAGGTAGTGGTGCGACGGCGGCAGGTCCGGGTCGTGGTAGATCGCGATGGGGTTCTCGCCGAAGCCGCGCGGCGGCTGGATGAGGATGAGGAGGTTCCCGCGGCGCAGGGCGGCCAGCACAATGTCGCCCTCCGGGTCGCCGCCGTTGCCCACGCGCGAGCGGTCCAGGAACATCTCGCCGGGCGGCGGCCCCCAGTGCTGCTCGACGGAGTCGCGCAGCTCCTGCGGCAGCGTCGCGTACCACCGCTTGTAGTCGGCGGCCGGGATGCGCACCGGGTTGGCGGCGAGCTGCTCCTCGGTGAGCCACTCCTGGTCGTGGCCGCCCGCGTCGATGAGCGCGCGGATCAGCTCGTCGCCGTCGCCGGAGACGAGACCCGGGATGTCGGCCTCGGGCCCGAAGTCGTAACCCTCGGCGATGAGCCTGCGCAGGAGCGCCACGGCGGACGCGGGGGTGTCGAGGCCGACCGCGTTGCCGATGCGGGAGTGCTTGGTGGGGTACGCGGAGAGGACCAGCGCGAGGCGCTTGTCGGCGGCCGGGATGTGCTTCAGGCGTGCGTGCCGTACGGCGATGCCGGCGACCCGGGCCGCCCGCTCGGCGTCCGCGACGTACGCGGGAAGCCCGTCCTCGTCGATCTCCTTGAAGGAGAAGGGGACCGTGATCAGCCGCCCGTCGAACTCCGGGACCGCGATCTGGCTCGCGGCGTCCAGCGGCGAGACGCCCTCGTCGTTCTCCTCCCACGCGGAGCGCGACCCGGTCAGGCACAGCGCCTGGAGGATCGGCACGTCCAGGCCGGTCAGCGCGCCCGCGTCCCACGACTCGTCGTCGCCGCCCGCGGAGGCCTCGGCGGGCTTGGTGCCGCCCGCCGCGAGGACGGTCGTCACGATGGCGTCGGCGGCGCGCAGCTCCTCGATCAGCTCGGGCTCGGGGGCGCGCAGCGAAGCCACGTACAACGGCATGGCGCGGGCGCCCGCGTCCTCGATGGCGCCGCACAGCGCGTCCACGAAGGCGGTGTTGCCGCTCATGTGGTGGGCGCGGTAGTAGAGCACGGCGACCGTGGGGCCCTCGACGTCGGCGCGGGCGGTGCGCTCCAGCGGGCCCCAGGAGGGGGCGGCCGCGGGCGGCTCGAAGCCGTGGCCGGTGAGCAGCACGGTGTCGGAGAGGAAGCGGGCCAGCTGCTCCAGGTTGGCGGGGCCGCCGTGCGCGAGGTAGGCGTGCGCCTCGGCGGCGATGCCGATCGGCACGGTCGAGGAGGCCATCAGCTGGGCGTCGGGCGCCTGTTCACCGGTGAGCACGACGACCGGGAGGCCGGTGGCGATGAGCTGGTCGAGGCCGTCCTGCCAGGCGCGGACGCCGCCGAGGAGGCGTACGACGACGAGGTCGACGCCGTCGAGGAGAGCGGGCAGCCCGTCGAGGTCGAGGCGGGACGGGTTGGCGAACCGGTAGTCGACCGGGCCTCCCGCCGCGCGGGCGCTGAGCAGGTCGGTGTCGGAGGTCGACAACAGCAGAAGCATGCGGGCGCAGGCCTTCCTCGGGGTGTCCGCGCCCCGGGTGGTCGTGTGGACGGCAGGAGTTCCTGGCTCACCCCGCACGGGCGGGGCTCACAGTGGCGGGACCGCGCCGGATTCGCACCGGGCTTCCTCCCTCGGGTCCTGGTGGACCCACGCCGTCGCTGGCGTCGACGGACCTGGCGGTCCGCCGCCTGCATAGTAAGTCCTGCCCGCCGCCGGTGGGGCGGCCACCTGCCAGGACGGTCCGTCTCGGGAGGCGACCGGCCGGATCCGCGTGGGTATGCTCGCCGCCATGCCGCCCACCCGAGCACCATCCCCAGACCAGGGCGAATCCCTCATACGTGACCGGGGCGACGCCTGCCCCGGAGCCCTTCGTCTGCACCTCGCGGACGACGGTCGCCTCGCCCGACTCCGGCTGCCCGGCGGTCTTCTGACCGGCAGTCAGGCGTCCGTGCTGGCAGCCGCGGCGGAGCGGCTCGCGGACGGCAGCCTCAGCATCACGTCCCGCGGCAACATCGAGCTGCGCGGCCTCGGCGACGCGTGCGGCGACGAACTCTCCCGGCTGCTCGCGGACGCCGGCCTGCTGCCCTCCACGCGCCACGAGCGCGTCCGCAACGTGGTCGCGTCCCCGCTCGCCGGAACCGACGGACTCGGCCACGCCGACGTGCAGTTGTGGGCCCGTGACCTGGACGGACTCCTGTGTGCCGAGGAGTGGACGCCGGACCTCTCCGGCCGCTTCCTGTTCGCCCTCGACGACGGGCGCGGGGATGTGGCGGGCCTCGGCGGCGATGTGACCTTGATCGCAGAATCGGGCGGGAGCGCGGTCGTACGCCTCGGGGGGCACGCCCTCCGGATCGCCGGGGCCGACGCCCCGCGCGCCGCACTCGCCGCCGCCGGGGCCTTCCGCACCGCCGCGCGCGAGGCGGGCAACGGGGCCTGGCGGGTGCGCGAACTGCCCGCCGGACAGCTCGTGGACCTGGCCGGAGCGCTGGCGCGTGCCGGTGTCGCCGCCACCCCCGCCGCCGTCCCCCGCACGCCGGTCACCGCGCCGCCCGCCCCGGGCGTCGTCGGCCGCGCGGTGGTGGTCCACGCGCCCCTCGGCCGCGTGAGTGCGGCCCAGTGGCGGGCCCTCCTCCCGCTCCCGGCCGACGAACTGCGGGTCACGCCCTGGCGCGGCTTCGTGCTCCCCGGCTTCGCCGACGGGACCGCGGCCCGCGCAAGGCTCGCCGCGCTGGCCGACGCCGGATACGTCACCGCACCCGGCTCGCCCTGGCTCGGCGTCGGCGCCTGCACAGGCCGCCCCGGCTGCGCCAAGTCCCTCGCCGACGTCCGCGCCGACGCCGTCCCCGGCACCGGCGGACTCCCCGTCCACTGGTCCGGCTGCGAGCGGCGCTGCGGGCGCCCGCACGGCGACTGGGTCGACGTCCTCGCCACCGGGGACGGCCGCTACGAGGTGACGGTGCGCACCGGCGGCTCGACCGTGCCCGTGCCGGACGGCGGGACCCTGACCGAGACGGTCACCACGGCACGTAACACCATGAAAACGACGGCCACGAGATGAGCGAGAGCACAGTGTTCGACTACGAGAAGGACGGCGCGGCGATCTACCGCGAGTCCTTTGCCACCATCCGCGCGGAGGCGGACCTCCACGGCCTGCCCGCCGACGTCAGCCAGGTCGCGGTCCGGATGATCCACGCCTGCGGGATGGTCGACCTCGTGAAGGATCTCGCCTTCAGCCCGCGCGTGATCGCCGACGCCCGCAAGGCGCTGCGCGACGGCGCGCCGATCCTCTGCGACGCGAACATGGTCGCGAGCGGCGTCACCCGCAAGCGGCTGCCCGCCGACAACGACGTGATCTGCACCCTCGCCGACCCGTCCGTGCCGGACCTCGCCCAGCGCATGGGCACCACCCGCAGCGCCGCCGCCATGGAACTCTGGCGCGACCGCCTCGAAGGCTCCGTCGTCGCCATCGGCAACGCGCCTACCGCCCTCTTCCGTCTCCTGGAGATGATCGAGGAAGGCGCGCCCCGCCCGGCCGCCGTCCTCGGCATCCCGGTCGGTTTCGTCGGCGCCGCCGAGTCCAAGGACGCGCTGGCCGAGCACTCCTCCGGCCTGGAGTACCTGGTCGTACGAGGACGTCGCGGCGGCAGCGCGATGGCGGCGGCGGCGATCAACGCGATTGCGAGCGAGGCGGAGTGAACACCGAGACCACTGCCCCGGGCAAGCTGTACGGCGTCGGGCTCGGCCCCGGCGACCCCTCCCTGATGACCGTGCGGGCCGTCGAGGTGATCGCGGCCGCCGACGTGGTCGCGTACCACTCGGCCCGGCACGGCCGCTCCATCGCCCGCTCCATCGCGGCGAAGCACCTCACGGCCGACCACATCGAGGAGCCGCTGGTCTACCCCGTCACGACGGAGACCACCGACCACCCCGGCGGCTACCGCGGCGCCCTCGACGACTTCTACGAGGAGGCCGCGGCCCGACTCGCCGCCCACCTCGACGCGGGCCGCACGGTCGCCGTCCTCGCCGAGGGCGACCCGCTCTTCTACGGCTCCTACCAGCACATGCACAAGCGCCTCGCGCACCGCTACCCGACCGAGGTGATCCCCGGCGTCACCTCGGTGAGCGCGGCGGCGGCCCGGCTCGGCGAGCCCCTGGTGGAGGCCGAGGAGATCCTCACGATCCTGCCGGGCACGCTCCCCGAGGAGGAGCTGGCCGCGCGCCTCGCGGCGACGGACTCGGCGGTCGTCATGAAGCTCGGCCGTACGTTCGGGAAGGTGCGCGGCGCCCTGGAGAGCGCGGGCCGCCTCGACGAGGCGCGGTACGTCGAGCGCGCCACGATGGAGGGCGAGCGCACCGGCCGCCTCGCCGACGTGGACCCCGAGTCGGTGCCGTACTTCTCCGTGGCGGTGCTGCCGAGCCGGGTGGCGCCCCTGACGGGCGGCCCCGCGCCGGAACCGCCCGCAGAGCGGCGTGGCGAGGTCGTGGTGGTCGGCACGGGTCCCGCGGGGCCGCTGTGGCTGACCCCCGAGACGCGCGGCGCGCTCGCCGCCGCCGACGACCTGGTCGGCTACACCACGTACGTCGACCGCGTGCCGCACCGCCCCGGCCAGCTGCGGCACGGCTCCGACAACCGCGTCGAGTCCGAACGTGCCGAGTTCGCCCTGGAGCTGGCGCGGCGCGGGCGGCGGGTGGCCGTCGTGTCGGGCGGCGACCCCGGCGTCTTCGCGATGGCCACGGCTGTCCTGGAGGCGGCCTCGCAGGACGCGTACGCGGACGTTCCGGTACGGGTGCTGCCCGGCGTGACCGCCGCGAACGCGGCGGCGGCCCGGGCGGGCGCGCCGCTCGGCCACGACTACGCGACGATCTCCCTCTCCGACCGGCTCAAGCCCTGGGAGGTCATCGCGGAGCGCCTTGCCGCGGCGGCCGCGGCGGATCTCGTCCTCGCGCTCTACAACCCGGGCTCGCGCAGCCGGACCTGGCAGGTCGGCAAGGCGCGCGAGCTGCTGCTCGAACACCGGGCGCCGGATACGCCGGTGGTCCTCGGGCGGGACGTCGGCGGGCCCGAGGAGAGCGTGCGGATCGTACGCCTCGGGGACCTCGACCCCGCCGAGGTCGACATGCGGACGCTGCTGATCGTCGGCTCCTCGCAGACGCGGGTGTCGCGGCGGCGCGGGGGTGGGGAGCAGATCGTGTGGACGCCCCGGCGGTATCCCGAGGGCGGTTAGGCGGCTTGTCCTCTGCGGGTGCGTTGTGGCCGAGCGCGCAGTTCCCCGCGCCCCTGAAAACGGGGCTGCGCCCCGTCAGGGGCGCGGGGAACTGCGCGACCAGCCACAACACACCCGCACCTCACCGCGCAGCGGAACGCACCCAGTCGACGGCCTCCTCCGGGGTGGCGACCTCGGGCACAGCCGCCGGCAGGGCAGGGCGCCGGACCACCACGACAGGAACCCCCGCCTCGCGCGCAGCGACAAGCTTGGGCGCAGTCGCCGCGCCCCCACTGTCCTTCGTCACCAGAACGTCGATCCGGTGCGTACGGAACAGCTCCCGCTCCCCTTCGAGGGTGAAGGGCCCCCGGTCGAGGAGCACCTCCATGCGGGCAGGGAACGGCGGCTCGGGCGCGTCGACGGAGCGTACGAGGAACCAGCGGGCGGCCGGCTCCGGGTCTCCGGCGAACGCGGCGAGGCCCATCCGCCCGGTGGTGAGGAAGACGCGCTCGCCCAAGGCGGGCAGCACCCGCGCCGCCTGCTCCAGGGAGTCGACCGGATGCCAGTCGTCCGCGTCTTCCGCGACCCAGCCGGGCCGGCGCAGGGCGAGCAGGGGAACATGGGCCGTGGCGGCGGCCCGCGCCGCGTTGAACGAGATCGTCCCGGCGAAAGGATGGGTGGCGTCGATGAGCGCGTCCACGTGGTGCTCGGCCAGCCACGCCGCAAGCCCCTCCGCCCCGCCGAAGCCGCCGACGCGGACCTCGCCGGGCGGCATGCGCGGCGCCGCGACCCGCCCCGCGAGGGAGCTGGTCACGCGCAGCCCCCGTGGTCCCGCCTCGCCCGCGAGGAGCTCAGCCAGGCGGCGCGCTTCGGTCGTTCCTCCCAGAATCAGTACGTGCACGGAGTCCGGTTCCATTCATGAGTAAGGCCATGAGTAAGGCCATGAGTAAGGCCATGAGTAAGGCCATGAGTAAGGCACATGAGTAAGGCGAGCGGGCCGGGCCAGGCCGAGGGCGGTCGCAGCGCCCAACTCAAGCACACCGGTCTGCGGCCCGGCTGGACGACCGGTGCCTGCGCGACCGCCGCCACGACGGCCGCGTACACGGCGCTGCTCACCGGCGACTTCCCCGACCCGGTGACCATCACGCTGCCCAAGGGCCAGACGCCCGCCTTCGCGCTCGCCGCCGAGGAGCTGACGGACGCGTACGCCATGGCGGGCATCGTCAAGGACGCGGGCGACGACCCGGACGTCACGCACGGCGCGCTGGTGCGGTCCACGGTGCGGCGGCTGCCGCCCGGCTCGGGCGTCGTCTTCAAGGCGGGCCCGGGCGTGGGCACCGTCACCCGTCCCGGGCTGCCGCTTGACGTCGGCGAGCCCGCGATCAATCCCGTGCCGCGGCAGCTGATGCGCGACCACGTGGCGCTCGTCGCGGAGCGGGCCGGGGCCGCGCCGGACGTCGAGATCACCGTCTCCGTGGACCACGGCGAGGAGATCGCCCGCTCCACCTGGAACCCGCGGCTCGGCATCCTCGGCGGCCTGTCCATCCTGGGGACGACCGGCATCGTCGTGCCGTACTCCTGCTCGGCGTGGATCGACTCGATCCGGCGGGGCGTGGACGTGGCGCGGGCGGCGGGGCGCACGCACGTCGCCGGGTGCACAGGATCGACGTCGGAGAAGACGGTCGTCGCCGAGTACGGGCTGCCCGAGGACGCCCTTCTCGACATGGGCGACTTCGCGGGCGCGGTCCTCAAGTACGTACGCCGCCACCCCGTCGACCGCCTCACCATCTGCGGCGGCTTCGCCAAGCTGTCGAAGCTCGCGGCGGGCCACCTCGACCTGCACTCGGCCCGCTCCCAGGTCGACAAGGGCTTCCTCGCGGAGCTGGCCCGCGCGGGCGGCGCACCCGACGCCCTCGCCGCGCAGGTCGCCGCCGCCAACACGGGTCTCGAAGCGCTGCGGCTGTGCGAGGCGTCGGGGGTGCCGCTCGGT
Organism: Streptomyces sp. NPDC029674; assembly: GCF_044903205.1. Taxonomy (NCBI): domain Bacteria; kingdom Bacillati; phylum Actinomycetota; class Actinomycetes; order Kitasatosporales; family Streptomycetaceae; genus Streptomyces; species Streptomyces sp. NPDC029674. The sequence continues at coordinate 546,267 of NZ_JBJDPY010000002.1, forward strand.
GACCTGGTCGCCGAGACGGCCCGTGCCGAGGCGCTCGCGGTGCTGCGGGGCGCGCCGGTCATGGTCGACGTCATCTGCATCGACCGGGCCGGGACGGTCGTGGGCCGCAGCGCGCTCAAGTAGCGCCGCGGGCCACGGGCCGGGCCACGCGTCAGCAGACGTGCCGGTCCCGCTCCGCCGAGTACAAGTGGCTGTCGCGGAACTGCGAGGCACCCAGCGTCCGCCCCACCATGATGACGGCGGTCCGCACGATCCCCGCCTCCTTCACCTGCCCCGCGATGGACTCCAGCGTGCCCCGCAGGATCACCTCGTCGGGACGGCTGGCGAGGGCGACCACCGCGGCGGGGCAATCGGCGCCGTAGTGGGGCAGCAGTTCCTCGACCACGCGGTCGACGTACCCGGTGGCCAGGTGCAGGACGAGCAGCGCGCCGCTGCGGCCGAGCGTGGCCAGGTCCTCGCCCTCGGGCATGGCCGTCGCGCGCTGGGCGATGCGGGTGAGGATGACGGTCTGGCCGACGGTCGGCACGGTCAGCTCCCGCTTCAGGGCGGCCGCCGCGGCGGCGAACGCGGGGACGCCCGGCACCACTTCGTACGGCACCCCGGCCGCGTCGAGCCGCCGCATCTGCTCGGCCACCGCGCTGAACACGGACGGATCGCCGGAGTGCAGCCGCGCCACGTCGAGCCCCTGCTCGTGCGCGTGCACCAGCTTCTCGGTGATCTGATCCAGGTTGAGCTGCGCGGTGTCGACGAGCTGCGCCCCGTCCGGGCATTCGGCGAGCAGTTCGCGCGGCACCAGGCTGCCCGCGTACAGGCAGACCTGACAGCTCGCGATCCGCCGCGCGCCGCGGACCGTGATCAGGTCGGCGGCGCCGGGTCCCGCGCCGATGAAGTACACGGTCATCGTTCTTGCTCTCCAGACTTGGTGACGGACCATTGGGTGACCGGCATGGCCTGGCGCCAGCCGGTGAAGCCGCCCACGGGGACGGCCTGCGCGACCGCGAGCCGCACCAACTCGCCGCCGTGGCGCCGGTACCACTCCGTGAGCAGCGCCTCGGACTCCAGCGTGACGGTGTTGGCGACGAGCCGGCCGCCGGGCGGCAGCGCGGCCCAGCCGGCGTCGAGGAGGCCGGGCGCGGTGAGGCCGCCGCCGATGAACACGGCGTCCGGCGTGGGCAGTTCGGCGAGCGCGGCGGGCGCGGCGCCGGTGACGACGCGCAGCCCGGGCACGCCGAGCCGCTCGGCGTTGCGGGTGATGCGTTCGGCGCGCACGGGGTTCTTCTCGATGGTGACGGCGCGGCACGACGGGTGCGCCCGCAGCCACTCCACGGCGATCGAGCCGGAGCCGCCGCCCACGTCCCAGAGCAGTTCACCGGGTGCGGGCGCGAGCGCGGCGAGGGTGGCGGCACGGACGTACCGTTTGGTGAGCTGCCCGTCGCTGTCGTACGCGGCGTCCGGCAGCCCCGGTACGACGCCGAGCCGCAGCGCGTCGGGGGAGCGGCGGCACTCGACCGCGACGACGTTCAGCGCGTCACCGGGCCCGTGTGCCCAGCTGTCGGCGACACCTTCGTACGCAGACTCCCGCTCCCCGCCGAGCTGTTCGAGGACGCGCAGCCGGCTCGGGCCGAAGCCGCGCTCGCGCAGCAGGGCGGCGACCTCGGCGGGTGTGTCCGCGTTCGCGCTGAGGACGAGGAGCCGGCGCCCGTCGTGCAGCGCGGCGGCGAGGCGGGCGGCCGGGCGGCCGACGAGTGTGACGACCTCGGTGTCCTCGACGGGCCAGCCGAGGCGGGCGCAGGCGAGGGAGACGGCCGACGGGTGCGGCAGCACACGCAGCGCGGCGGCGCCCAACTCCTCGGCCAAGGCGCGTCCGATGCCGTAGAACATGGGGTCGCCGCTGGCGAGCACGGCGACGCGGCGCCCCGCGTGGGCGGCGAGCAGGCCGGGCACGGCGGGCCGCAGCGGCGAGGGCCAGCGCACGCGCTCGCCCGGGCACTGCCCGGCGGGCAGCAGCTCCAGCTGGCGGGGCCCGCCGATGAGCACCTCGGCCTCCGCGAGCGCGGCGCGCGACGCGGCAGGCAGCCCGTCCCAGCCGTCGGCCCCGATCCCGACGACGGCGACGGCGGCGGCCGGGGTTCCTGCGGGGGGTGCGGGGGTCACTGCGGGTACCTGACCTCGGGGTTCGGGGGAGACTGCGCAGCTCCGCACTCTACTGCCGACCCGGCGGCGTACCCTTATTGCGAACCACTTGCAATAACTGGTCATGCAATTACTACGAGGCGGGTCTGCGGATGTCCGGCATCGGTGCCGTCGCCGTCACCACCGGCCCCGGCCGACACGAAGCGCTACTGCAGTTCGCGTCGCTCAACCCGGTCGGTGCGGTGTTCGGGCGGGTGGCGTGATGGGGCGGGCCGTCGTGCGTCGGGTGACCGGAGCCGAGCTGCTCGCGCGTCACGCGGAAGGCGTACGTTCCGTCTACGCGGAGGCCTTTGGGGAGCCGCCCTGGAACGAGGGGCCGGACGAGGCGGATCAGTACCTTGAGCGGCGGCTCGCGGCCGATGTCGCGCGGCCCGGGTTCGTGGCGGCGGTCGCCCTCGGCGGCGGGGGACACGGGGCCGGTGCGGAAGGGCCGCCGAGGGTCATCGGGTTCACGGTCGCGTGGACGACCGGCACCCCGCTCCCCGGCACCCGCTCGTACCCCCTCGTCACCGCCGCGCTCGGCGCCCGCGCCGACGCCTGGCTCGGTGGCGCGCGCCAGGTCGACGAGCTCGCCGTCCGGCCCTCCGCGCACGGCCTCGGCGCGGGCCGCGCCCTGCTGGCGGCGGTGACGCGGGACGCGCCCGACGGCCGCTGCTGGCTCCTGACCGCGTCCCACGCCGGCGACGCCGTCCGGTTCTACCGGCGCGTCGGCTGGCAGCAGATCACCCACCCCGCCCCGGACAGTGGGGACGTGGCGGTGTTCCTCGGACCGGGGCACCCGGCCCTCGCCGACGCCGACGCCGAAACCGATGCCGGAAGGTGGCGAACGTCACGGCGTTGAACGCCGTGGAGAAGGGGCACCCGGCCGGTGACGCCGACGGCGACCGTGTCGTTGTTGGGCTGAACGGGTGACTTGGCGTAAGAATTGGCCGGTGCAGAGAACAAGTGCGAGCCAGGACGGGGTGGGCAAGTGAGCAGCAGTCAGCGCCACGACGTCACCGATGAACAGTGGGAAGGGCTCGCCCAGGTCGTACCGCTGCGCAGCCGCAACGAATGGCCCTCGTGGCCGGGACACCGCGCGCTGCCCGACGCGGAGACCGAGACGCGCCGCCGCTTCGTGGTGATGCGGGTCAACGTCTTCTCGGACGCCCGCGAGGTCGCCGAGACCGTGATGGCGCAGATCCCGGTCCTGCTGGACCTGACGGGCGCCGAGACCGAAGTCGCCAAGCGCGTACTGGACTTCAGCAGCGGCGTGGTCCTCGGCCTCGGCTGCGCCATGCACCGGGTCGACAAGAACGTCTTCCTCCTCGCGCCGCCCGGCACGGAGGTCCAGGGCCTGGTGGAGGCGGTCTCGCAGCCGTAGCCCCTCGACGGCTCGCGCGGGGGTTCTTCGCGGGGAATCCACCGATCGTAGGAAGGTCGGTTGGGCGTAACGGTTCACCGGCGTCGCCGCCGCCTACGTTCCGGGCATGACGGTGCATTCCCGGATCACGGCTGCGGAGACGCCCGCGGGCCAGGGCCGGCCGCAGGTCACCGAGCTGCGGCTGTCCGCCTACGCCGGACACCGCGCCGCGGTGCTCCCGTTCGGCCCGATGACCCTGCTCACGGGGCCGAGCGGCAGCGGCAAGTCCAGCGCCCTCGGCGCGTACGAGGCGTTGGCGAGGCTCTGCGCCGGCGCGGAGCTGCCCGACGTCTTCGCGGACCCCGTGGCGTGCGTGCCCGAACGCGCCCGCGCCGACGGCCAGCGGCGGCGCGGCTTCCGCATCGGCTGCACGGTCGACGGACCCGCGGGCACCGTCCGCCTCGACCTCGCCGTGCAGGCCGAACCCGAACTGCGGGTCGTCGGCGAGCGGCTGACCCGCGACGGCCTGGTCCTCCTCGAGACGGCACTGCGCGACCCCGGCCGGCGCGTGGTCCAGGCGGCCTGGCACACCGCGGGCACGTCGCCCGTGACGCGCGCCCCGATGCCGGACGACCGGCTCGGCACGGCGCTCGTGCCGCTGCGCGTGGCGGGGAAGACCGACGGGCAGCGCCTGGTGCTCGCGGCGGCGGAGCAGGTCGTGGTCGCGCTGCGCTCCGCGTACGCCTGCGACCCGCGGCCCAGCCGCATGCGCGCCCCCGTCCCCGCGGGCCTGATCGGCACGGGCCGCCTCCTGGGCGGCTGCGACAACCTCGCCGAAGTCCTGTGGCGCACCCGCTCGGAGTGCGCGATCCGGCACGGGATGCTCGTCTCCGCGGTGCGCTCCGGATGCGCGGGGCCGGTCGCCGACGTCTTCGCCGAGGAGGTGGAGGACGGCGCGGTGCACGCCTTCATCGACCGCGGCGGCGGCGTGCGCACGCCTCTCGGGCGGCTCGGCGACGGCGAGTTGCGGTACCTCGCCCTGGCGCTGGTGCTGCTCACCGGGCCCGGCGTGCTCGCCGTCGACCCGGTGGCCGAGGTGCCGCAGGCGTACCAGACCCTGACGGTGCTCGCCGACGGCCTGGACCGGCGCCTCGACACGCGGCAGTCCCGGGCCCTCGGCGAACTGGCGGCGCGCACCTGCGAGCGCGGGCACATCCGGCTGGTGGGGGCGGTGGGGGACGCGTCCTGGGCGGCCGACGCCGCGGGGGCCTCGGTGGTGGACCTGAGGCCGTGACGCGACGACCTCGGTGATAGACCTGAGACCGTGACGGAACGACTTGACGTGGCGGTACTGCAGCGCAGGCTGGCCGAGTTCGCGGCGGCGCGCGACTGGGAGCAGTACCACACCCCCAAAAACCTGGCCGCGGCGCTCAGCGTGGAGGCGTCGGAACTGGTCGAGATCTTCCAGTGGCTGACACCCGAGGAGTCCGCGCGCGTCATGGAGGACTCCGAGCGCGCGCCCCGGGTGGCGGACGAGGTGGCCGACGTCCTCGCGTATCTGCTGCAGTTCTGCGAGGTGCTGGGGATCGACGCGCTGGCGGCGCTTGCCGCGAAGATCGAGCGGAACGAGCGGCGCTTCCCGGTGCCGTCCGCGGATCCCGCCGCAGATCCCGCCGCGGACGGTTCCTGAGCCCTTCCGACAGTGCTGGAACTGATCCTTCCGATATTTTCGTCACTCTCCGTAGTGAATGGCTTGTCCATACTCGATTACTTGTCCACAGAATTCCGGCTTCCCCTGGCTTTTCGCCCGGATGGGCATCACTCTGGGTAGTGGACAGGGAGGGGGCGGGCATGAAGGCGATGCGGCTCATCGAGGCGAACCGTCGCGCTCTGGCGCGCAGTCAGGATCCCGCGGACATCGTCGTGGAGGTCTGGCAGTCGCAGGCGCTGGCGCAGGCGATCGGCAGCCATCTCGCGGTCGCGGGCCCGCCCGAGTTACGGGGCGAGGCGCTGGGCCTGAGCGAAGTGGGCGGCCGGGCCTGCGGGGTGCTCGACGCCCCGCGGCTCGGCACCGAGGACATACGGGCGGCCCGGCTGACGGAGACCGGCGACGCCCACCAGGTTCTGCGCGGCCTCGGCAGACTCCTCGGCGAGGTCGGCATCGCGCTCGTCGGCGTCGCGATGGGCGCGGAGGAGGAGGGGGCGTACTGGCAGTGCATGGAAGCGATCGACGCCGCCGACGAGTCGCGGGACCGGGTGCTCGAGATGTTGCGCAGACTCGCGGCGCGGGAGGAGAGCCTGCCCGACCCCGACTCGGCGACGGGACCTGTGGGCCCTGTGGGGCCGTCGTGAGGCGGCTCCGCGCCGACGACCTCACGGGGGCGCGGGGGCGCGAAGGCCCCGGGAAGGGGGTCGCGCCGGTGGCGTCAGGAGTGGCCGGGCTCGTCGTCGCCCTGCTGGCCCGCGCCCGCCGCGGCTCCGGGAGGCGGGGACTGCCGCAGGTCGGCGCCGAGGCGGCTCAGATCCGCGTTGAGCGCTTCCATCAGCTCGTCCATCTGCTGCAGCAGGCCCTTGGGCGCGCCCCGCTGTGCGGGCGCGGTCGCATCGTGTGCGGTCCCCAGGTCAAGCCGGCCGGGCTGGTCGGACTGGCAGGGCTGGTCGGGGTCGGGCACGGCTTCCTGGGACATGGCGGCCTCCTCGGTCCTCGCCCTCCCACCCGGGGAAGGCAGCTGACGCGGGCGGCGCACCGGCTGCGGTCGCCGGTGCGGGTGCCGGGCGGCCCGGCTCCGCCCGAGCCAACGACCACCCGGCGGACGCGGTCACTGGGCCGGACCCGCGCCGCCGCCGCGTTGACGCTATTTCACCCGACCGGGGCGCCGGGGGATCGGCGGGACCAGCGGGGTTGACCGGCGTTCGAGCGTGCAGGATGGAGCCATGGATCTTCGAATCTTCACGGAGCCCCAGCAAGGGGCCACCTACGACACCCTGCTCACCGTCGCCAAGGCCGCCGAGGACCTCGGTTTTGACGCCTTCTTCCGCTCGGACCACTACCTGCGCATGGGTTCGGTCGACGGGTTGCCGGGGCCCACGGACGCGTGGATCACGCTCGCCGGTCTCGCCCGTGAGACCAAGCGGATCAGGCTGGGCACGCTCATGACCGCCGGCACGTTCCGGCTGCCGGGGGTCCTCGCGATCCAGGTGGCGCAGGTGGACCAGATGTCGGGCGGCCGGGTCGAACTGGGGCTTGGCGCGGGCTGGTTCGAGGAGGAGCACAAGGCGTACGGCATCCCCTTCCCCAAGGAGAAGTTCGCCCGCCTCGAGGAGCAGCTGGAGATCGTCACCGGGCTCTGGGCGACGGAGCCCGGCAAGACCTTCAGCCACGACGGCAAGCACTACCAGCTGACCGACTCCCCGGCCCTGCCCAAGCCGGCACAGGGCAAGGTGCCGGTCCTGATCGGCGGCCACGGCGCGACCCGCACCCCGCGCCTCGCCGCGCAGTACGCCGACGAGTTCAACATCCCCTTCGCCTCGATCGAGGACAGCGAGCGGCAGTTCGGGCGGGTCAGGGCCGCCGCCGAGCAGGCCGGGCGCAAGGGCAGCGATCTGGTGTACTCCAGCGCGCTGGTGGTCTGTGTCGGCAAGGACGACGCGGAGGTGGCCCGGCGCGCGGCGGCCATCGGCCGCGAGGTGGACGAGCTCAAGGCGAACGGCCTGGCGGGGTCGCCCGCCGAGGTCGTCGACAAGATCGGGCGGTACGAGGCGATCGGCGCGAGCCGCATCTACCTCCAGTGTCTGGACCTGGCCGACCTGGACCACCTGGAGCTCATCTCCTCGCAGGTGCAGTCGCAGCTGTCGTAGCGCGACGGCCGGCCCTGTACGTGGCCGCCGGGCTCGCCCCTCCGGTGCCCGGCGGCCACTTCGCGCGATGTCGGTTTCCGGCCCCGTGGCTGGATAAACCAGACATCCGGATAAACCTGATGCGCGGCAAGATCGCTGCATCGAATTAACTGCACAGCGTTTTCAGGCGAGTTGATCGTGGCGGGCGTTAGCTTTCCCGTGGATCTGGACGGATACGTCACAAAGGAGAATTCGCCTGATGACCGTTGAGACCAGCCCGGAAGAGCGGCTGGAGCCGTCCCGGCAGTCCAGCCTGAGCACGGCGGCTGCCCGCAATCTCGCCACCACGACCAAGTCCGCCCCTCAGATGCAGGAGATCACCTCGCGGTGGCTGCTGCGGATGCTCCCGTGGGTGGAGACCAAGGGCGGCACCTACCGGGTGAACCGCCGGCTGACCTACACCGTCGGCGACGGGTGCATCGAGTTCCTCCAGGACGGCGCCGACGTCCGGGTGGTGCCCCGCGAGCTCGGGGAGCTGGCCCTGCTGCGCGGCTTCGACGACGACGAGGTGCTGACCGCGCTGGCCGACCGGTTCGAGCAGCGCGACTTCCGCGCCGGTGAGGTGCTTGTCACGCGGGGCGCCTCCGCCGACCGGATCCATCTGATCGCGCACGGCCGGATCAGCCAGACCTCCGTCGGCAAGTACGGCGACGCGGTCGACGTCGCCGTACTTGCCGACGGAGGGCGGTTCGGCGAGGACGCCCTGCTGGACGCCGACGCCAGGTGGGGCTTCACCGCCACCGCCGAGACGGCAGGCACCCTGCTCACCCTGTCCCGCGCCGACTTCGCCGCCGTGCTGTCGTCGGCGCCGGGGCTGCGGGACCACGTCCGGGAGTTCACCTCGCGGTCCGTGCCCCGGCAGACCCGGCACGGCGAGGCCGAGATCGCGATGTCCGCCGGACACACCGGGGAGGCCCCGCTCCCGGGCTCCTTCGTCGACTACGAACTGAACCCGCGGGAGTACGAACTCTCCGTCGCGCAGACCGTTCTGCGGGTCCACACGAGGGTCGCGGACCTCTACAACGGGCCGATGAACCAGACCGAGGAACAGCTCAGGCTCACCGTCGAGGCGCTGCGCGAGCGCCAGGAGCACGAGCTGATCAACAACCGGGAGTTCGGTCTGCTCCACAATGCCGCCTTCAAGCAGCGCATCCAGAGCCACTCGGGCCCGCCCACCCCGGACGACCTCGACGATCTGCTCTGCCGCCGCCGCGGCACCAAGTTCTTCCTCGCCCACCCCAGGACCATCGCGGCCATCGGCCGGGGATTCACCGCCTGCGGGCTCTACCCGGACAACGTCGACCTGGGCGGACAGCAGGTCCCGGCCTGGCGCGGCGTCCCGATCCTGCCCTGTAACAAGATCCCCATCACCGAGCAGAACACCAGCTCCATCCTCGCGATGCGTACCGGCGAGAAGAACCAGGGCGTCATCGGGCTGCACCAGACCGGGCTGCCCGAGGAGTACGAACCGGGCCTCTCCGTGCGCTTCATGGGCATGAGCGAGCAGGCGATCATCTCCTACCTCGTCACCGCCTACTACTCGGCCGCCGTCCTGCTGCCCGACGCGCTGGGCGTGCTGGAGAACGTGCAGATCGCCCGCAGGCCCTAGCCCGCCGCCCCACCCGGCACTCACCCAGTGACCCAGGAGCCACGGATGCCCGATCTGCAAAGAATCCTGCGCGGCCCGAGCGGCCTCGGCACGGCGGGGCTGTACCTGAGCCGGCCCGAGGAACCGGCGTCGCCCCCCGTACCTGACGTACCCGAGGTACCCGTCGTACCCGAAGTGGCCGTCGAACTCGACGATCCGGCCGAGGGCAAGGCCATCCCGGGCCTCTATTACCACCCCGTGCCGCCGCCCGACCCGGCGCGAGTGGCGGAGGTCAGCCGTCGGATCAAGGCGTGGGCGGTGGAGGAGGTGCAGGCGTTCCCACCGGAGTGGGAGGACCAGTTCGACGGCTTTTCCGTCGGCCAGTACATGGTCGCCTGCCACCCGGACGCCCCCACCGTCGACCACCTGATGATCGCCACCCGGCTGATGGTCGCGGAGAACGCGGTCGACGACTGCTACTGCGAGGACCACGGCGGCTCACCCGTCGGACTCGGCAGCCGTCTCCTGCTGGCCCACACGGCCCTCGACCCGCTGCACACGACGAAGGAGTACGAACCGGGGTGGACGGAGTCACTCCAGTCGGACGGGCCGCGGCGCGCCTACCGCTCCGCCATGGCGTACTTCCTCCAGCACGCCACCGCCTCGCAGGCCGACCGGTACCGGCACGACATGGCGCGGCTGCACCTCGGCTACCTCGCCGAGGCCGCGTGGGCCGAGACGGACCACGTCCCCGAGGTGTGGGAGTACCTGGCGATGCGCCAGTTCAACAACTTCCGCCCCTGCCCGACGATCACCGACACCGTCGGTGGCTACGAACTCCCCGCCGACCTGCACGCGCAGCACGCCATGCAGCGCGTCATCGCGCTCGCCGGCAACGCCACCACCATCGTGAACGACCTGTACTCCTACACCAAGGAGCTCGAAAGCCCCGGCCGCCACCTGAACCTGCCCGTGGTGATCGCCGAACGGGAGGACGTCTCCGACCGGGACGCCTATCTGAAGGCGGTCGAGGTCCACAACGAGCTCATGCACGACTTCGAAGCCGAGGCCGCCGCCCTGGCGGCCGCCTGCCCCGTCCCGAGCGTGCTGCGTTTCCTCCGGGGCGTGGCCGTCTGGGTCGACGGCAACCACTACTGGCACCGCACCAACACCTACCGCTACCGCCTGCCCGACTTCTGGTAAAGGAGCCGACACCACTGTGACCAGCACCGAATTCGCCAACGCCACGTCCCTCCCCATCCCCGCCCCCGCGTCCCCCTATCAGGGCGACATCGCCCGCTACTGGGACGGCGAGGCCCGGCCGGTGAACCTGCGCCTCGGCGACGTCGACGGGCTCTACCACCACCACTACGGCATCGGCGACGTCGACCACGAAGCCCTCGGGAACGTCGACGACAGCGGGTACGAGAAGAGGCTCATCGCCGAGCTGCACCGGCTGGAGTCGGCGCAGACCGAAGTCCTCCTGGAGCAGCTCGGCCCCGTCGGGCGTGACGACACCGTCGTGGACGCGGGCTGCGGGCGGGGCGGCTCGATGGTGATGGCCCACCAGCGCTTCGGGTGCAAGGCCGAGGGCGTCACCCTCTCCGCCAAGCAGGCCGAGTTCGCCAACCGGCGCGCCAGGGAGCTCGGCATCGAGGACCACGTCCACGCCCGCGTCTGCAACATGCTCGCCACGCCCTTCGACACCGGCCAGGCCACGGCGTCGTGGAACAACGAGTCGAGCATGTACGTCGACCTGGACGACCTCTTCGCCGAGCACTCCCGCATCCTCGCGCCCGGCGGCCGCTACGTGACGATCACCGGCTGCTGGAACCCGCGGTACGGCCAGCCCTCGAAGTGGGTCTCCCAGATCAACGCGCACTTCGAGTGCAACATCCACTCCCGCCGGGAGTACCTGAAGTCCATGGCCGACAACCGTCTCGTGCCGACGGCCATCGTCGACCTGACGGAGGCGACGCTGCCCTACTGGGAGTTGCGGGCGACGTCGTCGCTGGTCACCGGCATCGAGGAGGCGTTCATCAACTCATACAGGGACGGTTCGTTCCAGTATCTGCTGATCGCGGCCGACCGCGTCTGACCGGCCGGGCGGCGCGGAGTGACAGGGCCGGGGCCGGTGGTGTTCACCGGCCCCGGCCCCGCTGTCACTGACCGGTGGAGGAGCGGCCGAAGAACTCCAGCTCGGCGACAGCCACTTGGCGGCCCTTGCCGGCGCCGTACGCGGAGCGCAGGACCAGCCGCGCGCTGACCGCGTCCCGCACGCGGACGTCGACCTTCTGCACGCCGCCGTCGTTGATCCGGCGGTGCATCGTGTGTTCCTTGCCCGCTGAGTCGCTGACCACCAGGTCGAACTCCATCGGCCTCGCCTGCGCGGCGGCCTGCGCGCTGCGCGGTGAAGTGCCGGGGGTGATCAGGAGGTTGAGCAGGTCGGTGGGCTGGCCGAAGTCGGCCTGCAGCCACTGGCCCGCCGAATCGCCCGAGTAGCCGGTGCCCCACCAGGTGTTGGAGTAGCCGTCGAAGGCGAGCTTCGCCGCCTGCTTCGGTGCGGCGTGCGAGGCGCTGTAGTCGGTCGGGTGGACGGGGACCCGCTTGGCGAAGTGGTCCTGCACGGCCCGCGCGGCCGGCGGCCCGCCGAAGATCCCGCCCACCACCAGGCCGACGACCACCGCGATGCCCACGGCCCGGGCGATCCAGCGGGTGCGGTCGCGGTGCAGCCGGGGCCGCTGACCGGCGTACGGGCCCTCGGCGGCCGGGGTCGCGGAGTCCTTGAGGGGGTTCGCGCAGCTGCGGCAGAAGTGCCGGCGGGGGGCGTTGGGCGTCCCGCAGCTCGGGCAGGGTGCTCCGGACTCGGGTTCGACGGCCACGGCGGCCTGTCGTACGCGGGGCCGGGGCGCGTCGGGCCTGCCCGGCAGCACGCTGCCCGGCGTCTCCGGCGGCCCGACGGCCTCCCCCTCAGGCACCGGTACGAGCAGCGACCGTATGGCGGTGTCGGAGGAGGACGGAGGCGGGGACGAGGGCGCGGGTTCCGTGGGGCCGGTGGGTCCCGTGGACGGGAGGGGGACGGTGGTGTCCGTGGCACCGGCGTCGGCTCCCGATCCCGCCCCTGTCCCCGATCCGGCCGGCGGCGGCACGTCCGCCGCATCGGCGGCGGGAGCCGCGGACGCGCTGCCCGCGCCCCCGGCCGGCGTGTCCCAGCGCAGGAACGCGCCGCAGGAGTCGCAGAAGGACTGGCCGTGCTGGCGGACCGGTGTGCCGCACTCGGGGCACGGGCGCGTAGTGGCGGAGGGGTTCGGCATCTCGTTCGTCCCGGGCTGGTTGTTCGACGGTGGCTGTGCGGGGCTGGTGGACATCTTCAGGTCCCTTCGGGGGCAGGTGTGGAGGTCACCTCGGCCGTGAAGGGGAGGTGGGCGGGGCGGGCCGCCGCGACGACGGACCGCAGCCGGTGCGGGTCCACCGACGCCGCGTCGTGCACCCGCAGGGTGACGTGCAGGGCGGGGCGCGGGGTGCCGGGGAAGGCGCCGAGCGGGCGCGCGGACCACGTCGCGCCGCCGCTCTCGACGATCTCGGGGCGTACCCCGAAGGCGAGTTCGACGGCGGCGGACAGGCCGCGCCTGGTGCCGCGGACGCGGTGCAGGTCGACGGCGGAGGCGACGGCGTACCGGCGCGTCCGCAGCGGTTCGGTGCCGTCGAGCTCCGTGCCGACCCAGTCCGTCAGCCAGCCGAGGAAGTCCTCGGGCGCCAGCGACGGCGTGAAGTACGCCTCCAGGGAGTCGAGGACGGTGAAGACGGGCGCGAGCACGACGTCGAGGCCGGAGACGAACCGCAGCGCGAAGTCGTCGTCGGCGAACACGGCGGGCAGCTGCTCCCCGATGGGATGCGCGGACCGCACCTGCGGCAGCGCGCCCCGGAAGCCCGGCGCCGACGCGGCGCCCTTCTCCAGGCTCGTCATCGGGCCTCGATCACGCGGACGCGGTGGTCGAAGGGGAAGAGGAGCGCGGAGGGCGCCAGGTCGATGCGGTCCGTGGCGTCGCCGCGGCGGCCGGTGAGGGGGTCGGCGGGGTGCAGCAGGACCTCGTCGACCAGCTCCACACCCGGCACCCGCTGGAGCGCGGCGAAGATCTCGCCGGCGCGCAGCGGGCGGCCGAACGGCCAGCCCTCGCCGTGCGCGCCGCCGGTCAGCGGGTCGAGGTAGGCGTACAGCGCGTCGAGCGCCTCGGTCCGCACCCGCTCGGCCTGCGCGGCGCGGAAGGAGTGCAGCGTGGCGACGACCGTGACGCCCTGGTAGAAGGGCGGACCGACGGAGAGGCGGGTGCCGAGCGGGCGGCGGTCGTCGAGGAAGTGGGTGACGCGGGAGAGGAGCTCCTCGCCGGGCACCAGCTGCTCGAAGCGGAGCCGGCCGCCCCGGTCGGGCACGGCCTGGGGGACGACGAGGACCCGGACGGCGTTCTCCCCGACGTCCGCGGAGTCCGCGGCCAGGCAGTGGATGCGGGCCGTCTCGGGGGCGGCCCGCCGCGCGAGTTCCTCGTAGTCGCGCGCCGTCACCGCCCGCTCCTGGGCGCGCAGCGCGATCGGCGCGCGGACCTTCGCCTCCTGCACGGTCTCGCCGTCCACGCCGCCGCGCGCCGCCTCCCGGTTCTCCACCCGGGCGACGTACGGAATGGAGCTGCGCAGGACCTGGATGGCGCCGCGGGCCACGTTGCCGGTGCGGCCGCCGCCCGTGCGGTAGCGGGTGGCGCGGATCGCCGCGCCCTTCGCGGGCACCGCGCCGAACTGCCGCAGCGTGCCGTCCGGTTCGCGGACCGCGGGGCCGAAGGCGACCTCGCCGGTCGTCGCGTCCAGCGTGACGTGGGGGTCGTACGGTCCCGAGGCGGCGAAGTCGTCCACGACCTGCCACTCGGCCCAGCCCGCGCCCTCGCCGTCCGAGATCTCCAGGACGAGCGGCGGCCGGTCGGCGACCACCGGCGCCTGGGCGAGCCGGACGCGCTGTCCGGGGACGCCCGTGGAGTCGCCGAGGAGTTCGTCGCGCACGACGTCCGCGTGGGCGACGACGGTCGTGCCGCCGATGGTGAACGCGGACGCGGACCGCACGGTCGGAGACGCGCTGTAGAACGGCTGACCCTTGGCGGCCTCGACCACCCGGCAGCGCACCCAGCCCGCGTCGAGCCGCCCCACGCGGGACACGATGTGACCGGCGGGGACGTGCAGGACGACCTCGCCGGGCTTGTTGAGGCCGCCGGTGGAGTCTTCGTCCACCTCACACTCCGTCCAGCCGTCCGCCGTCCACGCCTCCCACACCAGCGGGGGCTGGCGCGGGTCGACGCCGACGCCGTCCACGCGGCTGTCCAGCTGGAGCACGGCCGCGCAGCGCGGCACCGCGGCGCTCAGCCCGAAGAGCAGCGTGTCGCCGGGGCGCGGCGCGGCCGCGAAGGCCGCCACGTCACGGCCGCCGAAGACGTCCTGCCCGACGTCCTGCGGCGTGCCGCCGTCCTCCTGCCGCAGTACGGCCGACAGTTCGCAGGGCACCACGGTCAGATCCGCCTCGGTCGCGAAGGCCACCGCCTCCTCGGTCTCGGTGCGGCCGGTCGCCACCTCCGTGCCGGCGGGCAGCACCACCGGCTCGGCCTGCGGCGCGGACAGCCAGAACGTGACGTCCGCGCGGGCCGCCGAGGGCGGGAAGAGGGTGACGCCGAGCAGGTCGAGGAAGGCCAGGTGGTTCTTCTCCGGCACGCGGTTGAGGCGGTAGACGATCTGGTCGGCCATGTGCGCGACCGCCTCGACGAGGGTGACACCCGGGTCGGAGACGTTGTGATCGGTCCACTCCGGGCAGCGCTGCTGGATGTAGCGCTTGGCGTCGTCGACGAACTGCTGGAAGCGCCGGTCGTCGAGGTGGGGTGCGGGCAGGGCCATCGGACTTCAGACTCCGCTCTCTGATTCCGTGGACGGGATCACGTAGAAGGGGAAGACGAGACTGCGCGGGTTGTTGGTGCCGCGCACGGTGTAGCTCACGTCGATGAACAGGACGGACGGCTCGTCGGGCGCCGGGCTGACCTCGACGTCCAGGACCTCGATGCGCGGCTCCCAGCGGTCGAGCGAGGACCGCACCTCGTACCGGATGCGGCCCGCCGTCGCCTCGTTGACCGGCGCGAACACCATGTCGTGGACGGCGCAGCCGAACTCGGGCCGCATCGGACGCTCGCCCGGCGCGGTGGCGAGCACCAGCCGGATCGCCTCCTCGATCTCGCGCTCGCGCCGCGCCAGCGCGATGCCGCCGCCGGCGTCCGTACGCAGCGGAAACGTCCAGCCCGCACCGACGAACTGCTCACTCATCTCTGCCCCCCTTAGAACGGAATGCCGTTGCGCAGCACGGCAGGAGCGGTCAGCGCGACGGTCGCCGGCGAGGTGATGGCCGCCGCCGCGCCCGCGTTGACGGCGACCGCGCCCGCCGCGGTGACGGAGACCGCGCCGACCGCGTTCACGGCGACCGCGCCCGCCGACTTGAGACTGACGACGCCGGTCGCGTTGATGTCCGCCATGCCGCCCGCGTTGACGCCGAACTTCGCGCCCGCCTTGATGTCGATGGCCCCGCCCGCGCTCATCGTCAGCGAACCGCCCGCGGTCAGCGACAGGTTGCCGCCCGCCCTGACGCTGACGTTGCGCGTCCCCTGGATCGACACGGAGCCGTCGCTGCGGATGGTCACGCTGGTCCGCGCCTCGTCCATGTGGACGGTGAGCCGACCATTCCCGGTCTGCAGCCGAATGCCGCTCTTCATACGGGACTTGGCGTCCACGAGCTCCACGGTGTGACCGCTGCGCGAGGCCATCGACCGCCAGTTGACCCGGCCGCTGGTCGGATCGATCGGCTGCAGACCGTCCGTGTTGGGCGTCGGCTTGTCGACGCCGTTGTACAGCCCGGCCAGCACGTACGGATGCTCCAGCGAGCCCCGGTCGAAGGCGACGAGCACCTCGTCGCCCACCTCGGGCAGCATCAGACCACCGCCCCGCACCCCGCCGAGCTGCGCGATGCGGCACCAGTCGCTCTCGTACGTGTCCGAGAGCCACGGGAAGCGCAGCTTCACCCGGTTCAGCCGGAGCGGGTCCTTGGCGTTGCTGACCAGCGCCATCGCGACGCCCGGCATCGGCGGCGCGGCGTCCACGCCACCGGAGGCGAGCCCGTAGAGGGAGCGGAACTGCCGCCCGGACACGGTCAGCCAGGTCATGAACTGCCGCCCGGACTCGAAGAGATGCCGCACCCCGGTCGCCGTGTACTTCCCCTCGAACGGGAACCCGGCGCCCTTCAGCGCCACGGGCTGCCCCGGCCGCAGATCCGGATTGCCGGTCACCGCGACCTCGACCTCCGCGAACGACCCCGCCACGTCGTCGGCCAACGACCGTGCGGCGTGCGTCACTTGGGCCTGCGTGGTGTACGGCGTACCGGTGTCCGTCAGCTCGGCCCTGCCGAACGGCTGGGAGAGCTGCGCGGGCGTGATGTCGGCGACGATGTCCTTGCTGCGGACGGCCGGTGACTGCGCGGACAGCGGCCGCTTGGTCCGCATGTCCCAGCCGCGCACCCCGGCCGTGGCGACCTGCCCGGCGGCGGTCACCGCGACGCGGCTGTGCAGCGCGTTGTGCCCGAACTCCAGGACGTACGGGCTCTGCGCGGCAGGAGTCGTGTCCGACGGCGCGCCCGCCGCGGGGTTGAGCTTGGCGAAGCAGAGCTTCCCGTCCGCGTCGAAGGACAGGTGCGTGTCGTTCTCCTGGGCGAGCCGGGAGAGGAAGTCCCAGTCGGTGATGTTCGGCTGGGTGGCCAGTTCGTACACCGTCGGTGTCGACTCGATCTTGCCGAGCTTGAGCTTGCTGAGCCCGGCGACGCGGCGCACGATGTCCGACGCCGTCATGTTCGGATAGCCCTGGACGCGGCGGTTGCGCAGCAGCCGGTGCCCCGGGTCGTAGCCGCGGACGACGAGGGACTTGCCGCCGCCGTCCGCGTCCACCTCCAGGGCGGTGACCTCACCGGTCAGCATGGGCTTGCCGCGCACCCCGTCGGTGAAAGGGCTGAGGACGGCCTTGGCACCGACTTTGATCTGCGGAAACTTCTCCAGGATGTCCCCGCCCGTGTCGGCGAAGGTCAGCTGGAAGGCTGACGGCACGTTCACGCTGGAGTCCACCCAGCCCTCGACGAGCAGCACGGCGAGCTTGTCGGGCAGGACGGACCCGCCGATCTCGGCGTGCAGGACGCTCGTGTACGTCTTCTCACTCATGCGGACTCCATGGGCGTGGGGACGGTGGCGGGGCCACCGGGGCGGGCCTCGTCGGAGGCGGGCAGCAGCAGCTCGGTGCCGGGCCGCAGCCGCATCGGGTCGTCGATGTCGTTGGCCTCCGCGATCAGCCGCCAGCGGGTGGCGTCCCCGTACTCCCGCCAGGCCAGCGACGCCAGCGAGTCCCCCGCGACGGTGCGGTGCACACGGCGCGCGGAGAGCGCGCCCGAGGTCGGGTTCTGCCCCTTCGTGGGCATCGCGACCTCGGTCAGCGAGAGCGAGCAGGTGGCGCGGATCGGCTCACCGGTCGGATTGAACAGCGTGTACGTGGCGCTGACATCGGTCACGTACGCCACGAACTGCACCGTGTTGAACGACCCCCACGAGAACCGCACCCACGGCGGCGACGGCCGCTTCGAGGTGACACTCTGCGGCGTCACCTCGCAGCACGACAGAAGCATTTCGACCTGCTTCTGCACCTTCCCCGCGTTGGGCGTACCGGAGGAGTCGAGGAACACCTCCAGCTTGAGGGTGGCGGGCGCGGCGCCGGTGAACTTCGGCGGGGCGCCGCGCGTATAGGCGACGGCACGCTGCGTACGCCACTCGGCCGACCGCCCCATCTGCAGCTGCGTCGGATTGAACTGGAACTCCACCTCACCGATCCGCCCGCCCATCGACCCGCCCAGGTCGGTGGGCGGCTGGTGAATGGCGAGCGCGGCACGCACCAGGCTCGCGCCGGCCCGGCCGCCGGTCGGCGCGGCCATCTCAGGCACCCCCCGCGTCGGTGAACCCGTGATGCGCGATCTCCAGCGTCTCCGTCGCCACGGCCGGGCTGTCCGGGCTCAGACTCGGCCCCTGCCAGCGCACGGGCAGCACCTCGACGAGCCCCCACTGCGCGACGACGGAACCGTCCGCGCGCAGCGCCGCGATCTGTGCCGTGGGCCGTGAGATCCCCGTCGCGATCGACGAGATCCAGGCGGCCACGCGCGACGTGTCGGCGGTCAGCGGCCGGGTGAGCCGGATGGTGGAGAACGTCACCCGGGTGGGCAACTGCCAGACGAACCCGTTGTTCCCGCCCTCCTGCCGCTGCTCCACCTCCACCTCGGACGACAGCCCGTCGCACCCGTTGAACAGGCCGAGGTCCTGGCCGTCGATGGTGAGCTTGAAGAAGACGGTGGAGCCGGGGTCCAGTGGCGAGGGCATGGGTTCTCTTTGCTGTGGAGGAGACGGAGGGCGGCGGGGCCGGGAGGGAGCGCGGGTTGTGGCTAGCGGCCGTGGTCGCGCAGGCGGCCGACCCGCTCACGGTCGCTGCGCAGCTCCGCGCGGAGCAGTCGCGAGAGGGGAGCGAGGAGGCGTCGGGCCAGATCGTCCAGGTCGGCGGGGGTGGCTTCGGGGGCGGGAGCGGGAGCGGGTTCGGAGGCGGGGGCAGGGGCCGCGGCTGGGGCGGGAGGGGTCTGGCTGCGTTGTGCGGGGGTGGGGCTATGGCGGGGTGGTGGGGCAGATGGTGCCTGCGGGGCAGGAGTGGGCGGGGGAGCGGGAGTGGGGGTGGGTGCGCTGCGCTGGACGGTTTTGGGGCGCACGGGCGAGGGGGCCGGGGTCGGGACGTGACGAGGTGTCCGGGGCCCGGAGTTGTTGCCGAGCGGTACGACGACGGGGGCGCCGCCGTTGCGGGACTGGGACGCGGTGTCCGATGAACGTTGGAGCGGTACGGGGGTGGCTGCCGTGGGCGCGCCGCCCTCAACCGGTTTGCTGACGGGGCCCGTTGCCGCTTCCCGCGCTGAGGGGGTGCGAGTCGTCAGCCCTCGGGTGGGAGACAGGGGCAGGCGGGTGCCGTGGGGCTCCGCCGGGCGGTAACTGCCGGGTGCGATGCGGCGGTTGACGGGGACGACGGGGAGGGGTTCCGGGCGTGCGGGTGCGGGTGCCGGGGCTGGTTCCGGTATGGGGGCCGGTGTGGGCTCGGGCTCGGCCGCGGGTGCGGGTGCGGGGGCAGGGGTGGACTTGGTGCTCGCCGACTTCTGGACGGGGGTGACCGGCGCGCCGATCGCGGTGCGGCGGGGGCGGTCCTGGGGTGCCGGCGGTCCGGAGGGGGCGGGGGCTTGGTTCATGGGCTGCCCGAGCCCCGGGCGCGGGGCGCCGGTCGACGCCGTGGCGCCGTCTTCCTGCGCGCGCCGGACCCGGCGTACGAGAGGCCGTCGCTGTACGGGCTGAACGGGGGAATTCGCCCGCACAGCGACGGGGTCCGTGGCCGCGGACGCGGCGTGCGTCCCCGGGCCGGTGGGGGGCACCGGCCCGGGGACATCGGTGGGCCGGACGGGAGTGGTGGCGTCCGGCGGGGGAGGGCTTGAGGGCGCGGGGGACGTGCCGTCGGCGGACGGGGCGTCGACGGGGGCGGTCGTACGACGGGTTCCGACCGGGAAGATCTGCCGCTCCGGTACGACGGCGGGCGCGGCGGACACGAGCGGGGAGCGCCCTGTCCGCGACCGCTGCACGAGGGGCACGGGACGCGGACCCGCACCCGCGCCCACCGGACCGGCCGCGGTCGGGGTGCCGCTCGCGCCCGGCACGGGAATGGCCCGGGCGCTGGTGAGCGGGGCGGTGCCGGGGGTGATCACGGCTGTGGTTGAGGTGGTGGTGGTTCGCTGCGCGGCTGTGGGGTGGTTGGAGGTGGGGGTGGTGGGTGTGGCCTGGGTGGGTGTGGTCCGGCCGGGAGTGGTCTGGCCCGGTGTGGCCTGAGCGGGTGTGGCCTGGCGGTGTGTGGCCTCGGCGGGTGTGCCCTGGCCGGGAGTGGTCCGGCTGGGCGTGTTCAGGGCGGGTGTGCTCCGGGCGGGAGTGTTTTGGCCCGGTGTGGTCCGGCCGGTTGTGGCCTGGCCGGGGGTGGTCCGGCCGGATGTGTTCTGGCCGGGAGTGGTCCGGCTGGGCGTGTTCAGGGCGGGTGTGCTCCGGGCGGGAGCGTTTTGGCCCGGTGTGGCCCGGCCGGTTGTGGCCTGACCGGGAGTGGTCCGGCCGGATGTGTTCTGGCCGGGCGTGGCTGCCGTGCGCGGTGTGACGGGCGAGGGCACGCCGCCGCTCGGCACGGCACCCGCGCGGCTGCTCCCGTTCCCGTTCCCGTTGCCGTCGCCGTGCGCGTCGCGCCTCGGCTGCGGGGCGGTTGCGGCGGAGGGGGCTGCGGCGGGGGCCGGGGACGTCTGTGTGCTGGGGTGTGAAGCCTGCCGCTGGGCGGGACGGTGCGGCTGGGCTTCTGGGGTGGGCGCCGCGTTGGACGGCTGCGGTGCGTGCGTGCGGGGGCTTGCAGCCTGCCGCTGGACGGGGCGCCCCGCGGCGGGGTCGTGAGCCTGCGCGCCGGGGGCGGGCGGCACTGCTCCGTGCGGGGGTGCACCGGTGGGCAGGTCCGGGCTGCTGCCGGGCGTCGTCTCGTGCGCGGGGCCCGTCGGGGTCGCGGCCTGTCGCTGGACGGGGAGGCCCGCGTCCCCGAGGAGGGGCTTGGTCGCGGGTGCGCCCGTGGGGCGCTGGGGTGCGGTGGGGGCCGTGGTGCGGGGTGCCTGAACTCCGGGAGTGGGAGCCGGAGTTTCCGTCGCCGGAGCAGGCGTGTCGGTACGTCCGGCGCGCGGCGTTTCGAGCGCACGACCCGGCGACGTGGTGGTGCGGCGCTGGGCCGAACTGTCCGTGCTGGTGCCCGGGGAGGGGGTGCGGGGGGCCTGCGTTCCGGGGGCGGGCATGGCCGTACCGCTGGTGCGTGGCGCTTCGGCCTGGGGGCTCGCCGGGGCGGCGGTCCGGCGCTGGACGGGGCGGCCCGTGTCGGCTCCGGGGGCGGAGGCAGACCGGGAGGCCCGTGCTTCGGGCGCAGGGGTGCGCGCGTTGTCGGCGTGCGGTGCCGGCGCCTTGGGGCTCTGCGCTCCGGGAGCGGGAGTCGCTGCTACGGGACCAGGTGTGGTCGTACCCCTGTCGCGTGGTGCTTCGGGGGCGGGGCTCGGCGGGGTGGTGGCGCGGCGCTGGACGGGCCGGTCCTGGCCGGTGCTGGGCGAGGCGGTCCGGGAGGGCTGCGCTTCGGGTGCAGACGTGTGTGCGCCGCCGGCCTGCGGTGTGGCCTGTCCCCGTAGGGGCGTAGCCGTGCCGCTGTCGCGCGATGCCGCCGTCTCGGGGGGCGCCGGGGTGGCGGCCCGGCGCTGGGCGGGGCGGTCCGTGTCGGTGTCCGGGGAGGCGTACGTCCCGGGGGCGGGCGTCGTCGTACGGCTCGTGCTCGGCGTTGCGTGCGCGCCGCTCGGCGACGTGGTGGCCCGGCGCTGCACCGGGCGGTGGGCCTCGGCACCGGGGGACTCCGCCCCGGCGGTACGCGTCCCGGCTGCCGTACGACCGCCGCCCCGCACCGCGTCCTTCGCGGCCGGCGACGGGACATCCGCCCGCTGGACGGTACGACCGGCGGGAGCGGGGGCACCAGGCTCACCCGGCTCACCGGGCTCACCCGGCTCGTGAGGCCGTTCCGCCTCCGGCAGGCCCCGCACCGGCAGCCGCAGCGACGGCAGGTCGAGGTCGCCGGGGCGGCCGGCGACCGGTGTCAGGACGTCGCGCAGCAGGCCCCCGGGGGCCGAGGCCCGCACGGCGTGGCCCAACTCGCCGCCGAAGGACGGGTTCTGGTGCGTGGCGAGCATCGCGCCGAAGCCCTGCTCCGCGACCGTACGCGGCGCCCCGAGCACACGCTGGACCGGCGGAAGGGCAGCCCAGCCACCGTCACCGGCACGAGCACCAGCACCAGCACCGGCACCCGGGTCGGCAACCGCACCCGCACCGGCCGCGTCACCCGCACCCGAAACGCCCGCGCCCGACGCCACCGCGTCGCCCCGCGACCCCCGCCGCCACCTGAACAAGCCCATCACTTACCTCGACTGCCTCGACTCACCGACCCCGACCGGTCCCGGTCACCCCGCCGACCCTCACTGCCTCGCCTCCGACTGCTCCACCAACTTCCCGGTCCGCGCCACGTACGCGCGCCGGTCCGCGTGTTCGAGGTCGAGGATGTCGTCCATGCCCCAGTGGAAGTGGTAGGCGAGGTACGCGACTTCCTCCTCGATGCGGTCGGCCGCGTACGTCACGATTCCCCCAGGCGGCTCCCGGCCAGCTCCACCTCGAAGGACTCCGAGCAGTGCGGGCAGGCCACAGCCGCGCGGGTGTGGCCCTCCGCGTTGATCTGCCGGTAGAAGTCCTGGAGGAAGGCCAGGTCGGAGGCGAACATGTTCTCCACCGTGCCGTCGTGGACGGAGCCGAGCGTGCCAAGACGGGTGATGACCCGGCCGAGCAGCACCACGGACAGGTAGGCGGGGTTCTCGCGGACGCGGACGTCCCGCAGCGGCACCAGTTCGTCGCGTGCCGTCGCGAGCCGCATCGCGCCGTTGCGGTGCACGGTGCCGGACTCGTCCACGAAGCCGCGCGGCAGCTCGAACTCGAACTCCGTACGCAACGGTTCACGTACGTCCGCCCCCGCGTTCACCCCCGCCGGGCCTTCGCGCCGCATTATTCGATGACCAGCTCTTCGAAGACGATGGTGACCGCCTCGGTCAGCGCGGCGGCGTCGCCCGCCTTGACCCCGCTGGTCTCCACCTTGCTGCACCAGGCGTTGCGCAGGTTGTACCGCTTCACCGGGCTGTTCTGGTAGTCCATCATCATGATCGTGGCGTTCTTGCGCGCCGAACCCATGTCACCCGCGATGGACTTGTTGATCCACTCGCTGAAGACGGGGGACTGCGTCATGCCGCGGGTGACCGTGCACTCGCCGGCCTTCTTCACGCCGGGCATCTTCTTCACGACGGGCTTTCCGTCGGCCGACACCTGCTGGTACTCGATGACGTCCTGCTCCATGGAGAGGCCGCTGACCTCCTGGAGGTACTCGACCATGACGCCGTCGATCTGGAGGCCGAAGTTGTGTGTGGTGAGGGCGTCACCGGGCTGCAGAGACAAGGGGTTTCACTCCTGTTGTGATGGTTCTCGAAGGACGGGCCCTGGGGCGAGTACGCGGACTACTCCTCCAGCTCGCCGCCCCCGCCGGAGAACTGCGCGAGCCGGAACACCACGAACTCGGCGGGCTTGACCGGCGCGATGCCGATCTCGCAGACGACCCGGCCGAGGTCGACCGACTCGGCGGGGTTGGTCTCCTCGTCACACTTCACGTAGAACGCGTCCTCGGGGCGCGAGCCGAAGAGCGCGCCGGAGCGCCACTCGTTGACCAGGAACGCCGAGACGTTGCGGCGGATGCGCGCCCACAGGGCGTGGTCGTTCGGCTCGAAGACGACCCACTGGGTGCCGATGAGGATCGACTCTTCGAGATAGTTGAAGTAGCGGCGCACGTTCAGGTAACGCCAGGCCGGGTCGGACGCCATCGTGCGGGCGCCCCACACGCGGATGCCGCGGCCGGGGAACGCGCGGATGCAGTTCACGCCGACCGGGTTGAGCAGGTCCTGCTCGCCGCGGGTGATCTGCAGCTCCAGGTCCACGGCGCCGCGCACGATCTCGTTGGCGGGTGCCTTGTGCACACCGCGCTCGGCGTCGTTGCGCGCCCAGATGCCGGCCATGTGACCGGACGGCGGCACGACCACCGACTGGCCGGAGGCCGGGTCGAAGGACTTGATCCACGGGTAGTAGAGCGCGGCGTAGCGCGAGTCGTAACCGGCCAGCTCCTGGCGCCACTGCCGCACCTGGCGGGCGTTGAGCGACGGCGGCGGGTCGATGATCGCCATCCGGTCGCCCATGAGCTCGCAGTGCGCGATGAGGCCGAGCTGGACCGCCTTGACCTGCTCCTCGTCGATGAGGCCCTGCTGGTAGGCGGCCATCAGGTCGGGCACCGCCACCATGTTGACCTCGTCCAGGGCCTCCAGGCCGCCGAAGCCGGTGCGGTCCGCGGAGTCGCCGATGAACTGGGCGGTCTCGACGCGGTCCACGGCGCCGTTGGACGCGGGCACGGCGGGCGTGGCGGGCGCCGGCGGGGCGAGCGTCACGGTCTGCGCGTCGGGCTTGGCGAGCTGGCCGCCCGCCGCCTCCTCCAGGGCGATCGCCTTGGAGCGCTGCTTGACCTGGGTGACGACGTAGTTCCGCGCGGTTTTCTTCGCGCTGACGTCGAAGCTCTCGACGACCTTGTCGCCGTCCTTGACGATCAGCTTGAAGCGGTCGGCGGCGCCCTCGCCCTCGCCGTCCTGCACCTCGACGGTCAGGGCCCCGCCGTTCGCGGTGCCCGCGGTGATCGCCGACACCGAGAAGCTGCCGAGCGCCACGGGCTCGCCCGCGGTGATCTCCTTGGGCGCCTGGGCCTGCGCGGGCGCCGCGGACCGCTGCTGCGGGTCGGCGGCGTCGGAGCCACCGACCCGCACGACGTACGCGGCGGAACCGCCGTTGTTGAAGAACCCGTACACGGAGTGCGCCAGGTAGTACCCGTCCGTGAACTCACCGAACGCGGCCACGAACTGCGACCAGTTGGTCACCAGCGTCGGCTCGTTGAGCGGTCCCCGCGGTGCCAGGCCGACGAAGGCCGCAACGGACGTGCCGACCCCTTCGATGGGGCGTGAACCGCTGGCGACTTCCTCGATATAGACGCCGGGGGACAGGTAGTTGGGCATGCTGCTGTGCTCCAAGGTTCGAGGTGTGCGGGACCGGCGCACAGCCGGCACGGGTTCGTACCGTGTCGACGATGTCCCACGCGCGGGCCGGTGCGTAGAGACGGAAGGACGTCAGTGAGGGCAGATGCCGCTGCCCGTTCAGCCGCCGGACGGCAGGCGCGGACCTGCGCGTTCGCGCCGACCCGTGGTCCGGAGGCGGCGGGGCGGCCGGGTTGCCCGTCCGGTCACCCGCACGTGACCCGCACGTGACCCGCACCGGGTGCCGCCCGCCGTTTCCGCCGCCCGCCTGCCCCCTCCTTCACCCCTCCGGCCGAATGTCAGTGGTCCGTGGCGCATATGCCCCGCCCCACGTGTCCACAGCGTCAATACCTGGTCAACAAGGTGGCGCAAGTGTCACGCGTGGGTCGGGCACCCCGCGGGGCTGACGTAACGTTTGGTGCGTGCGGTCATGCGCCGCCGGTACGAACGGGCACTTCGAAGTGCGTCACGGGGCAAGGGGTGCGGGGCTGACGATGCGGGGCGACGCGGGCGGCTGTCGGGGCCGGGGCGGCGGGACGGCGGCCGGTCCGGGCGGTCCGGGCGGTCGGATCGGCCTGCGCGGTCCTGGTGCCCCGGTGGCCACGTCGGCCACGGCGGGCCCGGCCGAACCGGGCGGGGCGCTGTGGTTCCAGGTCCTCGGGCCGGTGCGGGCCTGGCGCGACGGGCAGCCGCTTCCGCTCGGGCCGCCGCAGCAGCGCGCGACCCTGGCGGCCCTGCTGCTGCGCGGCGGGCACCCGGCTTCGGCGTCCGAGTTGGTGGACGCGTTGTGGGACGAGGAGCCGCCGCCGCGCGCCGTCGGCACGCTGCGTACGTACGTCTCCCGGCTCCGCTCCCTCCTCGAACCCGACCGCCGCGCCCGCGAACCCGCCCGGCTCCTGGTGTCGGCCGGCGACGGGTACGCCCTGCGGCTTCCGCCCGGCTCCGTCGACGCGTCCGAGCTGGAGGACCGGGTGGCCGCGGCCCGCGAGCTGCGGGCCACCGGCGAACACGCCGACGCGCACGCCGAGTTGACCGCGGCGCTCGCCCTCTCCGACGGTGCCCCGCTGGCCGGGCTGCCCGGCCCCTACGCCCGCCGCCAGCGGGACCGGCTCACCGAACTGTCCGTCACCGCCCAGGAAGAATTCTTCGCCTGCGCCCTCGAACTGGGCTGCCACAGCGAGACGACCGCCCCGCTCAGCGTCTTCGCCGCCGAGCACCCGCTGCGCGAGCGCGCCCAGGCGCTGCTGATGCTCGCCCTGCACCGCGGCGGCCGACGCGCGGACGCCCTCGCCGTGTACGAGGCGACGCGCCGCACACTCGCCGACGAACTCGGCGTCGACCCCGGCAAGGAGCTCACCACGCTCCACGAGGGGCTGCTGAAGGGAACCCCGCCGAAGCAGGGGCAGGGGCAGGGGTACGAAGGTGCGGCCCCGCCCTCGCCACCGTTCCCGCCCCCGTCCCCATCTCCCCGCACGGAACACACCACCCGCCCCCTGCCCCTGAACGCCGCTTCCCCGGCCCCCACCCGTACCACCGCCCCCACCCCCCTCGTCCCTGCACAACTCCTCCCCGACATAACGGACTTCGCCGGACGTGAGGCCGAGGCGCGGCTGCTCACCGAGACGCTGCGCGCCGCCACGTCGGGGAGCACGATGGCCGTGGCCACGCTCACCGGTCTCGGCGGCGTCGGCAAGACCGCGCTCGCCGTGCACGTCGCCCACTCCTTACGCGAGGAGTTCCCCGACGGGCAGCTGTACGTGGACCTGCGCGGCGCCGACCCCGCGCCCGGCGTCGACAGCGGCAGCGCCCTCACCGGGTTCCTGCGCGCGCTCGGCATCCCCGAGAGCGCCGTGCCCGACGGCCTCGACCAGCAGACCGCCCTCTACCGCTCGCTCCTCGCCGGGCGGCGCGTCCTCGTACTCCTCGACAACGCGCGCGACACCGCCCAGGTGCGGCCCCTGCTGCCCGGCACCCCGGGCTGCGCGGTCCTCGTGACCAGCCGCTGGCGGACCATCACGCTGCCCGGCGCGCGCGTCGTCGACGTCGAGACGATGGACGAGCCGCAGGCGCTCGGGCTGCTCTCCGCGATGGCGGGCGCCCACCGCGTGGCCGCCGAACCGGAGGCCGCCCGCGAACTGGTCGCCACGTGCGGGGGGTTGCCGCTGGCCGTCCGTATCGCCGCCGCCCGGCTCGCCGCCAGGCCGGGCAGGCCCGTCGCCGACCTGACGGCGCGGCTGCGCGACGAGCGCCGCAGGCTGGACGAGCTGCGGGTGGACGACATGGGCGTGGAGGCCACGTTCCGGCTCGGCTACGAAGCGCTGGAGCCGGAGCTCGCCCGCGCCTTCCGCATGGTCTCGCTCTGCTACATGCCGTCCTTCTGCCGCGGCGCCGCGGGAGCGCTCCTCGACGTGAGCGACGAGGAGGCGGAGACGGCGGTGGAACGGCTCGTCGACGCCGGGCTGATGGAGCTGCACGGGGAGGACCGGTACCGGTTCCACGACCTGGTGCGGCTCTTCGCGCGCCGGCAGTGCGAGCTCCGCGAGAGCGCGGCGGACCGCGCCGGGGCGCGGCTCCGCTTCCTCGACTACGTGCTGGCCACCGTCATCACCGCGATCCGCCGCACGAAGCCGCACAGCGTACTGCCGCGACTGCTGCACAGCCCCGCCTCCGCGGGCAAGCCGCTCCCCGACGAGGCCGCCGCACGCGACTGGCTGGTCGTCGCACACTCCCGCCTGTGCGCGGCGGCGGAGGAGGCCCTGCGGGACGTCCCGGAGCCGACGGGCCACGCGCTGGGGGCGGGCCGGGCGCCGGGCGCGGGCCACGCGTCCGATGCGGGCCGCCGACCTGACGCGGGCGACGTGGCCGGTGTGGGTCGTCGGGCTGGCGCGGGCCACGTGCTGGACGCGGGCCATGCGTCGGCTGCGGGCCACGTGCTGGACGCGGGCCATGCGTCGGCTGCGGGCCACGTGCTGGACGCGGGCCATGCGTCGGCTGCGGGCCACGTGCTGGACGCGGGC